>CANKBG010000011.1 GCA_947479935.1 Comamonadaceae bacterium
ATGCATTCGCAGTCAAAGTGAATGCAAAGAGGAAATTGACCAAAGATGCTAAGGCGATAGCGATCAAGACCCGCCACATTGCCAGGGAGGGCGCGCCGCGCTACCTGCAAATCGCGCATGCGTTACGCGAGGCGATTGCCAGCGGCCGCTACCCGGTGGGGGCGCAAATGCCGACTGAGCACGAGTTATGCGAGCAGCTCAATGTCTCGCGATTCACAATTCGCGAGGCCATTCGCGTTCTTTCGACCGCAGGTTTGGTGCTTCGTAAGCCTCGAGCCGGCACGGTGGTCGCGGCGCTACCCGATGACACCCGCTACACCCAGGGCATCTACTCCTTACGCGATCTGTTTCAGTACGCCGAGACGACTGATTTCAAATACGTTTACATCGGGCGTGTCACATTATCCAAGACTCTTGCTAGGCGCGTGTCAGCGCCCCCAGGCGAAGAATGGATCTACGCCATGGCGATTCGTTATGAGATCGACGGCGAGCGCCCTTTCGGCGTGACACGCCTCTATCTAAACCCAATGCTGAAGGGGATTGGAAACGCCCTGCGCAGCAACCGCGGTCCGGTGTACGCGCTCATCGAGCGCGATTACGGCATGCGCATCGATCGGGTCGAACAGGCCATCATTGGAATCATCCTTGACGAACAAGATGCAGCCAATCTCGGGGTACCGACTGGTACGCCTGGCTTGTCCATCACGCGCAGCTATTTCGACATCAGCGGCCGACTGATCGAGCTTGCCGACAACATCCATCCAGCGGATCGATTTACCTACAGGATGGTCTTACGTCGCTAGACTCAGCCATCTTTGTTAACCTGATCTGACCAGACAAAGCTGGAATCACCTTAAAACGACACGCCTTAAAACGACTGTTGACAGGCCAATTTCTTGACCATATATTGTCCAGACAAATCAAAAGGTATTGAAAGATGCCTTACGGTTTCAATGAATATAGGAGGCCACTTAATGAAACTGCTTCACACTTTCGCCGTCAACGTAGTTGGCCTTTTTCTCGTCGCCGTGCTTCCGGCTGCCCATGCCCAGGTCAACGCCGCGCAAGACTATCCAAATAAGCCTGTACGCATTCTGCTCGGCTTCCCGCCGGGCCAGGCCACCGATGTGCTGGCACGCGCAGTTGCATTCGAATTGACCAAGAACCTTGGTCAACAATTTTATGTAGACAATCGGCCCGGAGCTGCCGGCATCATCGCAACCGAAATGGCAATCAAAGCGGAGCCAGATGGCTATACGTTGCTGGCTACCTCGAGTGGCCCGCTGGCAGTCAACCCTGCGCTTTACACCAAGCTGCCTTACAACGTTTCGCGCGATCTGGCGATGGTGTCCGGTCTCGGTATCGTGCCGTATGCGGTATTGGTCAACACCAAATCACCGATCAAGGATATAGGGGGGTTGATTGAAGCCGCCAAAGCCAATCCGGGCAAGTTGAATTACGGTTCGGGCGGCAGCGGTGTGACCAACCACCTTGCTACTGAGAGCTTTAAGTTAGCGGCAGGCATCAACATGCAACACGTACCCTACAAAGGCGGACCGGCTGCAGTCAGCGACTTGATTGGCGGTCAGATCGACGTCATGTTCGAAACCCTGGCGGGAACCATTTCTTTAATCAAGGACAATCGCCTGCGGCCGATTGCGGTCTCGAGCATTGCGCGCACCGGGGTTCTGCCCGATGTACCTACCATTTCGGAAAGCGGTGTCAGCGGTTTTTCGGCCGTGCCGTGGGTCGCTATGGCGGCACCAGCAAAAGTGCCACGCCCCATCATCGAAAAACTCAATTCCGAGATTAACAAGATTCTCAATTCGGCAGAAATCCGTACCCGCTTTCAGTCACTGGGAACCGAACCGATGGTCATTGCACCGGATCAGTTGACTGAATACCTGAAAGCGGAAACCACCAAGTGGGCTGCGGCTGTCAAGGCATCGGGCGCCAAGGTCGACTGAGGTCGAAGTCAGGACGAGGAAGTGAAACAGGAGCCTTCATGAATGCCGTATTGCGTCCAGCACCTGACCCAGTTGCTTCGGCAATTTCACAGCAATTGGCGGAATTTACTGCCGCTTTGTGCTTAACTGACGTCCCGCAAGCCGTTGTCACACGGGCCAAATACCTTATGCTGGACGCCATCGGTTGCGCTTATGCGGCGCGTGAAGAAGAGTTCGCGAAGCGCATTGCTGCATCGGTTTCTAGGCTGGCCGGAGACGGTCCGCGCGGCGTGATTGGTATGCCGCTTCGGCTACCCATGCGTGATGCTGCTGTGATCAATGGCATGCTGATGCACGGACTCGATTACGACGATACGCATGCCGCAGGCGTTACACACTTGACCGTGAGTACATTGCCGGCCGCGCTCGCCAGCGCAGCCCAATTCGGCAGCTCGGGTACCCAAATGCTGATCGCTTATATTGCCGGGGTCGAAGCCGGCGCGCGTCTAGCCTGCGTGGTCAAAGGGGCTTTTCATCAGGTAGGTTTTCACCCGACAGGATTGATCGGCGCCTTTGCCTCCGCACTGGTAGCGGGGCGCCTCATGCACCTTGCGCCAGCGCAACTGGCTGGCGCACAAGGCATCGCACTGTCGTTTGCGAGCGGCAATTTGCAGTTCATCGAAGACGGCTCCTGGACCAAACGTATCCATCCGGGTTGGTCGGCCGCCAGCGGAATCACGGCAGCAACGCTCGCCGCCGACGACTTCCCAGCACCGCGCGAGGCTTACGAAGGGCGCTTCGGGCTGTATCGCAGTCACTTGCCACCCGCCGAGTTCGCCGCTTCCGATCTGTCGCTCGCGACAGCGAACCTTGGCAGCGTCTGGGAACTCGACAATGTTGCCATCAAGCCCTTTCCCGCCTGTCACTTCGTCCATGGTTGCGCCGACGCAGCCATCGCTTTGCATAATGCAGGCATCGATACGGCACGCATCCGCTCGATCCGTGCGCTAATTCCGGCCGGCGTGGTCAAGTCAGTCGCAGAACCAGTTGACGCTAAGCGCAGGCCGAAGAATGATTACGACGCGAAATTCAGTATTCCTTACGCTGTTGCCAGTGGCCTGATGCGCGGCAAACTCGGGCTGGCGGAGATGTTGCCAGCCGCATTTGTTGAGCCACGTATCTTGGCTTTGATGGATAAGGTCAACTATGAGATCGATGAAGCATCAACCTTCCCGGTCCATTACACCGGCGAAGTAGTGGTCACGCTCGACGACGGGCGCGTCATGCAACATCGCGTTGCGGTCAATCGCGGCAATCCGGAACAGCCGCTCAGCAACACAGAAATCGAAGCAAAGTATTTTGACAACTGCGCCCTCAACCTGCCGCACGCACAGGCGCTTAGGGTGCGCGACATGGTGCTCGATCTGGAGTCGGTGACCAGCGCCGCGCAATTTGAAGCAGAACTGGCATCGAACTGAATTACCCTTAAGACTTATGACTATTGGCACCTCAAACACTCGCCCTCTACCCCTTGCCGGGGTTCGCATCCTCGCAGTTGAACAGTACGGAGCCGGTCCCTTTGGAACCCTCTATTTAGCCGACCTGGGCGCAGAAGTAATCAAGATCGAAAATCACCGAGATGGCGGTGATGTCGGACGCAGCGTAGGCCCACATTTTTTCGGTCCTGGTGACAGCCATTTTTTTCAGACATTCAACCGCAACAAGAAAAGCGTCACCCTTGACCTTAAACATCCGGATGGCTACGCTGCCTTTTTGGCATTGGTCACCCAGGCCGATGCAGTTCTCGACAACCTGCGAGGTGACCTTCCGGTCAAACTCGGTCTGACCTACGACGACCTTAAGGCAAGCAACCCGCGCATAGTCTGCACCCACCTGTCTGCCTATGGGCGCAATGGTTCGCGTACGGCCTGGCCTGGCTACGATTACCTGATGCAGGCTGAAGCCGGGCACATGTCGCTGACCGGCGAACCGGATGGCCCGCCGACACGATACGGCTTGTCAATCGTAGATCTGATGACAGGCCTAGCCGCAGCGTTCGGCTTGCTCGCGGGCGTCGTCAGTTCACGCAACACCGGTCAGGGCATGGATGTCGATACCTCTCTGTTCGATGTGGCCTTGCACAACCTCAATTACCCCGGCACCTGGTTTCTCAATCAGGGGGTGGTGACCGGTCGCAGCCCGCGTTCTGGACACCCGAGTCTGACCCCCAGTCAACTTTATCGCACCAAAGACGGCTGGATCTTTCTGATGTGCAACAAGGAAAAATTCTGGGGAGTGCTGGTCGGCTTGCTGTGCAAGCCCGAATGGAACGCCGACCCCGATTTCGCCACTTTTGCCAAGCGCCTAGAAAATCGCGAGCGCGTCACGCAAATGCTTGACGGTGTGCTGATGCAACGCATCACCGCCGACTGGATGACCCTGTTCGCCGGTAAGGTACCGGCCTCACCGGTCTATGACATCGCGCAGGCTCTTGAAAATCCATATTTGGCCGAGCGTGAGGCGCTGGCCGACTATCTCTATCCAGATGGACGCTCGGCGCGCATGGTTGCCGGACCGATCCGCGTCGCAGGCGTCAGCTTGCCGCACGTTGCAGCGCCAGCCATGGGAGCCGATACCGATGCCATGCTGTTGGACGCGGGTTATTCTGCCGATCAGATCGATGTCTTGCGGCAAGCGGGCGTGATTTAGGCCTGACACATAGGGCATGCCGCTGCAAAGCGCTAACCGATGATCGCATCGCGCCCACCGGAACCATTCGAAACGACTTGCGCGCAGCCAGCATGAAATGGAGATATGAATGAAGCGTAGTTATCTGTTCGTCCCCGGCAACCGTCCCGAACGCTTCACTAAAGGCATCGCCTCGGGCGCTGGCGGAGTTGTGTTCGATCTAGAAGATGCCGTTCAACCAGAAGAGAAGCTCGCGACTCGCAGCGTTGTTTGCAGTTGGCTGACTCAGCGTCAGGACGATGTACCAAACGTCTGGGTGCGCGTCAACAGTGTCGATACCGAATACTTCGAAGAGGACATGCGCGCCGTCGCCGCAGCCCGGCCCCTGGGAATCATGCTGCCGAAGACCGAATCAATAGCCGACGTAAAACGGGTTGTCAGCCTGCTCGGGGCGCTCGAATTACCCGTCATGCCGATCATAGAATCGGCCGCCGGACTTCTGAATGCGCTAGAAATTGCGCGCGGTCCGCACGTGCAGCAACTGGTTTTCGGCTCAGTCGACTTTCAGCTTGATACCGGCATCATTGCTGAGGGTGATCCCTTGCTGTTTGCCCGTTCAACGATGGTAATCGTCTCGGCCGCCGCGCGCATTGCCGCTCCTCTCGATGGCGTTACCTTGCAGATCGGCGACGAGGCGCAATTGCGTAGCGATGTGTCGCGCGCACGCGATCTGGGATTTGGCGGCAAGCTTTGCATTCATCCGAATCAGGTCGCACTTGTTGAAAGCGGCTTTAGTCCGAGCGAGGAAGAACTGCTCTGGGCGCGCGCCGTGATTATTGCTAGCGATGCCGCGAAAGGTCGGGCGATACGGCTTGACGGCAAGCTGATCGATCTGCCGGTTGTCCAACGTGCACGGCGCATGCTCCAGTGTCCGTCTTCAAATTGTATTGTCTAATGCCTACAAAACCAACTTCAACTCTTACCAACGCATGTCGCGTTTGAACCAGACCAAGCTGTAGCTCATTTAGGTAGATTGCAATTGCGCCAAAGTGACGAAATCAAGTGCCCGGCTGTGCGTACATTCAAGCGCCACAGGTGAATCCATTTCCCCTGGCCGAATGCAGCTTCTTGTAGCTGTCTATCAAGCGATGGTGCCTGTCCAAACCTTCTAGCTTCATGCTGGTGGGCGTTAAACCAAAGAAGCGCACACTGCCATACACCGAGCCCAGCACGGCGTCCATGCGCGCGTTGCCAAACATACGACGGAAGTTGTGTTCGTAGTTTTCTATTTCGAGTTCTAGGTCTAAAGCAACTTCTAGCACCACATCCAAAGCTTGGTAAAACAGTTTGCGTTCAACGGTGTTGTCGTTGTATTGCAAAAAGGCACTGACCAAATCGTGCGTCGCTTCCAATTGTTTTAACGCCAAATGAATCAACAGTTTCAACTCCAACACAGTCAACTGCCCCCACTCGGTGTTCTCATCAAACTCAATGCCAATCAGGGTGGCGATGTCGGCGTACTCGTCCAGTTCGTTGTTTTCCAAACGGTTTAGCAGTGCAGCCAATTGCTTATCGTTTAAGCGATGCAAGTTCAAAATATCTTCTCGGAATAACAAGGCTTTGTTGGTGTTGTCCCAAATTAAATCCTCGATTGGGTAAATTTCCGAATACCCTGGCACCAATATTCTGCAAGCCATAGCGCCCAGTTGGTCGTGTACGGTGGTGTAAACCTCTTTGCCCATCTTGTGCAAAATACCAAACAAAGTTGTGGCTTCGTCTGCATTAGCTGTGTTGCCTTGACCTGCAAAATTCCACTCCACAAATTCATAATCTGCTTTGTCACTGAAGAAGCGCCAAGACACAATGCCACTGGAGTCGATGAAATGCTCTACAAAATTGTAGGGCTCGGTCACAGCGTTGCTTTCAAAGGTGGGCGGCGGTAAATCATTCAGGCCTTCAAAGCTTCGGCCTTGCAGGAGCTCTGTCAGACTGCGCTCTAGTGCCACTTCCAAGCTGGGGTGCGCGCCAAAGGAAGCAAACACGCCACCTGTGCGGGGGTTCATTAAGGTCACGCACATGACAGGGTAGGTGCCACCCAAGGAAGCGTCTTTGACCAAGACTGGAAAGCCTTGGGCTTCTAGGCCTTGAATGCCAGCCATGATGCTGGGATATTTGGCCAACACTTCGGGCGGCACATCAGGCAAACAAATTTCGCCTTCCAGAATTTCTCGCTTGACGGCGCGCTCAAAAATTTCTGACAAGCATTGCACTTGCGCTTCGGCCAGTGTATTGCCGGCGCTCATGCCGTTGCTCACAAACAAGTTTTCGACCAAGTTGGACGGAAAGTACACCACTTGTTTGTCGGACTGACGCACAAAAGGCAGTGAACAAATGCCACGCGCCACATTGCCCGAGTTGGTATCGATCAAGTGCGAGCCTTTTAACTCACCCTCGGGGTTGTAAATTTTGAGGCAGTACGCATCCAAAATTTCTTTGGGCAACGCATCCTTCTTATTCGGCTTGAACCATCGCTCGTTAGGGTAGTGCACAAACTCAGCATTGGCCAAGTCTTCTCCCCAGTAGACGCCCGCATAGAAATGGTTGTTGTTAAGTCGCTCGATGTATTCGCCCAGTGCAGAAGCCAATGCACTTTCTTTGGTCGCCCCTTTGCCGTTGGTAAAACACATCGGCGAATGCGCATCGCGAATATGCAAGGACCATACATTGGGAATGATGTTGCGCCATGAGGCAATTTCAATCTTGATGCCCAAGTTGGCCAAGATGCCCGACATGTTGGCAATGGTTTGTTCTAGAGGCAAATCTTTGCCAAGGATAAAAGTGTTGGTTTCAGCCGATGGTTTTAGGCTAAGCAAGGACTGTGCATCGGCATCCAGGTTGGCCACTTCTTCAATGACAAACTCTGGGCCAGCTTGTACCACTTTTTTCACAGTACAGCGCTCAATCGAATTCAAAATACCACGGCGATCAACTTCGGAAATTTCAGGTGGCAACTCAACTTGGATTTTGAAAATCTGCAGGTAGCGGTTCTTCGGATCCACAATGTTGTTTTGCGAGAGGCGAATATTTTCTGTCGAGATGTTGCGTGTGAGGCAATACAACTTGACGAAGTAAGCCGCACACAAAGCCGACGAAGCTAAAAAATAATCAAAGGGGCCGGGGGCTGAACCATCGCCTTTGTAACGGATGGGCTGGTCGGCCACCAAAGTGAAGTCATCGAACTTAGCTTCAATACGAAGCTTGTCGAGAAAGTTGACCTTGATTTCCATGGGCGATATTTAAGAATAAAGTCAAAGGGTGAGTATCACTCAGGCAGAACACCAATTTCTTTGGTGATGGACTGCCATCTTGCAGACTCGCTTCGCAAAAATGCACCCACAGCTTCCAAATTCATGCTGCTGTCCACCAAGGGGCCAATGCTGGCTATGCGATCGGCCACCTCCTTGTCGGCCAACAGTGCATTGATGTCTCGGTTGCTGCGTTCAATGGCCGCTGCCGGTGTACCTGTAGGCGCCACCACGGCAAACCATCCCACCATGTCAAAGCCAGGCAGCTTCTCTGACAACGCGGGCACGTTTTCCCAACCTTGGACACGTTTGGCAGACGTAGTGGCCAATATTCTTAACTTGCCCTGTCGAACTAAGGGTGCGGTGCTGGCCAAGTCGGCCACCATGGCGTCCACATGACCGCCCATGAGATCGGTTGTGCCCTGCCCTACATTTGCATAAGCCACCAAGTTAGCGCCAGCGCCAGCACGCGCATTGAACAAACGTGCAATCATGCCACTGAAGGTACGCGGGCCTTCGTTGCCCAGGCTCAATTTGCCAGCAGATGCTTTTGATTTGGCAATCAAATCATCCAAACTGGCAATGGTTGAATCGCCTTTGACCAATAATGCAAAAGGGCTGCGCGCAATAAAAGCAACAGGCACAAAGTCTTTGGCAGTGTCGTAGGGCAAATTTTTAAACAGCAATGGATTGGTAATCAAAGCCGCCGTGGTAGCAAAGTAAAACGTACCGCCATCGGGTGCAGAACGCGCAGCAGCCAGCGCACCAATGGTGTTTTGTCCACCTGGCTTGTTGTCAATGACCACCGCTTGACCCCATAACTTGGCCAGTCGATCTGACAAAATTCGCGCCACATTGTCTGGGCCTGAGCCTGGGGGTTGAGACAAGGTCCATTTGATGGGCTTGTCGGTCCAGCTTTGCGCCAGAGCGCTCGTCATCCATGAACCTGCCGCCAATATCAAACTGGCTTGGGTGAAGTGCCGTCTTTTCATGTGCTTGTCTCCTTTTTATTTCAATTTAAATGGGTGCGCCAATTTTCAAACAATTTCTCAGCATCAGCCGCATGAGCTGCGCTTGCAAAAACATAATGGTCAGGACGAACCAAGGCAGCATGAACGCCATGACGCTGCATCCAAAGCGCCGCCACACCTTCTGTTTCTGGCTGCTCCGACAAATCAATGACGCTGATACCCTTTGGCAGTTCTGTTTTCACGGTGCCATCGGTCACCCAACGCCATAGGTACCCATACAACTGGTCCATCAACTGACCTGCTTGCATATGCGGTTGTGGAAACAAGGTTCCAGCGCCTGGACTAGGAAAAATCAAACCTGTACTGAGTGCAGGCAAGATATCTTGCCTAGGCGTGTCTTTTACAATTCCACCACAATCGGCTAAAAGTTTGAGATCTCTTGAACGTGCTTTTTCAACATCGCGTTCACAAACCAAAGCGCCGACCCCTTTGATTCGAGAGGTGAGTTCACGCACATGGGCCTTGCGCTCATTGCCATAACTGTTGAGTAGTTTCTCTGCAGCCTGTCCTTTCACTTCGTCTTTTAAAACAGAAGTGAGTTTCCAGGCTAAATTGGCCACATCGCGCACACCTTGACACATGCCTTGGCCCAAAAAGGGAGGCTGCATGTGGGCTGCATCACCTGCTAAAAATACACGGCCTTCGCGCCAACGCTCTGCGACCAAGGCATGAAAACGATAACTGCTTTGACGCCACAGTTCCCCATCTTCTGGCGTCAGCCAACGGCTTAAGAGTTTCCAAGTGGCTTCTGGCGTAGCAGCTTGCACGGGGTCTTCTCCTGGCTTGAGACTGATCTCCCAGCGCCGATGGTTTTGAGGGCCAATGACCAGTGTGCAGGGACGTTCGGGTTGGCAATACTGGACACTGGTTTTGGGTAACTTGGCCAGGCCCTTTTCGTTCACAAGAACGTCAACAACCAGCCAAGGTTCGTCAAAATCTAAATCTTCAAAGCCAATCCCTAGACTGTCTCGCATGGCACTACCGCCCCCATCACAAGCCACGGCATATTTCGCTTGCACTTGGGTCGAGTCCTCGTAGTTTAAATAAACGCCACTTGCATCTTGTGAAAACTGGGTCATGGCCAAACCCATGGCCATGCTCACTTTCGGCAAGCCTGAAATATGTTGACGTAGAATTTTTTCTACAGGAGGTTGCGAGAACACCACCGAGGGTGTGTAGCCTTGTGGATAAGGTGCTTGCACCATGGTCATGCGACGGATCAACTGACCCTCTACACCAAAAAATTCTGAGTTGGTAAAAGGCTCTGTGAAAGGCATCACCTGCTCTATCACACCCATCTGTTGAAACACTCGCAAAATTTCATGGTCTAGTGAAATGGCTCGCGGAATTTCATACACACCTGGAAGTCGATCGCAAATGTGAACTCGAATACCAGCCTGCCCAAGCAATGCAGCCAATACAACACCCGCAGGGCCGCAGCCCACAATGGCCACATCAACTTGAGTCACTGATTGATTCAGCATGTTATTCGGCTTGAATGCCCGCCATGGCAATGGCTTTTTTATTGGTGGCAATGTCTTTTTCTAAAAAACGTCTGAATTCAACAGCGGTAGAAGATGAAGGAACTGCGCCATTGGACTCAAACGCTTGAATCACTTCACGCGCCTGCAAAGCTTTTTGAACTGTTTCTACCAAGGCCGTTGAAATGACCAGTGGCAAGCCCTTGGGCGCGAGCAAGCCAATCCAACCTGCAAATTCAAATCCAGGGACGGTTGAAGCCAATGAAGGCGCATCGCCAACACCAGCACCACCCACTGGCAGGCTGTGCCCTAATAAACGCAGACGATCGCCAGCCACCAAGGACATGGCGGCAGGGGCGGGGGTAAGCACCCAATCGGTTTCTCCCGAGACCACGGACGCAACCCCTTGACTGCCCCCTTTGTAGGGAACATGCAGTGATGTGAACCCCGCAGCAGACTGAAAAGCCAAGCCCGCTAAATGGCTGGCAGAGCCCACGCCTGCTGAGGCCATGTTGCTTTTATCGCCTTTGCTTTTGGCATACGCGATCAAATCTTTTGCAGTCTTGACGGGTAGCGCAGGGTTGCAAACCAAAACGTTGGGCAACAATGCCACCAAACTGATCAATTCAAAATCGGCCAAGGGATCGTAGCGTGCGGCCTTTTGCAGCAAGGGCGCAGTAGAAATGGCTGTGGTCGAGCCAATGAGCAAGGTATAGCCATCGGCTAATGCAAGGCGTGTAGCTTCAGCACCCAAAGCGCCTGCAGCACCTGCCTTGTTGTCTGCCACAGCAGCTTGTTGAAGTGACTTGGCCATTTCATTCATTAACAAACGACCAATGGTGTCGACTGAGCTTCCTGGCGCATTGGGAATGATGAATTTCACAGGCCTTTGAGGCCAATTTCCTGCAGACCGCAATGGAAAAGTAGCGGCTTGTGCGATAGCTACATCGAACAGGCTGAGACCTGCAGCAATGAGTGTTCGTCTAGACAAATACATGTTTTTATCTCTGTGAAATGAACTCAGCAATTGATCAATCGAGGTGTGGCATGAACAACACTCTGCGTTGTGCTTGCTTCAATTGCTCAGTGGGCATTTGGCCAATGCCCCACTGATCATTTCGACCAAGGGGCCACGTCCAATCTTCGGGGCGGCCAGCTTGGTAGGTGTCATCAATTTGTTCGATTTCTGCAGTGTATTCAATGACGATGCCAAAGGGGTCGACAAAGTAATTGAAAGCATTGTCGCCAGGACCATGGCGACCTGGGCCCCATTGAGGCGGCAGTCCTTGATCTTTCAAGCGCCCGCCGCCGCGCATCACGGCGTCAAGGTTGGGCATGAGAAAGGCCACATGATTGAGTGCGTCGTTGTCGGTATCGCCTAAAGCAATGGTGTGGTGATCGTTGTCGCAATTCATAAAGGCCATGATGCGTGTTCGGTCGGCCAAAACAAAACCCAATGCTTTTTCAAAAAAAACTCGCGTGGCTTCCACAGCATGACTGTTCAGGACCGCATGCGCCAGACGGATTGGTTGATCTTTTGGCACCGGTGCATCGTTTGCCCGCAATGCATCGCCATGCACCACTTCAATTCGACGTCCATCCGAATCGCGAATCACCACAACACTGCCGCCAGCAGGATCAGATGCGGCGCCTCTGCGCTCCACCTCACCCCCAGCGGCCAAGGCAGCTTGCGCAATCTCATCTAAGGCTTTTGCACTGCGTGCGCGCAAAGTCACCCAGCGCAACTGAGGTGTGCCAGCCGCTTCATGCAACGCCAGCAAATGATGATCGTTGCCACTGCCGCGAAAGTAAATCGTACCCCAACTTCTATCGGCCACTGTCAAGCCCCAAGTTTGGGTATAAAAAGTTTCTGCAGCCGCTAAGTTGGGCACTGTAAGCGACACACTTCGCAGCCCAGAGATCCAGGGCGATTTCATTGCTTGTCCTTCATCCGTTGATGCACCTCAAAGGTGAAGCAAACCAGCTGCCGCAATACCGGCGATCACAATTTCTTCATCCTCATCGCCTGTTCCGCCGGAAGCCCCAACTGCGCCAATCATTTCGCCTTTTGCATTGGTGATGAGAACTGCGCCAGTTTGAGGGATAAAGGGGTGCTTTGCATTGGTGGCAATGGTGCCGAAAAAAGCTGGCATGTCTTTGGCGCGTAACGCCAAGGCTCTGCTGCTCACACCCATGCCAATGGCAGCGCCAGCTTTGCCATGCGCGATGTCCAAGCGCAAAGCACTCGCGCCATCTTCACGTGCAAAGGCAATGGCTTGAGTCGCGGCGTCAACCACGACCACACCCATGGGTTTATAGCCTTTTTTTCGGGCTGCAGCAAGCGCTCCTTCAATCACGGCCTGGGCTTGAGTCAAACTTAAAGAATTCATCATTTACTCCATTGAAATATGGGGAATAGTCTAATCACAAAAAAAGGGCACAGCTAAAAGCCTCTAATTTGGCTTTCGACGCATTTTGAAGCCATCTTTGCATAAGTGAATCGGTCATAACCCGATAGACTTGGACAACCATGACTTCGCCAAACCCAATCGTAACGCTTGCTACGACCGAAAGACCTCTATCTGTGAGCTTTTGGCAAGCCCTGATTTTTTGGTTCAAATTGGGCTTCATTAGCTTTGGCGGACCTGCCGGTCAAATTGCCATCATGCATGAGGAATTGGTGGTTCGCAGGCGATGGCTATCTGAAAAACGTTTCTTGCATGCGCTCAATTACTGCATGGTCTTGCCAGGGCCAGAAGCACAGCAACTGGCCACCTACATTGGCTGGTTGATGCACAAAACAAGGGGCGGCATTGTGGCCGGTGTTTTGTTTGTATTGCCTTCGCTTTTCCTGTTGATTGCCCTGTCTTGGATTTACATCGCCTATGGTCAAGTGACATGGGTGGCTGGTTTGTTCTATGGCATCAAACCCGCCGTCACTGCCATCGTGATTCAAGCCGCACATCGCATTGGTTCGCGCGCTTTGAAAAACAATCTGCTGTTGGCCATAGCGGCATCAAGTTTCGTGGCTATTTTTATATTCAATGTGCCCTTTCCGATCATTGTCTTGGTTGCTGCTTTCATTGGTTTTTTTGCAGGACGCTTGTCGCCAGAATCGTTCAATGAGAGCAGTAGTCACACAGTTTCAGTAGCTTCTAAGGGCCCTGCATTGATAGACGATGACACGCCAACGCCATCTCATGCGCTGTTCAATTGGAAGCGCTTTGCGCAAGTGCTGCTGGCCGGCGCTGTTTTGTGGGCGTTGCCCATGGGGTACTTGGTCATGCAAAACGGATGGGGCCACACATTCACTCAAATGAGTTGGTTCTTCACCAAAGCCGCGCTGCTGACCTTTGGCGGCGCATATGCCGTGTTGCCTTATGTGTACCAAGGTGCGGTAGAACAGTTTGGCTGGATAACCGCCACTCAAATGATGGATGGCTTGGCTTTGGGTGAAACCACACCTGGCCCGCTCATCATGGTGGTGGCCTTTGTGGGTTTTGTGGGTGGCTATGTGAAAGCAGTGTTGGGCCCTGAAAGCTTGTTTTTGGCCGGCGCCTTGGCGGCCACACTGGTCACGTGGTTTACTTTTTTACCGTCCTTCATTTTTATTCTGGCTGGTGGACCCTTCGTAGAGAGCACGCACAATGATTTGAAGTTCATTGCGCCATTGACAGCCATCACGGCGGCGGTGGTTGGTGTGATTGTGAATTTGGCTTTGTTCTTCGGCTATCACACCCTCTGGCCGCAAGGCTTTGGTGAATTATTGGATATACCTTCTGCACTCATTGCTGTAGCTGCTGCTATTGCGTTGTTTAAATACAAGCGCAACGTGATGCATGTCATTGGGGTTTGTGGGTTGATTGGCATTTGCTTGCAATATGGGTTGAAATAAGTCATGGTCTATTTACACAAAGGCAATCAACAATCACTCGTCAGTTTTATGCACTCGTTGCCTTGACATGCCATGGAAGATGTACCACTCAAGCGTGATAAAAGTCTCACACGTAACCTGATCGGCGCAACTGCTGCGCATCACGGTTTAACCATAGTTACGCGTCACAGCAAAGATTTTAAAAACTTAGGACTTGACGTCCTTAACCCTTGGAACGATTGAAAAAATGACCAAAGAATTCGATATCGTCGTGCACGGCGCCACTGGCTTTACGGGACGCCTCATTGCAGAGTATTTACTCACCCGCTCAGACACAGGGCTTCAATGGGCCATGGGAGGCCGAAGCATGGACAAACTGCAAGCGGTACGCGACGAAATTGGCGCGCCTTCTTCTATGCCCTTGGTGGTCATTGAAAGTGGCGACGAAGCCTCTTTAAAGTCTCTCATGTCTCGCACTCGCTTGGTCATTTCAGCAGTTGGCCCTTACCAGTTGTATGGCAACGAATTGGTCAAAGCCTGCGCTGAATCAGGCGTTGACTACGTTGACTTGTGCGGTGAACCCGCATGGATGCGCCAAATGATTGACAAGCACCAAAGCACTGCAGAAAAAAGTTGCGCGCGCTTGGTCTTTTCTTGTGGCTTTGACTCCAGCCCTTTTGACTTAGGCGTGTTCATGGCACAAGACGAAATGGCCAAGCGTTATGGCAAACCTGCACAGCGTGTGCGCGGACGCGTGCGCAAAATGAAGGGTACATTTTCTGGCGGTACAGCAGCCAGTTTCAAGGCCACCATGGCCGCTGCAGCCACGCAGCCCGGTGTGATTGATTTGCTCAAAAATCCGTTTTCACTTACACCCGGATTTGAAGGCCCCCGTCAACCCACAGGACACAAGCCTATGTTGGACGAAGTGATGGGCGTTTGGGTTGCGCCTTTCATCATGGCCACCATCAACACGAGAAATGTTCACCGCTCCAACTTTTTACTGAACCATGTGTGGGGCTCAGATTTTGCCTACGACGAAATGATCGTGACGGGACCTGGCGAAAAAGGCGAAGCCATTGCCAACGCCATTGCACAAGACAAGAGCATGAGCGAAGACAAACTGAAACCGGGCGAAGGCCCCTCCAAAGCCGAACGCGAAGCGGGTAGTTATGACGTGCTGTTCATTGCGACCAATGCGCAAGGTCAATCCGTTAAAGTGGGCGTCAAAGGCGATCGAGACCCTGGCTACGGCAGCACTTCCAAAATGATTTCTGAAGCGGCCATTTGTTTGTTGAAAGATGCCTCAGATACAAAGGGTGGTTTTTGGACACCCGCTTCAGCCATGGGACATGCCCTCATTGCGCGGCTACAGTCGCATGCCGGTCTAGCCTTCAGGGTGGAATGAATCAAAAATCCTGCAAGTACAAACCTTAAGAATTCAGCTCCATCGCTGCAGGCACATAGCCCTTTAATGTATGCACGCCGTTCGCAAATAAGATGGCATTCACTGTGGCTTGCGCTGTAGCTTCTGCTGCCATCACAGTCAGCAACATCATGTCGGGCTCAGCACTTTCAGCACACGTGGCCATGGCAAACAAAGTATCGCCATCCAAAGTGGTGTGAGCCGGACGAATACTTCTTGCAAAGCCATCATGCGCACTCATGGCCAGTCGCTTGGCTTGTGCTTTGTTCAGGGTTGCATTGGTGGCCACTACGCCAATGGTGGTGTTGGTTCCTGCCATCGGCTTTGCCGCCGTCTGTCCTAATAACAACGCCTCTTGAGTGTTGAGCAAATTTGTGCCATCTGCTGAGCGGGCGCCGGCCAGTACTTTGCCGGTGACCGGATCCACCACATCACCCACGGCATTGCAGGCCACCATGGCACCGACTTGCCAAGCGCCCACTTGAACCAGCGCATGACCGATACCACCCTTCATGGCGCGGTTCATTCCAAATAATTTACCCACCACTGCACCCGCACCCGCACCGACATTGCCAGACAGTGGATAACCCGCTGCACGCATTAAACTGGCTGAGAGCGGTTTTTGATAGATGGCATCTTCGCAAGCAGCATAGCCAGCGGCGGCGTCGGGTCGGACTTTGGGGTTGTCGCCTTGGCGTACAAGCGGCAAGTCGAATAACACCGCTGCCGGCACAATGGGCACACAGCCATGGCCTGTTTGAAATCCCATGTTGCGCTCATCCAACCAGCGCATCACGCCACTGGCGGCATCTAGTCCAAACGCACTGCCACCCGACAACAACACAGCATGCACCTTGTCAACCAAATTGGCTGGGTCGAGCAAGTCGGTCTCTCGGGTGCCAGGCGCGGCACCTCGAACATCGACGCCCCCTACGGCCCCTTGGGGTGCCAAGATCACGGAGCAACCCGTCAGCCTTTGGCTCGAAGTGAAATGACCAATGTGCAAGCCTGGTATGTCAGCAATGCTGCCCTGATGTGGGTTGGACCTTTCACTTAGGCGGTTGTTTACAATGTTCTGAGATGTCATTTGAAAACCTTTTATCCATGCCACATCCCTCAACAGCACAATGGACTGAATGGGCTCATTGGGTTCGGCGACTGAAGTTACAAGGATAACGCGTGTCTTCGTTTGTGTTCCAACGTTTCTTTAGTTTTTTCATCACGTTGGCTGTGACGTCGGTGGTCGTATTTGGCGTACTTGAGTGGTTGCCTGGCAATGCAGCACAGGTTATTTTGGGCGAAACTGCCACCCCTGAATCCTTGGCAGCCATGGAAGAAAAGCTGGGCTTGAACCAGCCCGCCTTGAACCGCTATTTCCAATGGACTGGCGGCCTGCTTCAAGGCCATTCCGGCATGAGCATCTCCTACGACACCCCTACGGCAGAGCTCATGCTGGAGCGCATGCATGTCACTCTGCCTTTGGCCATCATGGCCATGGGCCTTACGGTGGTCATAGCGCTTTGCCTTGGCTTGTATGCTGCTTCCAAACAAAACAGCTCGGTTGATATGGGCGTAATGACGCTCAGCCAATTGGGTTTGGCTTTGCCGAATTTTTGGTTGGCCATCCTTTTGATATTGTTGTTTGCAGTGCATTTGCAATGGGTGAGTGCAGGTGGATTTCCAGGTTGGTCTGCAGACAATGGGGGTGGGCTTCGGGCGGGGTTAGCTGCCCTGCTTTTACCTGCCATGGCTTTGGCCGCTGTGCAAACGGCCATCCTCACGCGCGTCACGCGGTCTGCAGTCATTGAATCAATGTCGGAAGACTATGTCCGCACTGCAAGGGCCAAGGGTTTGTCTAAGTCTCAAGTGCTTTGGCGCCATGTGCTTCGCAACGCTATGATTCCGGTGGTCACCGTCATGGGTTTGCAATTTGGCAATCTCATCACCAGCGCCATCGTGATTGAAAACGTGTTTGTCTTGCCCGGCATTGGACGCCTCATTTTTCAGGCCATAGCCAACCGCGATCTGATTGTGGTGCGCGATGTGGTCATGCTTTTATCGGCCATGGTCATTTTGATTAACTTCTTAATTGACTTGCTTTACGCGTGGATCGATCCGCGACTCAAGACAGTTGCTGCAGGTTCATGAGCAACATGAACCCATTTCTCAAACGAGCCCTGAAGCATCCTAGTTTCGTGGCGGGTTCTACTGTTGTATTGTTGCTTGTAGTCAGTGCTTTCATTTCATTGTTTTGGTCGCCTTATCCAGTGGGCGACATTGACATTCCTCATAAATTAGCGGCCTCCAGTGCACAACATTGGTTTGGCACCGACAGCTTGGGGCGCGACATTGCCTCCTTGTTATTGGTAGGCAGTCAAAACTCCTTGTTGGTGGGTTTCATTGCCGTAGGAATTGGCTTGGGGGCTGGCGTTCCTATGGGTTTATTGGCATCTGCCAGGCGTGGATGGGTTGAAGAGGTGGTGATGCGCGCTGCCGATTTCACCTTCGCTTTCCCGGCTTTGTTGTCAGCCATCTTGCTCACGTCTATCTACGGGCCTGGCTTGGTGGTCAGTATCACAGCCATTGGCATTTTCAACATACCAGTGTTTGCACGCATCACGCGTGGCGCCGCCAATTCAGTGTGGTCTCGCGACTACACCCTCGCTGCCAGGGTTGCAGGTAAAACCAAATGGGCTATCACTTGGGAGCACGTACTGCCTAATATTGCAAGTGTGCTCATTGTTCAAGCCACTGTGCAATTTGCCATTGCCATTTTGGCTGAGGCCGCCCTGTCGTATTTAGGTTTGGGCACACAACCCCCTCAACCCAGTTGGGGCCGTATGCTGAACGAAGCGCAGTCGCAAATGTTCCAAGCCCCCATGTTGGCTGTCTACCCCGGTGTGGCCATTGCACTGGCTGTGCTGGGCTTCAATCTCATGGGTGATGGCCTTCGCGACCTGCTCGATCCACGCTTGTCCAGAATAAGATAAGCCTCTACGCATGAACCCCTCAAGCCCTGACTCTCATTCACAACAGATACCCTTGCTGTCAGTTCGTGATTTGCGCGTGGCACTTCAAACTGTGCACGGCCATGTGGAAGCATTGCGCGGTGTGAGCTTTGTCATGCAACGCGGCGAAACCTTGGGCTTGATAGGGGAAAGCGGTTGCGGCAAATCTCTCACAGCATTGGCCGTCATGGGCTTGCTGCCAGAACGGACCCAAGTGACAGGCTCTGTTCAACTGAATGGCACTGAACTCACTCAAATGACTGACGCTGCACTTTGCAAAGTGCGAGGTGCTCGCATGGCCATGATTTTTCAGGAGCCCATGACAGCGCTAAATCCATTGCATCCTATTTGGAAGCAAATTGCTGAACCACTTCAGTTGCATCAGGGCATGACTATGGCTGCGGCTAAATCGCGTGCGCTGGAATTGCTAGAGCGTGTGCAATTGCCACGGGCTAAAGAGCGACTTGACGCCTATCCGCACCAACTCTCTGGCGGGCAACGGCAGCGCGTGATGATCTCCATCGCTCTCGCTTGTCAACCCGATATTCTCATTGCTGACGAACCCACTACAGCGCTGGATGTGACCGTGCAAAAAGAAGTGTTGTCACTGATTCGCCAATTGGTTACCGAAGAAGGTATGGGCTTGCTACTCATCAGCCACGACTTGGGCCTGATGCGCGATCAGGTCGACCGCGTCATGGTGATGTACGGCGGCACGGTAGTGGAGAGCGCCCGTACGACAGCATTGTTTAGAAAACGCGTACACCCTTACACACAAGGCCTGTTTGCAGCCCGTCCTCAATTGGGCTTAAAACGCGGCACTCGCTTGCAAACTATCCCTGGTAAGGTTCCCGAAATTTTCAACTGGCCACAAGGTTGTGCATTTGCAGATCGTTGCCCTGATGCTGAAGCCAATTGCCGAATGGCGGTACCATCACCTGAAAAAATTACGTCAAATCTCAATACCGATGCGGCCCCTTTGCCTGCCCATGAACATTGGGTGAGTTGCCTGAAGTGGCAGCAACTGGGGGCATCTGCATGAGTGCCCATCCAAAAGTTTTGCTGGACGTGCAACATGTGAGTCAGCATTACGCCTTGCCCAAAACTTCCTTCCTATCCAAGGCAGGTCAACTCCAAGCTTTGACCGATGTGAGTTTTAAATTGGAAGCTGGCAAGAATTTAGGCATTGTGGGAGAGTCTGGCTCTGGCAAATCTACCTTGGCCAGATTGGTCATGGCCCTTGAGAAACCAACACAAGGACAGATTTTTTATAAAGAACAAAATCTGAATGCATTGCCTGCAAACATGTTGCGAGAAATTCGAAGCGATTTTCAAATGGTATTTCAAGACCCTTATGGGTCACTCGATCCACGGCAAACAATTTTGCGCATTGTGAGCGAGCCTCTTCACAGCACTTTGGACATCGCATCCGGTCAGTCACTCAATGCACTTGATTTAAAAGACCGCGCCGCGACGGCCTTAACGGAGGTGGGATTGCGGGCGTCTGATTTAAACAAGTACCCGCACGAATTTTCGGGTGGCCAGCGCCAGCGCATTGCCATTGCCCGTGCGCTCATCACTCGGCCTTCGCTGATTGTGGCCGACGAACCCGTCAGCGCCCTAGATGTCTCGGTGCAAGCCCAAGTGCTCAACCTGCTGATGGACCTGCAGGACCGATTTGGCTTGAGTTACTTGTTTATCAGCCACGATCTTGCAGTTGTCAACCTGATGTGCGACGATGTCATCGTTTTGCAGCACGGGCAGGTGGTGGAAGCAGGCTCAGCCGAAGATATTTTCCAAAATGCACAGCATGCTTACACTCAAGCTTTGCTGTCGGCCATTCTAGGAAATTCACATTGAATTCTCGTGATGTAACCCAAGCATTTCAACACGAAGTCTAATTTTTTGATGAAGAAGTTTTTCATGACACAAGCACCACGTTCAACGCGACGTCAGTTAGGCCAATTTGGCTTTGCCCTGATGATTGCTTCCTGCCTGATTCTGCTAAACCCTGCCGCACATGGACAGTCCAGAAAAGACAGCGTGGTGGTGGGTATGATTTTGGAACCCACCAGCCTTGACCCCACCACTGCACCAGCCGCAGCCATTGGTGAGGTGGTGCACTACAACATCTTAGAAGGCTTGACCAAAATCAATATGGATGGTGCCATCACACCCTTGCTGGCTGAAAGCTGGGTCATGGATGCCGATGGCAAAGCCTTCACTTTCAAATTGCGTAAAGGCGTGAAGTTTCAAGATGGCGCACCCTTCGACTCTGCCGCTGTGAAGTTCAGCTTTGATCGCGCTAAAGCCGAGAAGAGTACCAACAAAGCCAAAGGCGCTGTGTTCAATAACATTGCCCACATCTCAACGCCCGATGCGCACACTGTGGTCTTGGTTTTAACCAACCCCGATGGCAATTTTTTATTCCGCATGGGCGAAAACACCGCAGTCATTTTGCACCCTAACTCTGCTGACAATGCGGCTACCAAGCCGATCGGCACAGGCCCTTACAAATTAGAAAACTGGGCCAAAGGCACTGCTGTCACATTGACAAAATGGGAAGGTTTTCGTGATGCAAGCAACGTCAAAATGAAAAAAGTCACTTTTCGATTCATCAACGATTCCTCCGCGCAAGTGGCCGCCCTGTTGGCCGGCGACATTGATGGTATGCCCCGCTTTCAGTCTCCCCAAAGTTTGAAGCAATTCCAATCCGACAAACGCTTCATGGTTGAAATGGGCAGCTCGGCCGGCAAAGGCATCATGACCATCAACAACAAAAAGAAACCCTTTGACGATGTGCGCGTCAGGCGTGCTTTGTCGCACGCCATTGATAAGAATGCTTTCATTGATGGCGTGTTTGAAGGTTTGGCCAAACCCATTGGCAGCCACATGGCACCCACTGATGCAGGCTATGTGGATCTCACTGGTCAATATGCTTATGACCCCGAAAAAGCCAAGTCTCTGCTCAAAGAAGCCGGCGTGCAGACGCCTTTGAATGTGATCCTCACTTTGCCTCCTCCACCCTACGCGCGCAAAGGCGGAGAAATTTTAGCGGCTCAGTTGGCCAAGGTTGGCATCGTGGCCAAAATAGAGAATGTTGAATGGGCCCAATGGCTAGGTGGCGCCTTCAAAGGCAACTTTGACTTGACTGTCATTAACCACGTAGAGCCTCTCGACTATATGGCCTATGCCAACCCTCAGTACTACTGGGGTTACGACAGCAAGGCCTTCCGCGATTTGGCGGCCAAGCACTCTGCCACCGCTGGTGCCAAAGACCGCATCAAATTGTTTGGCGACATGCAACGCATGATTGCCAATGACGCGGTCAATGTATTCTTGTTCAATGCCACCAACACGGCGGTCTACAAGAAGGGCTTAAAAGGCTTGTGGTCGAGTTCTCCCATTTTTGCCAACGACATGGCATCAGTTTCCTGGAATTAATTTATGAAAATTTTGGTGACAGGTGGTACAGGCTATATCGGTAGCCACACATGTGTGCAGTTGATCGAAAAAGGCTGGCAGCCTGTCATCATTGACTCTTTGGTCAATTCCAAAATCAGCGTTTTAGACCGCATCCAAAAAATCACGGGTACACGCCCTTCTTTTATTCAAGGCGATGTACGCGAAGGTGATTTGCTGAAGAAGGTTTTAAGAGAGCATGCCATTGAGGCAGTGATTCATTTTGCCGGCTTAAAAGCGGTGGGCGAATCTATCAACATGCCCTTGAATTACTACGACAACAATGTACATGGCAGCATGGTACTCATGGAAGCCATGAAACAGTGCAAGGTCAAAACACTTGTGTTCAGTTCTTCGGCCACGGTTTATGGCGATGCGGCAGAAATGCCTTTGAAAGAAGATGCGCCCACGTCTGCCACCAACCCCTACGGTCAAAGCAAATTGATGGTGGAGAAAATCATTGCAGATCTTTGCGCATCAGAACCTGGTTGGTCCATCACAGCACTACGTTACTTCAATCCAGTAGGTGCTCATGTCAGCGGCTTAATTGGCGAAGATCCACAGGGCATTCCCAATAATTTAATGCCCTTTTTAGCGCAAGTGGCTGTTGGAAGACGAGAAGAACTAAAGGTATTTGGCAACGACTACAAAACACCAGATGGCACGGGTGTGAGAGACTATATTCACGTGATTGATCTTGCCAAGGGGCATCTTTCCGCCTTAACCCATGGCCATGGCAAAGCAGGCCATCATGTCTTTAATTTAGGCACTGGCAAAGGCAACAGCGTCCTTGAAATGCTCAACGCATTTGGAAAAGCTTGCGGCAAAGAACTGAAGTGCAAATTTGTATCGCGCAGACCAGGAGATGTAGCTGCATCATGGGCAGACCCTCACAAAGCTCAATCCGTCTTAGGTTGGCAAGCCGAAAAATCAATCGATGACATGTGCCAAGACACTTGGCGCTGGCAGTCTCAGAATCCAACGGGATATCCCTGAAACACTGACTTGGTATGCCTTTTGCTTTTTAGCATCTGTTAAAGTCTTCCACAGAATCATATCAACCGTTTTGGTGCATACAAAGGATCTTTCATGTCACGTTCCCTCGCCTCTTCCCCTACTTTTAAAAAATCTTGCTTAGCTGTTGTTGCTGGTTTGGCCAGCTTGGCCTTAGCCCCTGCGCAAGCTGCAAACTGGAGTGATACCTCTGTAGGCATGCGTTATGTCTCTGAGCAATCAGAACCCGGTGTCACTGACAGTGTGTCTAAGAATGTGATGAACTTCACCCACGTGAGTGGCGATAATTTGGGCTCCAACTTCTTCACCATCGACTTACTTAAATCAAGCAGCGTCGACCCTAGCAACAAAGGTCCTAGTGGCGCGCAAGAATGGTACGGCTTTTACAAACGCAGCTTCTCTTTGAGTGCCATGACAGGCAACAAGAGCGGCTACGGTATTGCCAAAGACCTGAGCCTCATTGCACGTTTCGACGCAGGCACCAAAAACACCACTTTTGCACCATCACCGCGCAAAGTGCGTTTAGGTATGAGTGCCGCCATGCCCGTCACAGCGGGCTTCTGGGATGTAGGCGTAGAAGTGATGAAAGAATCCAATCACAACGGCATTGTGGGCAAAGACGTGAGTTTCTCATCTGCCCCGGTTTTCACAACCGCTTGGTCTGTCGCCATGGGTCCAGGTAGCTTCACTGGTTTTCTCGACATTGTGGGTGCGAAAGGTAAAGATGGCTTTGGTGAAGAAACCAAGACAGAGACTTTGGGTCGCGCACTCTACATGATCGACGTTGCTGGGCCTAAAGGTGGTTTGAAAGCTGGCGTAGGGATGGAGTACTGGAACAACAAGTTTGGCTGTCACAACGCCAAATCTTTCGTGAAAAACAGCTGCACGGCCACGACACCCGTGTTGGTAGTTGAATACCACATGTAATTCAACCATCGGCCACCTGAGTGGCCGATATTTTTCCAAGTCGTGGACAGCTCACAATGCCCGCGCCAATGACTTAGATGTGTTTAGTTTGCAGATTCATGTGTGCCGTCGTATTGTTTTCCGAGGGCTAATAAACTGGGTGTGCCAATGACTTGATTCAAAGCATCAAAGTCAAGCATCTTGTCACGCCAAGGCGTGGTAGTTTGATGCCGTTGCAAGCTGCCGTAATAAGCTTGTAATGAATGAGCCACTGCCCGCGCCGTACCGCCTGGAAAAATCACAATCCGAAAACCAAGTTGCCCCAATTCAGCTGCACTTTGAATGGGCGTTTGACCGCCTTCCACCATATTGGCCAGCAAAGGAATTCGGTGTGAAAATTGTGCACACGCTTGTTTCATTTGTTCAGGACTTCGCAGCGCCTCAATGAACAACGCATCTACGCCACAGGCTAAATATTTCTCAGCACGCTCTAGCGCAGCTTCCATGCCCTCAACTGCCAATGCATCGGTGCGCGCCAAAATCAGGGTGTTTGAATTTTGCCTTGCATCCAAAGCCGCACGCAATTTACCTTGCATCTCGGCCACAGGCACCACACCTTTGCCATCCAAATGCCCACATCGCTTAGGAAAAGTTTGATCTTCAATTTGAATCATGGCTGCGCCCGCGCGCTCAAAATCACGAACGGTGCGTTGCATATTCAAAGCATTACCAAAACCGGTATCAGCATCCACGATCACGGGCAAATTAACTCTATCGGTGATGTGCGCCAAGGTTTGTGCCACTTCGGTGGCCGAAGTCAGCCCAATGTCAGACCTGCCCAGTTTTGTATAGGCTATGGAGGCTCCAGATAAATACAAAGCTTCAAAGCCCGCTTGCTCTGCAATCAAGGCGCTCAAGGCATCGTAAACACCTGGCGCTAGCAAAGCTTGGTTTTGTTGAAGTCTTTGGGCCAGGCTTGGCTTGTCTGTCTGTTGTGCGTGTGTCACGTTGACTCCGTCAATTTTGTGTTTCTAAATTTTTTCTGCCAAGTTTTCGACCAATGGGGCTACAGCATGCGCCGCAATGTGACCACCAGCAATGGCACTCAATAAACCATTGCCCGACAAATAGCCCCAAACCTCAGAACCCGAAACGCCCCGAGCAGCGCCCCCTGCAGCAAACAAATTAGGCAAAGTCTGGCCATTCGATTTGAGCACTTGGCAATGATCATTGATGCTTAATCCACCTTGCGTGTGAAATAACGCTCCCGTCACTTGGATGGCATGAAATGGCGCTTCTAAAGGCCGTTTAAATTGTCTGCCCATCGTATCTGGCAAAGAATTCAATACAGATGCGTTGATTTTTTCAAAGGTCGCCGAGAGTGCAAGCTCTCTGCAACCTATCAGTGCAGCTAAAGCCTCAATGGTGCCAGCCGACTTCACGGCACCTGCGGCTTGAGCTGCCACAAAATCGGGAAAGTCTTGCGCAAATCTAAGCAGTTGTGTGTCAAAGACACTCCAAGCCCCACTCCCAGGTTGATTCAACACTTGCACTGCTGCTTCTGAATACCCTTGTGTCTCATCATGAAAGCGTTGGCCGTGTGCATTGATTTGCACGCCACCTTCCATCATGAGCGCCCAAGTAATCAGACTTCCTTGCGGAATAGCCCAAGAACCATGACCTTGATAAGCACCCATGTCGCAAAGTTCTGCCCCCAATTTAAGGCCCCATTCAATGGCACTGCCATCATTGCCGACATGCCCTGCATATTGCGCGTCACGCATGGCCGGTAAATGCTGTTTCACCAAATCGGCGTTGCCACCAAAACCATTGCTGGCCAATATCAAGGCCTGACAAGACAGCGAACTCAAGACGCCATCAGGCTGCATGTATTTCAAACCTAGCATCACGCCACTTGCATCCGACACCAATTCAGTCACACGGGATTGTGTGAGCACCACCACACCCGCTGCATCGGCTGCTGCACGCAACCTAGACATCAAGCCCTCGCCTGTTTTCTCCGGCACCGCATGCATGCGATGAACACTATGGCCAGGGTATAAAAATTGGTCCAACACATGCCAAGGTATTTGATGATGCAACTCAAGAGCATCCATGGCAGGGCCTATGGCTTCACTGTAGGCCTTGACCAAATGAGGCGCAGCTTGTCCATGGGCTTTGTTTTGAATATCTTGCGCAAACAAGGCAGGGCTGTCTTGAACATGCGCCGCACGCTGCACCCGCGTCGATGCGGCAGGCACAAAACCAGATGACAACGCCGTGGAACCGGAAGGCACCGCATCGCGCTCAAGCACCACGCAATCTATGCCAAGCCTGTGCAGTGCCAAAGCGGCTGTTAAGCCGCAGGCACCTGCGCCCACAATGGCAACGGGGGTGTGAACTTCAGCTTCGAAAAATGTCATGCCAAGTTTTGGACAAAATCATGGCAAGTGGTCACCAGGCCAATCGACGACAAATCGGCTAGCGATGCTTGATGCAAGGCATCGCTAAAGGCGGCACAACCGTCACTCAACACCACCACGTTGTAGTCGCGCAAATGCGCATCACGTGCTGTGCTGGCCACTCCGCCATTGGTCACAATACCGCACACCACAACCGTCTCGATGGCCGCTTTTCGCAAGACCCAATCCAGTTGGGTGTTGAAAAAAGCAGAGTACGCCACTTTGCAAACCACCAGGTCAACACAGTCCTTGAGTTCAGGCACATTGGCTTGGCCCACGCTGCCTGGCGCAAAATCACCTTGGCGCAAAAAAGGGCGTTTCTCTAATAAATGCGGCGAGACCATGGGCTTGCCATTGGCATCTGGCCACAAGGTAAATTGACTGGCAGCCACATAGCCACCCTTGTCTTTCAAAGCTTTGGCAACAGGCGCAACGCGCGCAGGCAACAACAAAGCCTCAGAGCTTACTGTCTTGCCTCTTGCATAAGCACCGGTTGCTGACAAAAAATCATTTTGCAAATCAACAATGATCAACGCACATTGGGTGCCGAGAATTTTGGAAGTCTGTGTCATGAATTACTTTCTTGCACATCAATTTTGAGCAGTGACCAAGAGATTGCCCATGGCATCTACTTTGGCTTCAAACCCGGGTTCTAACCAAACGGTGGTATCAGCTTGCTCCAGAATGGCAGGCCCATGAACCACGGCGCCCACTGGCAAGTCCAAACGCGCATACCGATTTGCATCCCACCACTTGCCTTGGTGGTACACACGTTGCACGCCCAATGGCTTGGTACTGCCTTCACCCACGGGCGCTAACACCGACAAATCAAACTTAGGACGGCGCCCAATGCGGGCGTAGCGTAAGTTCATGACACGAATTGCGGGGCCTTCCAACACTCGACCAAATGCGTTTTGATAGGCTTCTGAAAATGCTTTTCGCAAACCTTCTAAGCCAAGTTGCACACGTTGCACATTCACTTGGAGGGTGTGCGTTTGGCCTGTAAAGAGCATGTCCAGTGAAATGCTCTCGTCGACCGAAACAAATCGAACACCCGCAGAGTCCAAGCGCGTTTGACAAGCAGATGCCAACTGATCGACGCGAGCCACGACGTCTTTGAAGTTCACATCGCTCAGCGCTTGGTTCAAGGTTTGAACCGCATCGTGACGCATGTCGGCCATGACACAGCCTAAAGCAGAAGTGACACCCGGATAGCGCGGCACGATGCCGGTAGACACACCCACCTCGCGCATCATGGCGCACACATGCAAACCACCACCGCCACCAAAAGGCATGTAGGCAAACTGCCTAGGATCGTGGCCCTTTTCAATAGAGACCACACGCACAGCACCTGCCATCTTGGCATTGGCCACCGTCAAAATTGCTTCAGCCGCTGCCAATGTGCTTAATCCCAAAGGTTCTGCCACATGTTTTTGAATGGCTATTTCTGAAAGATCAGCACGCAAGGCTTGAAGCAAGCCACCGCCCAAAGGACGATCGGCCGCAATGCGCCCTAACAACACATTGGCATCTGTCACCGTTGGGCGAGCATTGCCTTTGTCGTAGCAGGCAGGACCCGGCACACTGCCCGCCGATTCTGGACCTACTTGCAACATGTCACTGGCGTCTACCGAAGCAATCGAGCCACCGCCGGCACCAATGGTTTCAATTTGAATCATGGGAGAGCGCACCACCAAACCAAATTCAATGGATGTTTGCGCAGCAAGTGCTGCTTCCCCCTTAGCCACCAACGACACATCAAAAGAGGTACCCCCCATGTCACCCGTCATGACATTGGGAAATCCAGCCGCTCGTGCAATAGCGGCACACGCCATCACGCCTGCAGCAGGGCCTGAAAGCGCCGTGCGCACAGGCACATCGCAAGCCGTCTGGCGCGACATCACGCCGCCGTTACTTTGCACAATCAGAAGTTCGCCGGCAAAACCTTGAGCGCGCAAATCATTTTCAAGGCGCGACAAATAACTGCCCACCACAGGCTGCAAAGCGGCGTTCAAGGTGGCAGTAGAGCAGCGTTCAAATTCACGAATTTCGGGCAACACTTCACTGGCAGCAGTGACATGCGGGTTGGGCCACATGGCTCTGACCGCGGCCACTGCAGCTTTCTCGTTGGCTGTGTTGGCGTAGGCGTTAATGAAGAACACGCAAACGGCTTCACAACCGGCATCGCGCAAAACTTTGGCCTGATGGATGACTTGGTCAATATCAACAGGCGTGTGAATTTGTCCATCAGCCAACACTCGCTCATCCACTTCCAAACGCAAAGTGCGCGGCACAATGGGTGTAAAGCTTCCCCGCAAGCCCCAAGTTTGGGGGCGATCACGCCTGCGCATTTCCAAAACATCCCGAAAACCGCGAGTGGTAATCATGCCTGTCCGGGCTACTTTTCTTTCGAGCAAGGCGTTGGTGCCAACGGTGGTGCCATGCACTATGCTGGCCACATCTTTGGCCGAACCATCTTCCGAAATTTTCTGAATTCCGTTCATAAATCCACGCGCTTCTTCGCCGCGCGTGGAAGGCACTTTCACAATGCGTGCCGTACCAGTTTGTTCATCCAGCACAAACAAGTCTGTGAATGTGCCACCCACATCCACGCCAACCACCCAGCGCTTCTGGCTCATGCTTTTTCCTTTGTGACGTAGGCTTCTTCAAGGTCTTTGTCGCGTGCTGCTGCACTTCGATTGACGGGCAATCCCCAGCCGCCACCCCCAGGCGTTTGCAAGCGAACGCGTTCACCTTTTTTCAGACGAATGCCTAGCATTTTGGAAACCATGGGCGGCTTTTTCCAAACGCCCTCGTTTTCATATTCAAAAACATTGGGTAACGCCGACTTCCCACCCGCGATGCCTTTTGGAGAAGCTTTGCCACGTTCACCAAAGATAAACACCTCTGCTGATTCTTCCAGCAATTCAATTTCGTAGACGGCACCCAAACCACCGCGGTGTTGACCATCACCACCCGAATTAGGCCTTAGCGCCCACTGTGTAAAGCGCACTGGGTAGGCTGCTTCCAAAATTTCTAAAGGTGGAATGGTGGCTGTCGAAATGGGTGCATTGCTGTGTGACAAACCATCTGCATCCGAATGTCCGCCATGCCCCCCGCCAAAAAAGCTGAACATCACCCAACGTTGTCCTTTGCGTTTTTCGTCGGTGCGGTGCCCAGCAATCGACAGCGCGTTAATCGTGCCATAGGCATGTGCCACAGCGCGATTGGGATCTGCCATGGCTGTGGCGCTGAAGATCACATCAATCATGCGCAAAATGGTTTCGGTATAACCGCCCACAGGGCGCGGGCGCGAGGCACTGATGACCAAGCCATCCGGTATGATGAAGTCAACCGCATCGAGCACACCCGCATTGGCAGGCACATCTGGAAACACATGCTTCAGGGCCACATAGCAGGCTGCCACTGCCGTGGCCATCGAAATATTGACAGGGCCTGCGCACTGCGGAGAAGTTCTAGAAAAATCCAATGTCAGACGATCGCCTTTGATGGTCATGTCCAGCGCAATGGTGAGCGGCGCATCGACCACGCCGTCGTTGTCTAGCACATCTTCAAAGCTATAACACCCTTCAGGCAATCTGGCAATGTGTGAGCGCATCAAACGAACCGCTCTTAAACGCAATTCAGACATCGCCTGCGCCACCTTCCGATCCCCGTATTCATCGAGCAAGCCATTGAGTCGTTTGGCGCCCAATTCCAAGGCAGCCAATTGGCCATTCAAGTCGCCCCACAAGCTATCGGGCAAGCGTGTATTGGCTCGCAAAATGGCCAGGACATCTTCATCGAGCACGCCGGCGCGCAAAATACGAACGGGTGGAATTTGAACCGCTTCTTGCCAACACTCGGTGGCAGCAGGGTTGTAATTGCCTGGCACCGCGCCACCGACATCATGCCAATGCGCGGCTGAGGCTAGAAAACAAAACAACTTACCTGCTCTGAAAAACGGGCGAACCAATTTGAAATCGTTGGCGTGCGTGCCACCCTCATAGGGGTCATTGAACAACCAGATGTCGCCATCTTGCATGCCACCACGCGTAGCAGCCACCTTGGCAGCTGCGCGTACCGCAAACGCCATGGCACCTACAAAAACGGGCAGCCCAGATTTACCTTGGACCAACGTATCACCTGACACCCCGTCGTAAATACCGTGACACGCGTCATGGGCCTCCGCAATAATGGGATTGAACGCACTTCGATACAAAGTGGCGTCCATTTCATCGGCCACTTGCTCTAATCGGCCCCTCAGAACAGCCAAGGTCACGGGGTCCAAGGGGTTTTGAAAATCGTGCTGCTGCTCACTCATTTGAAATTCCATTCATCACACGCGTCCAACCACTGAATTCTGATTCATGTGCTTCAAATGCATGCGTTTTTTTAAAACATTGACCAAGCCACCGGTTTCAACCATGTCCATCAAGAACGAAGGGACAGGCTCGCAGGCCATGCTTCGACCGTCTCGCGTTGTCACCACGGGATGCGGCTCTTGGCAGTCAAACCGCACGGCATCGTTTTCTTGCAAGGACTCTGCTTCAGCACAAGTTAGTAGCAACAATCCCAGATTGAACGCATTTCTAAAAAAGAGTCCGCTGTAAGAAGGTGCAATAACAGCAGCAATGCCAAGTTGCTTTAGCGCACCGGCTGCTTGTTCACGAGAAGATCCAATTCCAAAATTAGGGCCCGCTACCAAAACATCGCCGTGCTTTACAGCACTCGCAAAATCTGCACGGTGTACTTCCAAGCAATGCGCCGCAATGATCTCGATGCCATGCTTCATGTAGGCTCCAGGCGCCAGTGCATCGGTATCAATGTTGGCACCCAGCCGCCAAACCTTGCGAAATTCCAAAGTACTTTGACTCATGCCAATACCTCGCGCACATCGGAAATGTGCCCCGTCAATGCCGCAGCCGCTACAGACCAAGGCGAGGCCAAATAGACTTGCACACTGGCGGGCCCCATTCGACCCTGAAAATTGCGTGCCGTGCTAGAAATAACGGTGGCACCGTCTGCGAAGGTAGCCCCATACCCCGCGCAAGCGCCGCAGGCATTGGGCAACACACTGGCCCCCGCATCGATCAATATTTGCATCACGCCTTCTCGCGCCGCCTGCGCTTGATCGCGCGCACTAGCGGGTGCCACCATGAGTTGGATGCCTGCGGCCACTTTGCGGCCTTTTAAGACTTCGGCGGCGGCTCTAAGATCGGACAACTTGGCGCCTGTACAAGCACCAATATAAGCCACTGTGGGTTTGATGTTGATGAATTCAGCCACAGGGTGAGTGTTCTCTGGGCTGTGCGGTGCAGCCACCTGCGGACTGAGCACAGAGGCTTCGAATTCAAAGCGCTGGCAATCAGCATTTAAATCTGTTTCGAAATATTCGCATCGGTCAATGTCGGCTTCTGAAACGTTGACCGATTTTAAATAAGCACGGGTGGTATCGTCGGCCGCAATCAATCCCACTTGAGCACCCATTTCCGCGCTCATATTAGAAAGCGTCATACGCTCTTGCATGCCCAAGCCCCGCACAGTGCTGCCTGCAAATTCAACCGCTTGATAATTGCCACCGTTCATGCCAAATTTGCCAATCATGTGCAGCATCATGTCTTTGGCACACACGCCGCGTTGCAGAGCACCATTCCACACCATTCGCAAAGTGTGCGGAACTTGCACCCAAATTTCTCCGGTGGCCACGACACCCAGCATTTCGGTGGCACCAATGCCAAACATATAGGTACCAAAGGCACCGCCAGTGGGTGAATGAGAGTCGCCACCAACACAGAAATTGCCAGGTCTTAAGTGGCCCCGCTCGGGCAACACCACATGGCAAATTCCTTCAGAGTCAATGACGTGTGGTAGCGCCCACTCTTTGGCCACATCGCGCGTGAGGCGAATGATTTTTTCGGAATCGGCATCGCGTGCAGGTACGTAGTGGTCTAACACCAAAACCACTTTGTTGCGATCCCAAATTTGCGCGCCAATTTCTGCCAGCATGGGCTTCAAACGACGTGGACCTGATGAATCGTGAAACATGGCCAAGTCAACCTGACATGTCACCACCTCACCCACATTCACGTGAGCCCGGCCCGCAGCCCGCGCTATCAACTTTTGCGCCAAGGTAGCTTCTGTGTTCATTCTGGCTTGGCTCCCGAATACTGGACCACAGTACGCCAACGAACAATTTCAGATTCAACAAATTTTGTGAACTCTTGCGGACTGTTGCCGGCAGGAATAGCGCCTTCCATTTCAATACGACGTTTCACCTCAGGACTTTGAATGGCCACCCGAGCTGCATCACTCAAGCGCTTGGCTAATTCTGGATTCATGCGGCCAGGCGCAAACAATCCAAACCAAGCACTCGATTCATAGCCGGGCAAAGTTTCGCCAATGGCCTGTACGTCGGGAAATGCAGCCAAACGCTTAGGGCTGGTCACCCCAATGGCTTTTAATTTACCGGCCTTGATGTGGGCTTGTGCATTGCCCACTGCCGCAAACATCAACTCCACCTGCCCGGCCAAAACATCTTGCACTGCAGGCGCAGTACCGCGGTAAGGAATGTTCACAATGAAGACGCCGGCCTTCATTTTGAAAGAGTCACCGGCCAAGTGAAGAGAAGAACCCAGAGCACCAATGGCGAAATTCAGTTGACCCGGTTTTTCTTTGGCAAGCTTAACCAAGTCGGCCACATTCTTGACCGGAAGTGAGGGATGCGCTACCAAAATAGAAGGCGAAGTAGACACCATGGTGAGCGGCGTGAAGTCTTTGATGGGGTCAAAGGGCAAGGAAGAGTAAAGCGATGCATTGATGGCATGACTGGTAAAACTCATGAGCAAGGTATTGCCATCAGCAGGTGCCTTGGCCACCATGTCAGCCGCCAAATTTCCGCCAGCGCCGGGTTTGTTTTCAACCACGACGGTGCGGCCCAATTGCTGGCCTAGGGCCTGCGCCAATGCGCGCGCCATGGTGTCGGTGGTACCGCCAGCTGGTGCACCTACCAAGATTCGAATCGGTGGCGTGTTAGCCGTTTGTGATTGCGCATGGCTCAACATCATCAACATGCTCACAGCACTTAGCAAGAGTTTGAAAAAGCGTTGTTTCATTAATCTACTCATTCCATTTCGACACGGACATCACATGCCCAAATAGGCTTGGCGCAAGGCATCACTGGCCAATAACTCTGCGGGCTTGCCTGTAAAACGAATCAAGCCGTTTTCCATCACATAGGCACGGTCTGCAATTTCCAATGACTGCCCCACGTTTTGCTCCACCAACAACACCGCCAGGCCACTTGACTTGAGTTGGCCTATCAGGGTGAACATTTCTTCAACCAAAATCGGCGACAAGCCTAGCGATGGCTCATCCAAAATGAGCAGCTTAGGTTCAGCCATCAAACCACGGCCAATCGCTAGCATTTGCTGCTCGCCGCCACTTAAAGTGCCGGCCAATTGAGGAATTCGCTCACGCAATCTAGGGAAAATGCCAAATATTTTTTCCAAATTTGCTGCACGCCGTTCACGACCTCGCGTGAAGGCACCCAGCGATAGATTTTCCAAAACACTTAAATTGGGGAACACCTTGCGGCCTTCTGGCACATGGATCAAGCCTGCTTGAACCACCTTGCGCGCATGCCATCCTGTGATGTCATGCGCTTCAAAACTAACTTGCCCTTTGCGAGCTTTGACCAAACCACTCAACACGCCATTCAAAGTGGTTTTACCCGCGCCATTGCTGCCCAACAATGCGACCGTTTCGCCGGGCATGACCTCAAGATCAACACCGCGTAGAACTTCCACCGCACCATAGCCGGCATGCAGTTGCGTGACTTGAAGCAACGGACTCAAAGGGCCACCTCTGCTTGACGCAATCTGGCTGCAGTGCCGTGCCCTAAGTAGGCTTCAATCACTTGCGGGTGCCGCGTCACTTCTGCCGGCGATCCTTGCGCAATCAATTGACCCTGTGCCAAGACCCAAACGTACTCCGCCAAACTCATGACAGCCTGCATGACATGTTCAATCATGAGCACTGTGACGCCAGATGTGGCAATGGCACGAACCACAGGAATCATTTCTGCAATTTCTTGCGGATTGAGTCCCGCCAACACTTCATCGAGTAACAACAATTGAGGTTGCGTGGCCAAGGCTCTGGCCAGTTCTAAGCGCTTTCGCCCCGCCACTGTCAAGTCGCTGGCCAACTTGTCCAGTTGATCAGCCAACCCCACGCGCTGCGCCACTTGCTCTGCATCTGCAAGTGCTTGCGCTCGCGATGCGGCATGCAAATGTGCGCCCACCGCAATGTTTTCACGCACAGTTTGGGCGGCAAAGGGTTGAACAATTTGGAAGGTACGCGTCATGCCAAGCCGCGCGTTTAAATGTGGGGCTTGGCCCGTAATGTCTTGACCTGCAAACACCACACGCCCGACATCGGGCGTGAGGAAACCAGACAGCAATGCAAACAATGTGGTTTTACCCGCACCATTGGGCCCAATCAAAGCGGTCAGCGATCCTTGCGGCACTGACAGGCTGACATTTTGAACAGCTTTCAAGCCACCAAAAGAACGGCTCACACCTTGCACTTGCAACAAATGTTGAGGCTTAGTCATGGCGCCTCCAAGATTTGGGTGTGTAGGTTGACAATCCCGCAATGCCACGTGGCAGGAACATCACAATGACAATCAGAACTGCGCCATAAATGACCATGTTGATGCCAGGCATTTGTCCAAACAAATTGCGCGTGAGGTCGGCCAACACGTGCAACACCAAAGCGCCTAACACAGGCCCCCACAAAGTGCCCATGCCTCCCACAATGGCACCCACCAAGGCTTCAACCGACGTGTGTGAGCCAAACCCAATGCTGGGATCAATGTATTGGAATACCTGCACATAAAAGGCGCCCGCAGAGCCCATCAGTGCACCCGACAAAACAGTTGCCCAGGTTTTGACATGAAAAGGATTGACGCCAATGGCTCGCGCTGCGTCCTCGTTGTCACGCACTGCTTGTAAGTACGCACCAAACCGTGAATGACGCAAATAGGCTGTCACGCTCAATGCCAAGGTGACCAACGCTAAGATGAGCCACACAAATCCTGCACGAGAACCAAACTGCATGTTGGAAACAGACTCTTTCAAGGGCAGCATTAAGCCCACACCTGCGCCTGTGAACGGCACGGACAAACTCACAATCCTAAAAACTTCTGCAAAGGCCAAAGTGACCAATGCAAAGTACGAGCCTTTCAAACCGTAACGGAAAGACAGCGCACCGACCCATGCACCCACCAAGGCAGCAGCCAGCATGGCACCGGGCAATGCGAGCCAAGGATTCCAGCCCCAAGAAATTTGGGAGATCGCTTGAAAATAAGCGCCCGTGCCAAAGAACAAGGCATGGCCAAAAGAGAACTGACCGCCAAAGCCCCCCAACACATTCCAGGCTTGCGCAATCAAGCAGGCAAACAAGGCCATCATCACAAAATTGAGAATCACCCCGGATGAGGTGAAGAAAGGTATGGCAGCAACAACCCCCACAAAAAGTGCGATGCTGAAAACATCTCTGAATGATTTGCTCATGCGCGAGCCTTCATGTCTTGGCACCAAATAAGCCTTCAGGCCGCAGCAACAACACCGCAATGAAAATCACAAAGATACCCACTTGCCCTAGAGATTCACCGAGAAACAAACCTCCAAAAGATTCCACCACACCGATCAGCAAGCCGCCTAGCAATGCACCCGCAAAACTTCCCATGCCACCTAGCACCACCACCGTGAAAGCCACCAGCACAAAACCATTTCCCACTTGCGGATTCACGTAATAAGCTGGCAACAAGAAGCAAGCTGCAGCACCCAAACAAGCCAAGCCCAAACCAAAGCACATGGCATAGACATGCTCCACATCAATGCCCATCAGCCGCGCACCTTGCTTCTCTTTGGCCACAGCACGAATGGCCCTGCCTAAGTCAGTGCGCTGCAAAATAACAATGAGCAAAGCGGACACCACCAAAGCACCTGCAAAGGCCACCAACTTCGGCACAGAAACCATCACCTGCGCAGATTCAGGGCCCATGGCAACAGTACTCAAGGTGTAGGTGGTGTCAATGGTGCGTGTATCAGACTTAAAGAACAGCAAGGCTAAGTTTTCCATGACGATGGAAAGACCCAAAGTCACCAGCAAAATGTTTTCATCTTTGCCGTGGCTGGCACGGTTAATGACAATGCGCTGCATGGCATAACCCAACACAAACATGGCGGGCACCATGAATGGCAAGGCTAAGTAGGGATCAATCCCCCAGCGCTCTTTCAGTGCATACACACCATAAAGGGCCATCATGAGTGAAGCACCATGCGCAAAGTTGATGATGTGCAAAACACCATAAATCAAGGTCAACCCGAGCGCAATCAAAGCATAGACTGCGCCCGTGGTCAGACCATTGAGCAAGGCTGACAGCAAAATGCTGGCATCAAACATCATCAAACCTTTGTGCTCAAAAAATCAACCTAACTTGATCAAGCGTTCAAAGGAAAGACAGGTTCCACTTCGCGGTAGTCACGCGGCACGATCACTTTAATGTCACCTTTGACCACTTGCGTCATCAGAGGCTGCGCGCCCATGTTTTGACCATTCACAAATTGTGTGGTGCCATACGGCATGATGTGATTGGAGAAAGTGCTCTTGTTCAAAGCATCAATGATGGCCGCACGGTCAGTTGACTTGGCGCGTTCAATGGCATCAGCCAACAAAGACATGGCGGTGTAGGTCATGAACACTTCATAGCTGAAGAACTGACCTTGCGCTTCCACACGTTTTTTCAATTCCAAAGAACGCTTATCGCGGGGGTTGAACCAGTGGTTGCAATCAATGATGCCGTTGGCAGCATCTGGGAATTCTTTCACAAACTTGTAGCTAGACGCTGCGCCGCCGAGCACTGAGTAGATGGCTTTGGGCGAGATTTTTTGCTGCTGCATCGTACGCACCAACAACGCATATTCGTTGTAATAGTTGGCAGGAATCACGATGTCTGGATTGACCTGCTTGATGCGCAGCGCAATGTTGTTGAAGTCGCGTGTGGGGTTGGCATGCTTGATCACTTCTTTCACGTCATAGCCATAACCTGGCAACTCTTTGGACAGCAAGTTGGCAGTGCCGGTGCCAAACAAAGACTCTTCGTGAATGATCATCACGCTGCGAGCGGGCTTGCCCGCAGCTGTATTGAGCACGTGCAAATTGGCAACAGCCACTTCGGCACATTTTCTGTAACCCGGGCCAAAGCGGAACGTATTTTTCAAACCACGTTCCACAATTTGGTCAGCCACGCCCACATCAACCACGTGCGGCAAGTTGTACTTGGCTGCTGCTTGGGTGGTGGCCAAACAAATGGCGGAAGCAAAAGCACCCACCACCGCGCTCACCCCAGCTTCGTTCATCTTTTCAATTTCGGCTGTGCCTGCTTGTGGGCTCGATTGCGCATCGCCCAACAAAGCTTCAATTTTGGCGCCGCCCAATGACTTGATGCCGCCTGCTTTGTTAATGTCTTCAATGGCCATCAATGCCCCCATGCGGCATTGCTGACCCGAGTAAGCCAAAGCACCTGTGACAGGGTGCAAGACTCCGACTTTCACCGTTTTGGCTTGCGCACCGCCAATCAAAGGGAAAGACATGACAGAAGCCGCGGCAGCGGTCTGGCTCATAAAGTGACGACGTGTGGTCATGGGAAGCTCCTTTTGAAAATCAATGAAAATTAGCCGACAGTTCTTTGTCCACCCAAATTTGGGCGTCAATACTGCCAACACGAGACAACTGCATTTGGTACTCATAGCGGTCAGGGCGATACAAACCCAACAACCACTGAACAGGTAAATCCTGATCATCGTAAATCAATCGGCGAACGGCCAACAAAGCAGATCCTACAGACACATCCAAGTGCCGCGCCATTTCAGCATCGGCCAAACGTGCAGAAATTTTTTGTTCTGCCCGCCCCACTTTGACACCAGCCTCTTCCAGCAGCACCAAGATTGGTTTTTGCGACAACTCGCGTCGCCCAAATCCATGCGCAATCGACTCTGGCACCCAAGTTGTGATGTGCGACACAGGGCCCGCACGCGTGCTCCGCACTCGCTCAGCTTTTTGAACCATGGCGCCTTCAGTCAGTTTCAATTTTTCACCGACATCTTTGGGCGCTCTGAGGTGCTGAACGGACAATACTTTGACGGAAGTTCGCAAACCCATGGTGACCAAGTTTTCTAACAAGCCGGTTAATCTGGCTTGCTGCCCTTCAGGCCCAGGCGTTTGTCCTAATTTACCCAATTTATCGGTGGCTTCGTTTTTGAGGGGCCTTGTACCCCTTCCCGGTTCACGTTTGATCAGTCCCTCCTCGGCCATTTGGGACAAGGCACGTCGCACCGTGACGCGCGCAACGGAAAACTGCTGCATGAGGGCCAACTCGCCAGGCAAACCCGTGTCAAACTTTCCTTCTTGCAATTGCTCGCACAGCACCAGATAAATCTGGTGATACTTTGGCAAGGGCAAACTTTGGTTCATGTCGCGATGTTTCATCAGTCCTAATGATCTGTCAATAGGACATTTGTATAGGACAAATCCCAACCGGCAATCAGGGAGACAGTCAACCTAAGCCAAGGTAAGCGTAGACGGCTTTGCCTCATCAAGTGGCGTAGCTGGTTCTCAGTTCCCGCTTCAGTAATTTACCGCTTGGATTTTTAGGCAAGGCTTCTGCAAAAACCACACGTTTGGGCGACTTGAATGTGGCCATGTGCTGATGGCAATGGGCTATCACCTCAGCTTCGGACAAAGTTTGTCCTGCCTTGAGCACGATCACCGCCGTTACTGCCTCCACCCACTTTGGATCGGGCAGGCCAATGACCGCCACTTCGCTGACCGCAGGCAAGCGATAAATCATTTCCTCAACCTCTCGACTGGCCACGTTTTCACCACCGGTTTTAATCATGTCCTTCTTGCGATCGACCACGCTGATGAACCCTTCTTCGTCAATGGTGGCCAAATCGCCACTGTGAAACCAATCACCCGAAAAAGCAGCGCGTGTTTTTTCTTCATCGTTGAAATAGCCCAGCATCAGATGTGGCGAGCGGTGCACAATTTCACCCACCTCGCCAAGCTTCACGTCTTGCATGTCATCGCTTACCACGCGCGTTTCAACATTGAGCACAGCTTTGCCACAAGAGCCCGGTTTACGCAGTTGGTCGTCTGGGCCTAGCATGGTGGCCAAGGGCGCAATTTCGGTTTGGCCGTACAAGTTCCATAAACGAACTTTGGGCAAGCGTGCCGCCAATTCCTTCAAAACTTCGACCGGCATGATGGAAGCGCCGTAATAACCTTTGGCCAAATGTTTCAGCTTGTCAGCGTCAAACAAGGGCGAGCGCAACAGCGCAATCCAAACTGTAGGCGGCGCAAAGAAACTGGTAATTTTGTACTTCTCAATGAGCGCCAGCAAATTGTCTGGCACAGGTTTGGCTGTAATCACATTGCTACTGCCAATGTAAATGGCAGGGCCAAAAAACACATCCAGTTGCGCACAGTGATAGAGCGGCAATGCGTGCAAGGCCAAATCTTGCTCGGCAATTTCAGCATTCACCACACAGCTCACGTATTGCCACAACACGGCATCGTGCGTCAGCATGGCGCCTTTGGGCATCGATTCTGTGCCACTGGTGTACACAATTTGAGCCAAGTCTTGACTGGCCAAGGCGGTCTCTGGCAATGCGGCCGTGCATGCAACCAACTCATGAAAACTGTGCATTCCCTGAACAGTTTCACTCGGGTCCTCTGAGGGCAGCCAGATAAATTGCTTCACTTGCGTGTCCAACTGCGCGGCTTGCTTTGCCAAGTTGGCCAGCCCACTGTCAGTGGCCAGTGTTTTGGCTCCTGCATGGCGCAGGATGTAAGCCACCTCTTCTGCCTTGAGCATGAAATTAATCGGCACCATGACAGCACCCATGCGCGCCAATGCAAACCGAAGGGCCGCAAACCCGTGAGAGTTCCGAGCCAGCACAGCCACGCGATCACCGGGCTTCACACCCAAGCCAGACAAGCCAGCGGCCAGTCGTGTGACCACGGCATCAAATTCAGCATAGGTCCAAGAAGTGGCGCCACAAACAATGCCTAACTTTTGGGGCAAGCGCAATGCGGTCCGGCGCAGAGCGTCGGCAATGGTTTGACGCCTGACAACCGGAGAAATGAGCGTCTTTGCTGCACTTGACATTAAAAGCTCCAAAACAAATCGATAATGCGTGCATTGAACCTGAAATTTAAGAGGCTGACATTGGCACTTCCACCACCCTCCCCCCGAAAACTTTCTCACACCCGAACGGTCATTTACTCAGGCTATCTGCGCGAAGACGGTCTGTGGGACATTGAAGCCGCGCTGAAAGACATTAAAACTTATGCCATCGTGATTCCAAGCCAAGGCCCCAGAGAAGCTGGTGAACCCATTCATGGCTTGAGCATCCGATTGACAGTAGACGATCAATTCATCATTCGCGATGTTCTAACGGACATGGCTTTCATTCCCCATCCAGAATGTTCGCAAGCCCCACAAGGTATGCACAAATTGATTGGCTGCACTTTAGGCTCGGGCTGGCGCAAAGCCATCGACGCCCATATTGGCGGCGTGGCAGGCTGCACACACTTGCGAGAAATGTTGTTCAACATGGCCACCGCGGCCTATCAAACCATTCCCTCTGCGCGTCATTTTGAAAGACAACAGGCGGGGCTGCCAGATCAAATTCCAACGACACCACCGCCCCACGTGGGCAAGTGCATGTCTTGGGCTTTTGACGGTCCGGTGGTGCAACGCTACTACCCGATGTTTTTTCGCAAACAGCCCTGACCGCCAAAGCCAGACCTGCGATAATTGCCCGTTAACCTGCCCGCCGTTGTGGCTCAGGTTCTTCCATCAGCCCCTGGATATAAACCAGTCAACGCTTGGAGTCTCTTGTGAGCAAAAAAGTATTTATCAAAACCTTTGGCTGCCAAATGAACGAGTACGACTCGGACAAAATGGCAGACGTCATGAAGGTCGCCGAGGGCTACGAGCCCACACAAAACGTCGATGAAGCCGACCTCATTTTGTTCAACACCTGCTCGGTACGTGAACGCGCTCAAGAAAAAGTTTTCAGCGATCTAGGCCGTGTGAAACACCTCAAAGCACGCGGCGTTCTGATTGGCGTCGGCGGCTGCGTGGCCAGCCAAGAGGGTGCAGACATCATCAAACGAGCGCCTTATGTCGATGTGGTGTTTGGCCCGCAAACTTTGCACCGCCTGCCCGAACTCTTGGCCAACCGCATTGCCAAAAAACGCCCGCAAGTTGACATCTCTTTTCCTGAGATTGAAAAATTTGATCACCTCCCGCCCGCTAAAATGGACGGCCCTACTGCCTTCGTGTCGATCATGGAAGGTTGCAGCAAATATTGCAGTTACTGCGTGGTGCCTTATACCCGCGGCGAAGAGGTAAGTCGTCCGTTTGAAGATGTGTTGGTTGAAGTGGCCGGCTTGGCCGAACAAGGCGTGAAAGAAGTCACCTTGCTGGGTCAGAACGTCAATGCCTACCGCGGCAAGATGGGCGACACCACTGAAGTTGCCGACTTTGCCCTGCTGATTGAATACGTGGCCGACATGCCTGGCATTGAGCGCATTCGCTACACCACCAGCCACCCCAACGAATTTACCCAGCGCCTCATTGAAGCCTACGACAAAGTGCCCAAGCTGGTAAGCCACTTGCACCTGCCGGTACAACACGGTTCGGACAAAATTTTGATGGCCATGAAACGCGGCTACACCGCAATGGAATACAAGAGCACCATTCGCAAACTGCGCGCCATTCGGCCCGATATGGCCATGAGCAGCGACTTCATTGTGGGCTTTCCTGGTGAAACCGATGAAGACTTCAACAAGATGATGAAGCTCATTGACGATGTGGGCTACGACACCAGTTTCAGTTTCATTTTCAGTCCTAGGCCAGGCACCCCTGCTGCCAATTTGCAAGACGACACGCCCCACGATGTGAAGTTAAAAAGGCTGCATCATTTGCAAGCTGTGATTGAAGCCAATGTGAAACGAATTGGCGACAGCAAATTGGACACGGTTCAAAGAATTTTGGTGGAACGCCCCGCCAGAAAAGACGCTACCGAAATGGCGGGCCGATCGGAGTGCAATCGTGTTGTGAATTTCCCAGCAGGCCCCAACGGCATGCGCTTAGTGGGGCAGATGGTCGATGTGCGAATCAACACCGCGTTATCGCATTCTTTGCGCGGCGAGTTGGTCCTCACGGAATCAACACTTTGAATTTACCTAGAAATTAAATGGCGGCGAAAGTCGCCATGTTCAATGCGTGGTTTTCCCGCCAACGACCATTGATAGACATACACTTGCGCACGTACATTTTGGAGTCCTTCATCGGATTGCCATTGCACCCCTACCGAAACTCGCAAGTACATTGAGTTTTCTATTGAATCTGGGTCCACTTCTTCCAAGACGTCCAAACGGCACCAATGGTCTGGCTCAATTTTGTACAACTCGCCCATCACAAGACCCAAAGGCTGAGCCAACTCACCCTGCACAATGAGGGCGGGATATTCCCCCATGTCAAACAAGGCGGCCTGAATGTTGGCTTCCCCCATACAGGTTGCACCAGCCATGTGATGGTGGTTACTGAGGCCAGAGAGCAAGGTGCCGTAAACAAACAAAAGATTTTCAGAATTCATACTTTGTTTCAAGAAGTGGTCCCGCATCTTTTGCACTTGGGCCAGAAATGAACCGACTGGAAGCTTAAATCATTTTCTTTCCAAGCATTTTGCGTTAAAGTGATTTGATGAGAGCAGAACAAAATGAGCGCGTCACGCGCATTGGCCCCAGCACCCCTTGTGGACAAGTCATGCGCCACTACTGGCACCCAGTGGCCTTGTTGGATGAGTTCAATCCCGCGCTAGATCCTCGCATGGGCGTTCGCGCAGTGAAGGCTGTCAAATTGCTGGGACAAGACTTGGTCTTGTTCAAAAACGCACAAGGTGAATTTGGTTTGCTTGACCGCGACTGTCCGCACCGCGGCGCCGACTTAGCCTACGGTCGCAACGAAGGCGATGGCCTTCGCTGCCCCTTCCATGGCTGGAAATTTGACGTGACAGGACAATGCTTGGAAACACCCGCCGAACCCAAAGGCAGCGTTTTGTGTACGCGCATCAAGCAACGAAATTATCCCGTCCAAGAACGCAGCGGTATTTTGTTTGCGTGGATGGGCGTTGAAGGCAGTACGCCGCCGCCCTTGCCAGAACTCGATTGTTTCAAAGCACCTGGCACACACACCTTCGCATTCAAAGGTTTGTGGCATTGCAATTGGCTTCAAGCATTTGAAGTGGGCATCGACCCTGCGCATGCTTCTTTCTTGCACCGTTTTTTCAACGACGCCTCGCTTGAAGACACCTACGGCAAGCAATTTCGCGGCGCCAGTGCTGGCGAAATAGAGGGTGAAAAATGGCCTATGACGAAGGTCATGCGCGAGTTTGATCAGCCGGATATTTCTTTTGCAGAAAAGCCCTACGGTTTCCAATTGACCACCCTCAGGCCCTTGAACGAAAAACTCACCCACGTTCGCATTACCAATTCCTTGTTTCCCAACACCTTTGTGATTCCTTTGTCGGAAACCATGACCATCACCCAAATGCATGTGCCGGTAGACGACACTCACACCTACTGGTATGCGGTGTTCACCAGTTTTGCCGATCCTGTCAACAAAGACGCCATGCGCAACCAACGCCTGGCAGCAGTCAGTTTGCCCGACTACATTCCAAAATCTGGCCAACACAACCAATGGGGCTTTAACCCAGAAGAGCAAATGACGCGCACCTTTTTAGGCATGGGCGAAGACGATATCAATGTGCATGATCAGTGGGCTTGCGAAAGCATGGGCGCCATCCAAAACCGCACACGCGAACATTTAGGCACCTCTGACAAAGTGATCATTGCCAACCGGCGCATTTTGGCCAAGGCCATTGACGATGTGGCCGCGGGTTTGTTGCCGCCAGGTTTTGCCAACGCTGAAGTGGCCGCTTCCCGAATCGGACCCGACACTGTGGACGGTATTGCACCCGCCCATCAATGGCAAACATGGTCCACCGACACCATGCAGGCCAAACGCAAAGGTGCATCTTGGAATGCTTCATTGACCGAAGCGCCATGAATCTAAGCCGCAGCACCTTTGCTGAGCAATGCGGCCAGAACTCGCCCCAGCGACAAGCTGAAGTTCAACGCGTCTTGTCCTTAGCGCAGGCCTCAGGTTTGGAATGGACTCGCTTGGTCTGGTGCGACGTGCACGGCAGCTTAAGAGGCAAAACATGGGTCACCTCTGAATTGGCCACAGCCTTCGCGGAGGGCCTGGGCATGGTCAGCACCCTCCTTCTCAAAGACACTTCAGACCGCACGGTGTACAAAGTGTTTGAAGCTCAAATCAAACAGGCGCTGCCAGGGTTTGAAGGGGCCAGCAATGTGTTGCTGTTGCCCGATCCCAGCACCTTCAAAATTTTGCCATGGGCTGAAAAAACCGGCTGGCTGCTGTGTCAACCTTGGTTTCCCAATGCTCAGCCCGTGCCCTACGATTCACGTCGCATTTTGCAAACAGCGCTTGAAAAATTAGCGTTGAAGGGCTGGGGTTTGCGATGCGGTCTAGAAGTTGAATTTCATATTTACAAACTCAATGACCCCTTGCATGGCGATGATACCGATCCTGCGCAAGCGGCTTGGCCTGGGCCAGCACCGCAAGTGAGCATGGTTCACCCAGGCTACAACCTGCTTAACGAACTGTGGTTTGACCGAGCCGAACCTGCACTGCGCATTGTGAAAAATACAGCGCAAGATTTGGGTCTGCCGCTTTTGTCGCTGGAAATTGAACTCGGCCCTAGCCAAGTTGAAGCTGTGTTCAAAGCAACCGATGCACTCACGGCTGCTGACAGCATGGTTTTGTTTAGAAGCGCCGTTAAACAAGCACTTCGGCGCGAGGGTTATCACGCCACATTCATGTGCCGTCCCCCGTTTGAAAACATCATGAGCAGCGGCTGGCATTTGCATCAATCGCTTTACGATCTGCAAAGCGGGCAGAATCTTTTTGCGCGCACATCGGCAGCAGATATTCAAAAAGCAGGCCTGCTGAATGCCGACGACGCGCGCCACACTCTCACTTGTTTAGGCGCTCAGTATTTAGCGGGGCTGCTGTCTCACGCGCAAGGCATGACGTCTTTGTGTACCACCACAGTCAATGGCTTTGGAAGATTCAAGCCCAACGCGCTTGCACCTCAATCTATTTTGTGGGGTCTTGACAATCGCGGCGCCATGCTCAGGGTGGTGGGCGGTCCGGGTGACCCTGCTACGCGCATCGAAAACAGATTGGGTGAACCTGCAGCCAACCCCTATTTGTACATGGCATCTCAAATTCTGGCAGGCCTTGACGGCATTCAAAATTCATTAGAGCCACCGTTGGCCACGCAAGCGCCTTATGCAGAATCTGCCGCCAGGCTTCCCCTGACATTGGGCGATGCCATTGCGCATCTAGGCCAAGACAAAGCGCTTTGCGAGGGTTTAGGCGAACACTTCGTGCGCTACTACCAACACATCAAACAATCTGAACACAATCGCTTTGAAGAAGCGGAAGACAAAGTCGAATTTCAACGGCGCGAGTATTTCAGCCGAATTTAGAAAATTCTAAAAGCGCCCTTAGCGCTTCATGCCGGGAAATCCGCCCCCGCCCATGCCGCCAAAGCCGCCCATGCCTTTCATGCCCCCCAAGCGTTTCATCATTTTCATCATGCCGCCGCCCGACATTTTTTTCATCATGTCTTGCATCTGCTCAAATTCTTTCAGCAGGCGGTTCACTTCCTGCACTTGAACACCCGCGCCCATGGCAATCCGGCGTTTGCGAGTGGCTTTAATAAGTTCAGGTTTGGTGCGCTCTCTGGGCGTCATGCTGTGAATGATGCCCTGCTTGCGCGCGATGTCTTTTTCTGCTTTGTCCATGTCCATGTGGCCTGCTTTGGCAGCCAACTGAGTGGGTAACTTGTCCATCAAACTCGACAAACCGCCCATCTGTTTCATCTGTTGAATTTGTGCCAAAAAATCATTCAAATCAAAGCCGCCACCACTTTTCACTTTGGCCGCCAACTTTTGGGCAGCCTCCATGTCCACATTGGCCGTGACTTGCTCCACCAAGGCCAAAATATCGCCCATGCCCAAAATACGGCCAGCATGGCGCTCAGCGTCAAAAACTTCTAAGCCATCAATCTTTTCGCTGGTACCGGCAAACTTAATGGGTGCGCCCGTAATTTGGCGCACAGACAAGGCCGCACCACCGCGTGAATCGCCGTCCATTTTGGTCAACACAATGCCGGTCAAAGGCAAGGCATCCTTAAACGCCTTGGCTGTGTTGGCGGCGTCCTGGCCTTGCATGGCATCGACCACAAACAAGGTTTCAACAGGGTTCAACACCGCGTGCAATTCTCTAATTTCTGCCATCAAGGCTTCGTCGATGGCCAAGCGGCCCGCCGTGTCCACCAGCAGCACATCAAAGAAATGCTTGCGGGCATAGTCAATGGCCGCACGGGCAATGTCTAAAGGCTTTTGATCGGGCGAACTGGGAAACCACTCGGCGCCGGCTTGCGCTGTGACCATTTTCAATTGCTCAATGGCAGCAGGCCGGTAAACGTCGCCCGATACCGTCAGCACCTTCTTCTTGCGTTTTTCAATCAGGTGCTTGGCGAGTTTGGCCGTGGTGGTGGTTTTACCTGCGCCTTGCAGACCTGCCATCAAAATGACCGCGGGCGGTTGCGCCGCCAGGTTGATGTCCGCCACACCTTCGCCCATGGTGGCAGCCAACTCGCGGTTCACAATGGCCACCAAAGCTTGGCCGGGCTTCAATGAGCCCAAGACTTCTTGACCTAAAGCTTTGTCTTTGACGCGTGCAATGAAATCGCGCACCACCGGCAAGGCCACATCGGCCTCCAAAAGGGCCATACGAACCTCGCGCAACATGTCGGTGACGTTGGATTCAGTGATCCGCGCTTGACCGCTGATTTGCTTAACGAGTTGCGAGAGTTTGTCGGTGAGGGCGGAAGCCATAGAAAATTTCTTATAAACCGTTAGGTTTTTAGTCCATCTCCAGATTGCAGGGACTCAAAACGCTAAACTAGGAAGCATGATTTTAGCCAGTCCCTCAGAATTAGCGATGTGGTTGTCGGTTTTAACCGCCATTGCCTACGGCATCCCCGCTCTCGTGGCTGATCGCATGGGCCCCAGCTTGACCCATCGATACCTCTGGCTCGCATGGCTACTGCATGGCTGCACCTGGGGTTTGGGCTTGTGGGGTGAAACGCCGCGGTTTGGTTTTGCACCGGCTTTGTCCGTCACCGTCTGGTGGGTACTCACGGCGTATGCCTTCGAAAGCCAATATTTCCCGCAGCTCAAGGCGCGCTGGGCCATGGCCACCTTGGGCAGTGCAGCTGTGGCACTGGCATGGTTCTTCCCTGGACAGCCCCTTCAATTGTCTGCCTCCATTTGGCTGCCATTGCATTGGGCCTTGGGCATTGCCTCCTATGGCATGTTTGCCGCAGCGGTGGTTCATGCCTCCCTCATGACAGGTGCAGAAATAGAAATTCGCAAGGGCAATGAGAATCAAAGTGGCTTACCGCTCCTCACACTTGAGCGCTTGATGTTCCGCTTTGTAATGCTGGGCTTTATTTTGCTCACCTTCACCCTCATTGCAGGCATTGTGTTTGGCGAACAACTCTATGGTGCAGCAGGCGCTCACTGGAAATGGGATCACAAAACAGTGTTTTCCATTTTGTCGTGGCTCACCTTTGGCGCATTGCTCTTAGGACGCTATCTACTAGGATGGCGCGGCCGCAGGGCCGTGCGGGTGCTTTACATCGGATCGGCCTTTTTATTGTTGGCCTATGCGGGTTCGCGCTTTGTCCTTGAAGTGATTTTGGATCGTACGTCTTGAAAGTCTTCGTCTTTTTATTGACTGTTTTATTTGCCGTTTGGTTGTGGCGCAGAAACCGCCTGAAGCGATTCAAAGACAAACAAACGCCGACAAAAGAGCCGTCGCCACTCCGTTCAGAGGCCTCATCGGCCCTGCAACCCAGTCCCATGCAAGCTTGTCATCATTGCGGCCTTCACATGCCCGAAAGCGACATGTTACCCGGGCAATTGGGGCTTTACTGCTCTGCAAACCATCGGCAAGCCGCCTCTGATAACCCACCTTGAGCCAGCATGACATTCGACATTTGGCAAGACGGTTGGTGCCTAGGGGCAAAAAAATGCGAATCTCCCAACTTTGGCGCACGCCCGCCACAAGCCCAAATTGATTTGATCGTGGTGCACTCAATCAGTCTACCGCCCGGTGAATACGGGGGGCAAGCGGTTCAGCAGTTATTTACCAACCAACTCTACTGGGATGCACACCCCTACTTTCAAACCATTCGCGGATTGGAAGTATCGTCACATTTTTTCATTGAACGCACGGGTGAAATTTGGCAATTTGTAAGCTGCGATGACAAAGCTTGGCACGCTGGAGTTTCGCGTTATCGCGGCCGCGACCATTGCAATGATGACTCTATTGGGATTGAGTTAGAGGGTTTAGAAGGCCAAACATTTGAAGCCGAGCAGTACACTGCGCTGACTTCTTTGTGCCAGGCACTTGTAATTCACTACCCCATTGCGCACATTGCCGGTCATGAGCACATTGCGCCAGGCCGAAAAAAAGATCCAGGTCCAGGATTTAATTGGGCCTTGTTGCAGAAAAATGTTGCGTGGCCACCTCAGAATTTCCCCAAATCATGAATTTTTCACCACAGATATAAAAATATTTTAAAAATATTTTCAGTTACTTTTTTTGCACCGTTAGAGCGCGTACTTTCACAAAATATTTTAATTGTTCTTTTAAAAAGCAAGTATTTACAAGGGTTTGCGCAAGTAAATGCAAGCAAAGGCGCACCACTTCTAGCGTGGCATTAAAACAAGCTGATTTAATGCGCATTTCAAGACAAGGTTTTAGCGCCCCAAATTTGCGCTCGTTGCACACCCACGGCGCCTTAGCCACAGCAACAGTCACAAAAGTCGCAAAAAGGTCACAGTACACTACCCCTAGTGGCTTGAAATCACCTTAGACCCCAGATATAGTGTCCCATCGCCTAAGACGCAGTCAGGTGAAAAGTAAGAAAAACACCACTTTGACGTCCCAGATGGGTCTTCAAACCCACTCCAAGTTCGATCCCCCATCGAACTGAAATTTGAACCGACATTGACCATTGAGAACGCTATGCAAATTGAGCTGAAAACGACATCTACAAACATCGGCTACACAACTGCCCTCGACGCCTCCCAAACGCCCCCTGCGGCCGCCAGCGCATTGGCTAACTACCAAATCATTCGCCGCAACGGTGCCGTAGTGCCGTTTGAGCCCAACAAAATTGCGGTGGCCCTGATGAAAGCCTTTTTGGCAGTTCATGGCACACAAGGCGCTGCCTCTGCCAGTGTTCGCGAAGTGGTCGACAGCCTCACCCAAGGTGTCATGCGTGCATTGGTGCGTTCACGTCCTGGCGGCGGAACTTTTCACATTGAAGATGTGCAAGATCAAGTTGAATTGGGCCTGATGCGCAGCAGCAACCACGAAGTGGCGCGCGCTTATGTGTTGTACCGCGAACGTCGTACGCAAGAACGCGCTCAGATCAAAGAAGAAAAAGCAGCCGCCAGCAACTCCCCCACCTTGCATGTCATCGACGGCGGCCAACGCGTGCCCCTCGACCTGAACTACTTGCAAGGTTTGATTGTGAACGCCTGCCAGGGCTTGGGCAAAGATGTGCAGCCCGATCCCATCATGGCCGAAACCATGCGCAACCTCTATGACGGTGTGCCCATGGAAGAGGTTTACAAGGCGTCCATCTTGGCATCTCGCACCCTGATCGAGAAAGACCCTGACTACACTTACGCCACAGCCCGTCTGCTCATGCACACCATTGCCAAAGAAGTTTTGGGAAAAGAAGTGCTCTTGAAAGACATGGCTGCTCATTACCTTGACTACTTCCCAGGCTATGTGAAAAACGGCGTGGACAACGGCTTGCTAGACGAGAGGCTCCTGCAGTTTGACCTAGAAAAACTGGCCAAAGCCCTCAAAGCCGATCGCGATTTACAGTTTGACTACCTCGGCCTGCAAACTTTGTACGACCGCTACTTCCTCCACGTTCGCAAAACGCGCATTGAGCTGCCCCAATCCTTCTTTATGCGCGTGGCCATGGGCCTGGCCTTGGGCGAAGCCGACCGCGAAGCCCGTGCCATCGAGTTTTATGAAGTTCTGTCCTCCTTCGACTTCATGTCCAGCACGCCCACTCTCTTTAACAGTGCCGGTTTGCGCTCACAGCTCTCCAGCTGCTACCTCACCACCGTGCCAGACGACCTCGACGGTATTTACGAGTCCATCAAAGAAAACGCTTTGCTGTCCAAATTTGCGGGTGGCTTGGGCAATGACTGGACGCGCGTGCGCGCTTTGGGCAGCCACATCAAGGGTACCAACGGCGAATCACAAGGCGTGGTGCCCTTCCTCAAAGTGGTCAATGACACAGCCGTGGCCGTGAACCAAGGCGGCAAGCGCAAAGGCGCGGTTTGCACCTACCTTGAAACATGGCACCTGGACATTGAAGAGTTCCTGGAACTGCGCAAAAACACCGGCGACGACCGCCGCCGCACGCACGACATGAACACAGCCAACTGGATCCCCGACTTGTTCATGCGCCGTGTGATGGAAAAAGGCAATTGGACATTGTTCTCCCCTTCCGACTGTCCCGATTTGCACGACAAATTTGGCATTGAGTTTGAAAAAGCCTATGTGGCCTACGAACAAAAAGCCGCTGCCGGAGAAATCAAGCCTAGCCGCACCGTTGAGGCCAATGACCTGTGGCGCAAGATGCTCTCTATGCTGTTTGAAACAGGTCATCCTTGGATCACTTTCAAAGATGCTTGCAATATTCGCTCCCCCCAACAGCATGCTGGCGTGGTGCACTCCTCCAATTTGTGCACCGAAATCACTTTAAACACCAGCGACACCGAAACCGCGGTCTGCAACTTAGGTTCTGTGAACTTGCCCCAGCACTTGATCGATGGCCCCAATGGCAAACAAATTGACCACGCCAAACTTCAGCGCACCATCAAAACGGCCATGCGCATGCTCGATAACGTGATCGACATTAATTACTATGCTGTCAAAAAAGCGCGCGATTCCAACATGCGTCATCGCCCTGTGGGCCTTGGCCTCATGGGTTTCCAAGACGCCCTGTACCAATTGCGTGTGCCCTATGCTTCACAAGAAGCCGTGGAGTTTGCCGACAAGTCCATGGAAGCGATCTGCTACTACGCTTACTGGGCGTCTACCGAGTTGGCCGCAGAGCGCGGCAGGTACTCAACCTACCAAGGTTCGTTGTGGGATCAGGGCATCATGCCTTTGGACACCTTGGACATGCTCCAGAAAGCCCGTGGCGGCTATGTTGAAGTTGACCGCAGCAGCAGCATGGACTGGGACACTTTGCGTAAAAAGATTGCCAAAGACGGCATGCGCAACTCAAACTGCGTGGCCATTGCCCCTACCGCAACCATCTCCAACATCATTGGGGTGGATGCCTGTATCGAGCCTTGCTTCGGCAACTTGTCCGTCAAGTCCAACTTGTCTGGCGAGTTCACCATCATCAACAGCTACCTGGTGCGCGACTTGAAACGCTTGGGCCTGTGGGACGACGTCATGGTCATGGACTTGAAGCACTTCGACGGCTCCTTGCGCCCTATCGACCGTGTCCCCCAAGAAATCAAGGCCTTGTACGCCACCGCCTTTGAAGTGGAAACCACTTGGATTGTGGAAGCTGCAGCTCGCCGCCAGAAATGGATTGACCAAGCCCAATCACTCAATATTTACATGTCGGGCGCGTCAGGCAAAAAGCTGGACGACACCTACAAGTTGGCTTGGTTGCGTGGCCTCAAAACCACTTATTACCTGCGCACCATCAGCGCTACGCACGCTGAAAAATCGACCGTGTCTAACAATCAAATGAATGCGGTGTCTTCTGGCGCAGCATCAGGTGTTGCCGCATCGAACGCATCAGCAGCTTCGCAGTTTTCTGCAGTGCCCGCCACCGATGTGAAGTTCACGGCCATCGATGACGAGGGCTGCGAAGCTTGCCAATGATTTTTAAAATTTCCAAATTCAAAAATTCATTCAAGAGATCATCTTTGAGAAATCACCGCGAAGAAAATTGAAGCGAACTTCGAAAAGAAATTCAAATCAAGACGATGCAAAAGCACAACACTTATTCGTTTGATTTCATTTCTTTTCAAAACTTTGCTTTGCATTTCGCTTACAAGCTTTCATAATTCACACATTGGAAATTTCTATGTTGTCCTGGGACGATTCATCTAAACCCGCATTGCAACCTGCAATGCCAAGCTTCCCCCCAAGCGGTCCAACTGCCGACCGCTTTGCCAATCTGTCTTCTTTTAATTCCGCACCGCCTGCCACTCCTTCCTCACCTGTGATGTCTGCTTCCACGGTTGCATCGTCAGCTGCTGCCCCAGCATCAGCACCATCAGGTACCGCACGCCGCGTGAATGCAGCAGACAAGCGCATCATCAATGGCCAAACCGACGTCAACCAGTTGGTGCCTTTCAAATACAAATGGGCCTGGGAAAAATACCTCGCCACTTGCGCCAACCACTGGATGCCGCAAGAAGTGAACATGACGCGCGACATTGCGCTCTGGAAAGACCCCAACGGTTTGACCGAAGACGAGCGCCGGTTGGTCAAGCGCAACCTGGGTTTCTTTGTAACCGCCGATTCTTTGGCAGCCAACAACATCACGCTGGGCACTTATCGCCACATTACAGCGCCTGAGTGCCGCCAATTCTTGCTGCGCCAAGCCTTTGAAGAAGCCATTCATACCCACGCCTACCAGTACATCACTGAGTCCTTGGGTCTGGACGAAAGCGAAATCTTCAACGCTTACAACGAAGTTAAGTCGATTCGTGACAAAGATGAGTTCCTCATCCCATTCATTCACGCCATCATGGACCCGCACTTCAAGACAGGCACCCAAGAAACAGATCAGACGCTCTTAAAGTCTTTGATCGTGTTTGCTTGCCTCATGGAAGGTTTGTTCTTCTATGTGGGTTTCACACAAATCCTGGCTTTGGGCCGCCAAAACAAGATGACCGGTGCTGCCGAGCAATACCAATACATCCTGCGCGACGAATCCATGCACTGCAACTTCGGCATTGACTTGATCAATACAATCAAACTCGAAAATCCACAGTTGTGGACCCCTGAATTCAAAGCCGAAATCAATGAACTGTTCTTGAAAGCCGTTGAATTGGAATACCGCTACGCCGAAGACACCATGCCCCGCGGCGTGCTCGGCCTGAATGCTTCCATGTTCAAGGGCTACTTGCGCTACATCGCCAATCGCCGTGCCACACAAATTGGCTTGGAAGCCCTCTTCCCAAATGAAGAGAATCCCTTCCCTTGGATGAGCGAAATGATTGACTTGAAGAAAGAACGCAATTTCTTCGAGACCCGCGTCATTGAATACCAATCGGGCGGCGCCCTTTCTTGGGATTAAACATCCAAACATGATGATTCTGTTTAAACCTCATGCCACGACCGCACTTTGCGGCGGTGGGGTGAGGTTTTCCCGTGTTCAAGGTGTTGAGACTCGTTCTCAGCACCTTGAATCGCTTTGCGGCTCCAACATTCGCAAAGTGTTTCCCTCTGTTGATTTTTCTAATTGATCAAGGAGAAAAACCATGGCAACTGCAAAAAAAGCAGCACCCAAAAAAGCTGCAGCAAAAAAATCGGCTCCTAAAAAAGCCGTAGCGAGAAAAGCACCTGCTAAAAAAGCAGCTGCAAAGAAAGCCGCCCCAAAGAAAGCCGCTCCTAAAAAAGCAGCTCCTAAAAAGGCCGTGAGAAAAGCAGCCCCAAAGAAAGCCGCTCCTAAAAAAGCAGCTCCTAAAAAGGCCGTCGCTAGAAAAGCAGCTCCTAAAAAGGCAGCACCTAAGAAAGCCGCAGCTAAGAAAGCCGCTCCTAAAAAAGCCGCTAAAAAAGCCGTAGCTAAAAAAGCAACCAAGAAAGCTGCTCCTAAAAAAGCCGCTAAAAAGCCTGCTAAAAAAGCGGCTAAGAAAGCAGCGAAAGCGCCCGCTGCCCCTGCTGCCGCTGCGCACACAACTTTGAATCCTCAAGCTGCATGGCCGTTTCCTTCGGCCGCCAAGCCTTGATTCAACGTTAACGCGTTAGCCAAAGCCAAAGCCCGATGCTGAGAAGCGTCGGGCTTTTTTTATCCCATCAATCCACCCTCGCTTTGCCTTTAGTTCAATTGTGGTTTGGGGTTTGACATTTGCGCTGAGCTGTCATGAGAATCCAGCCGTCTTCTCGATCTGCCACTGACAGTTTGATATACGGCGCATAGGCCAGAATCAGCTCTTCTTCTTGCCGTTCCAAAATGCCTGCCAGCACCAAATGACCGCCGGTTTCAACATAAGCACAGAGCAGGGGTGCCAAGACTTTCAACGGTGTTGCCAATATATTGGCCAGCACTGTTTGGTAGGTTCCCTGCGCCAAATCTGGCAAGCCAGCGTTCAAGCTTACTTCGTTGGCCTGTGCATTGAGTTCGGTCGAATGGACGGCCGCCTCGTCAATGTCCACAGCATCAATTTGTTTTGCCCCAAATTTTGCAGCGCCAATGGCCAAAATACCGGATCCGCAGCCGTAGTCCAGCACACGCTGAGCTTTTACATTGTGCGTGGCAATCCAACGTAAGCACATGCGCGTGGTGGGGTGAGTGCCGGTACCAAACGCCAAACCGGGATCTAAACGAATGACTTTTTGAGCTTGCTCAGGGGGCTCATGCCAAGTGGGCACAATCCAAAACTCTGGCGTAATTTCAACGGGTGCAAACTGAGATTGTGTGAGACGAACCCAATCTTGGTCTGGTACGGGAGCGATGGAAAGCACAGAACAAGATTTGAAAAAGTCTTGCGCTGCCAATAGAACGGCGGCTTCACTCGCGGATTCTTCTATGGCAAACAAGGCCACTACCTTGGAGCGATGCCATCCTTCTTTGGGGGGCGGCATGCCGGGTTCACCAAACAAAGCTTGCTCATGCTCGGTTTCAGCGTCGGCATCTTCAACAGAAACACTCAAAGCGTCTAAGGCTTCAAGGGCTTCACTCAAGACATCAACGCGTGCTTCAGGGCACAGCAAGTTCAGTTCATACATGCTCAGCCTTTGCGGTGACGCAACCACTCTTCCAAATAGTGAATATTGGTTCCGCCATTCACAAATTTAGCATCTCGCAAAATTTCACGGTGCAAAGGGATGTTGGTGCTAATGCCTTCAACCACGGTTTCGGCCAAGGCCGTTTGCATGCGGGCAATGGCTTGCTCACGCGTATCACCATGGGCAATGATTTTACCAATCATGGAATCGTAGTTGGGCGGCACAAAGTAGTTGTTGTAAACGTGGGAGTCCACGCGAATGCCAGGCCCACCCGGCGCATGCCAAGTGGTAATACGTCCCGGTGAAGGCGTGAATTTAAAAGGATCTTCGGCATTCACACGGCACTCAATGGCGTGACCTCGAATTTCAATTTGACGTTGAGTGAAAGGCAACTTTTCACCCGCAGCCACCATGATTTGGGTTTTGACAATGTCAATGCCCGTGACCCATTCTGTAACGGGATGCTCGACCTGAACGCGGGTATTCATTTCAATGAAATAAAACTCGCCGTTTTCGTACAAAAATTCAAAGGTGCCAGCACCGCGGTAATTGATTTTTTTGCAAGCAGCCACACATCGCTCGCCAATTTTGTCGATCAATTTACGGGGAATACCGGGTGCGGGCGCTTCTTCCACCACTTTTTGGTGGCGTCGCTGCATGGAGCAATCGCGCTCTCCCAAATAAACCACATTCTTGTGCTTGTCGGCCAAAATTTGAATTTCAATGTGCCGTGGATTTTGCAAATACTTTTCCATGTAGACCGCAGGATTGCCAAAAGCGGCGCCTGCTTCTGCCTTGGTCATTTGAACCGCATTGATGAGCGCTGCTTCGGTGTGCACCACGCGCATGCCTCGCCCACCGCCACCGCCTGCCGCCTTGATGATCACGGGATAACCAATGCTTTTGGCGGTACGCCGAATAACCACGGGATCATCGGGCAGTTCGCCCTCAGAGCCTGGCACACAGGGCACACCCGCTTTGATCATGGCCTTCTTGGCAGAAACTTTGTCGCCCATGATGCGAATTGACTCGGGTGTGGGGCCAATGAATTGGAAGCCACTTTTTTCAACCCGTTCGGCAAAGTCGGCGTTTTCACTGAGGAAACCGTAGCCTGGGTGAATGGCTTCGGCATCGGTCACTTCAGCAGCCGAAATGATGGCAGGCATGTTGAGGTAACTAAGATTGGAAGCAGCGGGACCAATGCACACGGCCTCTTCCGCCAACTTGATATATTTTGCTTCCCGATCGGCCTCTGAATAAACCATGACAGCTTTGATGCCGAGTTCACGGCATGCGCGCTGAATTCGCAGGGCAATTTCGCCGCGATTCGCAACCAGAATTTTCTTGAACATGAGAAGCCCGGTGTTTTATTCGATGATGTACAAAGCTTGGCCGTATTCAACGGCCTGGCCGTTTTCGCACAAAACCTGCTTCACAGTCCCTGATTTGTCGGATTCAATTTCATTCAAAATTTTCATGGCTTCAATGATGCAAAGCGTGTCGCCCTCTTTCACCGTGTCACCCACTTGAACAAAGGCGGCGGCGCCGGGGCTGGACGATCTGTAAAAAGTGCCCACCATGGGGGACTTGACGGTATGACCGGCGGCAGCCTCTTCAGCGGCCACAGCAGCAGCTGTGACGGCGGCGGCATCGGCAATTTGCGTCGGTGTCGGCGGGGCGGAAGGTGAAGAAGCTGCCTGAGGGGCGGCAGGCACCATGACTTGCTGAGTGAGTACGGGAGCACCTGAAGCAACAGCGCCTTTGACAATTCTGACCTTGCCTTCTGCTTCTGTGATTTCCAATTCAGTGACGTTTGAATCAGAAACCAAGTCAATCAAGGTTTTGAGTTTGCGCAAATCCATGTTACCCCCTGTGTTTGCTATCGAAAACGCTGAATCTACACTAAAAATACAGCTAAATAACTGCAATTGCTGTCAATTTTGGCTTTTGTGCTTATTTGAAAGCTGGCCAGCACAGCTTTATTTGGCCCAGTAAGCGCCAATTTGGTTTGAAAAGGCTTATGACAGGCTTTAACGGGGTTTGAAGTGCCGTCAACTGATCAATTTCAGCCAGGCATTGAGATCAGATTGCTCTAACTTCCCTGTTTTTTGCGTTAAAAGCCTGCCTTTTGCATCGAAAAGAACGCTAAAAGGCAAAACACTTTGAGCATTGCCAAGTGTTTTGCCAAGCTCAGTGCCATTGAATCCTGCTAAGCCCACTGGAAACTGCAATGGCTTTTGAGTGAGATAGCGCCTGACCATACTAGGTTGGTCAACCGCCAATCCAACAACTTGAAGTGATTTAGATTGATTTGCAGTATAGAAGGCGTCAATTAAAGGCAGTTCCTCAATACAAGGCGGGCACCAGGTGGCCCAAAAATTAACCAAAAGTGGTTTTCCACGCAAGGCATTCATTGCCAGCGTCCCGCCCTCGGGCTTCTCAAACTCCTGAAGCCAGAAGTTTTGAACGGCGGCGTCAACCACCCCCTTCGGCTGAAACTTTTGCCAAGCCGCAAAGGCCCCCACCAAGCCAGCGGCCACACCAACACCCGCCATTAACCAATGACGACGTGGCGTGGCTTGTTCATCAACTGCATTTTTCATAAGCGCATCATGCCTTAATTAATTGATTCACCGCAGCAAGGTCCCCTCGTGGAGAGCGCCCTTGGGCATCCAATTTCAGTGCGCCGCGAACATCGTCATAGTCATTGATGAGTAAATGGACGCCAATTTCTTCACCCAACGCATCACAGAAACTGTGAATGCTCAGGGCTTCAACAGGTTCGCCGTGAAGGCCATTGACGGAACGAGCTTCAAAGTCAACGCCCTTGTTGATCAATTCAATTTCACACGATTTGGCGTCATCACAAAACAGTTGGAGGTAAATGTCCGACAAGCGCGTGGCCGTACCATGCCACACCGCGCCACCCAAATAAGGCCTGAACTCTGCCAAACGTGTCATCCACATCAAGGCATGCTGACGCAGCGCCTGCAACTCAACTGGCTGCGTTTCAGCGCAAAAAAGTTCAATGTATTCCCTTACCTTAGCCTCCACCTGATCGTTGTTTGGTAGCGGCGTTCGTGGCGGTAGGCCCAGAACTTTCAAGGCGCGTCTCTTGGCAGGACCGTATTCCAAGCCCTCCTCCACCACGCATTGAGCTGCCGAAGCTGCAATTTCATCTTTCAAATCTGTCATAACTCAATTGTGCACCGCCTAAAATCCCCCTATGCATATTCATATTTTGGGCATTTGCGGAACCTTCATGGGCGGCTTGGCCGCTTTGGCCAGAGAAGCCGGCCACCGCGTCACGGGCTGCGATGTGGGCGTCTACCCTCCCATGAGCGACCAACTGCAAGCTTTGGGCATTGAGTTAATTGAGGGCTTTGGCAGCGATCAAATGAAGCTCAGGCCAGATCTTTATGTCATTGGCAACGTGGTCAGCCGCAGCCGACTCCCTTCGGGCGAGCCCAAGTTTCCTTTGATGGAAGCCATTTTGGAAGCAGGTGCACCCTATACCAGCGGGCCCCAATGGTTGTCTGAACATGTACTTCAGGGCCGGCACGTCATGGCGGTGGCTGGCACACATGGCAAAACATCCACTACGTCGATGTTGTCTTGGATTTTGGAAGCGGCTGGCTTGAAACCTGGCTTCTTGGTAGGCGGTGTGCCTTTGAACTTTGGCGTTTCGGCACGGTTAGGCCAAGTGGCTTCCGGCCACTCGCGCAACTATTTTGTCATTGAGGCCGATGAATATGACACCGCCTTCTTTGACAAGCGCAGCAAGTTTGTTCACTATCGACCCCGAACAGCCATCTTGAATAATTTGGAATTTGACCATGCCGATATCTTCGACGACCTGAACGCCATCGAAAGGCAATTTCATCATCTGGTCCGCACAGTCCCTGCCAAGGGTCGACTGGTGGTGAACGGTTTAGAAGAAAGTTTGACGCGCGTATTGGCACAAGGTTGCTGGAGCGAGGTTAGAACTTTTGGCACGACCGTGAGTGACTTTTCAGCGCTGGGTGAGCCAAACAATTTTGACGTTCTTCAACAGGGCCGCAAAGTGGCACAAGCCACATGGGAACTTGGCGGCGTTCACAATCAACTCAACGCCTTGGCTGCCATCGCGGCCGCTGAACATGTGGGTGTATCACCCGAGGTGGCCGCTCACGCTTTGGCAAGTTTTCAAAACGTCAAGCGACGCATGGAATTGCGCGGTACGGTGGGCGGCATCAAAGTTTACGACGACTTTGCACATCACCCCACTGCCATTCGCACCACCCTCGATGGCCTCAGAAGGCAAATTGGGCCTCAGCAACGCATCTTGGCTATTTTCGAGCCCCGCAGCAACACCATGAAATTGGGCACGATGAAGTCGCAACTGCCTTGGAGCTTGGCGCAAGCCGATCTCTCCTTCTGCCACAGCGGCGGCTTAGATTGGGATGCCCATGCAGCCCTAGCGGAAATGGGCCACAAAGCCCAAGTCGCAGCCAACATCGATGAATTGGTCAAACAAGTCATGTCACAAGTCAAACCTGGCGACCATCTTTTGTGCATGAGCAACGGAGGTTTTGGCGGCGTGCATGAGAAGCTATTAAATGCTTTGCAATTAGCTTAAAAAAGAGCCCACTTCAATGGGCGCTCTTTGCAAAAGCTCGAAACTGAACTGCTTTATTTCTTCCGTCGCCCTTCCACTGCTTTTGACAGAATGTCTAAAACTTTTTCGCTGTCGGGCCAGCCAAGGCAGGCATCCGTAATACTTTGCGCGTACTTCAAAGACGCTACTTCGTCCTTGCCAGGGGTGAATTTTTGTGCGCCGGCTTCAAGATGACTCTCGACCATCACACCAAAAATTTGCGTTGAACCTTTTCTCACTTGCGCAGCAATTTCTTGGGTCACCACCACTTGTCGCTCATGCTGCTTGCTGCTGTTGGCATGGCTGCAGTCGATCATCAGCTTAGGTCGCAACTTAGCGGCCTCTAAGTCTTTGCAAGCGGCATTCACACTGGCTTCATCGTAGTTGGGCGCTTTACCACCGCGCAAAATCACATGGCAATCCGGATTGCCCAGCGTTTGAACAATGGCCACTTGTCCGTTTTTATGAACCGACAAAAAGTGATGACCGCGCTCAGCGGCTTGAATGGCATCGGTGGCAATTTTGATGTTGCCATCGGTGCCATTTTTAAAGCCAATGGGGGCCGACAAGCCTGAGGCCAGCTCTCGGTGAACTTGACTTTCAGTGGTGCGGGCACCTATGGCGCCCCAACTGATCAAGTCGCCAATGTATTGCGGCGAAATGACGTCCAAGAACTCACTGCCTGCAGGTAAACCTTGACGGTTTATTTCAATCAACAATTGCCGTGCAATGCGCAGGCCTTCGTCAATGCGGAAGCTTTCATCCAAATACGGATCGTTGATCAAGCCCTTCCAACCCACGGTGGTTCTTGGCTTTTCAAAATACACGCGCATCACAATTTCCAAAGTACCTTGGTACTTGTCGCGCAGCGGTTTCAAACGACGTGCGTAATCCAAAGCGGCGGCAGGGTCGTGTATGGAGCACGGGCCAATGACCACCAACAAGCGGTCGTCTTTACCAATCATGATGTTGTGAATCTTTTTTCGCGTTTGCGAAATCAAAGTTTCCACATTTGTTCCCGCGATTGGGAAAAAGCGCATCAAGTGCTCTGGGGGCGGCAACACGGTAATGTCCTTGATGCGTTCGTCGTCGGTCTGCCCCTGGCGGTCCAACAGGCTTGCATAACGTGGCTCCGAACTGGCTTTGGTGTTCATTGGGTGCTCCTGCTTAAAAAATATGCGATTGAAATTTAAGAGTGGGTTGTGACAAAAAAAAACCGCCGGGGGTTGAGTCCGGCGGTTGGTAGAGGGGTTCAGTGACTTATGCGCTGGCCTCTCGTCCGCCTAGGACTGAGAATGCAAAATAAAAGCTGTAAAAGCAAAAGCACTTGTTCATGGGATGAGAATGTATCACAAGTTTCAGATCGAATTCTGACTGGGCGCGAATTAAGCCGTGCCACCCACGGTCAGTCCTTCAATGCGCAGCGTAGGTTGCCCCACTCCCACAGGCACACTTTGTCCCTCTTTGCCGCAAACACCCACACCTGAGTCCAAACGCATGTCGTTGCCAATCATGCTGACTTGTTTCAAACACTCGGGGCCACTGCCCACCAAAGTGGCGCCTTTCACGGGGTATTGAATCTTGCCGTTTTCCACCCAGTAGGCTTCGCTGGCAGAGAACACAAATTTGCCGCTGGTAATGTCCACCTGGCCGCCGCCAAAGTTGGTGGCATACAAACCTTTTTTGATGCTGGCCACAATTTCTTCGGGTGGTTTATCGCCCCCCAACATGTAGGTGTTGGTCATGCGCGGCATCGGAATGTGCGCATAGCTTTCGCGGCGCCCATTGCCAGTTGGCTTTACACCCATCAAACGCGCATTCATGGCGTCTTGAATGTAGCCCTTCAAAATGCCATCTTCAATGAGCACATTGCGCTGACTTGGGCAGCCTTCATCGTCCACATTCAAAGAGCCACGGCGATCCGAAATGGTGCCATCGTCTAGCACCGTCACGCCCTTGGCTGCCACGCGTTTGCCAATCATGCCGCTAAAGGCGCTGGACCCTTTTCTGTTGAAGTCGCCTTCTAAACCGTGGCCTATGGCCTCGTGCAACAGCACGCCAGGCCATCCTGAACCCAAGACCACAGTCATCACACCGGCCGGTGCGGGGCGCGCATCCAAGTTGGTCAATGCCGCATGCACAGCATCGTTGACATAGGTGTTGACCATGGCATCGTCAAAATAGGCCAAGCCGAAGCGACCTCCTCCACCACCACTGCCCACCTCACGACGACCGTTTTGCTCGGCAATGACTGTGACCGAAAGTCTGACCAAAGGTCGAACGTCGGCGGCCAATGTGCCATCGGCACGCGCCACCATGACCACGTCGTATTCGCTGGCCAAGCCCGCCATGACCTGCACCACGCGCGGGTCTTTGGCGCGGGCCAAATGCTCCACTTTTTCTAGCAACTGTACTTTATCAGTGCTGTTCAAAGTACCCATGGGATCGAGCGAAGGGTACAAAGAACGAATACCGGCAACTCTGCGCGCAGGCACTTTCGCTTTTCGATTTTGATGCGCTTTCGCAATGGCACGAACCGTCAGAGCCGCGTCCATCAGGGACGCTTCGGAAATGTCGTCTGAATAAGCAAAGGCTGTTTTTTCACCCGCTACAGCGCGAACTCCCACGCCCTGGTCAATGCTGAAGCTGCCTGTTTTGACAATGCCTTCTTCCAAACTCCACCCCTCTGAACGGGTGTATTGAAAATACAAATCGGCATCGTCTACTTTGTGAGCCTGAATAGATGTCAGCGCCTTGGACAGATGAGACTCATCCAAGCCAAAAGGTTCGAGCAATAGAGATCTGGCCGTGGCCAGGCGTTCAATGGTGGGTTCGCGTGAGATCATGTTGCCATTGTAGGCAAGCCTTGAAAGCCCTGCACAAGGAAGCTGGATTTTTTAGGTTTGAACCAAGCGCTTGGCCTTGGCAATGGACATCAAAATGCCCAAGCCCAATCCAAGAGTGACCATGGCTGTGCCGCCATAACTGATGAATGGCAACGGCACGCCCACCACCGGCAAAATGCCACTGACCATGCCCATGTTGACAAAGGCGTAGGTGAAGAAAATCATGCTGACGCTACCAGCCAATAAACGGGTGAACAAGGTGGGCGCCTCACGCGCAATGACCAAGCCCCTGAAGACCAGAAAGAAAAAGCCAGCGATCAAAAGAAGCGTCCCCAGCAAGCCAAATTCTTCAGAAAAGGCTGCAAAAATAAAATCGGTGGTTCTCTCGGGGATGAACTCCAAGTGAGTTTGTGTGCCCTGCATAAATCCTTTGCCCCAGAAGCCACCCGAACCTATGGCAATCATGCCTTGAATGATGTGAAAACCCTTACCCAAAGGGTCTCTCGCAGGATCTAGCAGGGTACAAATACGTTGTCGCTGGTACTCATGCAAGACTTTCCAATCCACACCATCGGCACACAACTGCGACTCAAAAACAACTAACAAAATGATGCCAGTCAGGCCAATGAACAAGGGGGGCACGATGAGGCGCCAGCTTAAACCTGCAAAAAACAAAACCGCTGCGCCCGTGCTCAAAACCAAAAGTGCCGTTCCCAAATCGGGTTGACGAATGATGAGGCCTACTGGCACCATCAGCAACAAGGCGGCCACCAGAAAATCCAGGGGACGCAACTGGCCTTCTCGTTTTTGAAACCACCATGCCAGCATCAAGGGCATGGCAATTTTCATGATTTCGCTAGGCTGAATCACCACTCCCACATTGAGCCACCGGCGGGCGCCCTTTTTGGTAATGCCAAAGAGGGCCACAGCAATGAGCAAAATGACGCCAAACGTGTAAATAGGTACCGCCAGCGTCATGAGTCTTTGGGGCGGAATTTGGGCCACCACAAACATGATGCTGGCGGCAATGAGCATGTTTCGGCCATGGTCTACAAAGCGCGTACCATGGTCAAACCCCGACGAATACATGATCAAGAGGCCCGCGCAGGCCAGCACAAACACGGCGAAGGCCAAGGGGCCGTCAAATCCTTCAAATAAATGCAGGAAACGAGACGACCAGCTGGGTTTTTCAATGACGCGAGACATGCCCTAATTATCCTTTGCTTCCCGAGAATTATTTGGATTCGCCCAAATTTGGCCCTTGATACGCTCGCCCAAGGGCTTGCGCATGGGACAATCTAGCCCATGTTTTTATTGTTTGAAGAAGCCGGCAAATTTGTGACCGGACGCGTCCTGTCAGAGGCAGAAGCTTCGGTTCAGGTGGAATTGGACAGCGGCAAGCGGGTCAAAGTCAAAGGTGCCAATGTACTTTTGAAATTTGAAAAGCCTGCGCCCGCCCAACTTCTGGCCGAAGCCACTGTCATTAGCCAAAGCATTGAACTTGATTTGGCTTGGGAATTTGCGCCCGAAACAGAATTTGGTTTTGCCGATGTGGCACGTGATTATTTCAGTGCAGACGCCACCATCACTCAGCAAGTGGGCGCCCTCATTCGACTCTTTGAAGCACCGCATTATTTCAGGCGAGCTGGCAAAGGGCGCTTCAAGAAAGCTTCTGCAGAAACCATTCAGTTGGCGTTGGCTGGTATCGAGAAGAAAAAACAAATTCAAGCTCAAATTGAAAGCTGGTCACACGAACTGATGGCGGGACAGTGCCCTGCCCCCATCAAGGAGCAGTTGTACAAAATTTTGTTCCGCCCCGATAAAAATGCGCCTGAATACAAAGCAGTCGTGGAGGCCAGTCGTGCCAGCCAAACCGCACCCCTCACACTTTTGCAAAACGCGGGTGCTATTGCCAGTGCTTATGATTTCCATTGGCAACGTTTTTTATTCGACAACTTTCCCAAAGGCACGGGCTTTCCCAAATTGGAAGCTCCCGCCATTGTTCAAGAATTGCCTTTGGCTTGCGTTCAGGCTTATTCCATCGACGACTCGCAAACCACCGAAATTGACGATGCGTTGTCACTGCAAGGTTTAGGCAGCGGCACCGTGGTGGTTGGCATTCACATTGCTGCGCCAGGTCTGGCCATTGCGCCCAACAGCGCCATCGACCAAGTGGGCCGAGCGCGCTTGTCCACCGTCTACATGCCGGGCTACAAAATAACCATGCTGCCAGATGAGGTGGTGCAAGGCTACACCTTGGCAGAAGGCAAAGCTTGTCCTGCGGTATCGCTTTATGTCACCTTTGACGAATCCACACTGAACATTCAGCACAGCGAAACCAAGCTAGAGCGCGTGCCCATTGCGGCCAATTTGCGGCATGACCAATTGGACCAATGGGTCACCCAAGACTGGTTGGAAGACAACACACCAGCACCGCGCGAATCAGAACCGCAACTGCCCATCTCGCACCAAGAGTTGGCATTTTTCTGGCGCTTGGCACAACACTTGAAAGCTGGGCGCGAAGTGGTGCGCGGCAAGCCCGAAACCTTCAATCGCCCCGATTACAACTTCCGTTTATTGCGAGACAGCAGCGACACCTCACCCACGGGTCATGAGCAAGTTGAAATTGGCATTCGCCAAAGAGGTGCGCCGCTCGATTTGATCGTGTCTGAGTCCATGATTCTGGCCAACAGCACTTGGGGTCAATGGCTGGCAAGTTTGGGCGTGCCCGCAATTTATCGCAGCCAAGCCAGTTTGGCACCAGGCATCAAAGTTCGCATGGGCACCAAAGCGCTACCGCACGCTGGCATTGGTGTGCCCGCCTATGCATGGAGCACTTCACCGCTTCGGCGCTACACAGATTTGGTGAACCAATGGCAAATCATTGCCTGTGCGCAGCATGGTGCGACGGCGGCGTTGGCCGCGCCCTTTAAGCCCAAGGATGCACAAATGTTTGCCATCATCAGTGCCTTTGATGCAGCCTATACGGCCTACAACGGCTACCAATCTGGCATGGAACGTTTTTGGACACTTCAATATTTGAAGCAAGAATGCATCACGGAAGTGGTCGCCAATTTGATCAAGGAAATGGGCGGTGGCAGTTGGTTGGTTCGCGCCGACAATCTACCGCTCATGTTGACCGTGATGGGCGCTTCAGGATTGATGCGCGGTGACAAAGTCAAAGTGCAACTTGGTGCCATCGATGCCATGGCACTGGATGTGTCTGGCACTGTCATTGAAAAGATCTCGCTGTCGGAAGATGCCATAAGCGCAGCGATCCAATACGGCGGCGAAACTTCAGACGATCTGGAAGACTTGGAAGATGCAGCCACAGGCCCAATTGCCATTGCCTTGAATGTGAACGAGGCACCCACTGAAGATCCAACGCCTTAAGCCCATGTTTTTATTGTCGAGTTTGATGTTTACGCCCGCCACCCATTTGGATTGAAAAGATGGACACGTATTGCGTTTTTGGTCACCCCATTGAGCACAGCAAATCGCCCTGGATTCATGCACGCTTTGCCGAGCTCACAGGGCAAACGTTGCATTATGAAAAAACCTTTGTCCCTCTCGATTCATTTGTAGCCGTCCTTCAAGCATTTCAAGCGACTGGCGGCAAAGGCTGCAATATCACCCTGCCATTCAAAACGGAAGCAGCCCATATCGCCACAACATGCAGTCCTCGTGTGGCTTTGGCACAGGCCTGCAACACCTTAAAGTTTGATGCCACAGGCACTTATGGTGACAACACAGACGGCCTGGGCTTGGTAGCCGATTTGGTTGGCAATGCTGGCTTTGATTTGAAAAACAAAAGCGTTTTATTGATTGGCGCAGGTGGCGCTGCTGCGGGTGTCCTTGGCCCCTTGCTGTCTGAAAAACCTCACAGTATTTGGGTCGCCAATCGCACGGTAGACAAAGCTGCTCAACTGGTACAACGGCATGCGCAGATCGCTCAAACAGAGGGCGTTGATTGCAAAGCTTTCGGCCTGAATCACGAAGCACTTCTCAGTCAATCTTTTGATCTGGTCATCAATGCCTCGAGTAGCAGCCTTCAAGGGGGCGACATTCCCGTGCCCCATACCGTGTTAAGTTCTCACGGCATGGCCTGCGATTTAATGTACGGCCCCGCTGCGCAATGGTTCATTCAATGGGCTAGCGCACATGGCGCGGTAGCGCGCGATGGTTTGGGCATGCTGGTTGAACAAGCTGCAGAATCGTTTCAATTGTGGCGTGGTGTCCGTCCGCCAACCCAACAAGTCCTGACTGAATTAAGAGCCCTGCTGAATCGCGCTTAAAGTACAACCATGAGACTTATCCTGCATGCAATCAAACAATGGCTATGGTTGGTAATGGCAGGCTTTGTTTTGTTGCAAGTTTTTTTTGTTGGAAGAATTGCCTTGATGGCATGGATTGACCCTGCTTCTTCAGCGTTTGAGCGCTCACAGGTTTGGCAAATTGTATCGGCCAAGGGTAAATTGACGTGGCGCCAAGACTGGCAACCTGCCGATCAAATTTCAACCCACCTCAAACGTGCAGTCTTGGCCTCTGAAGACAGCGCCTTTACATCCCATCACGGTATTTGGTGGGATGCCGTTGAAAAAGCTTGGAGCAAAAATGCCAAAGCGCAAGCTAAATTAGAAGCGCAAGCTGCCAAGAAAAGTTCAATAAAAACGGCAGCGCCAAAAATTGTAGGAGGCTCTACCATCACTCAGCAGTTGGCCAAAAATTTATTGCTGAGCGGCGAACGCACCATGGTTCGCAAAGCACAAGAATGGTTGCTTACCGTTGCCCTTGAAACCTTTTTGTCCAAAAAGAAAATTCTGACCCTCTACCTCAACCATGTGGAATGGGGCAATGGCGTGTTTGGTGCTGAAGCTGCCGCGCAGCATTACTTTCAAAAGTCCGCCGCCAAACTCAGCGAGTGGGAAGCCGCACGCTTGGCCGTCATGTTGCCTAGGCCCCGCTATTTTGAAAAATTGCCCCAATCGGTGTATTTGAGTGACCGCGCGCAAACCATCATGGCCCGCATGAACGATGTTGCGTTACCCTAAGCAAGCATTCAGAATCAAGCCATGAGAATTCTTGGAATCGACCCCGGCCTCCAAACCACCGGCTTTGGTGTGATTGATGTCAACGGCTCGCAACTGACTTATGTTGCCAGTGGCGTCATTCGCACAGACAAAGTGAATCAGGGCAACCTGCCCAATCGTCTCAAAGTTATTTACGACGGTATTTTAGAAATCAACCAACGCTACACGCCAGATTCTGCGTCGGTTGAAATTGTGTTCGTCAACGTCAATCCGCAAGCCACGCTGCTCCTCGGTCAAGCACGTGGTTGCTGCCTCACGGCTTTGGTGTCTTGCAATTTGCAAGTTGCTGAATACACCGCACTGCAAATGAAGAAAGCCATCACGGGGCATGGGAGAGCTGCCAAATCTCAAATTCAGGAAATGGTCAAACGCATGCTCAAACTGCCATCGGTTCCTGGCCCTGACGCAGCCGATGCACTGGGCTTGGCCATTACCCATGCCCATGCTAGCCCTTCTATGAATAAGTTGGCTGCTCTTGATTTGTTGAATCGGAAAACCCATGGCATGTACAAAGGTGGTCGGAGTCACTGAGCGATTTAAAAAATCACGTTGGTTTGGGTGCGAGCATTTTGTCGCGTTGGGCTAGGTCTGGGAATATTTTGATGGCGGCGACGGCAACACCGATGGTTGCTAAGCCACCAAACACGACTGACCCCACAGGGCCCCACATGGCGGCTGTGGTGCCAGATTCAAATTCACCCAATTGGTTGGATGCACCGATAAAGATGGAATTGACTGCGGCTACGCGTCCTCGCATGTCGTTGGGGGTTTCTAGTTGCATCAATGTTAATCGTGTCACCACGCTCACGTTGTCTGCTGCACCTGCCACCATGAGCGCGGCCATCGATAAGGCAATGTGCGTCGAGATACCGAAGACAAAATTGGCGGCTCCAAATACAGCGACAGCAATCAACAACCAACGACCAACGCGGCGCTCTATGGGCCATTGAGTGAGTACAACCGCCATGAGCAAGGCGCCTACTGCGGGAGACGATCTTAGAATGCCCAAGCCTTCAGGGCCGGTGTGCAAGATGTCTTTGGCGTAAATAGGCAGGAGCGCAGTGACACCGCCCAAAAGAACGGCGAACAAATCCAATGCAATGGCACCCAAAAGTACTTTGTGATGCCATACAAAATGTGCGCCGGCTAAAACACTTTTTAAATCGGCTGCTGCGTTAGACGGTTTGTGTTCGTAGCGAACGCTGGCGGCTAGAAAAAAGGCCAGCGTGAAAAAAACGGCACAAATGACGTAGACCGCATTGACGTGAAGCGCGTACAAAATGCCGCCAAGAGCGGGGCCACCAATCACGGCAGTTTGAACACCCGTTGAACTTAAGGCCACAGCTCGCTGCAACAAATTGGATGGCACCAAGTGGGGGGTGAGGGCTTGCTGGGTAGGCATTTGAAACGAACGCACCATGCCAAAAACTGCCGAAATGAAAAGAACCAATTCTCTTGTCACCGAATCGGTGTAGGTACCCCAGACCAACAAACACGCCACCAAGACTTGAATGAGCATGCAGCTTGCATAAATGTGCACCTTGTGAAATTTGTCCACAATGTGGCCCGCAGGCAAGGTGAGAATAAGTGCAGGGACAAATTGAAACAGACCGACCAATCCCAAATCCCATGCACTGCCCGTAATCTCGTACATGTGCCAAGCTAACGCCACCATGATCATTTGGTTGGCCAAGATACCAGCCAGACGAGCCAGCCAAAATCTCAGGAAAGGTTTGTGCGACAGCAAGTCACGCAAGGACGGCTGTTCAATGGCATTCATTGTTTAAAACTTACCAAGCCCGCACGGGCAAAGCAAAACCTGGAGGTGCTTTTTTAACATCGTCAAAGCTGACCATTTCATAGGAATCGGGTTGGTCTAGCAATGCACGAAGCAATAAATTGTTCATGGCGTGGCCCGAACGAAACGCGGTGTAACTCGCAATGAGGGGTTTGCCTAAGAGATACAAGTCACCCATGGCATCTAGGATTTTGTGCTTTACAAATTCATCGTCGTAGCGAAGGCCGTCACTGTTCAGAACTTTGTAGTCGTCCATGACGATGGCGTTGTCTAAACCGCCGCCCAAGGCCAAGCCATTGGAACGAAGCATTTCAACGTCTTTGGTAAACCCAAATGTGCGCGCCCTGGCTATGTCGCGCGCATACACATCACTGCCCATGTCAAACACCACTTGTTGGCCTGTGGAGTCGACAGCAGGGTGATGGAAGTCAATTTCAAAACTGAGTCGGTAACCCTCATAGGGTTCTAACTTGGCCCATTTGATGTTATCGCCTTGGCCGTCTTTGACTTCCACCGTTTTTAAAACGCGGATGAATTCTTTCGGAACTTTTTGTAATTCAATGCCGGCACTTTGAAGCAGAAATACAAAAGAAGAAGCAGAACCATCCAAGATGGGCACTTCTTCGGCTGTGATGTCGATGTACAAATTGTCGATGCCCAAACCGGCACAGGCGGACATCAAATGCTCAACCGTGTGAACCTTGGCTTGACCGCTAGAAATGGTGGAAGCCAAACGCGTGTCTGTGACGGTCAGTGCAGACACATGAATGTCAACAGGCTCTGCCAAATCAACGCGGCGAAACACAATACCGGTATCGGGCTGTGCGGGCCGCAAGGTCAACTCAACTCGCTGGCCGCTGTGCAAACCCACACCCACGGCTTGGGTCAGAGTTTTGATGGTTCGTTGAGCAAGCATGGGCTGATTTTAATTTCTTCAGCACAAGCTTGCTTGAACAGGGTTTTGATACCTCAAACCATCACAAAAAATTTGAAAATCAGTCAGCTTGCTTGCGCAAGAAGGCTGGAATTTCAATGTCATCCATGCCCGCAGAAGCCATGCCGTCCACTTTGGCTGCGGCTTGTGTGCGGTTAGTACGCCACACACTGGGTGTGTTCAAGCGGCCATAGTCACCACCCAAGGCTGGGCTTTGACCACTCAGTGTGGGTGACACAGCGTCGTGTGAGTCCACTGTGAACGACACATCGTGCGTGCCAGTGCGCAGCACTTGCAAAGGAGGCGCAGTCCGGCGTGCGTTTTGGCTAGACAAACCTGTGGCCACCACAGTCACGCGGATTTCATCACCCAAGCTTTCGTCGTAAGCCGTACCGTAAATGACATGCGCGCTTTCGGAGGCGTAAGCACGAATGGTGTTCATGGCTTGCTTAGATTCACTCAATTTGAGTGAGCCTTTGGCTGCGCTAATGAGCACCAACACACCCTTAGCACCCGACAAATCGATGCCTTCAAGCAATGGGCAAGCCACGGCTTGTTCAGACGCAATGCGCGCGCGGTCAGGGCCGCTGGCAGAGGCGGTACCCATCATGGCTTTACCGGGCTCGCCCATCACGGTTCGAACGTCTTCAAAGTCTACGTTCACATGGCCTGGCACATTGATAATTTCAGCAATACCGCCCACGGCGTTTTTGAGCACGTCATTGGCATGGGCAAAAGCCTCGTCTTGCGTCATGTCTTCGCCGCCTGGCAATTCCATGAGTTTCTCATTCAGCACGACGATCAATGAATCTACGTTGGCTTCCAATTCAGCCAAACCGGATTCTGCGCTTGCCATACGGCGGCCGCCTTCAAAGTCGAATGGTTTGGTCACTACGCCCACCGTGAGGATGCCCATTTCTTTAGCGACGCGCGCAATCACGGGTGCTGCCCCTGTGCCTGTTCCACCGCCCATACCGGCGGTGATGAACAACATGTGTGCGCCTTCAATGGCGGCACGAATGTCTTCCACAGCTTCCTCCGCTGCTTCGCGCCCTTTTTCTGGTTTGCTACCGGCGCCCAATCCCGTGTGTCCCAATTGAATAAAGCGATGTGCGGCACTTCGGGTCAATGCCTGTGCGTCGGTGTTGGCACAAATGAATTCAACGCCTTGAACGTTGCGCTCGATCATGTGCTCAACAGCGTTACCGCCGCCACCGCCCACGCCGATCACTTTGATTTGCGTTCCTTGGTTGAACTCTTCGACTTGGATCATTTCAATGCTCATGGTGCTCTCCTAAAACTGTTGCAGTTGCTTAAATATTGA
>CANKBG010000012.1 GCA_947479935.1 Comamonadaceae bacterium
CAGAGGCAGTTTTGGTTTCGCTTTCGACACGTTTAACGATCACGCGATCGCCGAGAGGACGTAGTTTCATTGCATCTCCTAAATATGAAACAAGGTTTAAAAACAAAAAGTATTCAAAATTGAATGCTTAAGGGTTCATCGGAGGGCGCTGGTGTTGTTAGCACTCATCTCCTGCGAGTGCTAATCATAAGGGTGTTTGGGAGGATTTCAAGTGGGCTATTGAAAAATGAGGATTTCACAATGACAAGTACGGGTGATATGACTTGCCAAACATGAAGCTGATTAAAGAAATTTTTAATAAGCTTGCACGATATTAAAGAGTTCTTTAATATGACCACTCTCAAGACTCAGAATTTTAAACATGCCTCGCATCACGGGTACCTACACCATCGGAACCACCATAGGTGAGCAGGTGCGGGCGTTCGTTCCAAATGCCTTGCCGCCCAGTGAACCCGTGTTAGATCCGGATATTTGGGCAGGGTTAAATGACGCCGCCGTCACGGCCCTCCAGCGTTTGTCTGCGGTGGCTGGACTGGTGCCATCAGTGGACTGGCTGATTTACAGCGCCGTTCGTCAAGAAGCTCTATTGACCTCTCAGATTGAAGGTACGCAGGCCACCTTGGTTGACTTGTTCGATGAAGAAGCGGGTCTGACCATCAGCAACACAGACGATGTTGAGGAAGTGACCAACTACGTGAGAGCGTTTCAGTGGGTGCACTCGCAGTTACGTAGTTCTCAAGGCTTGCCCATCAGTGTGCGCTTGTTAAGCGAGGCGCATCAGCGCTTGTTGGGCGGTGTGCGCGGAGCAGGAAAACAGCCAGGAGAAATTCGCAGGTCACAAAATTGGATTGGAGGGACCCGGCCAGGTAACGCCATTTTTGTGCCACCGCCTGCTGCGCTATTAAGTTCATTGCTCGATGACTTAGAGCGGTTTATTCATGAGGAAGAATCTGATTTACCAGCCTTGGTACGCGTCGCTTTGGTTCATGCGCAGTTCGAGACCATTCACCCCTACCTGGATGGCAATGGGCGGATAGGGCGTCTGTTAATCGCAGCTTTGCTGGAACATTGGCAACTGCTTCCCGAGCCTTTGATGTACCTAAGTGGTTACCTGAAGCAGCATCAGTCAGAGTACTACCGGCGTTTGTCGGCCATTCGCACCGATGGGGACTGGGAGGGTTGGATCAAGTTTTTTTTAGAGGCGGTGCAAAACGCTGCAGCAAAGTCAGAACGCGATGTGATGGCCTTGGCAAATTTGGTGGGCAATGACAGGCGACGTTTGTTGGCAAATGCCAAGTCCAATGCCGTGAGTTATCGCTTGTTTGAGCTGTTGCCCACCATGCCGCGCTTATCGGTTGATCGCGTTTGTACAGTGCTGCAGACTACTTTCCCAACTGCCAACATGGCCATTAAGTTACTGGAAGAATTGGGTATCTTGACCGAGGTGACTGGACAGAAGAAAAATCGAACCTTCAGTTATGCCCAGTACATCAAATTGCTAAGCCAATAAGAGAACGAAATAGAACATGTTGCAAACTCTTCAAATGAACGTCAATGGCCAAGCCATCTCTTTGAAAGTACGAAAAGAGAGCACAGCGCTTCAAACAATTCGCAATCAATTAGGCCTGACCGCCAGCCGATATGGGTGTGGTCAAGAGCAATGCGGGGCATGTCATGTTTTGTTGGATGGCCAATCAAAGCCAACATGCCAGTTGCCGACCGAGGCCTTAGTGGGACGAAGTATTGCCACACTTGAGTCTGCGAATCATCCTGAGTTGCCCAGCACACCTTTTTTAAAAGCACTTCAATCTGCATTCATTGCCGAGCAAGCCGCGCAGTGCGGATATTGCACAAGTGGTTTACTCATCAGCGCCACGGCCTTGTTGATGAATGCCAGTGACACTGTGTCTGATCACCAAATTCGAGAGGCCTTAGAGCCACACCTTTGCCGCTGCGGCGCTCACAACCGCGTGCTAAAAGCTGTGAGAAAAGCGGCTCTGCAATGCGGTCTGAAAATTGCCAGCGCAGAGGTGTCTGTATGAATCAGTTGTTGACCCTCTCCGTGAGTTTGAAAACCAATCCTTTATTAGGGCAATGGTTGCGTTTTGAGTCCAATGGCACAGTCACTGTGTTCACAGGCAAAGCAGAATTAGGCCAAGGCATCTTGCATGCTTTAAAGCTGATAGCGGCACATGAACTTGAATTACCAGTGTCCAAGGTTCAAACCGAAGCTGCAAACACAAAGCACAGCCCCGACGAAGGCATGACCTCTGGCAGCATGTCCGTCCAAGACTCAGGATTGGCCATCAGGCAAGCGTGTGCACACGCTGCAAAGCTTTTAAAGGTAAACGCATGTCAGACTTACGCTGAACTTCATACGCGCATTGACCCCCTGTTACCCATCGATCTCACGGTGCCCACCAAGTCCACAGCAATGAACTTGATAGATGGTCGTGACGACCTCGAAGCGCTGGTGCATGGCAAACCCATCTATCTCCACGACCTCGGAATTAATGTTGATCTGACCCCCATTAAAAACAATTGGGGTCAGAGCAACATTAATTTGGTGCATGGGCGGATGGTGAGGGGGCCTGGCTTGAGGTGTACGTTGCAAACGGATGGTTGGTTGGACGCTTTAGCGGCATTGCCAGAGGGTGCGCAGGCTTTTCGGGATGGCAGTTTGGTGGGCGTACTCGCGGGCACAGAAGAATTGGCAGAAAAGGCAGCAAGCAAGTTGCAGCGATTGCTAAAGTGGGATGTAGAGAGCTTGCCTGTTTGCCGCGAGGGTGGTGTGGATTTGTTTGAAGTTGCACCCGCGATGGACTCGCAGGTGTTTCATGAAGCGGGGCAGGCCATTGAAGGGGGCAAGGACGCCAAGGTTTACGAAGCGGTCTATTTCAGGCCCGCTTTGCACCATGGATCGATGGGGCCCAGTGTGGCAGTAGCCATGTGGAAATCTGATGAAGCAAACAGTGGCTTGAAAGTGTGGAGTCACACGCAAGGTATTTTCCCTTTGCGCAAAGATTTGGCTTTGGCGTTTGGCGTTGATGCGAAGCAGATTGAAGTTCAGCACATGCAAGGTGCAGGTTGCTATGGGCACAACGGTGCAGACGATGTGGCTTATGACGCGGCGTGGCTGGCCAAACAGGTGCCTGGGCAAAGTGTGCGCGTGCAGTGGTCGCGTGAAGAAGAGATGCAGCAATCGCCGCTGGCGCCTGCGATGCGTGTCAAATTACAAGCAACGGTTGAAACAACAGGTTCTTCTTCAGCGCAGCAAATTTGTCTAAATCAAGAAATTAATTTGGCAGAAGAGAACGAAAGAGCGTCAAGTCGAATTCGTTTCGTAACTTGGCAGCACGATGTGTGGAGCCAAGGCCACAGTTCACGTCCGGGGCGTGCAGCAACGCCAGCCTTTAAAGACAGTTGGCAAACCCAACAAAAATTTCCAGTGCTAGAACCCATCAATGTGGCTGCCGCAGCGGGCGCTGGCGCAGAGCGTAATGCAGTTCCGCCTTATGTCAGCACGCATGTGAAAGTGAATGCGCATCGCTTGTTGGGCTTGCTTTTTAGAACCTCGGCCATGAGAGGTTTAGGCGCGCATGCCAATGTGTTTGCCTGCGAAAGCTTCATGGATGAAATCGCTCATGACCAAGGTCTTGACCCGGTGGCATTTCGGTTAAGCAAGTTAGAGGACCCACGTGCCATCGCTGTGATCAAAACGCTGGCAGACCAAGTCAATTGGTTAGAGCGAAGACAAAGGGTGTCGCAAAAAGAGGGCAGGGGTTTGGGCATTGCCTACGCAAGATACAAAAGCAAAGGCGCTTATTGCGCCGTGGTGGCAGAAGTAGAAGTGACGCACCAAGTGAGTGTCCGCAAATTATGGGTGGTGGCCGACATTGGTGAAATCATCCATGCCGAAGGTGCCATCTCGCAATTGGAAGGCGGTGCCATTCAATCGACCAGTTGGGCTTTGAAAGAACAAGCGCACTGGGATTCAGAAAATATCACCAGCACCGATTGGGATGCCTACCCCATCTTGCGTTTCAGTGAAATACCAGAAGTCATGGTGAAACTTATGTCCGGCAATTCGCTAAATGCTGAAACACTCAATTCACCATTAGGTGCTGGAGAAGCCACACAAGGCCCGACAACCGCAGCCATTGCCAATGCAGTGTTTCATGCTGTGGGTGTGCGTGTTCGGCAGTTACCTATGACACCAGACAATTTAGCAAAAGCTGCGCTGGCGTAAGTACGGGTAGCCACCTGTTGAAGTGGCCTAGGCCACAGGTAAAAAACCGCCCTTGGCGCGAAGTGCGGCATGCTCTTGACTAATCAAAATGTCGATCATGGCCTGAGCTTCTGCCATGTAAGAGCTGGTCGACAGTACACCCGCGGTATACAGAGTGGCCAGTTCAAATTCGAGGGGCAAGTTGGCCACCACATCAACGCCTACAGTGATCAAAATTTCTGTGACTTGTGTGCAGCCAATGACATGCGGATCGTCACACGCGGCCATGGCATTCATGGCGGCATTGCCGTTGGGGTAAGGGCGAAGTTTGCTGGCCATTGTGTCTGCAATGCCCAAGCCTTTGAGGACTTTCATAAAGTGAATGCCCGCAGTGGACAACTGGGGGTCGGGAAAATAAATGCCAGTAGCTGCCAACAGGGCTGTTTTGAGTTGCTCCGACGTTTCTACTTTGGGCCAAGACGTGCCACTCTTCACGGCTACGCCCGTTTTGACAAGGCCCAAATGACGCGGGCTACCCGCTAGCACATGCCCCGATGCTGTGAGTTGTTCAATGAGCGCTGCTGTCAAAATGACCACATCGCATGGCGCTCCGTCTATGAGTTTTTGCTTCATCAAACCCACCGCACCAAAGTTGCATAAAAGCTGCGTGTCAGTTGAAGTTTCAATCGAAGCTTTTAAAGCGTTGACCAAGCCTTGAGCGGCCCCGCCGCTGAGTAAATGAATAAAGCGCGACAAAACAATTAATCCAATTTGATGTTGGCTGACTTGATCACACCAGACCATTTGGCAATGTCGTCTTGCAAATATTTGTCAAATGTCACAGGGTTCATGACCAAAGGTGCCGCGCCTTGTTTGGCCCAAAGTTGTTTCACATCTTGTTGTGAAGCAATTTTGGAAACGGTTTCATTTAACTTGTCGACGATGGCTTTGGGAGTGCCCTTGGGCGCCATGAGTCCTAACCAAATGGTGGCTTCATAGCCCGCAACACCAGCTTCGTTCAAGGTGGGTACATCGGACAACACATCGGAACGCGCCTTGCCACTGGTCCCTACCGCCTTCACTTTGCCAGCCTTAACTTGTTCGGTCATGGTGGTGACCGCATCAAACATCATGTCGACTTGGCCACCCAGTACATCGGTGCGGGCGCCCGAACTGCCTTTGTAGGGCACGTGCACCATGTCAATTTTGGCCATGCTTTTGAACAATTCTCCGGCCATGTGATAGGGCGTACCAGGGCCTGACGATGCGTAGTTCAATTTGCCTGGCTCGGCTTTGGCGACGCGAATGACATCGGCCAACGTGTTCATGCCTTTGGTGGGGTTGACCACCAACACCAAGTCAGAATAGTTGATGGGGGCCACACCCACGAAATCTTTCATCAAACCATAAGGCTTGTTGGGAATGAGTGTTTCGTTCACGGTTTGCGTGTTGGACATGAGCAGCAAGGTGTAACCATCGGCCGCTGCTTTAGCCGCCAGGTCTGTGCCAATGACTGAACCTGCACCGGGCTTGTTGTCAACGACAAAGCTCTGACCTAAATTCTCCTGCAGGCGTTGCGCCATGAAACGTGCGTAGTTGTCGGCTGGGCCACCTGTTGCGAAAGGCACAATGATTTTGACGGGACGATTGGGGTAGTTTTGAGCATGCGCTTGCTGCGATAAAAATATACCGGTGCCTATAAACAGCAGACTTGCCAATGCAATCCCCATGTTGCGACGCAGAGAGGAAGACTTTTGCAAAGCCTGAGAGGCAGAACGTTTTGTATCAGTCGTTTGACGAAAAGATGTCATGAGAGTCTCCGAAATTTCTAAAATATGATTTGAAGGTGTGAATAAGTTTTTCAGTGGTTTATTCCACTTTACCAATTTTCTTAACCACGTCGGTCATGCGTTTGGCATCTGCTTGAACGTATTTTTCAAAATCGGGGCTGTCTAAATATTGCACAGGACTACCGGTGTTTTGAATGATGTCGCGGGCTTTGGTGTCGAGTGCCGCCGATTTTGCCGCCGCACGCAAGCGCTGTGCAATGGGCTCGGGTGTGCCACTGGGAATGAACAACCCTGACCACTGTGCATACTCCGCGTTGAAGCCCAAATCTTTCAAGCTGCTCACGTCGGGCATAGATGCCAATGCGCCGTTGCCCCAGTGACCCAGCACACGAATTTTGCCTGCTTTCACTTGTTGCAATACCGTGGCGGGGCCTGTCGACATGGCGTCAATTTGCCCGCCCAACATGGCCACCACCGCCGGGCCTGCACCCGTAAAAGGAATGTGCGTCATTTTGATGCCTGCGGTTTGCGCCAAAATTTCCATGGGCACATGCATGGTGCCGTAGTTGCCGGACGAGCCGTAATTGATGGCGCCAGGACGTTTGCGTGCATCTTCGACGAAATCTTTGACAGTCTTCCAAGGTGCATCGGCACGCACAGCCAGTACGGTGGGGTCGGCGGTATAGCGCGCGATGGGGCGCAGCTCGTTCAACAAAAACATGGGACTGCGCCCTAACAGGATATCGGCTTCAGGAATCACGGTCAGCGACGACAAGGCCAATAGAACGGTGTAACCGTCGGGCTTTGACCGCGCCGCCACACCCATGCCAATGCCGCCACCTGCGCCGCCTTTGTTCTCAATGATCACAGGTTGACCCAGTTCACGGCTCATGGCCTCAGCCACAGGGCGGGCCACGATGTCGGCCAACCCGCCTGGCGGAAAGGGCACGATCATGGTGATGGACTTGGTGGGATAAGGGGCCGTCTGGGCCCCTGCGTCTGAGTGCATTCCCAAGCTCATGCTCAGACTACTGACCAGCAAAGCAACTGCGCCAAGGGCATGTCGTGGAAGGGTGTTCGTTGGCTGTTTCCAAGGGAAGAAATTCATACGGTCTCCTACTCTGTTTGATGACTCAATGTCTTTTCAATGCACTCTAACACTGCGTTTCATTGTTTGCATGAACCTATGTCACAAGGGGGCATCGGGCAGTGAGTTGGCCTCACCCCCAAGAAGGGCGCAAAGCGTCACAATAGTGGCTGATTCAATTTCCACTTCAAGTGTCCATATCATGCGCATTGCTGCTTTTTTCTACCAAAACCAACCTCATGTAGGTTTGGTGTCCCAAGACTCAAACTCAGTGGCTCCTTTTGACATGCCCTTGGCAGATCGAGAACTGGGCGCGCTGACACTGATAGACACTTTGTCACGCGGTGAGCCTTTGCCACCCCATGGCGCTGCCATTGCACTCAAAGACGTGCAGCTTCGCGCGCCGCTGCCTCACCCACGCCGAAATATTTTTTGTGTGGGTAAAAACTACCATGCGCATGCCAAAGAATTTGCGCGCAGTGGCTTTGACAGCAGCGCCAAAGCCGGTGGTGAAATTCCCGCAGAGCCCATCATCTTTACCAAAGTGCCGGAATGTGTGATTGCCACGGGCGAAGCCATTGAGTTGCCCAAAGTGTCAACGGCCATTGATTACGAAGCCGAGTTAGCGGTGATCATCGGCAAAGGCGGCAAAGGCATCACCAAAGCCAATGCCATGCAACACGTTTGGGGCTACACCATCGTCAACGATGTGACGGCACGCGACTGGCAAAACAAGCACATGCAATGGCACATGGGCAAATCATTTGACACCTTTTGCCCAATGGGTCCATGGTTGGTCAGTGCCGACGAAATGGATGGCACCAACACCCACGTGCGTTGTTATGTGAACGGTGAAGAGCGACAGAATGCCGCTACACCTGATTTGATTTTTGACATTCCGACGCTCATTGAAACTTTGAGCGCGGGAATTACTTTGTACCCCGGCGACGTCATTGCCACCGGCACACCCGTGGGTGTGGGCATTGGCTTCACACCGCCCAAGTATTTAAAGTCGGGCGATGTGGTGCGAGTTGAAATTGACGGGATTGGCGTTTTAGAAAACCCCGTCAAATAATCACTTCAAGCCAGCGGCCGCACGCAAGGTGGCGGCCAGGTTGGTACGCTCCCAAGTGAAGTCGGGTTCGTCGCGGCCGAAGTGGCCATAAGCTGCTGTTTTGGTGTAAATGGGACGCAGCAGATCGAGCATTTGAATGATGCCCTTAGGACGCAAGTCAAAGTGCTCGTTTACCAAAGCGGCGATCTTGTCATCAGAGATCACACCAGTGCCTTCAGTGTTGATGGTGATGTTCATGGGGCGTGCCACACCAATGGCGTAGGCCACTTGAATTTGGCACTTGGTGGCAAGACCAGCAGCCACAATGTTCTTGGCCACATAGCGCGCTGCATACGCAGCAGAGCGGTCTACCTTGGAAGGGTCTTTGCCTGAGAAAGCGCCGCCGCCGTGAGGGCAAGCACCACCATAGGTGTCCACAATGATTTTGCGACCCGTGAGCCCGCAATCACCTTGAGGGCCGCCAATGACGAAACGGCCAGTCGGGTTGATAAGGTACTTGGTGTCCTTGAGCCACTCTTTGGGCAACACGGGCTTGATGATTTCTTCAATGATGGCTTCGTTGAAACTGGCCTTCATTTTGGTGGCTGATTCGCTTTGATCAGGGCTGTGTTGTGTTGACAACACCACGGTGTCAATGCTGTGGGGCTTGCCATCCACATAGCGCATGGTCACTTGGCTTTTGGCATCGGGGCGCAAGAAAGGCAGGCGGCCATCTTTGCGCAATTGCGCTTGACGCTCGACCAAACGGTGGGCGTAGTAAATGGGCGCTGGCATGAGGTCAGGGGTTTCGCTGCAGGCATAACCAAACATCAAACCTTGGTCGCCGGCACCGGTGTTCAAGTGGTCGTCTGAAGCTTGGTTGACACCTTGGGCAATGTCGTTGGATTGCTTGTCGTAGCAAACCATCACGGCACAGCCTTTGTAGTCAATGCCGTATTCGGTGTTGTCGTAGCCGATGCGCTTGATGGTGTCGCGCGCAACTTGGATGTAATCGACGTGGGCGTTGGTGGTAATTTCACCAGCCAAAACCACCAAGCCCGTATTGGTCAGCGTTTCGGCGGCCACGCGGCTACGCGGGTCTTGTTCAAAAATAGCATCGAGAATGGCGTCTGAAATTTGATCCGCAACTTTGTCGGGGTGGCCTTCGGACACTGATTCTGAGGTGAAAAGATAGTCATTCGCCATGAGGGTTCTCCTAAATGTTTGGCATGCATGTTTGTCTGCGCTGCCAGGAGCTTTGGGCCTCGGCGAACGCTTTAGCAGATTTGTCCGAAGACAAGGCACAATCCAATGCATGTGAAACATGGCCATTGGCGGGTGCGTGTCGCCCTGCAAGTTGCTCTTTTTAACTCAGCGACCCCTGAAGTTTACCAAACAAAACATGATTTTTTGGTTTCGATTTTTTTCCCATTGGCCTCTCTGGGCGTTGCACGCCCTAGGCCAAGTCGTGGGATGGCTAGCGTGGTTGCTGTCGCCTACCTACAGGCGCCGCTTTTTAGCGAACAGCCAAGCGGCTGGTTTGAGTTTCTGGCAGGTTGCGGGGGCTGTCGGCCAAGCCGGATGCATGTCCACGGAGTTGCCCCGTCTGTGGATGGGAAAAAGTCTGCGTGTGGTGTGGGTCAAAGGGGCTTATCAAGCTGTGAAAGAGGCTTACGACAGCGGCAATGGGGTCTTGTTTTTAACACCCCACTTAGGTTGTTTTGAAGTGTCTGCGCAGGCCTTGGCTGAATCCTTTAGCGCCAAGCACGGACCTTTGACGGTGTTGTTCAGGCCCTCTCGCAAAGAGGGCTTGGCCAAGGTCATGGAGGCCTCTAGGGCCCGGCCGGGTCTTGAAACGGCGCCGACCACTTTGGCGGGTGTACGGCAAATGATCAAAGCGTTGCGTGCGGGGCAAGCTGTAGGGTTGCTCCCCGATCAAGTGCCACCCGAAGGCATGGGGCAATGGGTCCCTTTCTTTGGCAAGCCTGCCTACACCATGACTTTGGCGGCGCGTTTGGCTCTTCAAACCGGTGCTAAGTTGGTATTAATTTGGGGTGAGCGTTTGCCTTGGGGGCAAGGCTACGCCGTTCACGCGAGTGACCTTGGGCAAGACATGGCGGGCGATGTAGACGCTGCAGTTTTGCAAATTAACCAAGCCATGGAGCGCCTCATTTTTCAGCGGCCAGATCAATATTTGTGGGGCTATGCGCGTTACAAGCAACCGCGTCAGGACGCTGTGTCATGAGCGCCCTGTTCATTGGCTTCATGCGCTTGCTGTCGCATCTGCCGCTTCGAGCCATTCGTGTATTAGGTCATACCTTGGGCATTGTGTTGTGGGGCTTGGTGGGTGGTCGCCGGCGCATTGTTCAGATTAATTTGGCTTTGTGTTTTCCCGAAAAATCTGGCGCAGAAATTCAGCACCTCACACGCCAACACTTTGTGCAATTTGCACAATCTCTGTTAGACCGCGCTTGGCTATGGCACGCTCCGCTTGAGATCGTGGCGTCGCGCTTGAAATGGGTGGGCTCGCAAATGGCATTTGACCAATTGGCGAACGAGAGTCCGAAGATTATTTTTGCACCACACTTTGTAGGATTGGACGCCGGCGGCTTGGCACTTACTTTGCGCGCAAGCAAACCGGTTGCCTTTATTTTTGTGCCGCAACACAACAAAGTGATGGATGCATGGGTCAATGAGGGGCGACAAAGAACGGGGCATGTCAAACCTTACTTCAGGCATGAAGGTGTGAAACAAATCATGAGTGGTTTGCGTCATGGCGAGATTTTGCATCTTTCGCCCGACATGGATTTTGGTCCTGAAGAGTCCATCTTTGTGCCCTTTATGGGTGTGCCTGCCGCCACTCTGCCCTCGCTTTCAAGGTTTGCCCGCTTGGGACGTGCACAAGTGCTGACGCTCATCACGCGCATGACGCCGCAGGGTTATGAGATGTCTTTAACGCCAGCGTGGGACGCATTTCCAACGAAAGATGTCGCGGCCGACACAGCGCGCATGAATGCAGAGTTGGCCCGAGCCATTTCGCACTCACCCTCCCAGTATTACTGGGTGCACAAGCGCTTTAAAACTCGCCCTGTTGGCGAGGCGTCGGTTTATAAAAACGCCGCCATTTCGCGCTGAATGATTTCGGGATGTTCGTGAACGACCCAATGCGATCCTTCTTCGATAGGAACGTATTGAAGCGCTGGAACGAAGTGTTCAAGCCCCACATTGAGGTGAGGCAATAACGCGAAATCTTTCAGACCCCAGAGCAACAAGGTGGGCACATGGATGCGCAACATCGCGTCGGGTAAAACCAATTTTTCAAGCGTACTTTCACCAAGCTTGCTGGGCTTGAGGGGCGAGGCACGGTAAAAGTTCAGACCCCCTTGAAGGCCATAAGACCAAGCCGTGCGGTATTGGGTTTTCAGTTCTGGGGTGAGCCAAACAGGCGTGATACCTTTGTCAAAAAATTCGAATATTTTTTCAAAATGGTTGGCGCTTAACTCGGCGGCCGCTTGCGGTTCACAAAAATAATTCATGTAATCGCTGGCAGCAATTTGTTCAGGGTTGGTTTTCAAGTCGCGCAAAAATGTGCCAGGATGTGGCGAGTTGATGATCACCAACTTGTTCATGCATTGCGGTATTTGATTGGCCATGTTCCATGCCACACCGCCGCCCCAATCGTGCGCAACCAAGGCTTTCAAGGGTGTCAAACCAGATTCGATTTGAATCAGCGCTGCAATGTCTTGAATTAAGAATTTGGCGCGGTAAGCAGAAACATCAGTGGGTTGGCTAGATTTTTCATAGCCACGTAAATTAGGCGCAACGCATCGATAGGCCCCATTTTCAGGCTTTGAAAAATGCTGCATCAATTCATCCCACACAAACGCCGCTTCAGGAAAACCATGAAGAAACATCAGAACGGGTCGGCCCTTGGTTCCAGCGGCTCTGCAGCTGAGTTGAATACCGTGAGGTAAATCCTGTTGCCAAGTTTCAATCATCGATATGTGTCCAATCCCACATAAGCTGAGCCAAATCCTCTACACCTTGTTTTTTCAAGGCAGAGAACAATTTGGCTTCGCCGCCACCGGCTTGTAATTTAGCAATTGACAGCGCCTTGGCACCTTCAGAACGTGTGAGCTTGTCAGATTTGGTTAACAAAACCAAAAAATTCAAGCCTTCTTCAACTCTGGGGCGAATCACTTCGAGCAGCACTTCATCCAACTCAGTCATGCCCAAACGGGGGTCGCACAAAAGAACAATTCCTTTTAGGTTTTCGCGGGTGACCAAATAATTGGCCATGACTTTTTGCCAGCGCAACTTGTCTTGCTTTGGCACCGCGGCATAGCCATAGCCGGGTAAATCGGCCAAAACGGCATCCGTCAAACCTTGCTTGCCCAAAGCAAAAAGGTTGATGTGCTGAGTACGGCCCGGTTTTTTGGAGGCGAAAGCCAGTTGTTTTTGTTGCGTCAGGGTGTTGATACAGGTCGATTTGCCGGCGTTGGAACGGCCGACAAAGGCAATTTCTGGCACATCCAGCGCGGGCAGATGGAAAAGTTCTGCTGCCGTGGTTAGAAAGCGTGCGGTGTGCATCCAACCCATGGGCGTGATGGCCTTGACCTCTGTGACGGGTGCCAACACGGCTTTGGCAGGGGTTTTCCTGGCCTTGGCAGGGGCGGCTTGAGGGGCTTTAGCGGGGCTTTTAGGGGTGGCCATTAGGGTCAAACTTTCGAGGCGTCGGAAATGACGCTAGCAGGCATTGTAGAATCCCATGGTTTTGCGCCTACTATTTCGGACGTCGCCCATGAAGTCAATGACTAAATTTTTCTTCGCTGCCCTCACTTCCATGCTGATGGCTGGTTCTGTTTTTGCCGCTGATGCAGCCCCTAAGGCCGAAAAGCCTGATCTGGCCAAAGGCGGCGCCATTGCAGCCGGCGTGTGCGCCGCTTGCCACATGGCAGACGGTAACTCCACCACGCCAGTCAACCCCAAGTTGGCGCAACAACACCCTGAATACATCGTGAAGCAACTGCAAGAGTTCAAATCTGGCAAGCGCGCCAACGCCGTGATGATGGGATTTGCGTCCCAATTGAGCGATGCTGACATGCGCAATGTGGCCTATTACATGGCCAGTCAAAAAGCCAAGCCCGGTTTTGCCAAAGACAAAGAAACAGTGGCCTTGGGTGAAAAGATTTACCGCGGTGGCATTGCCGACCGTCAAATTGCAGCCTGTGCTGGTTGCCACAGCCCCAACGGCTCGGGCATGCCCGCGCAATACCCCCGTTTGTCCGGCCAACATGCCGACTACACCACCAGCCAATTGACGCAGTTCCGTGAAGGCATTCGCAAAAACAGCATCCAAATGACGCAAGTGGCTGCCAAACTCAACGATCGTGAAATCAAAGCCGTGTCAGACTACATCGCTGGATTGCGTTAATTCTTGGCGTGACGGGTCAAACCCGTCTCCCCACCATGGACCCTTGCGGTCCATTTTTTTTATTTAAACCCTTGTCAAGACGGGGTTAAGTATGAAGTTTTCCAATGCTCTCATCTTGAAGGGAATTTCGACATGCTGATACGAACTCACAACGATGGATTGATTCACCCTCTGAGCAGCGAAATTACGTCGCCTGAGGCCTATGCCACACGCAGACAACTGCTGCGTCAATGGTCGGCAGGTGCGGCTGCGGCGGGCCTTGCGGGTTGGTCTCAGCGCGAGGCAATTGCACAATCGGCAGCGGTAAGTCAAGCCGTCAAATTGGCAGCGCTTCCGGCTACTCAATCTAGCGTTCAAGGTGCTATGACGATGGAGAAAGTCACCTCTCAAAAAGATGCCACCACGTACAACAACTTTTATGAATTTGGCGTTGACAAATCAGACCCTGCGCGCAATGCACACACTCTCAAAGCCACACCTTGGTCCATCGAAGTGGAGGGCTTGGTTAAAAAGCCCACCCGCTTTAACTTAGAAGATGTGATGAAGTGGGGCGCTATGCAAGAGCGCATTTACCGCATGAGATGTGTGGAAGGCTGGTCGATGGTCATCCCTTGGATTGGCTATTCGATGTCCGATTTAATTAAACGCGTGGAGCCACTGCCGGGTGCCAAATATATTGAATTCATCACACAAGTTGACCCTCAGACCATGCCCGGCGTGCGCGGCGGTTATTTGGATTGGCCCTACATAGAGGGCCTTCGAATGGACGAGGCCATGCACCCCTTAACGCTTCTTTCATTTGGCATGTATGGTGAAGTGTTGCCCAAACAAAACGGTGCGCCTGTGCGTTTGGTGGTACCTTGGAAGTATGGCTTTAAAAGTGGCAAAAGCATTGTCAAAATTCGCTTTGTCGACAAGCAACCGATGGTGTCGTGGGCGAAGGCTGCCCCGCAAGAATATGGTTTTTATTCCAACGTCAATCCGACGGTGGACCATCCGCGTTGGAGCCAAGCCAACGAACGCCGAATTGGTGAAGGTGGCTTGTTAGACAAAAAGCGCAAAACTTTGATGTTCAATGGCTACGAGGCACAAGTGGGCTCACTCTATTCCGGCATGGACCTTGTCAAGAATTTTTAATGTGGCGTGACGCACTGAGAAAGCCAGCGGCCAAGTGGGCCGTGGTGCTCGTTTCTTTACTGCCTTTTGTAGGCTTGTGCAGTGCTATTTTTTTAGACACGCTTGGCCCTAATCCGGCGGAGTATTTGATCAGAGCGACAGGCGATTGGACCTTGCGTTTTTTGTGCATCACGCTGCTGATCACGCCATTGCGGGCTATTTCAAACATGACGGAATGGCTGCGTTTCAGGCGCAGTTTGGGACTGTTGACTTTCTTTTACGCTTTCACTCACGCTATTTGTTATAGCCTGTTTGACATGGGCTGGGAGTGGGGTGAGATTGTTTTGGATATTGCAAAACGTCCGTTCATTGCGGTGGGTTTTACGGGCTTTTTGCTGCTGAGTTTGTTGGCCGCCACGTCTTTCAATGCCGCCGTGAAAGCACTGGGGATTGTCCGCTGGCGCCAACTGCATCGTGCGGTCTACGGCATTGCGCTGCTGGCCATTTTGCATTTCTTTTGGATGCGATCGGGTAAACAGAACTTCACAGAAGTTTGGGTCTATGCCGCCCTAGTGGGCTTGTTGTTGGGGTGGCGTGTTTGGACTCAATTTAAACCAAATGCTCGCCTTGAAAAGTAATTTGCGCTGTTTCACGGTCGCGAATGAGGTGCACCTGGTGGCCGTCAATTAAGACTTCAGCGGCTCGACCGCGTGTGTTGTAGTTGCTCGACATGCTCATGCAGTAAGCGCCTGCTGATAACACCGCCAAGATGTCGCCTGCTTTTACATTCAGTTCTCTATCGCGGCCAATCCAGTCGCCACTTTCGCACACGGGGCCCACCACATCCAACAAAGTGGCCGCACCGGTGCGCGGACTGAGTGGCACAATTTGGTGAAAAGCTTGGTACATGGCAGGACGAGGTAAATCGTTCATGGCGGCATCGATGATGCAAAAGTTTTTTTGCTCGCCAGGTTTGATGTAAACCACTTCGGACAAACACACGCCAGCATTGCCAACCAAGGAGCGGCCGGGTTCAATCATCAACTGCCGATCGCCAAAACCACGTGCATCGAGTTTGGCTAACAACTGGTGCCACAACTGATCTGCTGCGGGCGGCGTGTCGCCGTTGTAATTGATGCCAAGACCGCCACCAAAGTCGATGTGATGAATGGGAATGCCAGCCGCTTCAATGTCCGTGACCAAATCTAGAATGCGGTCCATGGCGTCCAAGTAAGGCGTGGCCTCTGTAATTTGGGAACCAATGTGGCAGTCAATGCCTACCACATGAAGACCCGGCAAGGCAGCAGCACGCTGGTAAGTTTGGAGCGCACTTTCATGTGCCACACCAAATTTATTGCCCTTTAGGCCTGTAGAAATGTAGGGGTGTGTTTTGGGGTCGACGTTGGGATTGACGCGCAGGCTGACCGGCGCTTTTTTGTGAAGCGACATAGCCACTTCGTTGAGCACTTCGAGTTCGGCGTCACTTTCAACATTGAAACAACCGATGCCAATTTCAAGGGCGTGTTTCATTTCGGCGCGCGTTTTACCCACGCCCGAAAAAATGATTTTGGAGGGATGACCGCCTGCCGCTAGCACGCGCGCCAACTCACCGCCCGAGACAATGTCAAAGCCACAGCCTGCTTGGGCAAAGACTTGCAAAACAGCCAAATTGGAATTGGCTTTCATGGCATAGTGAATCTGCGCTTTGCGGCCAGCAAAGCCCCGTTGGTAAGCTGACAAGGCAGACAGCATCGAGGCCTTGGAGTAAGCAAAAACGGGCGTGCCAAATTGCGCTGCCACATCCGACAGCTTGACGTTTTCCATGCACAGATTGCTGCCTTGATAAGCAATGTGAGGTTGTCCCGGAAGAATTGTAGCGGTCATGGTGTTTTGGCCGGTGGCGTTGAAGGGGGTGAGGGGTCTTTGTCGCCGCCCTTTGGGAGGCTGGGTGTTAGAGTTTGAAGCAAGGTGGCACGCTCTGCCGACAAGGGGTCTTGGGGGTGAACCAAAGGACCCTTTTGGCCGCAAGCTGACAAAGCCACCGCACAAAACCCAAGGGTATGGGCAAGGACTAAAATTCTAAAAACTTTGAACATGACACGGATTGTAATGACCGACCTCGAATTTCAGGATACCGCAGAACGACTTTTGTCTCGCATAGAGACCGGTTGCGACCGAATCAACGATGAAACCGATGCTGACATTGACAATCAGCGCGTGGGCGGCATGATCACGATCACTTTCAGCAACCGCAGCCAGATCATTGTGAACTTGCAAAAACCATTGCATGAGGTTTGGCTGGCAGCCAAGTCCGGTGGTTATCACTACAAATTCAAAGAGGATCTGTGGCAAGACACCAAAGGGGAGGGCGAATTTTTTGAAAACCTCTCGCGCTTTGCTTCTGCTCAGTCTGGCGTCGCGCTGTCTTTCTAACGAGTTGCTTTTGATTCAGCCCGTTTGAAGCGCAAGCTTTAATTTCGGAACAAATCCAAAATTCGTTTCCGTTCGTCGGGTTCAGGCAATACACCGCCTTTTTCATTGCCCAAGCCTAAGCTGGTGACGCCACCGCCTTTGGCAAACTCATCGAAGTACCACTCCCCATTGATGTTCAGTACGCCTTCCGGCGCAATGGCATCCATGACGGGCATGGACTTCAGAGCAGTTTCCATGAAACTAATCCAAACAGGCAGGCTCAATCCACCCCCTGTTTCACGGTCACCGAGTTTGCGCGGTGTGTCATAGCCAATCCAAACCACAGCGGCTAAGTTGTGATGAAAGCCCGCAAACCAAGCGTCCATCGAGTCGTTGGTCGTTCCGGTTTTGCCGTAAATGTCGTCTCGCTTCAAGGCAACACGGGCCTTGGCAGCGGTTCCAGAACGTGTGACCTCTTGCAACAAGCTGGTCATGATGAATGCGTTGCGCTTTGAAATGGCGCGGTTGGCTTCGTCCAGAGGGGTTGCAGGACTGTCAACCAACACTTTGCCTTTGTTATCGGTTACCCGGGTGATCATGTGAGGCTGCACACGAAGCCCGCCGTTGGCAAACACCGAATAGCCAGTGGCCATTTGCATGGGGGTGACGGATCCAGCACCTAAAGCCATGGTGAGGTAGGCGGGGTGTTTTTCTTCATCAAAGCCAAACTTGGTCACCCACTCTTGCGCATTGCGTGTGCCGACGGCTTGCAAGATGCGAATGGAAATCATATTTTTTGATTTGGCCAAACCTTTGCGAATCGTCATGGGGCCTTCAAAAGTGCCATCGTAGTTTTTGGGTTCCCAAGGCTGACTGCCCGTGACGCCGGCATCAAAGAACAGTGGTGCATCGTTCACCACAGTGGCGGGGGTGAAACCTTTTTCCAGAGCCGCTGAGTAAATGAAAGGTTTGAAGCTCGAGCCGGGTTGACGCCAAGCTTGAATCACGTGATTGAATTTATTTTTGGCAAAGTCAAAGCCGCCCACCAACGCCCTGACCGAGCCGTCTAGCGGGTTGATGGCCACGAAGGCGCCTTCCACTTCGGGCAGTTGTGTAATTTCCCAGGTGCCTTTGGGTGTTTGAACCACACGAATGACTGCGCCGCGTTTGATCTTGATGTTGGGGCCGGCTTTGTCAGAGAGACCTGACTGCGCGGGTTTCAAACCATCGCCGGTAATTTCGAGTTGCTCTGCATTTTGACGAATGGCAATGATCTTCTTTGGAGAAGCTTCTAGCACCACTGCAGACATGACGTCGCCATTGTCAGGATGATCGTCTAACACCTCATCGATGGCTTCTTCCATTTCTTTGGGCGTGCTGGGAAGCTCAATGAATTTTTCAGGGCCGCGGTAAATTTGACGGCGTTCAAAATCCATGATGCCTTGGCGCAAGGCTTGGTAGGCTGCATTTTGTTCAGTGGATTGAAGCGTGGTGTAAACGTTCAGTCCGCGCGTGTAGGTTTCTTGTCCGTATTGTGCAAACATGAGTTGTCGAACAGTTTCAGCCACGTACTCTGCATGAATGCGATTTTTGTCAATGCTCGGCCTGATTTTCAAAGGCTCTGCCTTGGCTTCAAGGGCTTGCTTGGCTGTGATAAACCCGGTTTCTTCCATGCGCTCAATGATGTAGAGTTGGCGCGAACGGGCTCGCTTTGGATTGCTGATGGGGTTGTAAGCGGAGGGCGCTTTGGGCAAGCCTGCCAGCATGGCCGCTTCTGCAATGCTAATGTCTTTGAGCGGCTTGCCAAAATAAGTTTCGGCCGCTGTGGCAAATCCATAGGCGCGATTGCCTAAAAAGATTTGATTCATGTAGATCTCAAGAATTTGATCCTTGGTGAGAAGTCGCTCTAGCTTGAAGGTGAGCAAAATTTCATAAATTTTGCGGGTATAGGTTTTTTCTGTTGACAGGTACACATTGCGAGCAACTTGCATGGTGATGGTGGATGCACCTTGACTTTTGCGTTTGCTTAAATTGGCAATGCCCGCACGCAACAAACCCAGATAGTCAAGACCGCCGTGTTGATAAAAACGTGCATCTTCTATGGACAGCACAGCGTCTTTCATAACCTGGGGAATTTCTTTGATGGGCGTGAGGTTGCGGCGCTCTTCGCCAAACTCGCCCATGAGTAAGCCATCGGCGGTATAAATGCGCAGCGGAAGTTTGGGACGGTATTCTGCCAAATCAGAGGTGTCGGGCAATTGCGGATAAGCCATGACCATGGCCACTCCCACCACCATCAAAACAGACAGCAAGCCAGCAAACACCAAGCCTGCAGACCATAGACAAACGCGCAGAGCCCAGTGAAGCCGAGGGGCTTCCACCAGGTCGCGTTGTTTGGATGAAGAAGGGTTGGTTTTTTTGGACATGTCTTAAGCGAAACAAATCACAGACCGCATTATAAAAACTGCAGGGCAGATGGCGGAATTTGAATGTTGCAGTTAGCAAGCGGATTGACAGGAATTGTAGTCTGTTCAGACCGCATGGGCGGGTTCAATCAGTGGATCGGTTGAAGCCCTAGAAAGTCCGCATTTGCCATCCCTTTTGCCTTTTTTTACCTTCCCACAGTTGAAGGCATCGATTCAAGTCGGTGTTTATCAAATACCTGCGACCAAGACGCTTGCCCCATCAGAGGAAGGGGCCGAGTCAGGGCTACCAGATCATGGCTGGCGGGTGGTGGCTGCCTATGGCCAACAAACGCTGGCACAAAATGGTCATTGCTTGGCAGATTTGTGCGCTGAAGTGCTTCAAAACAGTTGTCTCATCTGGCCTTCATTGGGTGCCATTGCCAAGTTAAAACAAAAACCGATCTTCACGGTCCTGGTGTTGTCAAATCAATATCTCAACACCTTTCGTTTGCCATGCGAGCATGCTTGGGGGCCGCGTGACATTGAAGCTGAATGTTGGTTGGAGGCTTCGGCCATTTTGCAATTGCCAATGCCCCGTGTGGCCATGGATTATGAAGTTCGTCTGTCGTCCAATGCCGATGTTTTTGCGCAGCTTATTGCCTTGGACAAGTTGGTGGTGAATGCGTATGTCGACCAAATGAAGGCTTTAGGTTTGAGCTTGCAGGTTCTTACCAGCCAATCTGAATCAAATTCCTTAAGTCAGTTTGAAGCACCTTCAGTCAATTCAACTGAGAAAGAATTTGAATGTTGAACTTGTGCCCCTCAAAGCATCTAAAAGCGAGCGGAGCTTCATGGGAGATGGCTGCTGCGCTGGCGTTAGGACTCCTTGCGGGGGTCTTGGGGGTCTACACGGAGGAGCAAATGGCCAGCAACGTCGGGTTAACAAATCAGTCTCAAAAAGCGCAAGGGTTGGCGGCTTTGCAACAACCCGTCACAAGCACTTTGGAGGTGGCAGATTCAAAACGTGAACTCAAAGAAGGCGTCGAGCGTTTGAATTTTTTGATTCGCCATGAAAGTGAGCACGATGATTTGAGCGAGGCTCAAGACTTGTTGCGCAAGCCTCAAATTGGTGGCAATGCATCGATTGTCAAAGTGCAAACCCTGCGCTGGCAATCTGGAAGATTGGAATTCGAAGGTGTGGCTTCTTCGCCCGAGGCGCTTCATATGATGCAACAAAAGATGGGCGAATTTTCACGTTGGCAAACAGGACCTTCGCTGGTTCAAATTTACACAGACCCCTTGGCATTGCCAGGTACTTTCCGGCAGAACGTTGGTTTTAAATTGCAAGGTAGTCTTCAAATCGCTGCTGAAACCGCGCCTTTACAGGGACGAGGACCATGATTTTTTTGAATGTTCTGAATGTGCGCAACCTGTGGCTGAAAAAAAGTGTTCGCTTGAGCATACGTTGGCTGCCCAAGCTATTTTTGAAATGGCAAAACCGGACCCTGTTTCATTCATGCATGTCCCGACTCCTAAGGGGCAGTGTCTTGTGTATTCTCTCTGCGTTGATGGTTTTAGGACTCTGGCGTGAGATCAGTTTCCTAGGGTGGGTGTCAAGTGATCATCAAGCTTCGATTCTCCTTGAGCAGGATGTCAAAGCGCTTATCGCCAAAGTCCATGTGCGGCAAACAGAAAATAATGCATCGACAACTGAAAGGCGGCACCACTTGAATGAACTAATTGAGGTTCAAGCCGAAATGGATGACCTCATGGTGGCGTGGCCCAATTCCAATTTTCGAACGGTTTTGCTCAATCACCTGCAGCAACTTTCGCAGCAACACGGATTGGCGGTGATGCAATTGAAATCTGCCAAATTACCTGATCACCATGGGTATGAGGCATCTTCCGTTCAGTTCAGTTTGAAGGGGGCTGAGGGGGCTACCTTTTCCTTTTGGCAATCGGTCAACAGACTTTTGCCAAATGGTGTTTGGACGCACGTCTCTTGGCGAGCGCTGCCCGACGGTTTGTTTGCATTGGAGGGACAAATCAACTTGCTGTGGGATGCTCAAGATGCCGACACAGACACGGGCGTCGAAATGAAATGGCGTCATCAAGCGGCACAAAATCCTCAAGCCCTGAAATTTCAATCGCATGTCCTGCCGGATCACCCTCAAGCGCAAATGCGAATGGTCGGATCAGTGGGGTCGTCTCACACTTCAACGCCGGCTGCTTCTTGGGCATTCATTCGCTCTGGCAATCAAATTCATGCCGTTCAAGCTGGGCAGTATTTAGGGCTTGAAAAGGTCAAAGTTCATTCAACGGATTCAAAAGGACTTTGGCTGGGCGGCGATGAGGGACAAGCACCTTCTCTGATGGCATGGGAGTTGATCAAGCCATGACCTGCAAATTCTTTAGGACTTTGGGCTTCATTGCGAGCTGTGTCTTCACACAGGCCATGGCACTGGAAGCCGACGAAAAGATGAAATGGAACTTTCAAAATATCGAAATCAAGGCACTCTTGCAATCTTTGGCCGAGCTGGGTCAACAAAATCTCATCGTGGCAGAGGGCGTTGTTGGGCCTGTCAGTTTGCATTTAAAAGACATGACCTGGCGCGAAGCACTTGAAGTGATTGTTCAGTCTAAGGGCTTACTGGCCACTCAAAAGGACGGGGTGTTGTGGATCACGCCACGCCCTGCAATTTCGGAAAATCTACAGGCCTTGGCGGTGCCGTTGAAATATGCCAAAGCACTCGATGTGGCGCAACGGTTACAGGCTGGGGGTGCTGCGGGCGGGGGTTCATCGGGACAACGCTGGCTGAGTGCACGCGGCACTGTGATGGCTGAGCCGCGAACCAATCAATTGTTTTTTCTAGACACGCCCACCTATTTGAAACAATTGCAAGAAGTCATCAAGTGGCTCGACATTCCAGTTCGTCAGGTGATGATTGAGGCCCGTATTGTGGAAGCTGAGGAGCAGTTTGGAAAATCTTTGGGCGTGCGTTTGGGGAGTGCATTTGCCTCGCCCTTTGCCAAGCCCCTTCAGGTTGCATTGGCGGGGCAAGGTTTGGCCAGCACAGGTGGTGTGCAGCCCAGTTATATGTTGAACTTGCCAGCGGGGCCTGCAGGTCAAACCATTTTCCCAGCCGCCAGTTTTGCGGTGTCACTTTTCAACGCAGCCGCCAATCAATTTTTGAACCTTGAAATCTCTGCCTTGGAGGCCGATGGCAAAGGGAAAGTGGTCGCCAGTCCGCGCGTGGTCACAGCCGATCAGACCAAAGCCTTGATAGAGCAGGGCACTGAATTGCCCTACCAAGTCAGCAATGGCAACGGTGCGGCGTCTGTCTCTTTTCGCAAAGCCAATTTGAAACTCGAGGTCACGCCTCAAATTACCCCAGAAGGGGCCGTGGTGCTCGAACTCGACATCGCCAAGGACAGCGTGGGTCAAATCACGGCTGCCGGGTATGCCATCAACACCAAGCACGTCAAAACCCAGGTATTGGTCGATAACGGCGGAACCGTGGTCATTGGTGGGATTTTGGAGTCTGCAGACAAGGACGATGTGGCCCAAGTACCCTGGCTCAGTGGTATTCCAGGTTTCGGTTGGCTCTTCAAAAATGAACAAACTCTTCAGAGAAAAACTGAAATGTTGATTTTTGTTACCCCTCGAGTTCTGGCCGAACCCCTGCCGATGGCCGCCTCGAATACACTTAGAGGCTCAATCGTTCCCTGAATTTCTACTCGTGCTCATTATTTTTGTTGGCCTCCCGGGATCTGGCAAAACGACCATCGGCAGACAGATGGGGCGTCGTCTTGGGCTGCCTTTTTTAGATTCAGACAATGTCATCGAGCAACGATTGGGATGTACTATTCGAGAATTCTTTGACCGCGAAGGCGAAGAGCGCTTTCGCGACATTGAGCAAAATGTCATCGACGATTTAAGCAAGCACCATCATGGCGTCCTGTCGACGGGCGGTGGTTCTGTGCTGCGAGAGGTCAATCGTCAAAATTTGCATGCACGCGGCAAGGTGGTTTATTTGCGCTCCACGCCTGAAGAGGTTTTCAGAAGGCTCAAACATGATTTGCAAAGACCCTTGCTGCAGGTCACTGACCCGCAAGAAAAATTGCGCACCTTGTTCAATGCGCGCGACCCTCTTTACCGTGAAGCAGCGCATTATGTCTTTGACACTGGCCGCCCCAGTATTCACAAGTTACTCAACAGCATCATTGTCGAGCTGGATCTTTCTGGCTTTGACACCCACATACCTCAACCCCATTTGAGTAAGCCATGAACACGTTATCGACTTCAACTGAAACAGTTCGCATTGATTTGGCAGACCGTAGCTACGACATTGTCATTGGAGAGAACTTGCTCGGACAGCACGCCTCTTACACGGACTTGCCCAAAGCATCATCTGCCCTGATTGTGAGCAACACCACCGTTGCGCCCCTCTATGAAGCGGCTTTGAAGCAAGCCTTGAAAGGCCATTACAAACACATTCACACCGTGCACTTGCCGGATGGTGAGGCGCACAAAGACTGGGTCACTTTGAATTTAATTTTCGACACTTTGCTGGGCAAGGCATGCGATCGAAAAACTGTTTTGTTTGCATTGGGTGGTGGTGTGGTGGGCGATATGGCCGGCTTTGCTGCAGCCAGTTTTATGCGCGGCGTGCCATTTGTGCAAATAGCGACCACCTTGTTGGCCCAAGTCGATTCCTCGGTGGGTGGTAAAACGGCCATCAATCATCCGATGGGAAAAAACATGATTGGGGCTTTCTATCAGCCTCAGCGCGTGATCTGTGATTTGGCGGTACTCAAAACTTTACCGCCTAGGGAGTTGAGTGCGGGATTGGCTGAAATTATCAAATACGGGCCTATTTTCGACATGGCATTTTTCGACTGGATTGAAGCCAACATCGAACCCTTGAAAGCTTGCAACGCAATGGCCATGGCGCATGCCGTGAAGCGCAGTTGTGAAATTAAAGCAGAAGTGGTGGGTCAAGATGAACGTGAAGCAGGCTTGCGTGCTATTCTGAATTTTGGTCATACCTTTGGCCATGCCATTGAAGCGGGGTTGGGATACGGTAAATGGTTACACGGCGAAGCGGTGGGCTGCGGTATGGTGATGGCGTCACACTTGTCTGAAGCATTGGGCTTGATTGACGCTTCTTTTGTGACACGTTTCACGCGCTTGTTAGACCGTGCTGGTTTGCCGATCAAGGGCCCTGTGCTGGATGCCAAAGACAATGCTGGTAAATACTTGGCGCTGATGTTGCACGACAAAAAATCAGTGGCGGGCGACATCCAATTTGTATTGATTGAAGGACCTGGCCGTGCCCGTGTCAGTCAGGCACCCGAGGCCATGGTGCGTGAAGTCATCGATCGCTGCTGTGCTTGAAATTTACGCGTGTCATGCTGAACTCTCCCGAGGCAGACAGCATGCTGAGTCGCCGGCACCCACGCGCAACGATTTTCAGCGCGACCGTGATCGCATTGTTCACTCCACGGCTTTTCGCCGTCTCGTTTATAAAACACAAGTCTTTTTAAATCACGAAGGCGATTTGTTTCGAACACGCCTGACACATTCTTTGGAGGTGGCTCAGTTGGGCCGCTCCATCGCGCGCTCCTTGGGTTTGAATGAAGACTTGGTCGAGGCTGTGGCCTTGGCACACGATTTGGGCCATACACCCTTTGGCCATGCTGGCCAAGATACGCTAAACGAGTGCATGCAAGACCACGGCGGGTTTGAGCACAATTTGCAAAGCTTGCGGGTGGTCGATCATTTGGAGGAACGCTATCCCGATTTTGATGGTTTGAATCTCACCTTTGAAACCCGTGAAGGCATTTTGAAGCACTGCGCCAAACGCAATGCGCTCCTGATTGAAGCGCAGGAGCCGGGCGGTGTAGCGCACAGATTTTTAGACGGATCAGAGCCCAGCTTGGAAGCACAACTTTGCAATTTGGCCGATGCCATTGCCTACAACGCGCATGACATTGACGATGGCGTCCGATCTGGATTGCTCAAGCTCTCGCAGATGGATGAGGTGCCCTTGTTTGAGCAATACAAAATTTTAACTTTGCAGCAGCATCCTTTACTGGCGGAAGCTTCAAAATCGCGTCGCTTGCTTTATGAAACCATTCGCCGTATGTTGAGCGACCAGGTCTACGATGTGATTGACACCACGCGCCAAAATTTGCAATTGAAAAATCCTCAAAGTGCGGATGAAGCGCGCTTTGCGGGACCTGTGCTTGCATTTAGTCAGCCCATGGCAGAGCGTGTGCAGGGGATGAAATCATTTTTGCTCAAGCATTTGTATCGCCATCCTCAAGTGATGGAAACCACCACCCATGCGCAAGTGGTGGTGCGTGAATTGTTTGAAGCCTATTTAAGCAGCCCGAAAGAAATGTCACCCGACTTTTATGCACGTCAAGAAACACCACGTGCTGTTGCCGACTACATTGCTGGCATGACGGATCGGTTTGCGGCGCGTGAACACGAGCGTTTAACGGGCTGTCGCTTGCTGGCATGAACTTGCCTGTTTCACCCACAGTTGATGCAACACATTCGCTGTCTGCGGCCTATGTGCTTATTTTTTCAGGCATGGTGGCGGCGTTGCAAATTGGCAAACTTCCGCCTGCGTTGCCCGAATTAAGTCAGGCCTTGGGCTTGAGTCTCATGCAAGCGGGCTTCTTGTTGTCCTTGGTGCAATTGGCCGGCATGACCTTGGCATTGGCAGTGGGTTTGTCTGCCGATGGCTTTGGCTTGAAGCGAAGTATGTTGGCAGGTTTGTTGTTATTGGGTTTGGCCAGTGCCATGGGCGCTATGGCTCAAAGTACCACTTCTCTCATGTTCTGGCGAGCCGTTGAAGGCATCGGTTTTTTAGGGGTCACATTGCCCGCACCAGGACTCATTCGAAAGTTGGTTGATGAGCAACAACTGCGAAAGTTGCTGGGCTATTGGGGGGCTTACATGCCGGCTGGCACCGCACTGACCTTGCTCTTGGGGCCACTTTGGTTGCCTGAGTTTGGCTGGCGCACTTGGTGGTTGTTGTTTGCTTTTTTATCATGGGCCATGGCATTTATTTTGTGGCGCGTCGTTCCTGTTGATCAGAAGAGGTTGATTGAATCGTCTTCACAGGCGGGCTCTGGGTTGTCGCAAAAAGTAGCCTGGCCGCAGAGATTGCGTGAAACATTGACGGCCCCTGGTCCTTGGTGGGTGGCGCTTTGCTTTGCCATGTATTCAGGTCAATGGTTGGCGGTCGTGGGATTCTTGCCTTCCATCTACACGCAAGCCGGTTTATCAGGCGCCACTTTGGGTGTTTTGACGGCCCTTGCCGCTGCCGTGAACATGGTTGGCAACATGTCTTCGGGCCGGCTTTTGCAAAAAGACATTCATCCCAGTGCCTTGATTGCATGGGGGTTCTTAGCCATGGGGGTCGGTGCAATTTTAGCTTTTTCAGAATTAACGCAGGCTTCGCCTTGGGTTCGTTATGGGGGCGTGTTGTTGTTCTCCTCTTGTGGCGGCCTGATTCCCGGTACCTTGTTTTCATTGGCTGTGCGTTTGGCGCCGCATGAGCGAAATGTCTCCACCACCGTGGGTTGGATGCAGCAAGGCTCCGCCGCGGGTCAATTCGCGGGTCCTCCTGCTGTGGCTTGGTTGGCCTCGCAAGTGGGGGGATGGCAATGGACTTGGCTTGCTACAGGCTGGTGTTGTTTGATCGGCTGGGTGTTGTCTATGATGATTGCACGTACTTTGAAATTGCACGCCCCCACGCCATGAATCAAGCCTCTTCTTCACCGCCAAATTTGGATGTCAAACTTGTGGAACAAGATGTGGCAGGGGTGATGGTGAAAGACACCGAACGATGGCTAGAGCGTGCCGTGATTGGTTTGAATTTGTGCCCCTTTGCGAAGTCTGTTCAAGTGAAAGGGCAGGTGCATTACGCAGTCAGTGCCGCCAACCATTTAGAAACACTTCGCGCAGATTTAAGCCATGAGTTGGAAGCGTTGGTGTCATTAGAGTCCTCCGTGCGCGACACGACTTTGTTGATCGTTCAAAACTTGTTGCAAGATTTTCACGATTACAACGACTTTTTGAATGTGGCCGATGATTGTTTGCGCGATTTAAACTTAGAGGGTGAAATTCAAATTGCCAGTTTTCATCCGCACTATCAATTTGCGGGAACCACTGAAGACGATATCACTAATTTCACCAACCGATCGCCCTATCCCACTTTGCATTTAATTCGCGAGGCCAGCATTGACCGTGCAGTGGCTGCGTTTCCAGAAGCGGAAGCTATTTTTGAAGTCAACATGGCCACCATGACCCAGTTGGGGTTGGGCGGATGGCAAGCTTTGGAAGTGGGCGCTTCATTGCCCCAGAATGAAACCGATGAAAAAAAATCCAGTTAATCCAAAACAGTCAGAGGTCAAGCCGCTGGATTTGGATTTGCGTCCAGGCCAATCCATTGAACTGCTGAAAGAGTTGCACATCCTCACACGCGAAGGCAAGATCAACCAAGACTCTCGTCGCAAGTTGAAGCAGGTGCTGCACCTGTTTCAGTTCATTGAAAAAATATTAAAAGAGTTGACCGAGGAAGATCCTGCAAAAGGTTTGACGTTGGCTGACCACGGTGCTGGCAAGTCGTATTTGGGCTTCATTGTTTACGACTTGTTTTTCAAACAGCTTTCTCAAGGCTGCATTTACGGCATTGAAACCCGCTCAGATTTGGTCGAAGCCTCACGCGCCTTGGCGCAGCGTTTGAACTTTCAGCGCATGACTTTCTTGAACACATCTGTGTCAGAGTCTTTGCAGTCAGAACTGATGCCATCCGACATAGATGTGGTTACCGCACTTCATGCTTGCGACACCGCCACCGACGATGCCATTGCGTTTGGACTGATGAAAAAAGCCCGCGCGATGGTCTTGGTGCCCTGTTGCCAGGCCGAAGTAGCCGCCCAGTTGCGTCAAAACAAAGCCCTCAACTTGTCTCGCACCCCCTTGGCCGAACTTTGGCGCCATCCCCTGCACACCCGAGAAATAGGCAGCCAACTGACCAACGTGCTGCGCTGCCTTTACCTCGAGTCCAAAGGCTATACCGTCACCGTCACCGAACTGGTCGGCTGGGAACACAGCATGAAAAACGAACTCATCCTGGCCCGCTTCACAGGCCGTCCCAAAGCCAATGCCGCCGACCACCTCCAAGCCCTCCTGACCGAATTTGGCCTCACCCAAACCCTTGCATCGCGTTACCCTTAATTGGGGTCAGATCAACATTAATTCCTTTCGGGTTAGCATTCGTGAATGGCCCGTCAACCTCGCTTAGCGCTTCCCGGCTACCCGCATCATGTGATTCAGCGGGGGAATAATCGCCAGCCCATCGTGCAGGACGAGACCGATCGAAAGATGCTTTACAGCCTGTGGCTGGAGGAGTCGCAGCGGCACAAAGTGGCTGTGAACGCCTATGTTTTGCTCGACAATCACTTTCACATGTTGCTCACGCCGCCCGGCGAAGAGGCGATGTCATTGATGATGCAGTCGGTGGGACGGACGTATGTGCGCTACTTTAACAAGCGCCACAACAGAAGCGGTACGCTCTGGGAGGGGCGCTACAAATCCTCACTGATTGACTCTGAAGCCTACCTCCTAACCTGCATGTCATACATTGACTTGAACCCGGTTAGATCAGGGCTGGCAGAGTCGGCTGAGGACTTTAACTGGTCTAGCTACAAGCACCTGATTGGCCTCAAACTGGACAAATTGGTGACGCCCCATGCACTTTATTGGGGATTGGGTAACACGCCCTTTGCACGAGAGGCGGCCTATGCCTCATTTGTAGCGTCTGGCTTGTCTGCTTCCATTCAAAAAGATTTGACGGAATCGGCTTTGAAAGGGCGTGTGGTGGGGCGCCCTGAATTTTTAAAGTCCTTAGAAAAGTCCACGCAACGTCAAATCCTGCCTCAAAAGGCCGGCCGACCGTTCAAAAAACCTCTGAAAAGCTAATTTAGGCCCCAAATGAGCCTTAAAACAGCGATTTTTGGCCTATTTTTGATCTGTCCCCAATTAATTGACTTTTAAAAATATCCGAAATTAATATTGATCTGACCCCAATTAATTTTCTTGGCATTTTTGGTGCGATGCAATATGCTCTCATTCCCGCGAAATATCTCTAGGAGTGCGCCATGACTTCGGCTGCCGAAAAATTAGCTTTGCAACAAACGGGTCTGTATGACCCTTCTCAAGAACACGACGCTTGTGGTGTGGGCTTTGTGGCGCACATCAAAGGCGCCAAAACGCATGCCATCGTGACGCAGGCTTTGAAGATTCTGGAGAACTTGGACCACCGGGGTGCGGTGGGTGCCGACAAGTTGATGGGCGACGGTGCGGGTATCTTGATTCAATTGCCCGATGCACTTTACAGAGAAGAGATGGCCAAGCAAGGCGTGACATTGCCAGCGCAAGGCGAGTACGGTGTGGGCATGGTGTTTTTACCCAAAGAACATGCCTCCCGCATGGCTTGCGAACAAGAGCTCGAGCGCGCTGTCAAAGCGGAGGGTCAAGTCTTGTTGGGCTGGCGCGATGTGCCGGTCAACCGTGACATGCCCATGTCGCCCACCGTCCGCGAAAAAGAACCTGTACTGAAGCAAATCTTCATTGGCCGCGGTGCCGATGTGATTGTGCAAGATGCATTGGAGCGCAAGCTGTATGTCATTCGCAAAACAGCAAGCGCCGCCATTCAAAACCTCAAGCTGAAACACAGCAACGAGTACTACATTCCCAGCATGTCAAGCCGCACCGTGGTTTACAAAGGCTTGCTGTTGGCCGATCAAGTCGGCACCTATTATCTTGACTTGCAAGACGAACGTTGCGTGTCGGCATTGGGTCTGGTGCACCAACGATTCTCCACCAACACCTTTCCAGAGTGGCCTTTGGCACACCCCTACCGCTATGTGGCGCACAACGGTGAAATCAACACCGTGAAAGGCAACTACAACTGGATGAAAGCACGTGAAGGCGTGATGTCTTCACCTGTGCTGGGCGACGACTTGCAAAAGCTTTACCCCATCAGCTTTGCAGGCCAATCCGACACGGCCACGTTTGACAACTGTTTAGAGTTGCTCACCATGGCGGGCTACCCCATCAGCCAAGCTGTGATGATGATGATCCCCGAGCCCTGGGAAAACCACAACACCATGGACGAGCGCCGCAAAGCGTTTTATGAATACCACGCCGCCATGCTTGAGCCATGGGATGGTCCTGCATCGATTGTGTTTACCGATGGCCGCCAAATTGGTGCTACGTTGGACCGGAATGGTTTGCGTCCTTCACGCTATTGCATCACCGACGATGACATGGTGATCATGGGTTCTGAAACAGGTGTATTGCCCATTCCAGAAAGCAAAATTGTTCGCAAATGGCGCCTGCAACCCGGCAAGATGTTCCTGATTGATTTGGAACAAGGTCGCATGATCGACGATGAAGAACTCAAGTCGAACCTGGCCAGCAGCAAGCCCTATAAGCAGTGGATTGAAAACTTGCGCATCAAATTGGATGACGTGAAAGAGTCCACAGCCACAGCGCCTGCTTCCAACGAAACATTGCTCGACTTGCAGCAAGCCTTTGGCACCACCCAAGAAGACATCAAGTTCTTGTTGGCCCCCATGGCGCAAGCCGGCGAAGAAGCCTTGGGCTCCATGGGCAATGACAGCCCCTTGGCTGTTTTGTCAGACAAAAACAAGCCGCTTTACAACTACTTCAAGCAGTTGTTTGCGCAAGTGACCAACCCGCCCATTGACCCGATTCGTGAGGCCATCGTGATGTCCTTGGTGTCATTCGTTGGCCCCAAGCCCAACTTGCTTGACATCAATCAAGTGAACCCACCGATGCGCTTGGAAGTGAGTCAGCCTGTGCTGGATTTCTCAGACATGGCCAAGCTGCGCAACATTGCGCAGTCCACACAAGGCAAGTTCAAGAGTGCCACTTTGGACATCACTTACCCAGCAGCTTGGGGCAGCGAAGGTGTTGAAGCCAAACTCGCTTCACTTTGTGCTGAAGCCGTAGACGCCATCAAAGGCGGCCACAATATTTTGATCATCAGCGACCGCGGTGTGTCACCCACGCAAGTGGCCATTCCGGCGTTGCTGGCACTCTCTGCCATTCACCAGCATTTGGTGCGCGAAGGTTTGCGCACCACAGCCGGCTTGGTGGTTGAGACCGGTACCGCCCGTGAAGTGCATCACTTTGCAGTGTTGGCGGGCTACGGTGCAGAAGCTGTTCACCCCTTTCTGGCGATGGAAACATTGCAGGCTTTGCACAAAGAGTTGCCAGGTGATTTGTCTGCCGACAAAGCCATCTATAACTATGTGAAGGCAGTCGGCAAGGGCCTGTCCAAGATCATGTCCAAAATGGGCGTGAGCACCTACATGTCGTATTGCGGTGCACAGTTGTTTGAAGCCATCGGTATCAACACTGAAACTGTGAACAAATACTTCACCGGCACACCGACCCGCGTGCAAGGCATCGGAATTTTTGAAATTGCCGAAGAAACTTTGCGCATGCACAAAGCCGCATTTGGCAACGACCCTGTGTTGGCCACCATGCTCGACTCTGGCGGTGAATACGCATGGCGTGCTCGCGGCGAAGAGCACATGTGGACACCCGATGCCATTGCCAAGTTGCAGCACAGCACCCGTGCCAACAACTGGACCACGTACAAAGAATACGCGCAGATCATCAACGACCAAACCAAGCGTCAAATGACGCTGCGTGGTTTGTTCGAATTCAAGATTGATCCTGCTAAAGCCATTTCTATTGATGAAGTAGAACCCGCCAGCGAAATCGTCAAACGTTTCGCTACGGGTGCCATGTCTTTGGGCTCTATTTCTACAGAAGCACACGCCACATTGGCCGTTGCCATGAACCGCATTGGCGGCAAGAGCAACACCGGTGAAGGTGGTGAAGACTCTGCACGCTATCGCAACGAACTCAAAGGCATCCCGATCAAAAAAGGCGAGTCTTTGAAGAGCGTGATTGGTGACAAAGAAGTGGAAGTCGACATGCCTCTCGAGGCAGGTGATTCACTGCGCTCCAAAATCAAGCAAGTGGCCTCTGGCCGCTTCGGTGTCACCGCCGAATACCTGCACAGCGCCGATCAAATTCAGATCAAGATGGCGCAAGGTGCCAAGCCGGGTGAAGGCGGTCAATTGCCAGGCGGCAAAGTGTCCGACTACATTGGCAGGTTGCGCCACTCGGTGCCAGGTGTGGGTTTGATTTCACCGCCACCGCACCACGACATCTACTCCATTGAAGATTTGGCCCAACTCATTCACGACCTGAAAAACGTGGCGCCGCACAGCGACATCAGCGTGAAGCTGGTGTCCGAAATTGGTGTGGGCACCATTGCAGCAGGCGTTGCCAAGTGCAAGAGCGATCACGTGGTGATTGCGGGCCACGATGGCGGCACCGGCGCATCGCCTTGGTCCTCCATCAAGCACGCGGGCAGCCCATGGGAAATTGGTTTGGCTGAAACCCAGCAAACGCTGGTGCTCAACCGTCTGCGCGGCCGCATTCGAGTGCAAGCCGACGGCCAAATGAAAACAGGCCGCGATGTCGCCGTTGGCGCGCTCCTTGGTGCGGATGAATTCGGTTTTGCCACTGCACCACTGGTGGTGGAAGGCTGCATCATGATGCGCAAATGTCACCTCAACACATGCCCTGTGGGCGTTGCAACGCAAGACCCTACTTTGCGTAAAAAGTTTTCTGGCAAGCCAGAGCACGTGGTCAATTACTTCTTCTTCATCGCCGAAGAAGTGCGTCAAATCATGGCGCAGTTGGGCATCAAGAAGTTTGACGACATGATCGGCCGCGCCGACTTGCTCGACACCCGCAAAGGCATCGAACACTGGAAATCCAGCGGTCTCGATTTCAGCCGTTTGCTAGCTGTACCCGATGTGCCCGCCGACGTACCCCGTCGCCACATGGATGTGCAAGACCACGGCTTGGACAAAGCCTTGGACAACGTGCTGATTGCCAAGAGCCGTGCCGCCATCGACAAAGGCGAGAAGGTGCAGTTCATGGAAGTGGCGCGCAACGTCAACCGTTCTGTGGGCGCCATGCTCTCGGGTGCAGTGACCAAAGTTCACCCAGAAGGTTTGCCAGACGACACCATTCGCATTCAGCTCGAAGGCACCGGCGGTCAATCCTTTGGTGCGTTTGTGGCCAAAGGCATCACGCTGTACCTGATTGGTGAAGCCAACGACTACACCGGCAAAGGTTTGTCGGGCGGTCGCATTGTGGTTCGTCCCAGTTTGGAATTCCGCGGCGTGGCCAGCCAAAACATCATTGTGGGCAACACCGTGATGTACGGCGCCACCACTGGCGAAGCCTTCTTTGCAGGTGTGGGCGGCGAGCGTTTTGCGGTTCGTTTGTCGGGCGCCACCGCAGTGGTGGAAGGCACGGGCGACCATGGTTGTGAATACATGACTGGCGGTACCGTGGCGGTGCTAGGTAAAACAGGGCGTAACTTTGCGGCCGGCATGAGCGGCGGCATTGCCTATGTGTACGACGAAGACGGCCAGTTTGCATCACGCTGCAACACCGCCATGGTGAGCATGGAAAAAGTGCTGACTGTGGCCGAGCAAGAAGCCGCGGTTGATCGGAAAGTGTGGCACCGCGACCAAGCCGACGAAACACAATTGCGCAAATTGCTAGAAGACCACCACAAGTGGACCGGCAGCCAACGCGCACGTGAGTTACTTGACAACTGGGCGCAAGCACGCTTGAAGTTTGTGAAAGTGTTTCCGAACGAATACAAGCGCGCCTTGGGTGAAATCAACGCACGCAAAGAAGCTGCCAATGCCAAAGCCAAGTCAACAGCCACCGTGGCTGCCAGCTAAAGCAAAAAAGAAATAACAAGGATTGATCATGGGAAAAATCACTGGTTTCATGGAATTTGAGCGACTCGAAGAAGGCTACAAGCCGGTTGACGAGCGCTTGAAAAATCACAAAGAATTCGTCCTTGTTTTGGACGACGCACAAGCCAAAGTTCAAGGCGCAAGATGCATGGACTGCGGCACACCGTTTTGCAACAGCGGGTGCCCTGTTAACAACATCATTCCAGACTTCAACGAATTGGTTTTCCAAGGCGATTGGAAAAATGCCATCGAAGTGCTGCACAGTACCAACAACTTCCCAGAATTCACGGGCCGCATTTGTCCCGCGCCTTGTGAAGCTGCATGCACCCTGAATGTGAACGACGATGCTGTGGGCATTAAGTCCATTGAGCACGCCATCATTGACCGTGCGTGGCAAGAGGGCTGGGTCCAACCCCGTCCTGCTGCGCACAAAACGGGCAAGAAAGTGGCCGTGGTGGGTTCAGGCCCCGCAGGCATGGCGGCGGCTCAGCAATTGGCACGCGCGGGTCACGATGTGACCTTGTTTGAAAAGAACGATCGCATCGGTGGTTTGTTGCGTTATGGCATCCCTGATTTCAAAATGGAAAAGTCACACATCGACCGCCGTGCTGAACAGCTGGTGGCCGAAGGCGTGACCCTGAAGACCTGCGTGATGGTGGGGCAGCTGCCTGAAGGTTCCAAGGTCACCAACTGGTCGCAAGAAACCATCAGCCCCGAGCAACTCAAGAAAGAGTTCGACGCTGTGTTGCTCACCGGCGGTTCCGAGCAATCACGCGACTTGGCTGTGCCAGGCCGTGATTTGTCGGGCATTCACTTCGCTATGGAATTCTTGCCACAGCAAAACAAAGTGAACGCCGGCGACAAACTCAAAGGCCAACTGCGCGCTGATGGTAAAAACGTCATCGTGATTGGTGGTGGCGACACCGGCAGCGATTGTGTGGGCACGTCCAACCGGCATGGCGCCAAGAGTGTCACGCAGTTTGAGGTGATGCCGCAACCGCCCGAAGAAGAAAATCGTCCCCTGACATGGCCTTACTGGCCCTTGAAGATGCGCACCAGCTCCAGCCATGAAGAAGGGTGCTCTCGAGAGTTTGCCATTTCCACCCAAGAGTTCATCGGCGAAAAAGGCAAAGTAACGGGTTTAAAAACCGTGGAAGTTGAGTTCAAAGACGGTAAATTGGTCAATGTGCCAGGCACCGAAAAAACCTACGAAGCCGATATGGTTTTGCTGGCCATGGGCTTTGTCAACCCCGTCGCAACTGTGCTGGACGCCTTTGGCGTGGACAAAGACAACCGGGGCAACGCCAAAGCCACGACGGAATTCACGGGGGGCTATGCCACCAATGTGGACAAGGTGTTTGCCGCTGGCGACATGCGTCGGGGTCAATCCTTGGTGGTTTGGGCCATTCGGGAGGGTCGTCAGGCTGCCCGGTCCATCGATGAATACTTAATGGGAACCAGCGACTTACCCCGCTAAAATGTCTGCAGACGGTCTGGCTTGTTCATCTTCAAAGGTTAAAAGCAGCTAGATCCGAACGCCTTACCCTCCAAAAGCCGGCGAACACCGGCTTTTGTTTTTTTCACACATGACATTACCCATCTCTCCACTGCTGGTTGAATTGAAAAACCTCAGCTTCGGCTATGGGGACCGCGTCATCCTGAACGATCTATCCTTTGGCATCCCGCGCGGCAAAGTCACAGCCCTGATGGGTGTATCGGGTGGCGGCAAAACCACCGTGCTGCGTCTCATTGGGGGGCAATACACGGCCCAGCAAGGGGCGTTGAATTTTGATGGTCAAGATGTGGGCCAGATGAACACTGAGCAACTCTATGCAGCCCGAAGACGCATGGGCATGTTGTTTCAATTTGGGGCTTTGTTTACCGACATGAATGTGTTTGACAACGTGGCCTTTCCACTCAGAGAACATACCCAAATGCCCGAGTCCATGGTGCGTGACATTGTGCTGATGAAGCTCGATGCTGTGGGCTTGCGCGGCGCTAGAAATTTAAAACCCTCTGAAATTTCGGGCGGTATGGGGCGGCGCGTCGCGTTGGCTCGCGCTATAGCACTCGATCCCGATCTCATGATGTACGACGAACCCTTTGCGGGTTTGGACCCTATTTCATTGGGCACCGCAGCGCGGCTCATCAGACGGTTGAATGACAGCTTGGGCATTACCAGTGTGGTGGTTTCGCACGACGTCGATGAAACATTTCAAATTGCCGATCACGTGGTGATACTTGCCAACGGCAAAGTGGCCGCGCAAGGTACACCCGATGAGTTGCGAAAAACGACGGATCCCCTGATTCACCAGTTTGTGAATGGTCTGAGCGATGGACCCGTGCACTTTCATTACCCAGCAACTACTGTGGCTGAGGATTTTGGAGGGATTGCACAATGAACATGTTGCATCCAGCAGAGCTGGGATATGTCGCGCGCAAAACGCTGGCCGATTGGGGCTATGGCGCGCGTTTGTTTGCCCAACTTGCATGGTTGTCTGGCCCCTGCTTGAAAAGATTTGGCTTGGTCCGCGATCAAGTTCATTTCTTGGGTAATTATTCCTTGGCCATCATCACAGTCTCGGGCTTGTTCGTGGGTTTTGTTCTGGGTTTGCAAGGTTATTACACCTTGCAACGGTATGGTGCGGCAGATGCCTTGGGCTTGTTGGTAGCACTCAGCTTGGTTCGCGAACTTGGCCCTGTGGTGGCTGCCCTTTTGTTTGCTGGTCGGGCTGGTGCTTCCATTACCGCTGAAATTGGACTGATGCGCGCCGGCGAACAATTGACGGCCTTAGAGATGATGGCGGTCGATCCTAAATTACGCGTATTGGCGCCACGTTTGTGGGGTGGCATCATTGCCTTGCCTCTTCTCACGGCCGTCTTCAGTGCCGTGGGTATTTTGGGCGGTTATGCCGTGGGTGTGTTGCTCATTGGTGTGGATTCCGGCGCATTTTGGAGTCAAATGCAAAGTGGCGTCGATGTCTTTAAAGATGTCGGCAATGGCATGTTGAAAAGCGTGGTGTTTGGCATTGCCGTGACGTTCATTGCGTTGTTGCAAGGGTATGTGGCCCAGCCCACTCCGGAGGGTGTGGCTTCTGCAACCACCCGCAGTGTGGTAATTTCTTCTTTGTCTGTTTTGGGCCTGGACTTCATCCTCACTGTGATGATGTTCAGTATTTAAGGAGGACGTGATGCAACGTTCAAAAAATGATGTGTGGGTGGGTTTGTTTGTTTTGATTGGCGTGACAGCTGTGCTTTTCTTGGCGCTCAAATCGGCCAACTTGTTGCAATTTAGCTGGGTCAAGGACTACACCGTCACAGCCAAATTTGACAACATTGGCGGTCTTAAAAAAGGCGCCGCTGTGAAGAGTGCGGGCGTGGTGGTGGGCCGAGTGGACAACATCCAATTCGATGATGAAAGTTTTCAAGCCAAGGTGAGTTTGGCTTTGCAAAATAAGTATGCATTTCCCAAAGACAGTTCATTGAAAATCTTAACCAGTGGCTTGCTGGGGGAGCAGTATGTGGGCATTGTGGCGGGTGCCGACGAGAAAAACTTAGTCGCAGGCGACAACATTGGATCGACGCAATCTGCTGTGGTTTTAGAGAATTTGATCAGTCAATTTTTGTACAGCAAAGCGGCTGATCCCGCAGCGCCAGCAGCAGGAAATAAATAATGAATTTGATCTGGCGCTCAAGTCGAACAGGCATTGTTCTGACGGCATTGGCAATTTTGCTATTGCAGGGGTGTGCATCATTAAAAGGCCCCGACCCCGCCGACCCGTTGGAGCCCTTGAACAGAAAAGTGACCGTGTTCAATGACTTGGCCGACGACGTGGTGCTCAGACCTGTGGCCGTTTTTTATGGTGAAGTTTTACCTACCGTGGTTCGCAAAGGCATCAGCAACTTTTTCAGCAATCAAAGTGATGTGATGTCTTTCTTCAATAGTTTGGCGCAGTTGAAATTAGAGGCTGCTTCTAAAAATGCCATGCGTGTCGGCATCAACACCACGCTCGGTATTGGCGGTGTCATTGATTGGGCCAGCGAATTTAAAATCGACAAGCACAAGGAAGACTTTGGTCAAACCATGGCATTCTGGGGTGTCTCCTCGGGTCCTTACGTCGTGTTGCCTTTTTTTGGGCCTTCCACAGTTCGCGACAGTTTTGGCATGTATGTAGACGCCAAAACCGATATCAATCAGCAACTCAAGGACATTGGCGCACGCAACACCCTGACCATTTTGCGTCTGACCGACAAGCGTGAGCGCTATTTAAAACTGTCTGACGCCGTCAAACAGGCCTCCTTGGACCCCTACACTTTCACTCGCGATGCCTATTTGCAAAAGCGCTTGAATGATATTTACGACGGTAACCCCCCCATGATGGATGACTTTGACGACTCGGACGAACCCGCCGCCATGGTGGCGCCTAACCAGCCTGGCCCCAAGGCGGTGCAGGACGCCAAGCCTGTGGCGCCGAAATAATCCGGGGCCAATAACCTTGACACATTTCTGAAATGAGCTGGGTGCTTTAATCAACTTTTTCGAAGCTGACGCGTTAAAGAGCAATACGCTCTTTATGATATGGCCCTATGAATCGTACTTTTTTCTCATTCTTTATCCGAATTTTTTTGGCGTTGGGTTTGTCAACAGGTGCTGGCTTTGCCTTTGCAGCCGACGAAGCGCCTGATGCGTTTGTCAAACGGATTTCAAACGAAACCTTGGACGCGGTTCGCTCAGACAAAAACATCAAGGGCGGCGACATTAACAAGATCATGCAATTGGTTGACAGCAAATTGATGCAGCATGTCAATTTCAGACGCATGACCGCATTGGCCACAGGACCTGGCTGGCGCAAAGCCACGCCAGAACAGCAAGACCGTTTGCAAGAAGAGTTCAAGCTCTTGCTCATCCGTACCTACTCTGGCGCCTTGAGTCAAATCAACGATCAGGTGATTGAGGTGAAGCCATTGCGGGGTGCCACCGATGACAAAAATTTGGTCGTTCAAACCGAAGTCAGGGGGAGGGGTGAGCCCATTCAGCTGGACTATCGCCTTGAAAAAACGCCGGGTGAGGGTGCTGGTTGGAAAATTTTTGACCTCAATGTTCTGGGCATTTGGCTGGTTGAAAACTACCGCTCCCAGTTTTCCAAAGAAATCAATGCGGGTGGCATGGATGGCTTGATCAAAAGCTTGTCTGATCGCAACAAATCAAACGCCAAAAAAGCCTAACGGCACCTCACTTCTGATGCCAACCGAGCTCTTAACCCTTCCCGCTGACTTGCGTCATAGCAATGCGGCGTTTTGCCTGTCGAAGTTGGAAGCACAAATTCGAAACAGCCCCGATGCAGAAGTCGAAATTCAGGCCGGCAACCTGTCTGATTTCGACTCCTCGGCTTTGGCGGTGCTTTTGGGCTGCCGCCGACAAGCTGAAAGTTTGTCAAAAACCTTGAAATTCAAACATTTCCCGACCAAATTGCGTGAATTGGCCATGCTTTATGGCGTCTCTGAGCTCTTGGTCGAAAGCGCATAGCCGTAAAATAGAGGGCTCATGCCCGCCATCTCTTTTCAATCCATTTCCAAAACATACCCTGCCAAAAATGCTGGCAGCCAGCCTTTCAAGGCGCTCAACGATGTCAGTTTTGACATTGCTGAAGGGGAGTTCTTTGGCTTGCTGGGGCCAAACGGCGCCGGTAAAACCACACTCATCAGCATTTTGGCTGGTTTAACAAAAGCCACCGAAGGCCGTGTCATGGTGCACGGCCATGACGTTCAAAAGGATTACGCCCAAACGCGGCGCATGCTAGGCGTGGTGCCGCAAGAGTTGGTGTTTGATCCATTTTTCTCAGTGCGCGAGGCCTTGCGCTTTCAGTCCGGCTATTTTGGCGTCAAGAAAAATGACGATTGGATAGACGAGTTGCTGTCGCACTTAGGGCTGTCAGACAAAGCCGATGCCAACATGCGACAACTCTCCGGTGGCATGAAGCGCCGAGTGTTGGTGGCGCAAGCTTTGGTGCACAAGCCGCGCGTCATTGTGCTCGATGAGCCCACAGCTGGGGTGGATGTTGAACTGCGTCAAACTCTCTGGCAATTCATAGCCAAGCTCAATCGCGATGGCCATACCGTTTTGCTCACGACGCATTACCTTGAAGAAGCAGAAGCCTTGTGCAGCCGTTTGGCCATGCTCAAGCAAGGCCGTGTGTTGGCGCTGGCCAGCACTTCTGAATTGTTAAAGTCTGCCTCAAGCAATGTATTGCGCTTCAAATTGGATGGTCAATTGCCCACTGAATTGGCCTCTAAAGCGCGCATTACAGGCCGCATTGTGCAATTCCCAGCGCATAACGCGGTAGAGATTGAGACCTACTTAGCCGCCGTGCGGCAAGCGGGCCTGATTGCGGAAGACGTTGAAATTCGAAAAGCCGATTTAGAAGATGTGTTTTTAGATGTGATGGCTGAGGGCAAATCATGAGCGGTTGGCGCATGTTGTTGTACAAAGAAGTGTTGCGCTTTTGGAAAGTTGCTTTCCAGACCATCGCAGCGCCAGTGCTCACCTCGGTGTTGTACCTGATGATTTTTGGCCACGTATTGGAAGACCACGTGAAGGTCTACGACAAAGTAGCTTACACAGCCTTTTTATTGCCCGGTCTCATCATGATGAGTGTTTTGCAAAATGCGTTTGCCAACAGTTCTTCCAGCTTGGTGCAAAGCAAAATCATGGGCAACATTGTCTTTTTGTTGCTCACCCCTTTGTCGCATTGGCACTGGTTTGTGGCCTATGTTGGCTCTTCCATGCTGCGTGGTTTGGCGGTTGGATTTGGCGTGTTTGCAGTGACTGTTTGGTTTGCACCACTTCAATACCATTATCCAATATGGATTTTGGTGTTTGCTTTTCTAGGTGCTGCATTGCTGGGGACCTTAGGTTTGGTGGCAGGCTTGTGGTCTGAGAAATTTGACCAAATGGCCGCATTTCAAAGCTTTGTGATCATGCCCATGACGTTTTTGTCGGGCGTGTTTTATTCCATCCACTCGTTGCCTCCTTTTTGGCAAAGTCTGAGCCATTTGAATCCTTTCTTTTACATGATTGACGGTTTTAGATACGGGTTCTTTGGCCAGAGCGATCTGTCGCCGTGGATCAGTTTGACGGTGGTCTCTACGGCTTTGTTGGCTGTGGGTACTTTGGCAATTCAGTTGCTAAAGTCGGGCTACAAAATCAGAGGCTAATTCGAATCACCTGGCACCTTTCCAAAATGACAGCAGAACAAATTCAAACAATGATTGCCGCAGGCTTGGCTTGTCAACACCTTGAGGTGAGTGGCGATGGCCGCCACTGGCAGGCTGTGGTGGTCTCAACGCAATTTGAAGGCTTGCGCCTGATTACGCGGCATCAAAAGGTCTACGCCACCTTGGGCAACAAAATGCAAAACGACGAGGTACACGCCTTGTCCATGAAAACTTTCACGCCTGCTGAATGGGAAAAGACACAAGCTTAAACACAAGCTGCCATCTGGCCCAATTTCAGCAACACAACACATTACAAAATGGACAAACTTATCATTCGCGGCGGCCATACTTTGAATGGCGAAATTGAAATTTCAGGCGCAAAAAATGCAGCCCTGCCCGAACTTTGTGCCGCCTTGCTAACCCATCAACCCGTGGTTTTGCGCAACGTGCCCAAATTGCAAGACGTCAACACCATGCTCAAACTCATCCGCAATATGGGTGTGACTTGCTTGCGTGAAGAAGACGGCACAGTGCGCTTAGATGCTAGCGCCTTGAACAACCCGGAAGCACCTTACGAAATGGTGAAAACCATGCGCGCTTCAGTGCTGGCCTTAGGCCCCTTGTTGGCTCGATTTGGCAAGGCCCGAGTTTCTTTGCCAGGCGGATGCGCCATTGGCTCGCGTCCTGTCGATCAACACATCAAAGGCTTGCAGTCCATGGGGGCAAAAATATCGGTTGCCCATGGTTACATGGAAGCCAGTTTGGCGAATGGCCGAACTCGTTTGAAAGGCGCGCGCATCGCAACCGACATGGTCACCGTCACGGGCACAGAAAATTTTTTGATGGCGGCGGCTTTGGCTGAAGGTGAAACGATTCTGGAAAATGCGGCGCAAGAACCTGAAATTCCAGACTTGGCTGAAATGCTCATTCGCATGGGCGCCAAAATTCAAGGACACGGCACCAGTCGAATTCACATTCAGGGCGTTGAAAAATTAAGTGGTTGTGATCATGCAGTCGTGGCCGATCGAATTGAGGCCGGTACGTTTTTATGCGCAGTGGCCGCCACCGGTGGCGATGTTGTTTTGAAACACGCGCGAGGCGATCATCTCGATGCCGTCATTGAAAAGCTCCGTGATGCAGGTGCAGACATTGAAGTCGGAGAGGGTTTTGTGCGCGTTAAAGCCACGGGACGCTTAAAGGCGCAGAGCTTTAGAACCACCGAATACCCAGGTTTCCCCACCGATATGCAGGCGCAGTTCATGGCTTTGAATTGCATTGCGGAAGGCACCAGCAAAGTCACTGAAACCATTTTTGAAAACCGCTTCATGCACGTAAATGAGCTGGTTCGATTGGGTGCCAATATTCAGATTGACGGTAAAGTGTCCGTGGTTCAAGGCGTCGCTCAGTTGTCGGGTGCAACCGTCATGGCGACTGACTTGAGAGCTTCAGCCAGCTTGGTCATTGCAGGCTTGGTGGCTGAGGGCGACACCATCGTAGACCGCATCTATCACTTAGACCGAGGCTACGATCGCATGGAAGCGAAGTTGCGACAGGTGGGCGCGCAAATTGAACGTACAAAGTCATCACAGGAACTGACATGATCACCTTGGCCTTGTCCAAAGGACGAATTTTTGATGAAACCTTGCCGCTCTTGAAAGCGGCAGGCATTGAGGTGCTGGAAGATCCAGAAACTTCTCGCAAACTCATTCTGCCTACCAACCAAGCAGGTGTGCGCGTGGTGCTTGTCCGTGCCACCGATGTTCCAACCTATGTCGAATATGGTGGGGCAGATTTAGGTGTCACAGGCAAAGACACCCTCATTGAACATGGTGGCCAGGGCCTTTATCAACCCCTGGATTTGCAAATTGCCAAGTGCCGTATGAGTGTGGCGGTTCGTGCTGACTTCGATTACGCGACGGCCGTTCGTTCGGGCTCACGTTTGAAAGTGGCGACAAAGTACACCAGCATTGCGCGCGAGTTTTTTGCGCAAAAAGGTGTGCACGTTGATCTGATCAAACTCTACGGCAGCATGGAGTTGGCGCCACTCACAGGTCTGGCCGATGCCATTGTGGACTTGGTGTCCACCGGCAGTACTTTAAAAGCCAATCACCTGATTGAGGTCGAGCGCATCATGGACATCAGTGCACGTTTGGTGGTCAATCAAGCCTCGCTCAAGTTGAAGCAAGAGCCCATTCGCGCAATCATTGACGCTTTTTCAGCGGCTGTGGCAGCTGGACAAAAAGCGAAAATCTAAGCCCCGCTTTGAATCCCTGTCTAAACCCCCACCTTCATTGAAGTCGTTCTTTAGAAACAATCAAGATAAAGCCATGACCCCGCTTGTTGCAAAAGCTCTGCGTTTGAAAACCACGGACTCCGATTTTGAATCGGCGTTTCAAAAGCGCCTGCATTGGTCAGCACAAACCGATGCCGACATTGAGACGCGTGTGGCCGATATTTTGTTGGATGTCCAAATGAGGGGCGATGCTGCAGTGCTCGAATACACGCATCGCTTTGATGGCCTCAAAGCGCTTGACATGCAACAACTCGTTCTGACACAAGACGAGCTCAAAGCGGCCTTTGACAGTTTGCCAGCCGTTCAAAAAGAGGCCTTGTTGGCGGCTGCAAAACGGGTGCGCAGTTATCACGAAGCGCAGAAAAAAGCATCGGGTGAAAGCTGGTCTTACAAAGACGAAGACGGCACCTTGCTGGGTCAAAAAGTCACGCCTCTGGACCGTGTGGGCATTTATGTACCGGGCGGCAAAGCGGCATATCCTTCTTCTGTTTTGATGAATGCCATACCTGCGCATGTGGCGGGTGTGGCAGAAATCATCATGGTGGTACCCACCCCTCAAGGGGTGAAGAATCCTTTGGTGTTGGCGGCCGCCTATGTGGCGGGTGTGTCGCGCGCGTTCACCATTGGCGGTGCACAGGCCGTGGCCGCCTTGGCTTATGGCACTCAAACTGTGCCAAAGGTCGACAAAATTACGGGGCCCGGCAACGCCTATGTGGCCAGCGCCAAGAAGCGTGTGTTCGGCACAGTAGGCATTGACATGATTGCAGGCCCGTCCGAAATTTTGGTGTTGGCCGACGGCACGACGCCACCTGAGTGGGTGGCCATGGATTTGTTTTCGCAAGCCGAGCACGATGAGTTGGCACAAAGTATTTTGCTTTGTCCCGATGCCGCCTACATTGAAAAAGTGCAGGCAGCGATTGATTTGTTGCTACCTACTTTGCCGCGCGCAGAGATCATTGCCAAGTCCATGAACGATCGCGGCGCGCTCATTGAAACGCGCAGCATGCAAGAAGCTTGCGACATCAGCAATCGAATTGCGCCCGAGCACTTGGAAGTGTCCAGTCGCAATCCGCATGAGTGGGAGCCTTTGCTGAAACATGCAGGTGCCATTTTCTTGGGCGCATTCACCAGTGAATCTTTGGGCGATTATTGTGCTGGCCCTAACCATGTGCTGCCCACCAGCGGTACGGCGCGGTTTTCATCGCCCTTGGGTGTTTACGATTTTCAAAAGCGATCTAGCCTCATTGAAGTCAGTGAGAAGGGCGCCCAAAGCCTTGGCAAAATTGCTGCTGAATTGGCTTACGGCGAAGGCTTGCAAGCCCACGCCCGTGCGGCCGAGTTGCGATTGAACCCCGTGCCACCCCAACGAGAGACACCATGAGTGCCCCATCCTCTTCTAGCCAAAGCGTGAATCAAACAGCCAACGCGTGGCAAAAACACATTCGACAAGACGTGCAGTCGATGCACGCCTATGCCGTTCAAGATTCCAGCGGCATGGTCAAACTCGACGCCATGGAAAACCCATACCGATTGCCGCTTGAACTGCAAACCAAGTTAGGCCAGCGTTTGGCGGCGGTGGCCTTAAATCGCTATCCAGGTGAGCGCGTGAATGTGTTGCAAAAAGCCTTGTCGGTCCATGCGCACATGCCCGCCGGTTTTGACATCATGTTGGGCAATGGCTCAGATGAACTCATTTCGCTTATTTCATTGACCTGCAATGTGCCCGGTGCCAGTTTCTTGGCGCCCCTGCCTGGCTTTGTGATGTATGCCATGAGTGCGCAGTTGCAAGGCGTGAAGTTTCACGGCGTACCTCTGACGGCCAATTTTGAGTTGGACGAAGCTGCCATGTTGTCCGCTATTGCTGAGCACAAACCGGCCGTGGTTTATTTGGCTTATCCCAACAACCCCACCGGTACGCTGTGGCATGCCGATGTCATTGAACGCATTGTGGTGGCGCAGGGTCTGCAAGGTGGAATGATTGTGATGGACGAGGCTTATCAGCCTTTTGCCAGTCAAACCTACATGGACAGGATTGCCAAGCATGGCCACGTGTTGCTCATGCGCACTTTGTCAAAGTTTGGTTTGGCGGGTGTTCGCTTAGGGTACATGGTGGGCCCCAAGGCCCTCATTGCTGAAATTGACAAAGTCCGGCCACCCTACAACATCAGTGTTTTGAACTGTGAATGTGCCTTGTTTGCGTTGGAGAATGCGGAAGTTTTTGCGCAGCAGGCAAGCCAAATTCGGCAGGAACGAGAAAAGCTCAGCATCTCTTTGGCCGCATTGCCTGGCGTTCAAGTCTTCCCAAGCCAGGCCAATATGCTCTTGGTTCGTATGCCAGACGCCACAAAGTGCTTCGAAGGCATGAAAACGAAAGGCATTTTGGTCAAGAACGTTTCTAAAATGCACTCATTGCTGAACAACTGTTTACGCCTCACGGTTGGTACCCCCGAAGAAAACGTGCAAATGTTGGCAGCACTCAAGGAATCTTTATGAGCACACCCCGCGTCGCAGAAGTCACGCGAAAAACTGCAGAGACTCAAATTCGGGTCAAAGTCAATTTGGATGGCACTGGCCAGTCCAACCTGTCGACTGGCATTGGTTTTTTTGACCACATGCTCGATCAAATTGCGCGTCACGGCCTTATCGATTTAGACATTGAAGCCAAAGGCGATCTGCACATCGACGGCCACCACACCGTGGAAGATGTCGGCATTACCTTGGGCCAAGCAGTTGCCAAAGCAGTGGGTGATAAAAAAGGTTTGCGCCGATATGGTCACGCTTATGTGCCCCTCGACGAAGCCTTGTCACGCGTGGTCATTGATTTTTCTGGCCGTCCTGGCTTGGTCAATCATGTGCCTTTTACCAGCGGCATGGTGGGTGGATTTGACACGCAACTCATGCATGAATTTTTCCAAGGCTTCGTCAACCACGCCTTGGTGACCTTGCACATTGACAACTTGCGCGGTGACAATGCGCACCACCAAGCCGAAACGGTGTTCAAAGCTTTTGCACGTGCATTGCGTGCTGCACTAGAACTCGATCCCCGTTCTGTGGGTGTCATTCCTTCGACCAAGGGTTCGCTCTAAGCATGTCTCCCAACTCTGTGGCGGTGGTGGATTACGGCATGGGCAACCTTCGCTCGGTCGCTCAAGCGGTTATTCATGCGGCACAAGATACGGGCGTGGCCGTGAAAATCACTTCTAGCCCGCAAGATGTTCGAGACGCCACGCGTGTGGTGTTGCCAGGGCAAGGGGCCATGCCCGACTGCATGCGCGAGCTGCACGATTCGGGTTTGATGGAGGCTGTACTAGATGCCGCGGCCAAAAAACCCTTGTTTGGTGTGTGCGTGGGCATGCAAATGTTGCTGGACCACAGCGCTGAGGGAAACACGCCTGGCTTGGGGCTGATTCATGGTCAAGTCATCAAGTTTGATTTGGCAGGTCGCTTGCAAGCCGACGGCAGTCGATTTAAAGTGCCCCAAATGGGTTGGAATCAGGTTAATTTCAAACGGCACCAGGGTGCTCAGCATCCGGTTTGGGGGAATATCCCCAGTGGCAGCTATTTCTATTTCGTACACAGTTTTTACGCAAAGCCCGATAATTCAGCTCATGAGGCCGCTGAAACAGACTATGGCGGCCAGTTTGCCTGTGCCATTGCCCGAGATAATTTGTTTGCGACGCAATTCCATCCCGAGAAAAGTGCCGACCAAGGTTTGGCGCTTTATCGGAACTTTTTGCATTGGCAACCTTGATTCACAGATTTTTCAAAACTCATTTTTCTTTCCACTCTAGCGCTATCCCTTCGCCATGATTCTCATACCTGCGATTGATCTCAAAGACGGCCATTGTGTTCGCCTCAAACAAGGCGACATGGACCAATCCACTACGTTCAGTGAAGACCCTGCTGCCATGGCCCAAAGTTGGCTTGACAAAGGCGCTAGGCGTTTGCACTTGGTTGATTTAAATGGCGCCTTTGCGGGCAAGCCGCAAAACTTTGCAGCCATCAAGTCCATCCTCAAGGCAGTTGGCGACGATATTCCCGTTCAACTCGGGGGCGGCATTCGCGATTTGGACACCATTGAAAAATACATCGACGGTGGTTTGCGCTATGTGATCATTGGCACGGCCGCTGTTAAAAATCCTGGATTCCTGCGCGATGCCTGCAGTGCATTTGGCGGCCACATCATTGTGGGCCTCGATGCCAAAGACGGCAAAGTGGCCACCGATGGTTGGAGCAAACTCACAGGTCACGAAGTGGTTGACTTGGCCAAGAAGTTTGAGGACTGGGGCGTCGAGTCCATCATTTACACCGACATTGGTCGCGATGGCATGTTGAGCGGCATCAACATCGATGCCACGGTCAAGCTGGCCCAAGCCCTCACCATTCCCGTCATCGCATCCGGTGGCTTGTCCAACATGGCAGACATTGAAAAACTCTGCGCCGTGGAAGATGAAGGGGTGGAGGGCGTCATATGCGGACGCGCCATTTACTCAGGTGACCTAGACTTCCAAGCTGCCCAGGCCAGGGCCGATGAACTTAACGGCTGATTCACTGCAGGGACATGAAGGCTGGCGTTGGCAATTGTCCAACGGCGACAGTGTGTTTGTGGCTCGTCAGGGTGCTCAGGTTTTGTCGTGGTGTGCAGGCGGTGAAGAACGCTTGTTTTTAAGTCCCAAGGCGGCATGCGATGGCAGTTCGGCCATTCGAGGCGGCATTCCAATTTGCTTTCCCCAATTCAATCAGCGCGGCTCTTTGCCTAAGCACGGATTTGTCCGAAACATGCCATGGCATTTATTGAAAAATCAAAGTCAGGGCGAAGACAAAGTATTTGAATTTGTCAGCAATGAAAACTCACTCCAGCTTTGGCCTGTGAAATTCAGAGCGCTGCTGACAGTGTCTCTTTCAACGACGGGATTGAAAGTGACATTGGCTGTCCAAAATCTTGATACGCAGTTGCTGACTTTTTCGGGCGCGCTTCACACGTACCTTGCCATTAAAAACGTGTCACACGTTCGGTTGTTGGGGCAGGTGCAGCAACCCGAGTGGGATGCTGTGAAAGACGCCCATCAAACTTGCTCGGGCGAGTTGCATTTCAATGCTGAGTTTGACCGTGTTTACGATGTAGCCCATGTTGCGTCGGACGAAAACACAACAGAGACCTGCACTTGGTTATTGCAAGAAGGTGACCATCATTTGCAAATTGCGCAAAGCAATTCATGGGGGCAAAGTGTGGTTTGGAATCCGGGCGCCGAAAAATGCGCACAACTGGCCGACATGCCCCAAGACGCCTTCCTAAAAATGCTGTGCGTTGAAGCCGCACGTGTCACATCCACCATTAACGTTCAGCCTGCCCATACTTGGGAAGGCTGGCAACAACTTAGGCTTGAAACTCCATGCTAGCCAAACGCATCATTCCTTGTCTTGACGTCACGGGCGGCCGCGTCGTCAAAGGCGTTAATTTTGTCGAACTCCGCGATGCGGGCGACCCCGTTGAAATTGCAGCACGCTACAACCAGCAAGGTGCCGACGAACTCACCTTTCTGGACATTACCGCCACCAGCGATGGCCGCGATCTTATTCTCCACATCATTGAAGCGGTGGCGTCTCAAGTCTTTATTCCCCTCACGGTGGGCGGCGGTGTGAGAAGCGTCGAAGATGTTCGCAGACTGCTCAATGCGGGGGCTGACAAAACCAGTTTCAATTCTGCGGCCATTGCCAACCCTCAAGTGATTCGCGATGCCTCGCAAAAATATGGCGCGCAGTGCATTGTGGTGGCCATTGACGCCAAGCGCCGCCAAGGGGATGACATCCAACTGCGCGGCGAGGGCTGGGACGTCTTCAGCCATGGCGGGCGACAAAACACGGGCCTAGATGCTGTGAAATGGGCCATTCAAATGGCCGAATTTGGCGCAGGTGAAATTTTGCTCACCAGCATGGACCGAGACGGTACCAAGTCTGGCTTTGACTTGGCCCTCACCAAGGCGGTCAGTGACGCTGTTCAGGTGCCTGTGATTGCATCTGGCGGCGTGGGCAATTTGGATCACTTGGCCGACGGCGTGCAACAAGGCGGTGCCGATGCGGTGCTGGCTGCCAGCATTTTCCATTACGGCGAGTACACCGTAAAGCAGGCCAAAGAGCGCATGCGCGAGCGTGGTATTCCTGTCCGCTTGTAAATAAAAAGCTCAGCTAGTGGTAGATTCAACCCATGGACTGGCTTGATCAAATTAAATGGGATGCGCAGGGACTCGTGCCCGTCATTGCGCAAGAAGCAAGTACGGGCGATGTGCTAATGTTTGCCTGGATGAACCGCGAGGCTTTGCAAAAGACCGCCGAACTCAGGCGCGCGGTTTATTTCAGTCGGTCACGCAACAAACTTTGGTTCAAGGGCGAAGAGTCTGGCCATGTTCAAACCGTGCACGACATGCGTCTTGATTGCGACAACGACGTGGTGCTCCTCAAAGTGACTCAACTCGGTCACGAGCCAGGAATTGCTTGTCACACGGGACGCCACAGTTGTTTCTTTAAGCAGTATGAAAATGGCGATTGGGTCGCCACCGAGCCGGTCTTGAAAGACCCCGAATCTATTTACAAGTGAGCACTCGTTGCCAAGATCATGAGTTCAACCGATGCTTTGGACCGCTTAGCGGCCGTCATTGAAAGTCGCAAACCCTCCAATGGTGGCGATCCTGAAAAGAGTTATGTCGCCCGTTTGCTGCAAAAAGGGCCCGATGCCTTTTTGAAAAAAATTGGCGAAGAAGCCACTGAAACCGTCATGGCGGCCAAAGACATGGATCACGGTGGTGATGCCCACAAATTGGTGGGCGAGGTGGCTGATTTGTGGTTTCACAGCATGATTGCGCTGGCGCACTATGGCTTGTCGCCAGCCGATGTGGTGGCTGAACTCAGCCGACGCGAAGGCCTGAGTGGCCTGGAGGAAAAAGCCCTGCGCAAAGCGGAACAACGTGAAAAATCAGGTGAATGATGCAAGATCCAAACTGCCTCTTCTGCAAAATCATTGCAGGAAAAATCCCATCTAAGAAGGTCTTCGAAGACGAGCATGTGTATGCTTTTCATGACATTGCCCCGTGGGCGCCTGTTCATTTCCTCATGGTGCCCAAGCTGCACATCCCGTCCATGGCGCAAATTACCCCTGAGCATTCCGCCCTAATGGGGCATTTCATGGCCCTTGCGCCTAAACTGGCTTTGGAGCAGGGTTGCCGGCCTTACCCCGATGGGGGCTACAGAATTGCCACCAATACGGGCGCTGAGGGTGGCCAGGAGGTTCACCATCTGCATTTTCATGTCATGGGCGGCCCTAGACCTTGGCTCAGGGGTTAAACGCTTAGAATTGCAACTAAATTGTTAGGAGATATTCATGGGTTCATTCTCAATTTGGCACTGGCTTATCGTTTTGTTGATTGTGGTCATGGTGTTTGGCACTAAAAAGCTGAAAAACATGGGCTCCGATTTGGGCGGTGCCGTCAAAGGTTTCAAAGACGGCATGAAAGATGCCAACGGCAATCCGGTTAACGAAGAAAAGCCGCCAGAACAAGTCGCAGCTTCGGCCGCGGCTGAAAAAACCACGATCGACGTGGAAGCCAAGACAAAGTCTTGATTTGATCGATCTTGGCATTTCCAAAATAGCCCTCATTGGGGTGGTGGCGCTGATCGTCATCGGCCCAGAGAAGTTGCCGCGCGTGGCGCGCACACTGGGCAATTTTTTTGGCAAAGCCCAGCGTTACGTTGCTGACGTCAAGGCTGAGGTCAATCGCAGCATGGACTTGGAAGAGCTGAAGAAAATGAAGGAATCGGTGGAGGGTGCAGCGCGTGATGTCGAAGGCTCCGTCCAATCGACAGCCGTTGATTTTGAAAAACAGTGGAATGACTCCACTGCGGCGATCACCTCCGAATCAAACCACACGCCTTGGGAACCACCTCCACCCGTTTACAAGCACCCTGGTAAAAAATTCAGATTGAAACAAGCAGCAGTGCCTCAGTGGTACAAATCGCGCACAGGCGTGCGCACCAAAACATTGTCGGGCGCAGCCAGAGTGGCACGCTACCGGCCTACCAGACTAGGTTAATTTTCAGTGTCCGATCCTTCCCCCAAGCCCGAAGACGAATTGGCTGGCACTGAGCAGCCCTTTGTGACCCATTTGATGGAACTGCGTGACCGTTTGGTTCGCGCCATGGCGGCCATTGGCGTGGCCGCTGCGGTTTTGGCCATATTCCCAGGTCCCGCCGAACTTTATGATTTGCTAGCGGCACCCTTGGTGACCCACCTACCTGCTGGAACCACGCTCATCGCCACTTCGGTTATTTCGCCTTTCATGGTGCCGCTCAAAATTTTGCTGATGGCCGCATTTTTAATGGCATTGCCTGTGGTGCTTTATCAAGTCTGGGCGTTTATTGCACCAGGCTTATACACGCATGAAAAAAAATTGGTCATGCCTTTGGTAATCTCCAGCACCCTCTTGTTCTTCATTGGTGTGGCGTTTTGTTATTTCTTTGTGTTTGGGCAAGTGTTCAAATTCATACAAAGCTTTGCGCCCAAAAGCATCACGGCTGCGCCTGACATTGAGGCTTACTTGGGCTTTGTGTTGAACATGTTCTTGGCTTTTGGCTTGGCATTTGAAGTGCCCATTGCGGTGATCGTGCTAGCCCGCTTAGGCATCGTGACCATTGAAAAACTCAAAGATTTTCGCGGTTACTTTGTGGTGTTGGCGTTTGTCATTGCCGCCATCGTGACGCCGCCCGATGTGGTGTCGCAATTGGCGCTGGCCATACCCATGTGTTTGCTTTACGAAATTGGTATTTGGGCCGCGCAAATTTTCATCAAGCACACGCAAGCGCCGAAGGAAGAAGCGGCCCCTTAAGTCTGCGGGACAGCTGTCACAGCGAATGGGCCCTGACCTTTCATCAGAGGACCTTGTGCGCTTTTATGGGCGTGAAGGCCGAGTGCCTAGTGTGACGTTCACCGCCATTGATTTGCCGTTTCGCTGTAACAAAATTGGCGCAGTTTCACCCGGCTTCAAAGCGGCCACGCGTGACAACATTTCGGGCACATCGGCCACCGCTTGTCCTGCCACTTGCATGACTAAATCACCGGGTTGAATGCCCGCTTTGGCGGCAGGACTGTTTTGTAAAACACCATTGATTAAGACCCCTTTGGGAAGTTCTCCGCTTGCCTTGTCTTTGGCAATGCCAAAACTTTCTGCCAACTCGGCGTTCAAGGCGCGCGGCTCGACGCCAATCCATCCACGTGTCACTTTGCCATCCTTGATGAGAGACGCCATGATCTGCGTAGCCGTTGAGACCGGGACAGCAAAGCCTATGCCCATGTTGCCACCTGAGCGGGAGTAGATGGCCGTGTTGATGCCCATGAGTAAACCGTTGGCATCGACCAAGGCACCGCCTGAATTGCCAGGATTGATGGCAGCATCGGTTTGAATGAAATTTTCAAACGTATTGATGCCCAATTGTTTTCGCCCCAAAGCGCTCACAATGCCCGAGGTAACTGTTTGGCCCACACCAAAAGGGTTGCCGATGGCCAGCACGGCATCGCCCACCTGCAATGTTTCAACTTGCCCCAACACAATGACGGGCAGTTTGGGTAATTCGATTTTGAGCAGTGCAAGATCTGTTTCTGGATCGGTGCCAATGACCTTGGCTAGGGCGCTTCGACCATCATTCAAGGTCACTTCGATGGCCTGTGCGCCTTCAATCACATGGTGGTTGGTCAGGATATAACCTTCGGGGCTCACAATCACACCGCTGCCCATGCCGCCACTGGGCGAATCTTCTTCGGGCTCTTCAAAAAAACGAAACCAGGGGTCTGCGCGGCGAGATTTGGCGCGTGTTTTTTGCTGCACATTGATACTCACCACCGCCGGCGCTGCTTTGAGGGCCGCCAGCCTAAAGCTGCCTCCCGGAACTGCGCCGGAGCCACCTTCGAGGTTGGCTTGCGTCAAAGACACGGTGCCGTTGCCGCCGCCACGCAACCAACCGGGCTGTAAAGTGGCCACGACAAACCATACCGCCAGCAGCACGGTGACTGCTTGAGAAAATACCAGCCAAATTCTTTTCATATTTTGTATTGTGTCTTAAGCTGGCCTAGAACGCATTTGCCACCAGATGAATGACAATAGGCCTGATCAACAAATGAGACTGACATGACCGATTTCAAGACGCTCCTTCAGGCGTTTGACCAGCTGTTACAACCCGAGCGTTTCAAGGACTATGGCCCCAATGGCTTACAGGTTGAAGGCAAGCGCACGGTCCAAAAAATAGTGTCGGGTGTGACGGCCAGCCGTGAATTGATTGACGCCGCCATTGAAGCCGAGGCCGACGCCATCTTTGTCCACCATGGTTTGTTTTGGCGCGGCCAAGATGGCCGAGTGGTGGGTTGGATGAAAGAACGATTGCAAAGGCTGTTGGCACACAACATCAACTTGTACGCTTATCACCTGCCCTTGGACGCACATCCTGAATTGGGCAACAACGCGCAACTAGGAAAAGTGTTGGGCTTGGTGGCCGATACCTGGTGTGGCGACCAAAACTTGGTCAGCGTGGGTCAGATGCAAGACGGCAAGCCTTTTGAAAGTGCAGAGGTGCTCGCGTCTCATCTGCAATCAATTTTGGGCCGCACTGTCACCTGCGTCTCCTCAGAACATAAGACGATCAAGCGCATCGCATGGTGCAGTGGCGGCGCACAATCTTATTTTGAAGATGCCATTGCCGCGGGTGTTGACGCCTTCATCACGGGTGAAATTTCAGAACCCCAAGCGCACATCGCCAAAGAGACCGGCGTCGCATTCATGGCTTGTGGTCACCATGCCACAGAGCGCTATGGTGCGCCGGCAGTGGCTGCGCATGTGGCAGCATCGCTGGGTTTGCATCATGAGTTCATTGACATTCACAATCCCGCCTAAAGCTGAGATTGCGAACCGCCCATTAGTCAACCGAATTTTTTACACGCTTTCCAAATGCCCAAGTCACAAGTCATCGCACTCACACCAGGTGACCCCTGCGGCATTGGCCCTGAAATCATTGCGCGTACTTTTTTGAACGATGCCTTGAACAGCAAATCCCCGCACGACACACGCCATTGCTTTGTGGCGGGCGACTTTCAAATCATGGCCACAGCGTCCAGCTTGGTCAACCCAGACGGAGATCAACTCAAGCTTTGCTTGATTCAAAAGCCCGCCGAGGCCTCAGAAGTGCCAGCGGGGGTCATGCCGGTTTTACAAGTTGCCAACGTCAATGCCTACTTGCCTTGGGGTCAAATCAACGCCGAAGCCGGTCGGTTTGCCGGTGATTGCGTCAAGTGGGCCACTCAAGCAGCTTTAAATAAGGACATTGCGGCCTTGGTCACCGCGCCGCTTCACAAAGAAGCCTTGTCTGCAGCAGGCGCGCCTTACAACGCTTTTCCGGGGCACACCGAGTTGCTGCAATGGGAGGCGGCCCAACAAGCGGGCGTGGCATTGTCCCAAATGCCGGTGCGAATGATGTTGGCCAGTGAAGACTTGCGTACGGTGTTGGTGAGTATTCACGTTTCGATGAGAGAAGCCCTTGACGCGGTGACCTACACCAATGTCTTGGAAACGCTGAGAATCACCCATCAATCCTTGAGTTTGTTGTTAGGCCGCCCGCCCCGCATCGGCGTGGCGGGACTCAACCCGCACGCCGGCGAGGGGGGCTTATTTGGCCGCGAAGAAATTGACATCATTCAGCCTGCCATTGCACAAGCGCAATCAGAAGGCATTCGAGCGCTAGGGCCCTTTGCCCCGGACACGGTTTACATGCGTGCTCGGCGCAAAGCCGATGGTGCCTCCGAATTTGATGTGGTTTTGGCCATGTACCACGATCAGGGCTTGATTCCAGTCAAATACATGGGCTTGGAGCAGGGGGTCAATGTGACCTTGGGCTTGCCCTTAGTTAGAACCAGTCCAGATCACGGGACGGCTTTTGACATCGCGGGTCAAGGCTGTGCCGACGCCTCCAGCATGCTTGCGGCCATTAAAATGGCACGCCAACTGATTCCCTGAGTCGGGGCAGGGGCTAGAAAAAGCCCCTCGCAGTGGGCTACAATCGGCGGTTAACCCTGATACCGATTCGCTAGAGGATTCTCATGAGTGATACCCCAGTCGACAGCAGCAAAAGGACGTGGCTGATCGCCTCAACCTGTGCTGGCGCCGTAGGCGCAGGCTTCGTCGCCACCCCCTTTGTCAGCACTTTTCAGCCTTCCGAGCGCGCCAAAGCCGCCGGTGCTGCTGTTGAAGTTGATATTTCCGAAGTCAAACCCGGTGAGAAACTCACGGTGGAATGGCGCGGCAAACCCGTGTGGATCATGCGCCGCACAACCGATCAAGTTGAAGCCTTGAAGAAGTTGGATGGTCAATTGGCCGACCCAGCCTCTGATCGCCAAGCTTACCCAACCCCCGAATACGCCAAAAACCCACATCGCTCTATCAAGCCAGAGTTCATGGTGGCCGTTGGTATTTGCACCCACTTGGGTTGCTCGCCTGGCGACAAATTCCAATCTGGCGCACAGCCTTCTTTGCCAGATGATTGGCAAGGCGGTTTCTTGTGCGCTTGCCACGGCTCTACCTTTGACTTGGCCGGTCGCGTGTTCAAAAACAAGCCCGCACCTGACAACTTGGAAGTGCCACCGCACATGTACCTGTCCGACAGCAAATTGCTGATCGGTGAAGACAAGAAGGCTTGAGGCACATCACCATGGCTGAATTCAAGGAAATCTCCCCCAACGCCCCTGCTGGCGAAAAACTCATGAACTGGGTCGACAACCGCTTTCCTGCGACTTCGTTGTTCAAAGCTCACATGAGCGAATATTACGCATCCAAAAATTTGAACATTTGGTATGTGTTTGGCGCTTTGTCATTGCTCGTGTTGGTGATCCAAATTGTCACTGGCATTTTCTTGGTGATGCATTACAAACCAGATGCCAGTATGGCATTCGCCTCTGTTGAGTACATCATGCGCGATGTGCCTTGGGGCTGGCTCATTCGCTACATGCATTCCACAGGCGCTTCGGCGTTCTTCATTGTGGTTTACCTGCACATGTTTCGCGGCCTCATGTATGGCAGTTATCGCAAGCCTCGTGAATTGGTCTGGATTTTTGGCTGCGCCATCTTCTTGTGCCTCATGGCCGAAGCCTTCATGGGTTACTTGTTGCCTTGGGGGCAAATGTCCTATTGGGGCGCTCAAGTGATCGTGAACTTGTTCTCTGCCATTCCCTTCATCGGCCCCGATTTGGCTTTGCTCATTCGCGGCGACTTTGTGGTGGGCGATGCCACTCTGAACCGCTTCTTCAGCTTCCACGTCATTGCAGTGCCATTGGTTCTGTTGGGCTTGGTGGTGGCGCACATTATTGCGTTGCACGAAGTAGGTTCTAACAACCCAGATGGCGTTGAAATCAAGGCGCCCGGCGCGCCCAAAGATGCCCATGGCCACCCCTTGGATGGCATCCCTTTCCATCCTTACTACACCGTGCATGACATCTTCTCTGTCAGCATCTTTTTGATGGTGTTCACGGCCATTGTGTTTTTTGCGCCTGAGTTTGGTGGCTACTTCTTGGAGTACAACAACTTCATCCCAGCCGACCCCCTCAAGACACCTTTGCACATTGCCCCCGTTTGGTACTTCACGCCTTACTACTCCATGCTTCGCGCTATCACTGGCGAAATGATGTACGTCCTCATTGTTTGTGTTTTGTTGGGTGCCGTGATGGGTGTCAAAAACAACGCAATGCCAGGCGTGCTTAAAGCGGGTGTCATTGGCGGTGCTGTGGTCATTTCCGCCCTCATGTTCGGTATCGATGCCAAGTTCTGGGGCGTGGTGGTCATGGGCGGTGCTGTCGTCATCATGTTCTTCTTGCCTTGGCTCGATTACAGCCCTGTTAAATCCATTCGTTATCGTCCCAATTGGCACAAGTATGTCTACGCTGTGTTCGTGATTGACTTTTTGATCTTGGGCTACTTGGGCGTGCAACCCCCTTCACCTATCGGTGAGCGTGTTTCACAAGTGGGCACATTGTTCTATTTCGGCTTCTTCTTGCTCATGCCTTGGTGGAGCAAGTTGGGTACACCCAAGCCAGTGCCTGACCGCGTTACTTTCGTTGCGCACTAAGCCCAGGAGTATTTGAAAATGAAAACAATTCAAAAATTTGTACTGGGTTTGTGTTTTGCATTTGCTGCTTTCACGGGTGTGCATGCAGCGGGTGGTAACGCCATTGCTTGGGACAAAGCGCCCGCTCAAACCAACGACTTAGCCTCTTTGCAAAACGGCGCCAAGTTGTTTGTCAACTATTGTCTGAACTGCCACTCTGCCGCCTTCATGCGTTACAACCGCTTGCAAGACATCGGTTTAACCAACCAGCAAATCAAAGACAACCTCTTGTTTGCCACTGACAAAGTGGGCGACACCATGAAGGTCAACCTTGATCCTAAGCAAGCCAAAGACTGGTTTGGTGCTGTACCGCCCGACCTTACTTTGGTGGCCCGTTCACGCTCTGGACATGGCGGCACCGGCGGAGACTACATCTACACCTACCTGCGCACTTACTACCGCGATGAAGCCAAGCCCACGGGATGGAATAATTTGGCTTTCCCCAATGTCGGTATGCCCAACCCCTTTTGGGAATTGCAAGGCGAGCGCTCGCCAGTGTATGAAGAGCGTCAAGAGCATGGACATACCACGCAAATCTTCACAGGTTGGAAAACAGTCAAGCCTGGCACTTTGACTCCTTTGCAGTACGACCAAGCCGTGGGTGACTTGGTGAACTACTTGCAATGGATGTCCGAGCCTGTGCAAAATACCCGTGTTCGCATTGGCGTGTGGGTCTTGATTTTCTTGTCTATCTTCACTTTCATTGCGTGGCGCTTGAATGCCGCATACTGGAAAGACATTAAGTAATAACTCGTGATTCGGGCGCATGCCCGAATTGATGGAGTGGGCAGGCCCGCCAACCCGGTGGCTTCCCACTCTTTTTAATTTTTAGGAGCCTTCACCATGATGGTGCTTTACTCAGGAACAACCTGCCCTTTCTCTCACCGTTGCCGCTTTGTGCTGTTTGAGAAAGGCATGGATTTTGAAATTCGCGATGTCGATCTGTACAACAAGCCAGAGGACATCAATGTCATGAACCCCTATGGCCAAGTGCCCATTTTGGTGGAACGTGATTTGATCTTGTACGAATCCAACATCATCAACGAATACATTGATGAGCGTTTCCCTCATCCCCAACTCATGCCCGGCGACCCAGTTGACCGCGCTCGTGTTCGCTTGTTCTTGCTCAACTTTGAAAAAGAGTTGTTCGTGCATGTGGCCACTTTAGAAAACCGCACGCTCAAGGGCAACGACAAAGCTTTGGAAAAAGCCCGCTCGCACATTCGCGACCGTTTAACCCAATTGGCCCCTGTGTTTTTGAAGAACAAGTTCATGTTGGGTGATAACTTTTCCATGCTCGATGTGGCCATTGCGCCTTTGCTCTGGCGCCTTGACTTTTACGGCATTGACCTCAGCAAAAATGCTGCGCCTTTGTTGAAATATGCAGAACGCATCTTCTCTCGTCCTGCCTACATTGAAGCGCTCACACCCTCGGAAAAGGTCATGCGCAAATAATGGTTAAAACCAGCGCAAGAAATATCGAAAGAGGCATCGCAACATGGCCATGAATGCACTGGAATCACCCTCAACTCGCCCGTATCTCATCCGTGCGATGTACGAGTGGTGTACAGATCATTCCTTCACACCCTATGTGGCTGTGAAAGTAGATGCTTCAGTGCAAGTGCCCCGTGAGTTTGTGCAGGGCGGTGAAATTGTGCTAAACATCAGTTTTGATGCCACCAGCTCCCTGCAATTGGGCAACGAGTTCATAGAATTTAAAGCGCGTTTTGGCGGTAAGCCACGCGACATCATGGTGCCCATTCATCGCGTCATGGCCATCTATGCGCGAGAAAATGGACAGGGCATGTCCTTCCCCGTCTCCGACTCACCCATGAGCAATACGGTAGTAGGCATGGACAAGTTGCTCAAGGTGTCTGATACCTCTGAAGCGAGCGATGATTCGGAGAAACCTGTGCCTCCCACACCCACCCGCCCAACGCTTACCAGAATCAAATAAGCGCGCTCAAAAACAGCCCGCTTTGCTTAAAAACTGCCATTATTGAATTACAATTCAGCCCGTGCCGCTTTAGCTCAGTTGGTAGAGCAACCGCCTTGTAAGCGGTAGGTCGTCAGTTCGAATCCGACAAGCGGCACCATTTTAAAAACCAGCCCTTGTGTTGGTTTTTTTTCGCCTGTCCGTGGTCAGCGTGTGTTTTGTAATATTTTGAGTCGAATCTTTTCGACCGAATGCCCTTGGCTTCTCAAGTGAGCTTCCAGGGCTGGCAACATTTGACGTAATTTGGCAGCTGCCGCGTTGGAGTTGACCAATAAACACCATTCGGCTCCCTCAATGGGGCCGGCTTGAATGGCCCCTCGCAAAGGTCCAGGAATGAGCGTTTGAAGAGATTTAAGGCGCAAACTTGACTCGCGAGTGAGCTCCGTCAGGCGTGCCAAACTGGGCGATTCCTGCGCCGCTTCCATGAGTGTCACTGCCTGATTGATTCTTGCCATACCTGCATTATGCGAGAGCCCCGAAGTTCTGCAGGATAAATTCAGAATCTGCCGCCACTCAGCAGTTAAAATGCCACGTTCACTTGCGCCTAGTGCGCATGTACTTTTGAATCCACTTTAAGACAGGATTTTCGAGCTTCCGTTGCTTTGAAAGCAGGGGCTGACTCGTGTCAACATGGCGACCAATTTTCTGACCAAAATTTTCGGCAGTCGTAACGACCGCTTGATCAAGCAATACCGCAAAACTGTGGCGGTGATCAATGCGCTTGAAGCTGAATACGAAACGCTGAGTGATGAACAACTGCGCGGTAAGACCGATGAGTTTCGAGCGCGTGTGGGCCAAGGTGAAGAGCTGGACAAAATTTTGCCTGAAGCCTTTGCAGTGGTTCGTGAAGGCTCCAAGCGCGTCATGAAAATGCGTCATTTCGATGTGCAAATGGTGGGCGGTATTTCCTTGCACAACGGCAAAATTTCTGAAATGGGAACCGGTGAAGGTAAAACACTGACAGCCACCTTGGCGGTCTACCTCAATGCGCTGTCCAACAAAGGCGTGCACGTGGTTACGGTCAACGACTATTTAGCCAGTCGCGATGCAAAGTGGATGGGCAAGTTGTACAACTTCTTAGGTATGAGTGTTGGCATTAATTTGCCCCAACTCTCGCGTGAAGAAAAACAATCGGCTTACAACTCTGACATTACGTACGGCACCAACAACGAATTTGGCTTTGATTACCTGCGTGACAACATGGTGTACGAAGCCAAAGACCGTGTGCAGCGCGGCCTCAACTACGCCATTGTGGACGAGGTCGATTCCATTTTGATTGACGAAGCGCGCACACCGCTCATCATCAGTGGCCAAGCCGACGATCACACCGCGCAATACCAAGCCATCAACCAAGTGGTGCCCATCCTCACTCGGCAAGAAGGTGAAGCAGACCCTCGCACGGGTGAGGGCATTACCAAGCCAGGCGATTTCACGGTCGATGAAAAATCGCATCAAGTCTTCTTGACTGAGCAAGGTCATGAAAATGCCGAACGTATTTTGGCCAGTGCAGGCCTCATTCCTGAAGGCGCCAGTCTTTACGATCCCGCCAACATTGCGCTGATGCATCACCTGACGGCTGCTTTGCGCGCCAATCACATTTATCACCGCGACCAACACTATGTGGTGCAAGAAGGTGAAATTGTGATCGTCGACGAATTCACCGGCCGTCTCATGACAGGTCGACGTTGGAGCGATGGTTTGCATCAAGCCGTTGAGGCCAAAGAAGGCGTGGCCATTCAGGCTGAAAACCAAACCATGGCCTCCATCACCTTTCAAAACTATTTCCGTTTGTACGGAAAGTTGGGCGGCATGACGGGCACAGCCGACACCGAAGCCTACGAGTTCCAAGAAATTTACGGTTTGGAAACGGTGGTGGTGCCACCCAATCGCATCAGCCGTCGCCAAGACCAACTCGATCGCGTTTACAAATCGGCGCCAGAAAAATACGACGCTGCCATCACTGACATTCGCGAATGTCATGACCGTGGCCAGCCAGTGTTGGTCGGTACAACTTCCATTGAAAACTCAGAACTCATTTCTGAGATGTTGACCAAAGCCAAGTTGCCTCATCAAGTGTTGAATGCCAAGCAGCATGCGCGCGAAGCCGACATCGTGGCGCAAGCCGGCCGTCCCGGCATGATTACCATTGCCACCAACATGGCCGGACGCGGCACTGACATTGTGCTGGGTGGCAACATTGAAAAAGACATTCAAGCCGTAGAGGCTGACGAAAGTTTGAACGTCCAAGCGCGCGAAGCGAAGGCGGTCCAAATGCGCACGGATTGGCTTCAAGTCCACGAGCAAGTAAAGGCCTTGGGCGGTTTGAGAATCATTGCCACAGAACGCCATGAGTCGCGTCGCATTGACAACCAGTTGCGCGGTCGCTCTGGCCGTCAAGGCGACCCAGGCTCCTCTCGTTTCTATTTGAGTTTGGACGATCCACTCATGCGCATTTTTGCGGGCGATCGTGTTCGAGCCATCATGGATCGTTTGAAAATGCCAGAAGGTGAAGCCATTGAAGCAGGCATGGTAACTCGCAGCATTGAAAGTGCACAGCGCAAAGTGGAAGCCCGCAACTTTGACGTTCGCAAACAGTTGTTGGAATACGACGACGTTTCCAACGATCAACGCAAGGTCATTTACCAACAGCGCAACGACATCTTGGATGCCACTGAAATGGACGCGCAAATTACGGGCTTGCGCGAGGGCAGCTTTACCGATTTGGTTCGCCAATATGTGCCCGAAGAAACTGTGGAAGAGCAATGGGACTTGGTGGGTCTTGAGCGCGTGTTGCTGGATGAGTGGCAAATTGACTTGCCTTTGCGTGAAAAAGTGGCTGCAGCCACTGCCATCACCGACGACGAAATTCTTTCAATGGTTTTGGAGGCCGCCAATCTGGCGTTCAAAGTCAAGCTCGATGCCATCGGCGTTGAAAACTTTGTGCCATTTGAGCGCGTGGTTCTGCTGCAGAGCATTGACACTCACTGGCGGGAACACCTCAGCTCTTTAGATTATTTGCGGCAAGGCATTCATCTGCGTGGCTATGCCCAAAAGCAGCCCAAGCAAGAATACAAGCGTGAAGCGTTTGAACTCTTCGGTCAATTGCTCGACTCCGTTAAAAACGAAGTGACGCGTGTTCTCATGAACGTCAAGATTGAATCGACTGCGCAAATTGAAGAAGCTGCACAGGTGTTGGAAGCGCGTGCTGAAAACATCAATAACATTACCTACACAGCCCCTGACGAAACAGGTGAGCAACAAACACGGTCTGAGTTTCAAAGCACCTTGATCGCACCGGTGGGTCGCAATGAAGCCTGCCCTTGTGGCAGCGGTAAAAAATACAAGCATTGCCATGGCAAGTTGGCATAAGAGGCTGCTATGACAGTGAATCTCAAGGCCCCCAACCCCGCTGCTATTCTGTCTGTGCCAGGTGTGCGCTTGGGCATTGCCGAGGCGGGGGTGCGCAAAGTAGGCCGCAAAGACCTCACCCTTATTTTGTTGGACGAAGGGAGCGCGGTGGCGGGTGTGTTCACACAAAACCGTTATTGCGCAGCCCCTGTGCAGGTGTGCCGCGAGAATTTGAAACAAGTCATCGTTGGGCAAGCCAATACACACATCAGGGCTTTGCTCATCAACACGGGCAATGCCAATGCAGGCACAGGTGCCAAAGGATTGGTCGATGCAAAGACCACCACTGAGGCCCTTGCTGCATTGCTTAAAGTCAAGCCGCAGCAGGTCTTGCCGTTTTCGACCGGTGTGATCATGGAGAATTTGCCGGTGGATCGCATTGTGGCTGGCTTGCCAGCTGCCCTCAGCGATGCACAACCCCAACAATGGGCCAAAGCCGCTGCAGGCATCATGACCACCGACACCGTGCCCAAGGCATTCAGTGCGCAAGTTGTGCTGTCAGGTCAAACCGTTACCATCACCGGCATTAGCAAAGGCGCCGGCATGATTCGCCCGAACATGGCCACCATGCTGGGTTTTTTGGCCACCGATGCCAACATCGAAGCCAGTTTGTTGCCAGCCTTGGCCACCGACTTGGCCAATGCGTCATTCAACCGCATCACCATTGATGGCGATACCTCCACCAATGACTCGTTCATTGTCATGGCCACTCGCAAGTCGATGCATCCTGTCATTTCTTCGTGGGATTCTGAGGACGCCAAAACCTTGCGCGCAGCCTTGATGTCTGTGTCGCAACAATTGGCGCATGCCATTGTGCGCGACGGCGAAGGTGCGACCAAGTTCATCACCATTCGTGTAGAAGGTGGCAAAACCACCGAGGAATGTCGCTTGGCAGCCTATGCCATTGCCCATTCGCCTTTGGTGAAAACAGCTTTCTTTGCAAGCGACCCCAACCTAGGTCGAATTTTGGCGGCTGTGGGTTATGCCGGTATTCAAGACCTGGATCAAGATTTGATAGGTTTGTATTTGGACGACGTTTGCGTGGTTCAAAACGGAGGCCGCAACCCGGCTTATCAAGAGGCGGATGGGCAACGCGTGATGAAACAAAGTGAAATTACCATTTGCGTTCATCTCGGCCGTGGCCATGCAGTCGACACTGTTTGGACCTGCGACTTGAGCCATGATTATGTTTCCATTAACGCAGACTACCGCTCATGAGTACCGCCATTGAAAAACTATTAGAACGCGCTGTGCTCATGATGGAGCGCTTAGAGCGTGTGTTGCCACAGGCCTTGAGTGAGCCCGATTGGAGCCAAGCCATTGCTTGGCGTTATCGCAAGCGGGCATCGGGCCATGGCGTGTTGGAAGGTGTGAGGCATGTGTCGGACATGAATCTGAATGACCTGCAAGAAATAGACGGACAGAAAGAGAAGCTGCAACAAAATACTTTGCAATTTGTTCAAGGCCTGCCCGCCAACAATGTGCTTTTAACGGGCTCTCGCGGCACCGGTAAATCTTCTTTGATCAAGGCTTGCTTGAATGCTTATGCGGCGCAAGGCTTAAGACTCATTGAGGTTGACAAAGACGACCTCACGGACCTGCCTGACATAGTGGATGTGGTGGCGGGCCGACCTGAAAAATTCATCATCTTTTGCGATGACTTGAGTTTTGAAGATGGCGAAGGTGGCTACAAAGCTTTGAAATCTATTCTTGACGGTTCAGTGGCTGCCGCGACGCCCAATGTGCTCATTTACGCCACCAGCAATCGACGCCATTTGTTGCCCGAACACATGAAGGACAACCTCACCTACACACACACCGAAGATGGTGAAGTGCATCCCGGTGAAGTAATTGAAGAAAAAATATCTTTGTCTGAGAGATTTGGTTTGTGGATCAGCTTCTACCCTTTCTCGCAAGACGAGTACCTTGCCATTGTGGCGCAGTGGCTTCGCTCTTTGGGTGCCACAGAAGCCATCATTCAAACCTCAGGCCCTGAAGCTTTGGTGTGGGCGCTAGAACGTGGCTCTCGAAGCGGTCGTGTGGCCTACCAATTTGCCCGAGACTACTTGGGGCGGATGGGTCATTCAGCGGCATCAGGAATTCAGCGCACTTTATGACCGATAGCCCAGCGGCTGACAGTGCCTTGCTGGTGGCAGATGGTCACCTACAGCGTCAAGGTGGTCAAGACCGACCCACCATGGATGTGGCTGTGGGTATTTTGATCAATGCAAAAGCACAATTTTTACTCACCTCGCGGCCAGCAGGCAAAGTGTATGAAGGCTACTGGGAGTTTCCAGGCGGCAAACTTGAAGCCGGTGAAACTGTGGCGCAGGCCTTGTCTCGTGAACTGCACGAAGAACTGGGTTTGCACATTGGCGATGTTCAACTTTGGCGCCAGCAAATGGTCGACTATCCGCACGCTTTGGTTCGCTTGAACTTTTGCAAAGTGACATCTTGGCAAGGTGAATTGGAAATGCGCGAAGGACAGAAATTTGCCTGGCAATGCTTGCCTGTTGAGGTGATGCCGGTGTTGCCTGGCACGCTGCCTGTGCTCGATTGGTTGGCGCAAGAACAGGGTTATTGCAATTTAGGATCGCCGAAATTTTCTTGATCAGGGGGTGTTTCTTCGGGCACTCTGAAACTTTCATTGGCCCATGCGCCCAAATCAATGCCTTTGCATCGCGCACTGCAGAAGGGGCGGGCATTGTTTTTTGAACTGAACAAGCTAGGGCCGCCACAGGTGGGGCATTTCACTTGTTTTGGTTTGGATGATGGTTCACTCATCAATGCCTCTGAATTTCAAAATAAATCGTTTGCACCCACCGCCGCTGATGGCTCGTAGCCTTAAGCGCAGAGTGTCATTTCAAAAGGTGTGTCTTCTCGGCTAGCAACCAGCTTGCCATCGGCTTGCTGTTGCATGAGACGAATGACAACCAACAGACGATTGCAACTGATCTCGGGTGTGAGATTCAAGCTGTCGTCAATGCGCAGACGCAGCAATTGGAAGTTGCGGCCTTGCGGTAAATTTTGTTGAAGTTGTCCGCCCGTGGCCATGACTTTTTGATTACTGCCAGACTCCCGCATCATTTTAAGAATCAATTCGATGGCAGTGGACAAAGGTAAAAAGTGCTGAAACCATTCTTGCAAGTTGGCTTGCCTTGTGGTGGGTTCGTGATGTTGCCAAGCATGGTAGGCCGGCAAATCAAATTCACAGGTGCCGCCAGGAATGGCGGTCCGGCTTCGGATGCTGTTGAGAAATTCGCTTTCTCCCAAGGCGCTGCCGGTTTTACCGACGGTGCTGTTGAGAGCTTCAAAGCGTTGATCGAGTTGTGCAATGACCAAGTTAAGGGCTTGCTCGGAAATAGAGGGATTACCACGGTAGGCATTGAGTTGCTGTTTATGCCGCTCGATGTCTTTCAAAATGTCAGATTTCAATTCAGAGCGTGTTGCCACTTCCATGATTTCAAAAATCGTGGTTAGCGCATAGTGGTGATCTAGGGCCTCTAAGCGATGGCTTAATTGATTGAAACGCACGAACAAATGTTGCAGACGCAAATAGGTCCGGGTGCGTTCGTTCAAAGGGTATTCGTAAAGTATCACGCTGCGTCTTTCAGTGGCAAGATCATAGCCCGAAGCGGGCCAGCATTTCATGCACCAAGTGCTTCAACTTGGCTAAATCAATACCTTCATTGAAAATCACGACATCTGCAACGGCCTGGCGTTGTTGGCGGCTGGCTTGTTGGGACATGATTTTCTCAATTTCAGACCGACTCAACTGGCTTCGAGCCATGACCCTTTGGACTTGGGTTTCAGTCTCGCAATCGACCACACAGACCCAGTCGACTTGGCGGCGCCAGCGCTCTCCCGATTCCACGAACAGGGGCACGTCATAGACCAAGCAGTTTTTGCCAGCCGCGATGGCCGCTAGGCTTTGTTCCTGCAAAACTTGACCCACCAAGGGGTGAATGATGGCTTCTAACTGAAGTTTGCTGCTGGGGTTGGAGAACACCAGGGCGCGCATGGCATCTCGGTCCATGGCACCCTCGGGGGTAATGAGTTTCTGGCCAAACTCAGCCAAAATGGCCGGTATGGCCAGCCCGCCCGCCAAAGTGAGGGATCGGGAAATGGCGTCTGCATCCATGACGCCAGCCCCCGCTTCTGCCAAGATGGCGGCAACGGTGCTTTTGCCGCTGCCAATGCCGCCGGTGAGTCCCAGACGAACAGGTGTGTGCGTCAAAGGCTCAAACTCCCATGGAAATTCCCAAAAAGAAACATGCGAATCCAGACAGGGCTAAAAAGGGTCCAAAAGCGAAGTGTCCATTGTCACCCAGTTGGCCGCGCATTTTTTGAATGACCCCAAAAATCAGTCCAGAAACAGAGGCCAGCAAAAGTAGGGGCAGAAGCGTCCAAAGGCCCATCCATGCGCCCAAGCCTGCCAAGAGTTTCAGATCGCCTTGGCCCATGCCTTCTTTGCCGGCCCAGACAGAAAAGACCCAACTGATTGCCCACAAAATGGCGTAGCCCAAAACGGCACCGGCCAGTGACTGAACCAGAGGTATGTTGGTGAGTGACATGGCGCTGCCAATGAGCCCCACCCAAAGGAGGGCTTGCGTGAGGGTGTCGGGCAATAAAAATGTTTCAGCATCGATCCATGCCAAGGCCAACAAGGCGGCTGAGAAAAAGCAAGCCATGGCAGCCTGCGCAGTGAACCCAAATTTAAACAAGCACAACGTGAACAACAAGGAAGTGATGAGTTCGATGAGGGGATAGCGCCAAGCAATGGATTGTTGGCAATGTTTGCAATGCCCCTTGGAGAAGACGAATGAAAATAGGGGGATGAGTTCGGGCCACTTTAAGGTCTGCAAGCAATGAGGGCAGTGAGATGGGGGTGCATGAAGGTTGAAGGGCAAATCTGTTGGAGCGTCTTGGTTCAGAATCATCAGTGGCAAGCGATGAATCAATACATTCAGGAAGCTGCCAATGACCAGGCCTAGCACTGCAAACAACAAGATGTATGGCCACGAGACGGTTGCCATGGCAGGAGAAGTCCACCCCAATGCGCCTGGGGGCAGCAACAAATTGGGCCAAGTAGAAAATGGCATCAAAAGACTTGCCCTAAGTTAAAAATGGGCAAGTACAAGGCCACCAAAATACCACCCACCACCGTGCCCAGTAAAACCATGATGGCGGGCTCGAGCAATGTTGAAAAATTGCCAATTTTTTGGTTCAAGTCTGACTCCATTAATTGAGCGGCCCGGAGCAACAAAGCATCAAGTGATCCGGTCTCCTCCCCAATGGCACACATTTGAATCACGAGGGGTGGGAACAAACTTGATTTTGACATGGCCTGGCTGAAGCCATGCCCTTCTTGGATTTGTTGGACCAAATCCAATGTGGCCATTTTTAAGCTGGGTGAGTCGGCGGCCGATGCGGCTGGCATGAGCGCTTCTGACAATGGAATGCCGGCTTGCAGCAATGCAGACAAGGTGTGCCCCCACCTGGATGCGAGGGCCGCTTGCTTTAAAGGTCCAATGACAGGCGTGATCAGCACCCATTTTTCTAAGCTGATTTGAAACTTGAGCGAGTTGCGATAGGCCTGAATACAAGCATAAAGGCAGCAAGCGGCAGTCATGAAGATGACAAAACCCCACTGTGCGATGAATGCGCTAGCGCTGACCAAACATTGGGTGGCCCAAGGTAAAGTGGCGCCCATGCTTTTAAAAACGTCTTCAAAAACGGGAACCACCCAAACCATGATGACCCACACCACACCCGCTGCAATGGTCAAGATGCTGGCGGGGTAAATGAGGGCATTTTTCACTTTGGCCCTTAAAGTTTCGTTGGCTTCTAAGGTATCGGCCAAGCGATCTAACAACTTGTCCAGAATGCCTGCCGATTCACCCGCTTGTAGCAAACTGCAATAAAGTGGCTTGAAGGTGTTGGGGTGTTTGCGAAATGCCAAATGGAGTGCGTTGCCAGCGCTCACATCTGAGCGCAGGCTGTTCAGAATATGGGAGAACGCTTTGCGCGTGGATTTTGAGCCGACTGTGCTTTGACTTAGCAATTCAAATGCCTGCACCAGTGGCACCCCCGCGCTCATGAGTGCCGCCCATTGGCGAGTGAACACAGACAATGTTTTGCTGGGGGTTGCCTTGCTTGTGGGTCTTAAGTCGGGTGTCGAAAAGGCTGGCGTTTGCCTTCTTGCACGTGCCCTATGCATGGCAGAATCTAATGACATGAAGCGGCCTCCGTGTTGGCTATCACTTCTGCAATGGAAGTCACGCCCATGGCGGCTTGCAAGAGCCCTGCATGCCTCAGTGAGCTGATGCCTTCCAACTCGGCTTGCCCAGCCAATGCATTGCGACTGGCGTCTTGCAAGATTAAATTCTGCAAAGCAGGGGTGATGGGCATAACTTGAAACAAACCAATTCGCCCCCAATACCCTTTGTGACATTGGTTGCAGCCTTGCGCAGAAAAGAAACGAGGGGTGTCTATGGGCCATTTCGTGAGTGAACGAAAGCCTAAATCTTGGAGTAAGTTCGAAGATGCTGTCATGGGTTTTTTGCAATGCAAGCACAATCGTCTGACCAAGCGCTGCGCACAAATAAGGCTAATGCTAGACGCTAAGTTGTAAGTTGCAACGCCCATATTGCGCAACCGAATGATGGCACTTGGTGCATCTTGCGTGTGCAATGTAGACAACACCAAATGGCCAGTTTGAGCGGCTTTCATGGCAATGTCAGCCGTATCGTGGTCTCTGATTTCACCCACCATGAGGACGTCTGGGTCTTGCCTTAGAAACGCCCGAAGCGCGGTTGCAAAGTTGAGACCAATTTTGTCTTTGACATTCACTTGATTGATGCCAGGAAGTTGAATTTCTGAGGGATCTTCTACGGTGGCAATGTTAATTTCGGGGCGATTCAATAAGTGAAGACAAGCATACAAAGACTGCGACTTGCCAGAACCCGTTGGCCCCGTCACCAAAATCATGCCGTGTGGTTTTTGAAGAGCCTCCAACAAGCGCTGTTTTTCTGAGTGACCATAACCCAAATGATCGAGATTAAGATGCGTCAAATTGGCGGACAAGACGCGAACAACCAGCTTCTCGCCAAACAGAGTGGGCAAGGTGCTGACGCGCAAGTTCAGGCGTTGCAAGTTTTGCAGCCCAACGTTCATGCGGCCATCTTGGGGGAGTCGCTTTTCTGCAATGTCCAGTCGCGCTAAAACTTTAATGCGAGAGGCAATTTGATCTTTGTACTCAAAAGGAGGGGGCGTGATTTCTTGCAGAACACCATCAATTCTCAATCGAACGCGATAGAAGGATTCGAAAGGTTCAAAATGAATGTCGGAGGCTCTAAGTTGTGAAGCCATTTCCCATGTTTGATGCAAATAATGCACCACAGGGGCCTCTGAATTAGCTTTGCTGCTGTCTGTTTGATGGAGTTCCATCGGGGCGTCATTTCAAAATCATTGGGCGCTCGATGATCTCCGAAATGGGAGCTGAAAAACCATTTACGTTTTAAATGCAAGCCGTTGTGCGGTCGAGTGCAAACCCACGTGATAACTGCCTTCAGCAAGTTCTCTGTAACCTTCTTTGGAAAATGAAACTGTCAGGGGTTCAATTTTTCGAGCCAAGAAGGCAACGCCAGGCTAACGGTTAGCTGACGATTGAAATCTTTCATCCCAACAGTGGCTGCCTTTTGGGTCCTTTGTCATGTGAACTGTTGTTTTAACTATTGTTTTTGTTTGAAAAAGAACTCAAAATCTAACAAGGATCAAATTTTGAATCCATGAGGCACCATGAAATATTTACCGTTACTCCTTTTACTGCTGGCATTCAGTGCGAATGCTTCAGACGCGCCCAAGGCGGGTGACAAAAAGAAAGAAAGGTCTGAAGTGCCTGAAAAAATCCCACGGCCCAAAGCCAGCCCTGATGCTTTGCCCCAACATGTTGAGAAGAGTTCTAACGGCGAGA
>CANKBG010000013.1 GCA_947479935.1 Comamonadaceae bacterium
CGAGAAAATGTCGATCATGAAGTTCGACCCTAAAGCTCGCAAGCACGTTGAGTACAAGGAAATCAAACTGAAGTAATTCAGTTTGCCCCCAAAGAAAAGCCCGCTGTCGCGGGCTTTTTTAATTTAAATGGGGTCAGATCAACATTAATTTTGTCAATGAGTGGGGGTAGAGGCTAAGGGCGGGCTTCCTCATACTGGAGTACCAGAAATCGTCAGCCCGCCCTTAGCCTCTACCCCCATTCATTGGAAATTAATGTTGATCTGACCCCATTTAAATTGGCCACCCAAAACGATTAAGCTCGGGCAGCGCGAAGTTTTGTGGAGAAGTCTTGCAGGGCCGCAATGCCGCTGTCTTCAGCGCGTTTGCACCAAGCTTGTAAGTCGAGAGCCAGTTGCTCGCGGGTATGGGAAGTGTTCAACCAAATTTGACGCAACTCTTCGCGCATGGCCTGCATTTTGTCGAGGACAGGGTATGCAGCGAGTGTGGCATTCAAGGGGGCCAGTGCCTCTGCCGGCACTTTGTCGTCATCGCGGTGAAACCAACGTGAGGCTACCTTCAACACACTGGCATCCAATTTGGCATTGGCCACTTCTTGACGGAACACACTGCGCATTTGCCTTGCATAACCAGCCATCACCTCATAGCGATTGGCAATCAAGGCTTCTAAGGTTTTTTCATCGGCCACGTGGCGAACTTCGCCGTAAGCCAAAACAGGGGGTGTCTTTTTCACATTGGCCAAGCCCAAGGCTTGCAGAATGCAAATGTAAGCCCACCCCAAATCAAACTCATAAGGCTTCACGGACAACTTGGCAGAAGTGGGGTACGTGTGATGGTTGTTGTGCAATTCTTCACCCCCAATGATGATGCCCCATGGCGAAATGTTGGTGCTGGCATCGTGCGCTTCAAAATTGCGATAGCCCCAATAGTGGGCTGCGCCATTGATGATGCCGGCCGCCGTGATGGGAATCCAGGCCATTTGAACGGCCCACACAGTGAGGCCCAAAGCACCAAACAAAGCGACGTCAATGATCAACATCAGTGCGACGCCTTGCCATGAAAAGCGTGAGTAAACATTGCGCTCCATCCAATCGTCGGGTGTACCGTGACCATAGCGGCTGAGGGTTTCTTTGTTCTTTGATTCTTTGCGATACAGCTCTGCACCACTGAACAGCACAGTTCGAATGCCGTGCACATGAGGGCTGTGCGGGTCTTCAGCTTGCTCGCATTTGGCGTGGTGCTTGCGATGAATTGAAGCCCACTCTTTGGTGACCTGTCCGGTGGTCATCCACAGCCAGAAACGGAAGAAATGAGAAGCAATGGGGTGCAAATCCAAGGCCCTGTGCGCCTGATGTCGGTGCAAAAAGATGGTGACACTGGCGATGGTGATGTGCGTCAATCCAAGAATGACGAATAAAACTTGCCAGCCCGAGAAATCTAGAAGTCCATTGGCCAACCAGTCAATCGTTGAATTTACAAAGGCCGAATCGGATAACCACATGTTGTAACTTTCTAGGGGTGATGCCTTTGCAGGCCATGCCAGTATTTTAAGATTTTGGCATTCAAATTGACAGGAATTTCAGCAAAGTTTGCTCAAAGTTAATTCTTTTGAATTCACTTTCTTACCCAAACAGCTGCAAAAAACCCATCGGTTCCGTGACGGTGCGGCCAAAGACGCAGGAAATCACCAGAACACAAAGCGTCAGTTGTAGCCACCTTCAATCGCGTGAACTCCTCTTGCACAGGTAGGGGCACAAAATCTGGGTGCGTCTTTGTGAAGGCGTTGGCAATGTCTTCATTTTCTTGAGGCAAAACACTGCAAGTGGCATAAACCAGCCGTCCGCCCGATTTGAGCAACTTGGCCGCGCTTTCCAAAATAGAGGTTTGTGTGGCCGAAAGCGCCGCAATGCCCTCGGGCTTTTGCCGCCATTTCAAATCGGGATTGCGCCGCAAAGTACCAAGCCCCGAACAGGGCGCGTCAACCAACACCCGGTCGATCTTGCCTGCCAAACGTTTCACACGGTCATCGCGCTCATGCGCAATGGCGGCTGGGTGAACATTCGACAACTGACTGCGCGCCAAACGAGGCTTGAGGGCATCCAAACGATGCGCCGATGTGTCCATCGCATAAAGACGCCCCGTGTTGCGCATGGCTGCGCCAATGGCCAGCGTTTTACCGCCCGCCCCTGCGCAAAAGTCCACCACCATTTCACCGCGATGCGCATCGAGCAACAGCGCCAGCAACTGCGATCCTTCGTCTTGCACTTCCACAGCACCGCGCTCAAACGCTTTGACTTTGGCCAATGAAGGTTTGCCTTGCAAACGCAAGCCCCAAGGCGAATAAGGGGTTGGCTGACAAACAATGCCCGCAGCTGTCAATTCCTTCAACACTTCAGCGCGCTTTTCGTTCAAGTCATTCACGCGCAAATCAAGGGTGCCTGGCTGCTGCAAACTTTCGGCAAAAGATTCAAACTCTGCGCCCAATTGCTCTTTGATGGGACGCGCCAACCAATCAGGCAAATTGTGAATGTGCTGAGACATGAGGTCAGTCGGGCGGATGCTGTCACACATGTCGACCCAATTTTTTTCCTGGTCAGTGAGTGCGCTTTTCACAAAGTCTCGAGGGCCTGCAAAACCCAAGATGGCCAAACGTTTTTCTTTGGCGCCGCTTCCCGAACGCGCCATGTGCTCATACAAAAGTTTTTTACGCAAGACTTGAAAAACGGTTTCCGACAAGGTGGCTCGCTCACGCGGCCCTAAATTTTTGTTGTCGCGAAAAAAACGAGACACCACCGCATCAGCGGGGTGGTTAAATTGGAGGGTCAGCCTGACCAATTCGGCGCAGGCGTCTAACAGGGCTTTAGGATGCATAACCCCTATTGTCCCACCTCAACACACACCAAAGCGATTCAATGCAAGAAGAAACATTACCGCCGCTGATCATCACCCGACCCGGCTACTACCAACATTACAAAAATTTGCGGTATCAAGTGATAGGCACCGTGCGCCATAGCGAGTCCTTAGAGCCCATGACGCTGTACAAAGCGCTGTATGGCGAACAGGGATTGTGGGTGCGGCCTGCAGCGATGTTCAACGAGACCGTGAAAATTGAAGGGGTTGTGCAACCCCGATTTACTTGGCTGGGCGAAGAGCTGCCTAAGGCTTGAAAAAATCAGCAATGGCCGCCGGAAAAATTTGATGCTCTTGCAGGAGCACTCTGGCGGCCAAAGTTTCAGCCGTGTCTTCGGTCAGAACAGGTACCACCGACTGCGCCAAAATTTCACCACGGTCTAACTCAGCCGTCACTTGATGCACGGTGGCACCCGCAAATTTGCAGCCCGCATCGATTGCGCGTTGATGCGTGTTCAAACCTGTAAATGCAGGCAACAGCGACGGATGAATGTTGATCAACCGTCCTTTGTAATGCACCACAAAAGCTGGCGTTAATATTCTCATGAAGCCGGCAAGCACCACGAGATCTGGCGCATGTGCGTCAATGCGCGCCATCAAGGCTTGGTCAAAGGCTTCACGTGACTCAAACTGCGTGTGTTCGAGTACCTCTGTTTTCACCGGCGCCAAATGAGAATGCGAACGCAACCATGCCAAGCCAGATGCGTTGGACTTGTTCGTGATCACGGCAGCAACCTGAACGCCCAAACGCTCACGCCATTTTTCTTGGTGTGCGGCCTGAAGGATGGCCGCCATGTTGGAGCCCATACCCGATATCAAAATGACAATGTTTTTCACGAATGCGCCAAGCCCAAAACGGTTTGCTGACCCCATGGCAGCAACCTAAACTAGGATTATCCCTGCATGCGCACCCTAAATGGGGGTTTGTCGCAGCCAAGACAGCGTATTTGCGCACGGTCGTGCTAAAAACGCACCTTCCCCTTTTGACTGGCTTTGACCGGAGATACATTTCATGGATTTGGCATTCACACCCGAAGAGCTCGCGTTTCGCGAGGAAATTCATGCTTGGGTTAAAGCAAATTTACCAGCTGACATTTCGCAAAAAGTCCACAGTGCCATGCGTCTCACGCGCGATGACATGCAACGCTGGGCCAAAATTTTGGGTAAAAAAGGTTGGCTCGGTTGGGGCTGGCCTGAACAATTTGGGGGCCCCGGCTGGACGGCCGTCCAAAAACATTTGTTCGAAGAAGAATGTGCACTGGCAGGTGCCCCTCGCGTGGTGCCCTTTGGCCCCGTCATGGTGGCACCTGTGATCATGACATTTGGCAATGCCGAGCAACAAAAACGTTTCTTGCCAGGCATCGCCAGCGGTGAAGTTTGGTGGAGTCAGGGTTACAGCGAACCCGGCTCGGGCTCTGACTTGGCCTCGCTCAAAACACGCGCCGAACGCGTAGGCAACAAATACATCGTGAATGGCCAAAAAACTTGGACCACCTTGGGTCAATACGGTGAATGGATTTTTTGCTTGGTGCGCACCAGCAATGAAGGCAAGCCGCAAACCGGTATCTCTTTCTTACTCATCGACATGAAGACACCCGGTATCACAGTTCGACCCATCAAACTGTTGGATGGCGAATGTGAAGTCAATGAGGTCTGGTTTGACAACGTGGAAGTGCCCGCAGAAAACCTGATTGGCGAAGAAAACAAAGGCTGGAGTTACGCCAAACATTTGCTCGCCCACGAGAGAACCAACATTGCAGACGTCAACCGCGCCAAACGCGAATTGGAGCGTCTCAAACGCATTGCCAAAACCGAAGGTGTTTACGAAGACATGCGTTTTCGCGATGAAATTTCCAAATTGGAAGTCGATATCGTTGCCTTGGAAATGTTGGTCTTGCGTGTGTTGTCTGCTGAAAAGTCAGGCAAAAACTCCCTTGATATTGCCGGCCTTTTAAAAATCAAAGGCAGCGAAATTCAACAGCGTTACAGCGAACTCATGATGTTGGCCGCAGGCCCTTACAGCTTGCCCTTTATCTTTGAAGCCATGGACGCGGGTTGGCAAGGTGACTTTCCAGGACATGAAGTGTCTAACGCCCCATTGGCAGCCAACTATTTCAACATGCGCAAAACCACGATCTATGGCGGCAGCAATGAAGTGCAGCGCAACATCGTGGCTCAAACAGTTTTGGGTTAATTCAATTAACCGCACAAGGACACACCAAGGAAATAGCATGGACTTCGATTTTTCAGACGACCAAGAACAACTGCGTGACGCCGTTCGCAAATGGGTGGACAAAGGCTATACCTTTGAGCGCCGCCGAGAAATTACAAAGGTTGGCGGCTTTGACCGCGCGGCCTACACAGAGCTTGCAGAACTGGGCCTGTGCGGCCTGTATGTGAGTGAAGACCATGGCGGCATGGGCATGGGCCCGGTTGAAGGCATGGTAGTCATGGAAGAATTGGGCCGCGGTATTGTGATGGAACCCATTCAACAAGCCCTGATTTGTGGCGCTGTGTTGGAAGCGTATGCGCCATCTACTGTGAAAGCAGAATGGCTACCCAAAATTGCAGGCGGCGAAGCCATTGTGGTGTTGGCGCAGCAAGAGCGCAAAGCCCGTTACAACCTGAACAAGTGCAATGCACAGGCTCAGCAACAAGATGGCACGTGGAACATTACTGGCAGCAAGAGCATGGTGACGGTGGGCGATCATGCCGATGCGTTTGTCGTGCCTGCAATGGCAGCCGGCAAATTGGCTTTGTTCTTGGTGGCCAAGGGCGCTAAGGGTTCAAGCACTGCTGGCTACGGCACCCAAGACGGCGCCCGTGCTGCAGAACTCAAACTCAATCAATCACCGGCCAGTTTGATCACACTCGATGGCCTCACTGCATTGCGCCACGCAGTAGACATTGGCATCGCTTGTGTCTGTGCTGAAGCCGTGGGTGTGATGGACAAAACCATGACCATCACCGTGGACTACATGAACACTCGCAAGCAGTTCAACACCACCATTGCCACATTTCAAGCCCTGCGTCACCGCGTGGCCGATATGAAAATGCAATTGGAATTGGGTCGCTCAATGAGCTACTACGCCAGCTTAAAACTGAACACCCCAGCGGCAGAACGCCATCAATCTTTGGCCCGAGCCAAGTACCAACTGGGCAACTCAATGCGCGTCGTCGGTCAGCAATCTGTGCAACTGCACGGCGGCATTGGCGTCACAGACGAATACATTGTGAGCCACTACTTCAAGAAACTCACGCAACTAGAAATGACTTTTGGCGACACCCTTCATCACTTGGGCCAAGTTTCTGAAAGCATGCAAGATACCGCCGGCGTTTTTGCATGAAGGTTTCCGCATGGCGGCGGCGGGGTATGGGTTGAGACTCATCTTCGCTGCGCTCAGAACTTCGCTTCAACCCAAACCCCACCACCGCCATCCTGAGGACTACAAAATCAGTCTGGAATTTTGTGGCACATGGGCCAGAAGGAAATCCATTTGGTCCGCCAAAATACGTCGATTGCGAAGGATAAAGTCTTCCCACAAGCTGGGAATATAGGGTGTGTAAATCAATGGCATGCCCGCTTGCTCCGGGGTGCGACTGCTTTTGCGGTGATTGCAGGAGTGACAGGCCGTCACCACATTCATCCAAGTGTCCACACCATTTTGTGCAAAAGGTACGATGTGTTCGCGCGTCAATTCAGTTTCAGGAAATCTATGGCCGCAATAAGCGCAAATATTGCGATCGCGAATAAAAAGTTTGCTGTTGGTGAGGCCGGGACGAAGCTGGAAAGGGTTGATGCCATGAACCCCGCGGGTGCCAATGATGCTGTTGACGTGAATGACAGATTGCTCACCGGTGATGGCATTGTGCCCACCTCGAAAAATAGCAATTTGTTGGCCAGCCTCCCAACGAACATCGTCGGCAGCGTAATGCACAACAGCTTGCTCCAACGAAATCCAAGACTGCGGGAGTCCCTGGGCTGACAATTTCAAGACCTTCACAAGCGCCTCCATCAAACGGTAAAACCATGACACGAAACGAGAACAGGCCAGTCCACCTGGTCGGTCACAATATACCCTGTAATGACTTCAAAAATTTGACAGGCTCAACATGAAGGTATTTCGCGGATTTAAGCACCCCCAAAGCGCCCACCAGTTTGCGCCTCATTGCGCCCTGACCATTGGCAATTTTGATGGTGTTCACCGAGGCCATCAGGCCATGCTCGCCCTTTTGAAAAGTGAAGCTGCACACCGTGGTGTCCCCAGTTGCGTCATGACCTTTGAGCCCCACCCCCGTGATTTTTTTGCAAAGCTGCATCAAAAACCTGACTTGGCACCCGCCCGAATTGCCACGCTGCGCGACAAACTCATTGAACTAGAACGCTGCGGCATCGATCAAGTGGTGGTTTTACCCTTCGACGCACGCTTGGCCAGCCAGTCCCCCGAAGACTTTATTCAGTCTGTGCTGATTAAAGGGTTGGGCGTGAAATATTTGCTGGTCGGCGATGACTTCAAATTTGGTGCCAAACGCGCTGGCGACTACGCCATGCTAGACGCAGCAGGCCAGACTTTGGGCTTTGATGTAGCGCGCATGAACAGCTACGAGGTGCATGGCCTCAGGGTTTCAAGCTCAGCCGTGAGGGATGCCCTAGGACGCGGCGACATGGAGGGCGTCACCCGCCTTTTAGGCCGCCCCTACAGCATCAGCGGTCATGTGGTGCACGGCCGAAAGCTTGGCCGTGGCTTAGGGGCTACGAGTGCAGGCGCTGAAGATGGCTTCAGAACCTTGAATTTGCGCTTTAGCCACTGGAAACCCGCTGCCAGCGGCATTTTTAACGTCGTAGTCCATGGCCTCACATCTCAACCCCTGCCTGGTGTGGCCAATTTGGGTATTCGCCCCTCGCTAGACGACAACGATGTGAATGGCGGCCAGGTGCTTTTGGAAACCCATTGCCTCGATTGGCCAACCGGCCTTGGGACCGAAGGGGGCTACGGTAAAATCATCCAAGTTGACTTGCTGCACAAACTTCACGACGAACTCAAGTACGACAGCTTGGAAGCCCTCACTGCGGGAATTGCCAAGGACTGTGTCGATGCGCGTGCATTTTTTGACGCTCGATAAGCGGCTTTGCAGGTCCCCACAAATTCACGCTCTGAACAATGTCTGAACAAAAAACAAATTACCGCGCCACTCTGAACATGCCCGACACCGCTTTTGCGATGCGCGGCGATTTGCCAAAGCGTGAGCCAGCGTGGGCCAAAGCTTGGAGCGATGAAGGCCTGTACAAAAAACTGCGTGTAGCCCGTCAAGGTGCCCCTCTGTTTGTATTGCACGATGGCCCGCCCTATGCCAACGGCAAATTGCACATTGGCCATGCCCTGAACAAAGTACTTAAGGACATGATCGTCAAGTCCAAGCAACTGGCTGGCTTTGATGCGCAATACATTCCCGGCTGGGACTGCCACGGCTTACCCATTGAAAACGCCATTGAAAAATTGCATGGCCGCAAACTGAGCCGCGACGACATGCAAGCCAAAAGCCGCGCTTTTGCCACTGAGCAAATTGGCCAACAGCGTGATGACTTCAAACGCTTGGGCGTGTTGGGCGATTGGGAGCGTCCCTATCGAACCATGGATTTTGCCAACGAAGCCGGAGAAATTCGTGCCTTTAAACGCGTCATCGAGCGCGGCTTTGTTTACCGTGGTTTGAAGCCCGTTTATTGGTGCTTCGATTGCGGCTCTTCATTGGCCGAATTTGAAATTGAATACGCCGACAAAAAGAGCGACACCCTGGATGTGGCTTTTGAAGCTGCAGACAACACGGCTTTGGCCAAGGCTTTCAATCTCAGCACACTACCCGGACAAAACCAATCTGCTTTCGCAGTCATTTGGACCACCACCGCCTGGACATTGCCTGCCAATCAAGCCTTGAATGTGAACCCAGAGTTGGTTTATGCATTGGTCAACACTCCAAAAGGCTTCTTGGTCTTGGCTGAGTCTTTGGTTGAAAAATGCTTAGAGCGTTACAAGTTGGAAGGCCGAGTGGTGGCCACCACCACTGGCGACAAACTGGGCTGTTTGAATTTCAAGCATCCTTTGTACGACGTGCATGAGGGGTACAAACGTTTTTCCCCTGTTTATGTGGCCGAGTATGTCAGTGCGCAAGACGGCACCGGCATTGTTCACTCGTCCCCTGCTTATGGCGTGGATGACTTTAATTCCTGTGTGGCCAATGGCTTGGCTTATGACGACATCTTGAACCCTGTTCAAGGCAACGGCAGCTATGCAGACGACCTGCCTTTATTTGGTGGCATGAACATTTGGAAAGCATGCGCGCGTGTCATTGAAGTACTGGCCGAAAGCAATCGCTTGATGGCCACCTACGGCATCACACACAGTTACCCGCATTGCTGGCGACACAAAACCCCCGTCATTTACCGTGCCGCTGCGCAGTGGTTTGTGCGAATGGACGAAGGCCCTGGCGTTTTCACCCAAGACAAAGCACCCAAAACTTTGCGACAGTTGGCATTGGATGCCATTGATCAAACCAACTTCTATCCTGAGAATGGCAAGACTCGTTTGCGCGACATGATTGCCAACCGACCCGACTGGTGTATTTCTCGGCAGCGAAGCTGGGGCGTGCCTGTGCCTTTCTTCTTGCACAAAGACTCCGGAGAGTTGCATCCCCGTACCATGGAAATTTTGGACCAAGCCGCCGACATTGTTGAAAAAGGTGGCATTGAAGCTTGGAGCCGCGCATCAGTGGAAGAAATTTTGGGTGCGGCCGATGCAGCGCACTACACCAAGAGCACCGACATTTTGGAAGTATGGTTTGACTCGGGCTCCACGTTTCAACACGTGCTGCGCGGCAGCCACAAAGATGCTTACGATCGCAAGCCTTTCCATGATGTGGGCCCCGAAGCAGACTTGTATTTAGAAGGTCATGACCAACACCGTGGCTGGTTTCACAGCTCCTTGTTGCTCGGTTGTGCGTTGTACGACCGCGCCCCTTATCGCGGCTTGCTCACGCACGGATTTGCCACCGACGGGCAAGGCCGAAAGATGAGCAAGAGCTTGGGTAATGTGGTCATTCCCCAAGAGATTACCGACAAAATGGGTGCAGAAATTGTGCGCTTGTGGGTGGCCTCAACTGACTACTCGGGCGACCTCAACATCGACGACAAAATTTTGGCGCGTGTGGTCGACGCCTATCGCCGCATTCGAAACACCTTGCGTTTCTTATTGGCCAACGTGAGCGACTTCGACCCCGCCAAAGACACCGTGGCTGACGCCGACCTGCTTGAAATCGATCGCTTTGCTCTCAGCCGCGCAGCAGAACTTCAAGCCGACATCTTGGCGCATTTCAATGTTTATGAGTTCCACCCTGTGGTGTCTAAGTTGCAGGTGTATTGCTCAGAAGATTTGGGCGCATTCTATTTGGACGTACTGAAAGATCGCCTCTACACCAGCGCGCCCAAATCGATGGCACGCCGTTCTGCTCAAACCGTGCTGTATCGCATCACGCACGCCATGCTGCGCTTGATGGCCCCCTTCTTAAGCTTTACAGCAGAAGAAGCTTGGCAAGCCTTTGGTGCTTCTGAATCAATCTTCATGGAAACCTACAGCGACTTGGGCACACCCAATGAAGCACTGCTGGCCAAGTGGTCACGCATTCGCGAAATTCGCGATCAAGTGAACAAGGACATCGAAGTGCTTCGCGCTAACGGCCAAGTTGGCGCTTCGTTGCAAGCTGCTGTCACCTTACAAACCACACCAGAAGATCACGCGCTATTGGCCAGTTTGGGTGGCGATTTGAAGTTTGTGTTCATCACTTCGCAACTTATTTTAGAAGCAGGGGAATCACTCGTTGCCAAAGTCAGTGTCAGCCAAGACACCAAGTGTGATCGCTGCTGGCATTACGCACCCGATGTGGGCGTGAACTCTGCACACCCTTCGCTATGCGGACGTTGCGACAGCAATCTGCATGGCAGCGGCGAACATCGTTTGTTTGCCTAGGCAAAATGGCGCGCAATAAAAACGCATTCATTTCTGGGTCTGGTGCTTGGCTTTGGTTAGGCTTGGCACTCATCACACTCTTGCTGGATCAACTCACTAAAATTGCAGTCATCGGTGCGTTTCAGTTGGGCGAGTCTTTGCCCATTACTTCTTTTTTTAACTTGGTGCGCGTTCACAATCCCGGGGCTGCTTTTTCTTTCTTAGCCGATGCAGGCGGCTGGCAACGCTGGTTCTTCACAGGGCTAGGCTCGGTTGCCGCATTGGTCATGATTTACTTGCTGCGCAAGCACCAAAGTGAAACTTTGTTTTGCATGGCTTTGTCATTGCTCTTGGGGGGCGCTGTGGGCAATGTGATCGACCGCGTGCTTTATAGCTACGTTGTAGATTTCTTAGATTTCTATTACGGCTCTTGGCACTTCCCAGCTTTCAATGTGGCAGACAGCGCCATCTCCCTCGGCGCAGGCTTGCTCATCTTGGATGAGCTGCTGCGCGTCAGGCGAGGAAACTAAGCCTCACAAAGTGAGAATCGTGCAACCCGTTGTTTTACGGGCTTCCAAAGCGCGGTGTGCTTCTTGCACTTGCGCCAGCGGGAAAGTTTGATCAATGTGAATTTTCACTTTGCCACTTTGCACCACAGCAAACAAATCGTCCGCCATGGCTTGGGTGCTTTCACGCGATGTAATGTGGCTGAACAAGGTTTGGCGTGTGACGTACAAAGAACCCTTAGCGCCCAACATGCCTGGTGCAAAGGGTGCCACGGCACCTGAGGCATTGCCAAAACTTGCCATCAAGCCAAAGGGGCGCAAGCATTCAAGTGATTTGTCCCATGTGTCTTTGCCCACAGAGTCGTAAACAACTTTCACGCCTTTGCCGCCGGTGATTTCTTTCACGCGGGGCAAGAAATCTTCGGTGCTGTAATTGATGCAGTATTCGGCGCCATTGGCCAATGCAAGTTTGCATTTGTCATCTGAACCCGCTGTGCCAATCATTTTGAAACCCAAAGCCTTGCCCCATTGGCACGCAATCAGGCCCACACCGCCAGCGGCTGCATGGAACAAGACATGGTCGCCGGCTTGCAAACCTTCAACGGGGCGCGTTTTCAAAAGAAGGTACTGTGCCGTCAGTCCCTTGAGCATCATGGCGGCGCCTGTTTCAAATGAAATATCGTCAGGCAATTTGCAAACGCACTTCGCAGGCATGACGCGCTCTTCGCAATAGCTGCCTGGGGGTTGGCTGGCATAGGCTGCACGGTCGCCCACCTTGAGATGTGTCACGCCCTCGCCCACTGCCTCCACAATGCCCGAAGCTTCCATGCCCAATTTAAGGGGCATGGGCAGGGTGTACAAACCACTGCGCTGATACACATCAATGAAGTTCAAGCCAATGGCTTTGTGGCGAATGCGTATTTCACCAGGGCCGGGTTGGCCTACCGTGACATCTACCAACTTGAGTTGTTCTGGACCACCGTTTTGGTCGATTTGGACGGCTAAGCTCATGTGTTTCTCCTTGGAAATTGAAATTCTGATGTGAACGGCTTGTGAGCCAAAATCACGTTGACCGCTACTTTGCCACGAATTGAATGCCCCTGCGTACTCAGACCTGGGGTCAGTTGCCGTTAAAGTCACAGGCATGACACAAAAACTATCATTTGGCACCGCACTCATGCTTACTGTGCCGCCCTTGCTGTGGGCTGGCAACGCAGTCGTAGGCCGATTGGTCAGTGATTTAGTACCACCCATCACCTTGAATTTTTTACGTTGGTTGATTGCTTTTTTCATTTTACTGCCCTTAGCATGGCAATTGCTCAAACCCAGCAGCCCACTCTGGCCTTATTGGCGCCGGTTTACTTTGCTCAGTTTTTTGGGTGTTGGCTGCTACAACGCGTTTCAGTATTTGGCCCTTCAAACATCCGCCCCCCTGAATGTGACCTTGGTGGCCGCCAGCACCCCCGTGTTCATGCTGGCCATTGGCGCTTTGTTTTTTCACACCCCCGTTAAGCGAGCGCAATGGTTGGGGGCCGTGCTGTCCATCACTGGCGTTTTGCTTGTTCTTTCACGCGGCGATATAGAGCAATTGCTTCAAGTCAGTTTTGTGGTAGGAGACATTTATATTTTGTTGGCCACGGCTTGTTGGGCCCTGTACAGTTGGCTTCTCACCCAACGCAACGAGCCCGATGAAATACGCAGCAACTGGGCCGCATTTCTCATGGCCCAAGTGATATTTGGTTTGGGTTGGGCCGGCATGTTTAGCGGTGCCGAATGGGCCCTCACTGATGCGCACATCACTTGGGGCCCTCCGCTTTATGCCGCGTTGGCCTTTGTGGCCATTGGGCCCGCCGTGCTGGCATATCGGTGTTGGGGCTTGGGCGTGCAAACGGCGGGGCCAGCGGTGGCAGGTTTCTTTGCCAACCTCACACCTCTTTTTGCAGCCATCCTTTCGTCCGTGTTTCTTGGTGACTTGCCTAAAATTTATCACGCACTGGCTTTTGCACTCATTGTGAGCGGCATTGTGATTTCTTCGCGTCGCTCAAGCTAATTTAAAGACCGCAGAATAAGAGAAGCGCCGCAATGACGCAAAGCTCTCAATAAGTACCCGGGTAAGCGCCGCCATCGGTTAATAAATTTTGACCCGTGATGTAGGACGCTTGTTGGCTACAAACAAAAGCACACAAGGCGCCAAACTCTTGAGGTGTGCCATACCGACCCGCAGGCACCATGGCTTGCTGTTCCGCACGAATTTCAGCCGTTGATTTTCCTGTTTTTTGCGCAATGGCTTCGACGTTGGTGCGAATGCGATCGGTGTCAAATCTGCCAGGCAAGATGTTGTTGAGGGTGACCCCTTGCGCTGCAATTTTCGTTCGCGCTACACCAGCCACAAAACCGGTTAAGCCACTGCGAGCACCATTGGACAGGCCCAAAATATCGATGGGTGACTTCACCGAACTGGAGGTGATGTTCACAATGCGGCCAAAGCCACGTGCGGCCATGCCATCCACTGTGGCCTTGATGAGTTCAATGGGTGTGAGCATGTTGGCGTCGATTGCCTTGATCCAAGCCTCGCGATCCCAATTGCGGAAATCACCAGGAGGGGGGCCACCTGCGTTGGTCACAACAATGTCAAAGTCTTTGCCAGGACCACCGGCCACTGAAAACAAAGCGGCACGCCCAGCTTCTGTGGTGATGTCAGCGGCCACAGCAATAAGTTTGACCCCTGGTGCTTCCTTTTGTAAATCGGCCACCGACTGATTGAGTACTTCAGCGCCGCGCGCCACCATGACCACGTTGACGCCTTCGAGTGCCAAGGCACGCGCACAGCCCCAGCCCAATCCTTTGCTGGCACCGCCCACCAAAGCCCATTTACCTTTGATACCAAAATCCATGATGACTCCTCAAAATTTCAACAAAAAATAAGACACGATGATTTAACAACCTGAAAAACCTTAGGCTTTGCCGCTGGATGCCATAGAGCTTTATGCAGGCAACAGCAATCCTGATGTCAATTTGGAAGCTGCGGCTTTACATCAAAAGCCAACCGCCTGGCCATCACGCCTTGGGTCTGAGGCGGCCACATAGCCTTCAACTTTGGTATCGCCCATGCGCCATATAAATTGACCTGCGCCAAAGTCTTGGTAAGAGTCGTTGATCACTTCCAACTCATGGCCTAAATCGTTCAGACCCTGCACAGTGCCGCGGTCCATGTTGGACTCTGCGTTGATGGACAAGCCCGCGTTGTAACGCCAGCGAGGTGCATCGCAAGCGGTCTGGGGGTTCTGTCCGTAGTCGAGCATGCGCACCAAGGTTTGCATATGGCCTTGGGGCTGCATGTTCCCGCCCATCACGCCATAACTCATAACGGGCTGGCCGTTTTGCGTGAGGAAAGCAGGAATGATGGTTTGGAACGGGCGCTTGCCAGGCGCCACCAAGTTGGCCGCATTGGCTCCATTTAAATCGGTGCTAAAGCCAAAGCCTCGGTTTTGCAGACTGACGCCGTAAGTGGGCTCGACCACGCCCGAGCCAAAGCCCATGTAGTTACTTTGAATGAAACTCACCATCATGCCGTTTTCATCAGCCGCAGTCAGGTAAATGGTGCCGCCTTTGACGGGGTTGCCCGCTTTGAAGTCTTGTGCCTGTTTCATGTTGATGAGTTTGGCGCGGCTTTTCAAATAGGCAGGGTCTAGCATTTGAGCAGGCGTGACTTCCATGTAACGCGGATCGGCCACATAGCGGTACACATCGGCAAAGGCCAGCTTCATGGCTTCAATTTGCAAATGCTGTGAGTCAATGCCGTCCACCTTCATGCTGGCAATGTCAAAGTTTTCCAAAATGCCAAGGGCGATCAATGCCGCAATGCCTTGGCCGTTCGGCGGTATTTCGTGCAAGGTATAGCCACGGTAATTTTGAGCGATGGGCTCGACCCACTCAGGGCGATATTGCGCCAAGTCTTGCAAGCTCAAAGCACCGCCATGTTGGTTTGAAAATCGCACCAAGGCTTCGGCAATTTCGCCTTCATAAAAAGCCCGGCCTTTGGTTTCTGCAATGGCGCGCAAACCTTTAGCGGCCGCTTTAAACTGAAACAGTTCGCCCACATTGGGCGCTCTGCCCCAAGGCAAAAAGCTTTCAGCAAAGCCCGGCATGGTTTGCAGCAAGGGCGTGGCGGCATCCCACTTTTGCTGAATCACCACTGGCATGAGGTAACCACGCTCTGCAATTTCAATGGCGGGCTCCATGAGATCGGCAAAGGGCAGCTTGCCAAATTTTTCGCTCATGGCGGCCCAAGCACTGACAGCACCGGGCACCGTGACAGAGTCCCAGCCGCGCTTGGGTGGGTTGACTGAATCACTGCCGTATTTTTTGTGGAAATATTCGGGCGTCCATGCTTGGGGGGCAGGGCCGGAGGCATTCAGGCCGTGCAGCTTTTTGCCATCCCACAAAATACAAAATGCATCTGACCCTAAACCATTGCTGACGGGCTCGGTGATGGTCATGGTTGCGGCGGCTGCAATAGCGGCGTCGACGGCATTGCCGCCTTTGAGCATCATGCGAAGGCCAGCTTGTGCAGCCAAGGGGTGCGAAGTGGACACAATATTGCGCGCAAACAAGGGTAAGCGGGCCGAAGAATAAGGGGTGCTGAAATCAAAGCTCATGCTGACATCCGGTGTGAATTGGCGTTGTAGAAGGATAACAATCATTGTGTCAGGAAAATTGTGACTGAAAGTCACAAAGGCTTGTCACCTCAAAGAAAGAACCAAAAAAAACGGCACCCGAAGGTACCGTTTTGGCTTAGAAGTGATCTGAGATCATTCTTCTACGAAGGCTTCTTCGCGTTTGGATTTGACGGATGGCAACAACACCACAATCAAAAGTATGGCAGCCGCAGCCAACAAACTGGCTGACAAACCACGCGTCACAAACACAGTCCAGTCACCCCGCGACAGCAGCAAAGCACGGCGCAAGTTTTCTTCCATCATGGGACCCAAGATGAAACCTAACAACAAAGGTGCAGGTTCTACGCCCAACTTGATGAACAAATAACCGATCACACCAAAGGCACCCACCAACCAAATGTCGAAAGTGTTGTTGTTGGTGGAATACACACCAATGGCACAGAACAGCACAATGGCAGGGAACAACCAACGGTAAGGCACGGTAAGCAACTTGATCCACATGCCGATGAGGGGCAAGTTCAAGATGATCAACATGGCGTTACCAATCCACATGGAAGCGATCAGACCCCAGAATAATTCAGGATTGCTGGTCATCACTTGAGGACCAGGTTGAATGTTGTGAATGGTCATGGCACCCACCATCAAAGCCATCACTGCGTTTGGTGGAATACCCAAGGTAAGCAAAGGTATGAAAGAGGTTTGCGCCCCTGCGTTGTTGGCAGACTCGGGGGCGGCCACACCGCGAATGTTGCCTTGACCAAACGGTACTTCACCAGGACGCAGCTTGGTTTTCTTCTCAATGGTGTAGGCTGCAAAAGCCGCCAACAAAGCACCTCCACCCGGCAAAATACCTAGCATTGAACCAATGGCCGTACCTCGCAAAACTGCAGGTACCATGTTTCTGAAGTCTTCTTTGGTAGGGAACAAGCCAGTGACTTTGCCTGTGAAAACTTCGCGTTTGTCTTCAGGTTGAGACAAGTTGGCAATGATCTCTCCATAACCAAAAACGCCCATGGCAATGGTAATGAAACCAATGCCGTCGGTGAGTTCAGGAATGTCAAAGCTGTAACGGGCTACACCCGAGTTAACGTCGGTACCGACCAAGCCAAGCAACAAGCCCAGCACAATCATGGCCACCGCTTTGAGCAACGAGCCAGAGGCCAACACCACAGCACCAATCAAGCCCAAGATCATGAGCGAGAAGTATTCGGCAGGACCGAACTTGAATGCCACTTCAGTCAAAGGCGCAGCAAATGCAGCCAAGATCAAAGTACCCACGCAACCGGCAAAGAAGGAACCCAATCCAGCAGCAGCCAGCGCTGGCCCCGCTCTGCCCTTGCGGGCCATTTGGTAGCCGTCAATCACAGTCACCACCGATGAGGACTCACCAGGCAAGTTGACCAAAATAGCGGTGGTCGAACCGCCGTATTGGGCGCCGTAATAAATACCCGCCAACATGATCAATGCCGCAATAGGGGGCAATGCATAGGTGGCAGGCAAAAGCATGGCAATGGTTGCAACAGGACCAATGCCTGGCAACACGCCAATCAAAGTTCCTAACAAACAGCCTATGAAGCCATAGATCAGGTTTTGAAAGGTGAAAGCCACCCCAAAACCCAAAGATAAATTGTTAATCAGATCCATTTGTAACTCCTTAGCCGCTAATGAAAGAAGGCCACACAGGGAACTGCAATTTCAGCAGCATGATGAAGGCGGCGTAACTCATCAAAGACAAGATGATGCTGAGCACAACTGTTTCTGTGAATTTGAATTGGTCTCCCGCCATGCTGACCACAATGGTGGTGCCAAAAATAGCAACGATGAGACCCATTGCAGGGAAACCAATGCTGGGCAAGCCACCCAACAAAATACCAAATAGCAAGTTGCCTGCAATGATGTAGAACAAAGGCTTCCATGCCCATGCGCCCAGAGGCTCACCATCAGTGGTTTCAACGACCAAAGACTTGAATAAAATCACAGCACCTAAAAGGGTTAAGATCACGCCAAGCAAAAGTGGGAAGTAGCCAGGACCCATGCGGGCCCCGGAGCCAATGGTATAACTTGTTGCTCCATAGCCAAATGCGGCACCGACAACGGTGAACATCAGGCCGGAGAAAAAGTCTTTTTGACTTTTGATTTTCACAGGAACACTCCTCCAAAAAGTTTGGGATGGCGGATTTTGTGCCCAAACACACCCCATCTCAATGTGGGTTTCACCTACAAGTCGTAAATTAACACACCAGAGTATTTGGGTTAACCCTATATTTGAAGAGCCATTTACTTTTGCAAAGGCTTCAAGACCTTTAACCACTTGGTGGCAGGCAAGCCGAAGCGGCTTTCAATGATCTCCGCTTGCGCGAGCAAAACATCGCTTTTGGGACGAAGCGGCGTACGTTGCGCCAAGACCACTGTGTTGCCCTCTCGGGTGGGCTTAAAGGCCCACAAAGCGTCTTCACCAAATGCCTTTGCTATTTTGGCCAAGCTCTTTTCGTAGCTAGAAGTTCGACCAAACAAGTTCACGGTCATGGTGCCCTCATCGGTCAACAGCGCGCGGCAGTTTTTGTAAAAATCAACGCTGTCTAAAACGGGGGCAGCGGCTTCATGGTCATAAAGGTCGACATGCAGAATGTCTACGGTACCTTGCCACTCATTTTTTTGAATTTCCTTGGCGGCATCGGCAATGATCACGCGCATGCGAGGGCCGTCTTCAGGCAATCTGAACCAACCACGACAAGCGTGCAATACGCCAGGATTTAATTCAATGGCGGTGCATGTCAATTGGAGTTTTTTATAACAAAACTTGGTCAGACTGGCAGCACCCAATCCAAGTTGCATGGCATGACGACCTGCCACAGACGAACTTTTCAAAAACAACAAGCCCGCCATCATGCGTTGAATATATTCAAGATCTAAGTCAAACGGCGCTTTCAAGTTCATGGCCCCTTGAATCCAAGGTGTGCCCAAATGCAAATAGCGAGACTGCCCATTTTCCGAAAAATTCACTTCGGGTAATTCAATCGCTTTGTACTTTAGAAAGGTCATGCTGACTTGAAAAATTGAAGCTTTGGCAATACGCGCTTCGTGTTGATAACCGTAAGCTCAGCCAGAGCCGCTAAAGAGATGCCCCGCAGCTGAGCCAAGGCAGCACCCATTTGTGGCAATTCACTAGGCTCATTTCGGTTTTGCGCCGTAAGGCCTTCGCCGCATTGTCGTTGAGTTTGCGTTTTATAAAGCCAATGCGGCGGTATGTCGGGGGCATCCGTTTCAAGCACGATCGATGACGCAGGCAGCTCTGCGGCCAAGCGCCTAAGTTGCAAGGCGCGATCAAAGGTCATGGCGCCACCAAAGCCCAAAGCAAACCCCAGCTCAATTAACGATTGCGCTTGTTGAAAGCTGCCATTGAATGCATGAGCGATGCCGCCTTGCACTCTGACCCGTCTCAGGCCTCGCAACAATTCATCCGCCGATTTACGCACATGCAAAATAACGGGTAATTGGTACTTTTTTGCCAGCTTTAACTGTGCGTGGTAAAAAAATTCTTGCTTGTCGCGCATCTCCGGTTCACACAAAAGAGGCACAAAAAAATCCAATCCAATTTCACCCAAAGCCACCAAACGCGGGTCGTTCAATTTCCCAGATGAATTCAATGCTTGTGCAGCCTGAATTGAATCTTCTAAAAGCACCAAGTCTTGTTCCAATGCTTGAGGCACATACAAGGGGTGAATGCCCAAGGCATAGGCCTGATCAAAATGCAAAGCCATGTTTTGAAGTGCCGCAAAGTCTTTGGCTTGTACAGAGGGCATAACACACAAGCCCACACCCACAGACTGGGCTCGGGCCAACACTTCATATCGGTCTAATTCAAACTCTGGCGCATCCAAGTGGCAATGGCTGTCGATCCATTTCACGGTCATGGCAGCAACACGCCCCTGTCCAAACGCAGCACGCGGCTACAACGCGCGGCCAATTGCGGATCATGTGTCACCACCACAAAAGCTGTGCCTTGTTGTGCTGCCGTATTCAACATCAAATCAAACACGCTCTCTGCTGTGGCTCGGTCTAGGTTGCCTGTGGGTTCATCGGCCAACACACATGCGGGTTGAGTGGCCATGGCACGCGCAATGGCCACACGCTGTCGCTCGCCACCTGAAAGTTCTGCAGGGCGATGTGTCGCCCGATCTTTCAAGCCTACTTGTGCCAAACACTTGAGCGCCACGGCCTGTGCTTCTGCATGAGAGTTGCGACGAATCCACAACGGCATGGCCACGTTTTCAAGGGCTGTAAATTCTGGCAGTAAATGGTGAAATTGATAGACAAATCCCAACAACCTGTTTCGCCGATCGCCTTGCTCAGCAGCGCTGAGTTGAGACCAGTCTTGGCCTTGAAGCAAAACTTGACCCTGTGTGGGCTGATCGAGGCCGCCCATCAAATGCATCAAGGTGCTTTTGCCAGAACCTGAGGCGCCCACAATGGCCACGGTTTGGCCGGCTTGCACCGAGAGGTCGACACCTTCCAGCACGGACACATTCAAGCCACCTTCTTCAAAGCGCTTGTTCAAACTGCGAACTTCTAAAACGGGCTGAGTTGCAAGATTATTCATATCGCAAAGCCTCCGCCGGATTGACTTGGCTTGCGCGCCAACTGGGGTACAAGGTGGCTACAAAAGACAACACCAAAGAAATGAGGACCACCGGCATGATGTCTGACATTTGTGGATCGCTGGGCATGCGGCTGATCAAATAAATGTCTTTGGGCAAAAAACTGGCTTGAAAAATTGTTTCAAGTGCAGGCACGATCACATCAATGTTGAAGGCTATCAGCAAGCCCAACAACAGACCGCCCAAGGTGCCTATCACGCCCACCATGGCGCCTTGCACCATGAACACGGCCATGATGCTTTTGGGGCTGGCGCCTATCGTTCTCAAAATAGCAATGTCTGCTCGCTTGTCCGTCACGGTCATGACCAAGGTACTGACCAAATTGAAAGCGGCCACAGCCACAATGAGGGTGAGAATGATGAACATCATGCGCTTCTCAACTTGAACTGCCGCAAACCAAGTGCGGTTTTGTTGAGTCCAATCTCGTATGGCCATGCCCATGGGCAATGCAGGCGCCAGCTCTCGCGCTACAGATCGCGCCTCATGCAAATCTTTGAGTTTCAGACGAATGCCAGTGGGGCCTTCAAGGCGAAAAATTTTGCTCGCATCTTGCACATGTAACATGACCAATGCGGCGTCGTATTCGTAGTGGCCTGAATTGAAAAGACCCACCACTTGCATTTGTTTCAGTCGGGGCAAAACACCTGCGGGAGTGACCTGCCCATTGGGGGTAATTAAGGTGACGGGGTCACCGATTCGAAGCCCCAATTGTCTGGCCAGGTCGACTCCTAAAACCACACCAAATTGACCTGGCACCAGAGCCTGGATGCCTGGAGCACCCGAATTTTTTCCGCCCATGCCGGCAGACAAATCGACCACTCCTGGCTCTAAAGCGGGGTCAATGCCACGCATCAAAACGCCCTTCATGTCTTCGCCGCGGGCCAGCAAGGCTTGCGCCGATATAAAAGGCGCCGCACCAATCACTTGAGCATTGGCGCGCACCTGATGCAAGGTCCCGGCCAAGTCTTCTAAGGCGCCGCCATCTGCTGAAACAACTTCAATGTGTGACACCACGCTGAGCATGCGGTCACGAACTTCTTTTTGAAAGCCATTCATCACGGACAAAACAATGACCAAGGCCGCCACACCTAGCCCGATTCCCAACATGGAAACACCTGATATGAATGAGATGAACCCATTGCGACGCGTGGCACGGCCTGCGCGGGTATAGCGCCAACCTAAAACCAACTCGTAAGGTATTTCAAAACTCATTCAAATTACACTTTTCAAGGGTCACATCCAGTTCACTGGCCCGATTTTGCAAAGGGACATTGTGTCATCCCCGACAATACAGCCATGAACGCCGGTTTTTCAGCATTTCCCCACGCCCCTTCAGCAACCGCCCAACACTGGGTGATTGCCTATGCCAGCAGCGGCAAGGCCGCCCTGAACGAAGCATTGGACACATTGTATTTGCCCAACTTGCAAAATTTGCTGCGCCAAATGGCGTGTGTTTCGCGATCATCCGTCCTGACACAGGGGGATGATGCATTTTTAATGCCGCACGAAAGTGCCTGCGAAATCTGGGGAATCCAGCCCACGTCAGGCGCACAAGCGTGCATCACCCCTTGCCATTGGCAGGTGGGCATGAACGAAGTCATCATGCTCAATCCTGCTGAAATGGGTTTGAGCGAAGACGAATCCAAGCAATTGCTGGCAGCCATTCAACCCTACTTTCAAGAGGATGGCCTTGAGGTCGTCTACGAAAGCCCGCTGATCTGGCAAGCCAAAAGTCAGTTGTTTGAGGGCCTCCCTTTTGCATCACTCGACAGAGTGGTGGGCCAAAACGTCAAGCCTTGGATGCCCGATGCCAGCAAAGCCCCCCATGCCAAAAGTTTGCAACGCTTGCAAAGTGAAATGCAAATGCTGATGTACCAACACCCCGTGAACGACCAACGAAGCCTTGAAGGCCGGTGGACCTTGAATTCATTTTGGGTACATCGGAATTTAGAACAATTGCACCCCCACCCCACGCCCATGCGTATTTCTTTAGATTTGCGAGACTCTGTGCAGGCCGCCAACGCCAATCAATGGCAGCAAACATGGCAACATTTGGATGCCACCGTTTGTCGCCCATTGTTGGAAGCATTGGCAGCGCAGCAAACCATTTCAATCACCCTGTGTAGCGAAACTGCGTGGCAACATTACGAGCCACTGAAAGCAAGCTGGCTAACTGCCTTAAAGCGCGTCTTTCGACCGCTGACTGTCACCCAAGAACTGCGGGCACTGGCCGCTGGAGTTTCTGAGCCATGAATTTGCAAATTTTGACGCGTGATGTGCCACCACGAAGCGCCTGGACCCTAGAGCAAGCGGGCATTCACCCCCTTCTTTCTAGATTGTTTGCCGCGCGTGGCATTTTGAGTGCTGAAGAATTAGATGATGGCTTGGCCAAGCTACTGGCCCCCAGCACCCTAAAGGGCACACAAGCGGCCGCTGTTTTATTGGCCGATGCAATTGCCGCACACAAGCGCTTGTGCATCGTGGCTGACTACGATTGCGATGGTGCCACCGCTTGCGCCGTGGGTCTACGGGGCTTGCGCATGCTGGGCGCAGAACATGTGAGTTACATCGTGCCCGACCGCGTGGTGGACGGTTATGGTCTGACTTCACCCATCGCAAAAAGAGTGAAGCAATCGGGTGCCGATGTGCTGATCACGGTGGACAACGGCATTGCCAGCATGGAAGGCGTGGCCGAGGCTCAAGCATTGGGGCTGCAAGTATTGGTCACAGACCATCATTTACCTGCAGCCACCCTGCCCGCTGCTGAAGTGATTGTGAATCCGAATCAGCCGGGTTGCGAGTTTGAAAGCAAATCACTCGCTGGCGTGGGCGTGATGTTTTATGTGCTGCTGGCGCTTCGCGCTGAACTTCGGCAACGTGGTATTTTTTCTGCAGAAACTCAACCTAAATTGGATGCGTTGTTGCCCTTGGTGGCCTTAGGCACAGTGGCCGATGTGGTGAAGCTTGACAACAACAATCGCCGCTTGGTGGCGCAAGGTTTAAAAAGAATTCGTGCCGGGCTCATGCCTTGTGGCATGTTGTCACTTTTTAAATCAGCCGTCCGTGATTTCAAAGTTGCCACTACTTTTGATTTTGGTTTTGCACTGGGCCCCCGCATCAATGCCGCAGGCCGTTTGTCCGACATGACCTTGGGCATTGAATGCTTAAGTACAGACGATGTCTCGCGAGCCGACGAGTTGGCCAAACAACTCGACGCCATCAACCGCGAGCGCCGTGATATTGAAGGTGACATGCGCCAGCAAGCCATGGAAATTGCTGAGTCATTGTTTGATGACAACGACGAACCGCCGCCTGCCATTTGCGTTTTTGACCCCGACTTTCACGAAGGTGTGGTGGGCATTGTGGCGTCGCGCATCAAGGACAAGTTTCATCGGCCTTGTTTTGTGTTTGCAGCCAGTAATGCACCCGGCAAAGAGCATGAACTCAAGGGTTCAGGTCGATCAATTCCAGGTTTTCATCTGCGCGATGCACTCGATTTAATGGCTAAGAAACACCCGCAAATATTGCGACGGTTTGGCGGACATGCCATGGCTGCGGGCTGCACCATTGAAGAAGAAAACCTCGAATTGTTTGAGTCTTGTTTCATGGAAGTGGCCGCACAACTTTTGTCGCCCGCCACCCTTCAGCGAAAGTTAGAAACCGACGGCCCTCTGGAAGCGCAATACCGACGCGTTGAATTCATCGATGTGATGCACAAAGAGGTTTGGGGGCAAGGATTTGCAGCCCCAGTTTTTAGCGAGGAAGTTGAGGTTGTCTCGCAACGCTTAGTAGGTGAAAAACATTTGGCACTGAAACTCAAGCACCAAGGGCAACCGGTAGATGGTATTTGGTTTGGCCGAATCGAACCCTTGCCAGCGCGTGTGAAGTTGGCTTTCAGATTAGATGTTGATGAATGGCAAGGTCAAAAGCGCGTGCGCTTTATGGTGGAAGCAGCAGAAATTTAAAGCTCAGTTATCGCTTGCTTTGCAGCGCCTTGAATACCGAAGGTGATACCAAGCCTTCGACCTGTCCGCCCAACGTGGAAATTTCGCGAACCAAGGTGCTGCTGATGTGCTGCACCGATGCGCTGGTGTGCAAAAAGACCGTGTCTATTTCTGGCGCTAAATGGCGGTTCATGCCGGCCATTTGAGTTTCGTAGTCGTAATCTGTCACCGAACGTAAACCCCGCACAATGACACGACCGCTTTGGCTGTGAACAAAGTCGCACAGCAAGCCCGTGAAGGACACCACTGACACATTGCCCAAATCTTGTGTCACCTCTTGGGCCATGGCCATGCGTTCATCCAAGGTGAACATGGTTTTTTTGTGATGCGCAGCTGCGACGGCCACCACCACTTTGCCAAACATTTGGGCAGCGCGATAGACCACATCCTCATGACCCAAGGTGATGGGGTCAAAAGTACCGGAATAAACAGCAATGACTGAGCGGCTCATGGGGGCTCCTGATCGTTTAGAGGGATTATCCCTCGGAAGTACTTGGGTGTGCAGGTTGCAGCAAATGGGCGTGAACGGCACCCGCTTTCAGGTATTTCACGCTTTGAAGACCACACGCCAACAAAGCTTCTGCGGTCCATTGAACAGGGGCCTCCAAATACACCCAACCTTCTGGCACCACAGCGTGGGCTGCAGACTGAAGTGCTTTCTCAAAAAAAACAGCATCAAAAGGAGGGTCTAAAAAAACCACGTCTACAGTTTGGGGGGCCAAACGCTGCAAGGCCATCAGCGCTTCGCCTTTTTGAATTTGGACCGTATTGGCTGATAAGCGTTTTTGGGTTTCACCCAAAAGCAAAACCAATTGAGCATCTTGCTCAATCATCAAAACCGACTGTGCGCCACGCGAAGCGGCCTCAAAACCCAAAGCGCCCGTGCCTGCAAAGGCATCGACACAACGCCATCCCGTCAGGTCTTGGCCGAGCCAATTGAACAAAGTTTCACGCACACGATCAGGCGTAGGCCTTAAGCCCGGTTTGTCGATGACTTTAATTTTGCTGCGCTTCCATTGACCCCCAATGATTCGCAACTCGTGCGAAGGGGATCCGGTAGCAGTCTTTGGAACTTGTTTGGTGCGCATAGGCTGAAGCTTAACGCCTTGACAGACTCGCCCTTTACTTGGATCAAAAAAAGTCAGGTTTGCCCCATCCATCAAAAGTTTTGAGTCACATCTGAGATTTTCATAGAATAGCCACTTAGCGACTGTCCATTTATGTTTCGATTCTTCCGTTCATCACCCAAACCAACCCCAGCTGACGCCCTAGCCCCGCGCTCTAAATCGGCCGTCAGCGTGGATGCGCCAGCAGCGACTCGTCAATCTTGGCTCAGCAAGCTCAAAGCCGGTCTGCGCAAAACCGGTGGCAGCATTGCTTCCGTTTTCACGGGCACCCAAATTGACGATGCCCTTTACGAAGAATTGGAAACCGCCTTGCTCATGGCAGACGCTGGCGTGAAGGCCACAGAGCACTTACTGAAAGATTTAAAAGTGCGCGTGAAAGAAGCCAAGGCCACCGAGCCTTCAGCGGTCAAAGGCTTGCTCATTGAGGCCATCGCAGACTTGCTCATGCCTTTGCAAAAACAACTTCAGATTGGCGAGCAAAAGCCCATGGTCATCATGGTGGCGGGCGTGAATGGCGCCGGCAAGACCACCTCCATTGGCAAACTCACACACCACTTGGCCGACCAAGGCGCCAGCGTGCTATTGGCGGCAGCAGACACCTTTCGAGCCGCTGCAAGAGAACAGTTGGCCGTCTGGGCCAACCGCAACACCGTTGAGATCATTAGCCAAGAAGGTGCCGACCCTGCAGCCGTCAGCTTTGATGCCGTAGCTGCAGGCAAAGCCCGTGGCCGCGATGTGGTGTTGGTTGATACAGCGGGTCGTTTGCCCACACAACTTCATCTGATGGAAGAGTTGAAAAAAATGAAACGCGTGGTGCAAAAAGCTGACGCTACCGCACCGCATGAAGTGCTTCTTGTGATCGATGGCAACACCGGCCAAAACGCCTTGACGCAAGTGAAGGCCTTCGATGAAGCCTTGGGCTTAACAGGACTCATTGTGACCAAGTTGGACGGTACTGCCAAAGGCGGTGTGCTCTGCGCCATTGCGCGGGAAAGAGCCATTCCAGTTTATTTCATTGGGGTAGGCGAGCAACTCGACGACTTGCAATCCTTCGATGCCCGCGAATTTGCAGAAGCATTGCTCAACTAGACCTTTTTGAACTCAGGCGTTCAAAAACGCTCTGGCTTGAAAGGATGAGGGTCAATGCTGGTGGCCTCACCGCTCATGAGTTCAGAAAGCAACACACCGGTGCCCGGCCCCGTACTGAACCCAATGTGTTGGTGACCAAACGCCAACCAAAGCCCAGGACAATTTGGCATTTCACCTATCACAGGACGACTGTCTGGGGTGGTGGGGCGCGAGCCCAACCAATTAGAATTCTCCATGGTTTCTTTCAAAGCCAGGACGCGCCTCACGGCATTTTCCGCATTCTCCAATTGATTTAAATTGGGCTTTGAATCTCGGTCTGCCAGCTCTATTCCTGTGGTCAATCGAAACATGCTTTCACCCTGATCATTTTGCATGGGCGATAAAACATAAGCACTGGCCATGTCATAAATCGGTCGATCTAAGCCAACGCCAGGCGCAGGCTTGAAATGACGATGGTAGCCTCGTTCAAATCCCATATGAACTTTCAAAGTGCTTGGCAACTGGCTGTCTTTGAGCAAAGTTTCAGACCAAGGCCCCATGGCCACCACCAAGTTGGGGGCCCAATGTACCTTGCCATCTTGATTGCGCCATTGCCAGCCCACAGGTTGCTGTGAAATAGCCTTTGCTTCATCGATTCGAATTTCACCCCCTGCTCGCACAAATTCTTGCGCATAAGCTTTCACCACAGCGCCAGGATTGTCAACTGAAGCCGCATCTTTGATCCAAATGGCATGGCTGAAAATGGGCGCCAAATGTGGCTCAAGCATTTGCAACTCATTGGCGTTCAACACTTCAGTGGCCACAGAAAATTCTTTCAGAATTTCTCTTGAAAATGCACTGCCTGCAAACGCTGTTTCATGGGGATAAAGCCACAGCCAACCAGTGTCTCGCCATCTATGTTGCAAGTACATATGTGAACTGGCCTGCGCAGTCCATGCCTTGTGTGTGGCAGAGGACAACTGGATCAAAGCGTCCAAAGCACGGGTGGTAACTTCAAAAGAAGAGTGCTTTGAATGCCAAAGAAAACGCCACATCCATTGCCATTGCGCTAAAGCACTGGCTCTGACTTGGAGACTTGGCCCTGAATTCAAAAGCAGGGAAGGCAGACTTTGTAAAAACCCAGGCCGATTGAAGGGCAGCAAAGAACTGCGAGACAACACACCCGCGTTGCCTGATGAAGTTTCTTCGCCAGGCGCGCGTCTGTCTATCAAAGTCACGCGCCATCCTTTGGACTGCAAGGCCAAGGCACAAGACACACCGACCATGCCTGCACCCAAGACCGTCACCTGACGACTGTTTTCAAAAAGATTCATGGGCTTATTTTGCTAGAAAACCCTTTATTTGTTTTTTCTGATTGAGTCACTAAATATTCACCCAACGGTTTACTTCAGGCCTCTTGCACCTTATAGTCCATCGCACTTCAAGTACACCGACTGGTTCAACCCACTAAACGCGATGAAATACCGACAATGGCTCATGAAAGGTCTCGCTGGCATTGCACTCGTGACTGCCATCACTTGGATGGTGATTGCCTTTAGAGGTCAGCAAGAAGTCATTCCTGACAAAGCGGCTCAAGCCGCCTCGCAACTTGAATGCAAATTACCTGAAGTCGATCAAACCGCACGCCACCCCGGTATGGTCTGGATTCCTGCCGGCCAGTTTGACATGGGCGACAGTGTTTATGCAGAAGAAAAACCCGTCCTTAATGTCAAAGTGAAGGGCTTTTGGATGGACCGAACCGAAGTAACCAACCAAGCTTTTGCAGAGTTTGTCAAAGCCACTGGCTACGTCACAGTGGCTGAGCGTGATGTCGATTCCAAACTGCACGCCAACTTGCCAGAAGACCTGCGCAAGCCAGGTGCCGTGGTGTTCAAAATACCCCCGAAACTCACCCAAAGCGATGACCCCAGGCAATGGTGGCGCTACACCCCTGGCGCCAATTGGAAACACCCTGCAGGCCCCCACTCTAGCATTGAAAAATATGGCCAATTTCCAGTGGTGCACATGACCTATGAAGATGCGAAAGCCTATGCCCAATGGAAAGGTCATACCTTGCCCACAGAGGCGCAGTGGGAATGGGCTGCTCGTGCGGGCGCCAAAGAAATGCCGGGCCAACATGACGCTCCCACGCAACCGAGTGGCGCCAATACATGGCAAGGCATTTTCCCCATGGCCAATTCAAGCGAAGACGGTTTTGCAGGACTGGCCCCCGTGGGTTGCTATGCCCCCAATGCTTGGGGCCTCTTTGACATGATTGGCAATGTGTGGGAACTCACCGCCGATGTGTTTGTGGCCGATCGACCCGAGGTGACAAAAAGTGGCTTCAAGGGTGAAGGCATAGACCCCGATACAGCTCAAAAGCCACCCATCTTTAAAACGGCTCAGAGCAATTCACGCGTGATCAAAGGCGGCTCGTTTTTGTGTGCGCCCAATTACTGCATGCGATACCGTGCTGGCTCTAGGCAACCGCAGGAAGAAGATTTGGCGGTAAGCCATCTAGGATTTAGAACCATTCTTCAGCCATAAAGCTTTCTTGATGAGGCGAATGGCAAGAAGATACGCGATTAGCTGACCTGCTTAGCCACCAAATAATGTGAAATGAGGCCGCTCAAATAGGTCCGCATGTTGGGTGGGTTCGAAGGGCGGCTTAATGCTTGATGGCTACCCACAATGGCCAAATACAAAAGTGCAGCCAAATCGCGAGCTTTCTTTGGATCTTTCACAATCATCAAAAATTTGGATTCAAACAGATCCATCCGCTCCGCATCAACCAAGACCAGAATTTGGGCCGCTTCAGCATGATGGTGACTGAGTGCTCGCATGGCTTGCTCAAAACGCAAATTCTCCAGTTCAGATCCAACTTGTGAAAATGCAGCGTCCACCACAAACTCAAGGTCTTTCTGCAAATCGCCAGTGAGATGTTTTTTGAGTTTTTCAGTCAGATCCAATTGCGCCAATTTCCATTGCAACAACAAACTACCAATGAGATCGGCGTGATCCGTGAAATGCCAATAAAAGCTACCCCGGGTGACTTTGAGTTTTTCTGCCAAAGCCAAAACTTTGACATTTTCAAAACCGCCCAAGACCACCGCGGAATAGGCTTCATTGAGCCAATCATCGCGGGTCAAGCGTCCGGCATCGGGTGACATGGTTTTATTTTTCGAATTCCTTGGATGGATGGTCATCAGCGTCCTTGCCCCATTTTGTTGCCGTTTTCTAGGGCACTAAATTTGTGCCCTCTAGCGAAAACCCTAAACATGCTTTCATCTTTGCTGTGCTAAAGTAAATTGTCAATACACTTATGTACTGACTTTCCAACAATAGGAGACACCCATGATCTCGTCGAAGTTTAAAAAAATTAATTCCAAGTTGCTGTTATCAGCGATTTCTGTGGCTTCACTGTGCATCTGCGGCACCCATGCCAACGCAGCAGAAAGTTGGAAGTTGCGTCAAGCGCCGGTTGGCAGTTTCGGCGGAGACATCGCAGCACCCGCAGACAACCCAGGTTTTTTTGGTGGCGTGAGTATCAGTACACCCACCATTACCGGCATTAAAGGCCCAACAGGCGATGCCTATACCCACCCATCGGGTATTTCAAGCGTTCCCCTAGGCGCCCTCAACCCAGCACTCGCAGCCTACAATGCATACAAAGCCACTGTTGCCAATGGTGCAGTTAGTTTCAATCAAGATCAAACTCAGATTAATGTGGGTGGTGGCTACATCACAGAAGGCACTTATGCAGACGGCAAGATCTTGTTTGCAGCCAACGTGCCTTTTATCAAAGCAACACGCACAGCTTCACTCCTTTTTCCAAATGCCACTTTCGCAGGTCCTGCTGGCCCCGCACAGCTTCCTGCGGCTATCACGACTCCTGTAAACAATGCAATTCAAGCAAAAGCCGCAGCGGCTTCAATCGTTGCCTCTGACACCACTGAAGGGCTTGGCGATACAGAGCTTTCTACCGTTTGGATTAGAAATACAGACCGTTTAAGACTCACTGCAGGCGTTTCTTTGTATGTGCCCACAGGCAAATTTGACCCCGTCAGACAAACCAATCTGCAATCCAACCCAGGGTTCGGTGATTTCTACACCATCAGGCCGGGTGCAACAGTCAGCTACAACTTAGACCCCAAAGAACGCATCACCGTTGCAGGGCGAGTGGCTTATGGTTTCAATACGGTTAACAAAGACACTCAATACAAAAGCGGCAATTTCATTTATGCAGAAGGCGGTATCGTCAAAGTGAGTGGTGATTTTGCTTTTGGCTTTAACGTATTTTCAATACAGCAAATCAGTGACGACACCTATTCAGGAACAGACAAAGCCAAAATCGTCAATGGTCGTTATAAAACAATGGGTGGCGGACCCTTTGTTTCGTACAAATTGCCTGGCCAAGACATGGCTTTGAATTTTCACATCAGCAATAACTTCCAAGGTGAAAATGCAATTGTGGTTAAGAGCTACCAACTGCGTTTGATACGTGCCTTTTGATTGAATATTCCTTGAGCGTCAATGCTCATAGAGACATATTCAAATAGTCAATGTTCTTTCGAAGCCTAAAAAGTTGGCTGATGCCTGTCATCAGCCAACATTTTTTATCTCGCAGCAGGCTTCTTAATCTTAGAAAAAAAGCAGAACACCTTAGGAAGTCGCAAAGCCGCCCTCATGTGCTTCATGCCTTTCTACAACCCGATGAACCCTATTCGCAGCTCTTGGCGCAAGCTTTGCCAAAGTTGCAATCGAGGTATGCCGTTTCTGTTTTGCGCCATGTGGTGTCAGAACCAGACGACTCAGCGGCTCCCGAGCGTGAAAAATTAAACACCTATAGCCAAATTGACGCTAAGAGGTTGGCCGATCAATACGATCTGGTATTTCCTGCCCCCTTTGACAAATCATCCAGTTCAGAAAAATCTTTGCAAGAAGCGCATGTACTTCGAAAAAAATGGGGCCACTACCTAAGTGGCGTGATTTATTACGAAGGCGAGTGGTATTGGGGCATTGATCGTTTGCATCATCTCGAATCCCGTTTGAATGATTTGGGTTTGTCCACTCAAGCACAATCACTCGGGCTTCACAAAGCCAAACCGCTTTTCTTCACGCCACAATATCAACCTATTGCGCACGTTCCAGAGGGCACTGACATCGATTTTTATTTTTCATTTCGAAGTCCTTACTCCGCGATCTGTGCAGCACAAGTTTTCAAGTGGGCCAAAGACAATGGCGTGCAAGTGAACTTGAAATATGTCTTGCCCATGGTCATGCGAGGTTTACCTGTTCCAGCTGAAAAAAGCAGATACATCAGCCTTGATGCGGCGCGGGAAGCCTTTGTTCAAAACGTCAATTTTGGCTGCTTAAATGACCCTGTCGGTAGGCCCACTGAGCGGGGTTTGTCGCTCATTCCCTTTGCTCAAATGCACCAACTTGCAGAAGCTTATGTCATGTCGTTTATGCAAGGTGTCTGGTCTGAGGGCTTGGATGCCGGCACCGATCAACACTTGAAAATTATCGTTGAGCGTGCGGGCTTGAACTGGCCAGCCGCCAAAGATATTTTAAAAAGTGATGCCAACGAATTACACTGGCGCGCCACGGCCGAGCAAAATAGACAATCACTTTTTGCGCTGGGCTTGTGGGGCGTTCCCTCCTTTAAATTCGAAGATACCGCGGTCTGGGGTCAAGACAGATTCTGGATGATTGAAAAAGCCATTCACAATCAGTTTGATTTGGCTTCAAAAAATTAAGTCATGAAATTCTCTAGCAGTACCACTAAGCCCTGGCTGGCTGTCTTCACAGCGATGGCACTGATGATCTGCACGCCCTTGTGGGCCAAGCGCCCCAATATCGTGGTGATGCTAGCGGATGATTGGGGCTATAGCGATGTGGGCGCTTTTGGCAGTGAAATTAACACCCCCCACTTGAATCAGTTGGCGCAAACAGGCATGCGCTTTTCCAACTTTCATGTCAGCGCTTCCTGTTCGCCCACACGCTCCATGCTGCTCACCGGCGTTGACAATCATTTGAATGGTGTCGGCAATATGCGGGAAACCATTCCGCAGTCGCATGTGGGCAAGACGGGTTATTTGAGTGTGTTGAATCAACGCGTTGTGACCGTCTCTAACTTGCTGCAAGACAATGGTTATCGCACCTACGCGTCAGGCAAATGGCATGTGGGCAAGGAACCTCACAACCTGCCGCCAGCGCGCGGCTTTGATCGCTCCTTGGTCATGGGCGACAGCGGCTCAGACAACTGGGAAACCGGCAAACTCTATTTAGACTTAACCGACAAGGTCTATTGGTACGACAACGGGCAAGAAGCCAAGATGCCCAAAGAGTTTTACTCGTCAGAGTTTTACATCAGCAAGATGCTTGACTATTTGAAAGCTGATGCCAAATCAGACAAGCCCTTTTTTGCTTATGTGGCTTTTCAAGCCAACCACATTCCCGTTCAAGCACCTCAAGAATTTATTGACAAATACAAAGGTCGGTACGACGCGGGCTGGGATGTGTTGCGTTTAGAACGGCGCAACAAAGCCATCGCCTTAGGTCTGATACCTGCCAATACCCGAATGCCAGAATTGCCTTCCACGCATGTGGCTTGGAACTCTTTAAGTGCCCAGGACAAAGCGTATCAAGCACGGCGCATGGAAGTTTATGCCGCCATGGCCGAGGCCATGGACTTTCACATTGGCCGCCTCATGGCTCACTTAAAACAAACCGGTGAATTCGACAACACTGTTTTTGTTTTCCTGTCAGACAACGGCGCTGAAGCAACCGATCCCTACGCTGTGTCTGTGGGTCGCTGGTGGCTTGATCAACACTACAACCGCGACATCGACCGACTGGGCAGCAAGGGCGCTTACAGCATCATTGGTCCGAACTGGGCGCGAGCCGCTACTTCGCCTCTCAACACCTACAAATTTTTTGCAGGCGAAGGGGGCATTCGAGTCCCTCTGATCATTTCTGGCGTGCCAAGTGCAGCGGTCAATCATGTTCATCAAAGCCTCACCCATGTAACCGATGTGGTGCCCACCCTGCTAGATTTAGCCGGCGTTGCCCATCCGGGGGCTGCCTACAAAGGCCAAACGGTTTATCCACTCACGGGGCACAGTTTGCTGCCCGTCATGAAAGGCTCAGCCACGCGAGTACGAGGACCCGATGAAATTTTGGGTTATGAGTTGTCGGGCAACAAAGCTATTTTCAAAGGCGACTTCAAACTCGTCAGTAACTTGGCGCCAGTGAGCGATGGCCAATGGCACTTGTACAACTTGGTGCAAGATCCTGGCGAAACACAAGATCTGCAAAAAGAATTGCCTGAATTGTTTCTCAGCATGCAGGCAGACTATGTCAAATGGGCCAAAGCCAATGGCGTGCTGCCCATGCCAGACGGCTACGACCCCATTGAACAGGTCATCATCAATTCTCTGGTGTTTGTCTATTGGCCAAGACACCAATGGCACTTGGCGGGGTTGATGGGTTTATTCTCGTTCGCTGGCGTTTGGTTTTGGCGTCGTCGTCGCCAAGCATCACGTTAAGCGCGACGCAACAGAGCTATTTTCGTCATGTCTCAAAGCGGATATTTTGACAGTCCTTGGCCTTGTGAAGATGCAAGCCCTGACAGATTGCAAATGCCGCATCAAACACGTGGTTTGAATTTAATCAAAGGCGAGAAGCTGCGATGCACATCACGCCGCACGCACATGTCCACCATGACCGTACTGGGAGCGCCTGGTGAAGTTTTTTTACTCACTCACTCAGTTTTACGGTCGCACTGGGGGCAACCCACCACAGCACGTGTCAGCCTCATTGACCCCATCACGCTTCAAACGATTGGCAAGTCAATCCCTTTGGCAGGCGGGCCTATGTGGCCAGGCGGCATGGCGGTGCATGCCAATGGCCACTTGCTGGTGGTGTATGGCCGGTATGCACATCAACTCAATCGACAATGCCAACTGCTTCGCACGCTCAAGCTTCCCGTGAACGAGGCTTACAACTCATTTGTGGTGCTGCAAAATGGCTTGGTGGTCACTAAAAATCTATCCGCCACTACGCCTGCACAATTGACCACATTCAATGCAGACACCCTTGAGTTAGCGTCTACCACCCTTGAATGTCCCGAAGCTTCAGTGGCCCGCTTAAGTGCAAAAGGCAATACCGTTTATGTGGTGGGTGTGACGCGTATCTTTCGATACCACTGGCGCGATTCTGAGCAAAGACTTGTCAAAGACCCTGATTGGGAATTCGACTATTTAAAAAACGCGAACCAAAGCCATGGTTGGGATGTGGTGCTAGATGAACACGACGCTTGGTTCATGGACAATGGTGCTCACAATTACTTGGTCAGCATGCTAGGCGCCGGCCTCAATGCATTCGCCAACCGCTTAATTCGAGTTTCCTTAACCAACTCGGCGAACCATCAAAGCTGGCCTGTGTGCGGTTTATCAGGTGGCGCCATTACCAACCCACCCCTCCTAGATCAAAAACGCAAGATTGTGGTGGCCTACGACTCGGCCAATCGACATTTAAGAGCATGGCGTGTTCAGCGAAATGACCATGCAGACCGCTTAGAACTTGAAGAACTTTGGCACCACTCAAGTTTTGGCGCTGCCAGTCACATGTTGCTCTTTCCAGATACTGGCGAACTTTGCGTGAACGATTACAGCCGATTCAATGAACAAGTGGTCGTGCTTGACATTGAAACTGGCCAAGAAAAATCGCGCATTCGAACAGGTGGCCTCATGCAAGGCGTGGTATTTCCCAGCGCGGGTTGGCAACGCGATTTTTATTGGTGCTCAATGGACCGGTTGACTCGGGTTCACATCAAAGCAAACACATGAACAAAACAATTTTAATCACTGGCGCAGGCTCAGGCATAGGCAAGGACACCGCATTTGCTTTGGCTCAACGGGGCCACCGCGTTCTGGCCACCACTCAAACTGACGCGCAAGCCTTGAGCTTGGAGCAGGAAGCGCGCACTCAGAATGTTGTGCTTGAAGTTTTCAAACTCGACATCACACTCGAGCAGGATCGAGAAAAGTTAGCACAATACGACCTCGATGTTCTCGTCAACAATGCGGCCATGGGTGAGTCGGGCTCGTTGGCCGAGGTGGACATGAATCGAGTGCGCCAATTGTTTGAAGTCAATCTTTTTTGCACTTTAGAACTTACACAAGTGGCTCTTCGCAACATGATCAAACGAGAAAGCGGTACGGTTTTATTGGTGAGCTCCATTGCTGGCAGAATTCCGACGCCCTTTCTGATGCCCTACAGCATGAGCAAATTTGCGCTGTCCGCTGCTGGCGCAGGACTGCGGGCCGAAATGGACCAACTAAAAAAGAACGTTCACATTGCACTGATTGAACCAGGCGCCATTCACACCGGATTTAACCAGGCCATGATCAACAGCAAATACGCATGGATGGATGCGAATTCTTATTTTGCCCATCAAGCAGAGAAAATGAAAAAAGAAGAGCTCACCACCTTCAAGTGGCTAGAAGCCAAAAGCACACACGTCATTGTGAAGCAAATCATCAAAGCCGCTGAAGCTCGTCGCCCCAAGTTGCGTTATGTCGCACCTTGGGTTCAAGGCTTTGGTGTTCGATTGGCCCGGATTTTTGGAGTTTGAAAATGAGCATTAAAAAAATTGGTATTGGTTTACTGGTCTTGACATTGATCGCTGCTGGCTTGTATCTTTTCCGTGCGCCCATCAGCTTGGCAGTCGCAAAGCGTGTTGCCATTCAACGAATAAGCAGCAACCCCCTCAAAGACTTGCCCGATGGCTTGCACATTGCTGTGTGCGGCGCCGGCTCACCCATGCCTGATGAAGAGCGCGGCGGCCCTTGCACCGTGGTCATTGCGGGCCAGCAAATTTTTGTCTTTGACACGGGCAATACCAGTGCACGAAATATTGGAAAAATGGGCTTCAATCCAGGACTGATTGATGGCATTTTCTTAACCCACTTCCATTCCGACCACATTGATGGCATGGGTGAACTTTTACTTCAACGTTGGGTCTCCAATGCCAACGCAGAGCCCGTCAAGGTACATGGACCTGAAGGCGTGGACACGGTGATGAACGGTTTTATGCAAGCCTACAGCCTAGACCGCGGCTACAGAGTGGCGCACCATGGCGATGCCCTGTTGCCCCAAAGCGGCTTCGGTGCAGTGGCTCATTCTTTTGGCTTGCAAGACGACAAAGCCACCCTGGTCTTTGAAAAGGCCGACACCAAAATTTATGCCTTCAGTGTGACGCACGCGCCCATTCACCCTGCAGTGGGTTACAAAATTCAATACAAAGACAGAAGCATTGTGATCAGTGGTGACACCACGCCTTCAGCAAACGTTCAACGTGAAGCTCAAGGTGTCGATGTGCTGATACACGAGGCCATGTCGATGGAATTGATGAAATTGATGCAAGAAGGCGCAAAGGCAGCCAAGCGCGACAAACTGGAACAACTGATGAAAGACATTACCGACTATCACACCTCACCCGTGGAGGCCGCACAAATTGCCGCAAAGTCTCAAGTCGGCTTCTTGCTACTCAATCACATTGCACCGCCTTTGCCTTTACCGGGGCTGGTCGATGTTTTTTTACAAGGCACCTCTGACGTGTTCAAAGGCAAGATTCAAGTGGCCAAAGACGGTGACATTCTGAGTTTGCCCGCAGGTGGCAAAACCATTCAAACCAGCTCGCGCTTTTGAAAGTACAGCATGCGCACACTGCCCCACATTCAACATGTTCTTCGAACACCCGAAGAGCGCTTCAACAACTTACCCGATTTTCCTTATCAACCCCACTACACAGACATCGGTGGCTTGCGCGTGGCCCACATTGACGAAGGCCCCAAGGATGGCCCTGTGGTGTTGCTCATGCACGGCGAACCCGCATGGTCATTTTTGTACCGCAAAATGATTCCTGTGCTGGTCAATGCCGGCATGCGCGTGTTAGTGCCCGACCAAGTGGGCTTTGGCCGTACCGACAAACCCACACTACGCTCGGACTACACGTACGCCAACCATGTTCAATGGATGAGTGCTTGGCTGGAGTCTCAAAATTTGAGTGGCATCACGCTCTTCTGCCAAGATTGGGGCTCACTCATTGGACTGCGCATGGCCGCAGAAATGCCAGAGCGATTTGACCGCATTGCATTAAGCAATGGCGGCCTGCCCACAGGCACTGGCAAAGTACCCCGAGCGTTTCACATTTGGCGCGCCTTTGCCATTTACAGCCCTTGGTTTCCCATTGGCAAAATTGTTAAAACTGGATGTGCCAAAGGTCTGACTGACACAGAGGTAGCGGCTTACAACGCACCCTACCCCAACCGTCGTTACAAAGTCGGTGCACGCGTGTTCCCGACCTTGGTGCCCATCGACCCCAGCAACCCTGCACGCGAAGCCAATGAGCGTGCTTGGGACGTTTTCAAGGCATGGCAAAAGCCCTTCATCACCTTGTTCAGCACCCGCGACCCAGTCACCAAAGGGGGTCAAGTGATGTGGCAGAAAAAAGTGCCCGGTGCTGCTGGGCAAAACCACACTCAAATTAGAGGGGCCGGACACTTTGTGCAAGAAGACAAAGGTGTAGAAGTGGCAGAGGCCTTGGTGGCATTTATCCAAACAAATTAAATTGACAAAACACCACGCCTTAAGCTCATAAGCAAAACTTAGTTAGCGTAGTAGACAACCTCATCCTCAGGCAAGGTTGTTTGCTTTAAGTGTTTGTCTATGGCAATGGCGGCTTCTGCCATGGCAGGCCAGCTGGGCTTGACCTGTGTGGCATTGAAGGCCTCTAACTTCAGCTTCATGGCGGCCACTCTTTCTGGCTCTTTCAAAGCCAAGTTAAGTTTTTCGGTCGGGTCAACTGCCATGTTGAAGAGCCAATCCTTTTTGGGATTTTGTGCGACTTGAAGTTTCCAATCACCTTCACGAATCACACGGTAGGAGTCGGTTCGCCAATACATGGGGCGCGGGGGGCCTTTGTCTGCAGGCTTGGCAATTTGCGGCAACAAATTAATGCCATCCATGGGGCGGTCGCTGGGCAATTTTGCACCTGTGACAGCAGCAGCCGTCGCAAAAATATCCATGTGGTTGACAACCAGTTGGGGTTTCACGCCTTGCGGAATACCAGCGGGCCACCGCATGAACATGGGAACTCGAATACCGCCTTCAAAAAAGGTGGCTTTCCAACCACGGTAAGGCTTGTTCAAGCCGTCCAAGCCCACATAATGCGCTCCGCCGTTGTCACTGGTAAAAATGATCAGTGTGTTGTCGTCTAAGCCTTTGTCCTTTAACGTTTTAAGCACACGGCCAACGTTGCGATCGAGGTTTCGAACCATGGCCGCATACACACGCAAGGTGTGATCTTCAATGTGCGACAAAGCTTCGTAATCTTCTTTCGTGGCTTGAAGTGGCGTATGGGGGGCGGTGTAGGCCAAGAATAGGAAGAAAGGCGAATTTTTATTGGCTTCAATGGCTTTTTCAGCCTCATCCGTCAGGTAATCTGTCACGTACTTCTTAGGCTTGAAGGGCTTACTGCCATTGAACCGAATACCAAAGTCGCCTGCGGCCCATTGAAACTTATCAATGATGTCAAAGTCTTGTTTGGAGTTCACCACATTCGGATCGTTTTCTGGCAAGTACAAAGAACTGGCGTGCTGAAACGACAAGGCCTCATCAAAACCATGAACATGCGACTGGAACTGAGGTGCATCGCCTAAATGCCATTTACCCACATGGAGTGTTCGGTAGCCATTGCCCTTGAGCAATTTGGCCAGGGTAATTTCAGATCGTGGCAGTCCCATGGTTTCGTAAGGAATGAGATCTTTCTCACGATCTGCGTGATAGATGGCGTCGTACAACTGATTGGGGCCCTTGTAATGGCCAATCACCTTCATAAACTCTTTGGGTGTGGGCGTGAATTCAAAACCAAATCGAGTGGGGTAGCGGCCCGTCATCATGGCAGCACGTGAAGGCGCACAAGTGGCATTGCCTGAGTAACTGGTTTCGAAATTGGCACCCTGCTGCGCTAGGCTGTCAATATGGGGCGTGGGTACTGTGCCTTTGGCCAAGCCGCCACCGTTCAAAGTAATGTCGTTATAGCCCAAGTCGTCGGCCACAATGAGAATGATATTGGGTGGTTTCTTTTGGGAAAGCGCTGTTGAAGTCTGACCGTTAGAGGCTGGAATGCCCCATGTAACTTCTCGATTGGGCTCGTGCTCTTGTCGAAGAAAAATTTTGACCACCCACAAAAGCACTTCTGCTCGGCCGCCTTTGGCATACAAACCACCCACAGCCAGGACCAGGGCCGCCAACAAAAGTACCAATCCAATTGCAAATTTTTTTATCATAAGAGAGGGAGGTTAACAGCAAAAACCTTTACAGGAAATGTATTCAGATGGGTATAAACACCCATCAGTCGGCTTTGATATTTCTAGATTGAATAAGCTTCTTCCAACGTGCAAATTCTGAAGCTTGGTAAGCCGTGAACTGCTCAGGTGAGTTGGCCACAATTTCAAATCCAAGCTCGAGCAATTTCGGCTTGACTTGAGGATCATTCAGACTGCTCACAATGGCTGCATGCAGTTTACTTTTCAGATCGGCGGGTAAACCTTTAGGGGCTGCAATGGCTTGCCAAGAATACACATTGGCCTCCGTAATGCCCAACTCTTCTAGCGACGGCACATTGGGCAATAAGGGCGAACGCTTAGCACTGGTAATGGACAAGGCTCGCAATTTACCAGCCAGTATTTGCGGCATGGCTGTGTTGATGTTCATGAAAGAGCCATCCACCTGCGCACCCAACAAATCAGTCATCACTGGTCCGCCCCCTTTGTAAGGCACATGGATGCCTGTGGTACCCGTTTGTTGCCAAAACAATTCTGCTGTGAGGTGATCACTGCTGCCATTGCCAGAAGATGCCAATGTGAATTTATGGGGGTTGGCTTTGTGAAAAACAATGATGTCGCTCATGGCTTTGTGTGGCGAATTGGCAGGCACCACAAGAACATTGGGCGCTTGAACGGCAATGGTGATGTAGTCAAAGTCTTTCAGTGCGTCATAAGGTACTTTGGCCATGAGATGGGGCGCAATGACAAAAGGGCCGAGTGATGAGACAAACAATGTGTGACCATCAGGCGCTGCGCGGGTGACGAAACCAGCACCAATGGTGCCTGTAGCACCTGCTTTGTTATCGATGATGAATGAGCCGCCCAATTTTTCTTGCAACTTAGGCGCCAAGGTACGGGCAATTAAATCTGTTGAGCCCCCTGGAGGAAATGGCACCACCAAAGAAACCGTTTTATCTGGCCAAGCCATTGCACCTGAAAGGCACATGGCAGACATCAGACCACAAATTAGTTTTTTCATTTTCGTCTCCTTTGAGTTTTCAAGTAATAGGGGCCGGATTGAACAACACCAATGAATTGTGAAGTTTCCAATGCTCGGCCCATGTTTTGCGGCCGCTGGCGACTTCTAATAGCAATTGAAATAGCTCCCAACCGCCCTCTTCGATGGTAATTTCGCCCTCGGCAACTCGCCCCGCATTCATGTCCATCAAATCGTGCCAACGCCGGGCCAAGTCTGTACGCGTTGCCAGTTTAACGACAGGGCAGGCTTGCAAACCATAGGGCGTTCCCCTGCCAGTGGTAAAGACATGCACATTCATTCCCGCGGCCAATTGCAAAGTGCCGCAAATAAAATCGCTTGCAGGTGTCGCTGCAAAGACCAAGCCCTTCTGCTCGGGTTTGAGTTTTTCGCCGGGTGCCAACACATGCTGAATGGGCAAGGATCCACTCTTCACAATGGAACCCATGGCTTTTTCAACGATGTTAGAAAGTCCGCCCGCCTTGTTGCCAGGTGTGGTGTTGGCACTGCGATCTGCATGGCCTCTTTCCAAATATTTGTCGTACCAATCCAGTTCTTCAACGATGCGCTGTGCCACATCGACACTGACAGCGCGGTGCGTCAGCTGCTCTACCGCATCGCGCACCTCCGTGTTTTCACTGAACATGACTGTGGCACCTGCACGGACCAATAAATCAGTTGCATAACCCACAATGGGGTTGGCGGTAACGCCTGAAAAGGCATCGCTTCCGCCACATTGCACGCCCACCACCAGCTCGCTGGCAGGCACTGCTTCTCGTCTTCTGGCATTCAAACGCTCAAGGTGCAGCTTGGCGCCATCGGCAATGTTTTGAAGCATGGACATGAAGCCCACATGATGATCATCTTGCAAACAAACTGTGTGAGGGCCCTCAGTGATTGCACGCTCATCCACCAAGGGAAAACTTCCAGGTGGCAACAAGCGCTGAGGCGGTAATTTCTCACAACCCAAACTGATGACAAAAATCTCGTTGCCAAAGTTTGGATTCAAACTGATGTTACGAAGGGTTCGAATGGGAATGACGGCATCAGGTGCATCAATTGCAACACCACAGCCATAGGTATGCTCTATGCCCACCACATCATCGACATTGGGGTAAAGAGGCAGAAGTTCTTCTTTGATTTTTTGAACAGCCAAAGTCACCACACCGGCCACACACTGCACCGTGGTGGTGACAGCCAGAATATTTCGCGTACCGACTGAGCCATCCGAGTTTCGGAAACCTTGAAATGTGAAGCCTTCTAGTTTTTCAAACGCTTTTTTGGGCGCGGTACTCATGGGTAAATTTGCAAAATCGCGTGCAGCGGGCATGACCAGCAAACGCTCGTGCACCCAACTACCCGCAGCAATGTTTTCCTTGGCAAGACCGATGGACACGTTGTAACGAAGCACGGTCTGACCCGCAAGAATGTCAGCCATGGCCACTTTGTGCCCTTGAGGAACCGCGCTCACCAATGTTACAGGTTCAGCTGCAGCATTCTTGCGAACACTGTCACCCGACTTCAGCCCGCCGTCAGTGACCACGATGGCCACGTTGTCGGCATCATGCATGGCAATCACAGGAAACACAGAAGCGGACATAAAAACTTATTTAAAGACTTGCGGCAACCACAAAGAGAAGGCAGGAACGTAGGTGACTGCCAGCAAAGTCATTCCCAATGCGCTGTAAAAGGGTCCAATGGTACGCATGACCTGCCCGACCGAAATTTCTCCAATGGCACACCCTACAAACTGCACTGTACCCACTGGCGGTGTGTTCAGGCCCAGCGCGCAATTGATCAGCATGAGAATACCAAACTGCAGAGGGTCCATGCCAAATTGCATGGCAATAGGCAAGAAAATGGGCGTGCAAATGAGGATGGTGGCCGCCATGTCCAAGAATGTCCCCAGAATAAACAACAACACATTGATCATGAGAAAGATGATCCAGGGCTCACTGCTCACCATCTTCATCATCTCACCCGTTTTTTGTGGCACTTCATACAAGGCCATGAAATAACCAAAGACGGCGGAAATGCCAATGAGCAGCAACACCACGCCTGTCGTTTTACATGCCTTGGCACAGGCCTTTAAAAAATGCGCCCAAGTGAGTGAACGATAAACCACCACAGTTACAAACAATGCCCAAGCAACCGCAATGGACGCAGATTCAGTGGCTGTGAATGCGCCCGACAAAATGCCGCCTAAAATAATGACCACCACAAACAAACCGGGCAGAGCTGCCAAAAAGGCCATCAGCACGACATTCCAACCCGGGAAGTTGCCATGTGTGGGGTAACCGCGTTTCACGGCTACGTAATAAGCAGCTGCTAAATTGCAAATGGTCAAAATAATAGCGGGTACCAGGCCTGCCAAAATCAATCCCAAGATACTCACAGAGGCAATACCCGAAGTGGCCAAGGTGAAAATAATCAGGTTGTGAGAGGTTGGCATGATGGCCCCAACCAAGGCCGCATGGGTGGTGACGTTGACTGCGTAGTCCGCGTCATAGCCTTCCTTTTTCATCAGAGGAATCATGACCGACCCAATGGCAGATACATCAGCCAAAGGCGAGCCTGCTATGCCGCCAAAAATAGTGCAGCCCAATACGTTGCTCATGCCTAAGCCACCGCGAACGTGGCCTACCAAACTGTTTGCAAATTTAACGATGCGGTCGGCAATGCCACCGTAGAGCATCAGTTCGCCAGCGAATACAAAAAACGGGATGGCCAAGAAGGAAAAGATCTGCATGCCGCCCACCATTTTTTGGAAGACAACGGCAACAGGCAAACCGGCCGCCAGAATGGTGGCCACTGATGACAAGCCAATAGCAAACGCAACGGGCACACCCAAGATGAGCAGCAGCGTGAAACTAAGGCCCAGAATGGTTAATTCCATGACGGCTCCACAACTTCACCGCGAAGCAACGCCACGATGTGCTCAATTGAGAAAATAAAAATGAGGGCGCCTGCAATGATCACAGGCACATAGTCAATGCCATCGGGCACCGGCAGCATGGGCTTCTTTTCTTGCCATTTGGCGCTAGCCCACATCCACCCACTTTGAACCATCAAAAATCCAAAGACAGCCACCAAGGCGTGAATCAATAACTCTAAACGCAAGCGCCACTTCACGGGCAACAACACAATGAGCGACTCCATGCCAATATGGCCTGCATCGCGCACCCCCACTCCCAGTCCAAAGGCGGTGACAAACAGGACAATGAGCATGGCCAAAGCCTCTGCCCATGTGGGTGTGTCATTGAATACGTAGCGTCCAATGACTTGCCATTGGACGCACAACACCACAGACAACAAACCAATCACGGCGAGCATCAGGCTGATCTTTGACAAGGCCGCACAAAATTTAGTGAACATGAATGGAGCCCTGAAATTTCAACCTGGCGCAGATTTGATTACTTGGTATCTTGAATCGCTTTGACCAAACGTTTCATGTCAGGCGTGATCATGAACTTGTCGTAGACAGGGCCCATGACCGCTTGGAATGACTTCTTGTCTACTTCCACGATTTCCGCGCCAGCCGCTTTGACATTGGCCAATGATTTGGCTTCTTGCTCATCCCATTTTTTACGCTGAAATGCCACAGACTCTTTGGCTGCTGAGCGAATCATGTCTTGATCTGCCTTGGGCAACTTATCCCAGATGATCTTAGACATCACAAGCATCTCTGGTGCCATGGAATGTTCTGTGCGTGAATAGATTTTCACAGCTTCAACGTGCTTGGCTGTGTCAAATGATGGAATGTTATTTTCAGCAGCATCAATCAGGCCTGTTTTCAAGCCAGTGTAGACCTCACCATATGGCATAGGCGTTGCATTCGCACCCATGGCACTGACCAATGCCACCCACAAATCAGACTGCTGAACACGAATTTTCAAACCCTTGGCATCGGCCACTGTCTTGATGGGTTTTTTGGCATAAATAGAGCGTGCACCTGAGTCATAAAAGGCCAAACCGATAAAGCCAAAAGCTTCACAGCTTTTAAGAATGTCTTGACCAGCAGAGCCGTCCAAGGACTTGCGCATGTGATCGACGGAGGAGAACAAGAAAGGCATGGTGGGCACTTGCGTGAGGGGGCAAATGCCATTCATCGGGCCGACGTTGACCCGCGTGAAATCTAGGGCGCCAATTTTCACTTGATCAATGGTTTCTTTTTCTTGACCCAGAGCCGCTTTGTTAAAAACTTTGATTTTGTGTTTGCCACCACTGAGCTTTTCCAACACTTCGCTCATGTGCTTGACAGCCACCACTGTAGGGTAATCATCTGCGTTGTGCGTGTCTGCAGAACGGAACTCTGTGGCCTGTGCAGAGAATGCAAACCCAGCTGCAATTAAGGCAGAAAAAAGAAGTTTAATTTTCACGGTGTCTCCTAAAGTTTGAGAAATTAACAAATTAACTTGGCTTAAAAATTCTGAATCACAATGTTGCAGGAAATCTAGAAAATACAGGCTCTGGCAAACCCCTATGTTTGAGTTGCAAGCTCACGACATTGCCACTCAAGCCAGTGATGTCCAAGGCTTTGTCACCCGGAATGATGGACGTTACAAAAAGTGTTTGTAAATCAGGGCCTCCAAATGCACACATGGCGGGCTTTGGAAACGGCACTGAGACAGACTCAAGACAACGGCCAGCGGCGTCGAAACAATGAACCATGCCTGCATCGTTGCCACAAATCCAGTAGTGCCCCTGATCGTCCATGGCCGCACCATCGGGCCTGCCTGGCAGAGAAGACATGTCAACAAACAGCTCTTTGTGGCTGAGTTGGCCTGTGGCCAAATTAATGTTGCAGCGCCAAATTTTTTGCGCCTTTGGGTGGGAATCAGAAAAATACATGAATTCGCCATCGGGGCTGAAAGCCAGCCCATTGGGTGTGTACAAGCCCGTGACATGAGGGCCTGTGAGACCTCTTTCATCCAAACAATAAAGGCCACCGGCAGCTTCAGCTTTGCCCATGTCCATCACCATGGTGCCCATCCACATGCGGCCCGAGGGGTCGCAACGCCCATCGTTGAATCGCATGCCCGCACTGGAATGCGCCATGTTAACTATGGTGGATTGCTCATAAGCCCCGGCCTCTTTTAAAGTTAAGAGTGCAATGACCGATTCCATGGCGGCTAAAACGCGCCGATCTGCAGTGAGCGCTATGCAACCCACTTTTTCTGGAAGACGCCAACTTTCAAGCACCCCCCCTGAACTTTGCCGCCGAATGCACTTCGACTCGATGTCGACCCACCACAAGCAGGCACCTTCGGCATCCCAAACAGGCGACTCGCCGACCAGGTCATGGTGGGACGAAAAGATCTCAAACGGTGTCATGAAAAATATTTAACACAATTTCAAAAGGCTTCTGTTACATTTCAATGGAATCGATTGTAGCAGCATGTTGTCGTACAACTTAAATTATCCGGTTATCTTGCACTTTTGATTCTAGCAGTTACCCCATGAGTTCAAACCAAGCCACACTGAAAGAGCCTCGCAAAACAAAAAGTTTAGCGAGACTTTTGGTCGAAAAAATGACCGCGCAAATTCGTGCGGGCCAACTTCGAGTGGGTCAAAAGTTGCCAACCGAAGCAGAAATCATGCAAGACTTTGGCGTGAGTCGCACTGTGGTGCGAGAGGCCATTTCTCGCTTGCAAGCGTCCTTCTTGGTTGAAACTCGGCATGGCATTGGCACCTTTGTTTTACCCCAAGAAGTCGCCCCTTCATTTCGAATCAGCGCCCACCAATTGGGCACTCTGCGCGAAGTGATTGCACTCCTTGATTTTCGAATCAGCATTGAAACTGAGGCAGCAGCACTTGCTTCTCAGAGGAGAACCGCTGAAAATCTGGACGAATTGCAAAAAGCCATGGCGGCTTTCGAGCGCGCCATCCAAAACGGTCTTGATGCGGTACAAGCTGACTTTCTCTTTCACCAAGAGATTTCACGCGCCACTCAAAACAAGCATTTTCAAGAATTGATGCACTCATTGGGTACGGGTGCCATACCCCGGGCTCGGCTTGAAACCCCCCTTCCCGTGACACCCGAGCGTCTGGTTTATTTGCGTCGAGTCCATGAAGAACACGAAAGTATTTTGAATGCCATTTCGGCTCAAGATCCGGAGGCTGCGCGAGCTGCCATGAGAACCCATTTATCGAACAGCCGTGATCGGTTGAGAAAAAGTGAACGCGCTGCAATTTAAGTTTCAGGTCAGCCTGGGGTTTCTCCACTGATTCGCATTTCATGACAAGTTGTACGATCTCTTAAAATCAGCCATTTCTGCATTTCAAAGTCTACTTTAACGCCTATGAACACCACACCTACCATCGCACGATTGCAAGTCATTCCTGTCGCAGGGAGGGATGGCATGCTGCTCAACCTGAGTGGCGCTCATGGCCCTTTTTTCACGCGCAACCTGATCATCTTGACGGACTCCAGCGGCAACACAGGCATTGGTGAAGTGCCAGGTGGTGAAAAAATTCGCAAAACCATTGAGGATGCAAAACCTTGGATCGAAGGCCAAAGCATGGGTCAGTACAAGAACTTACTCAACTCACTGCAACACAAATTTGCCGATCGTGATGCGGGCGGCCGTGGCAACCAAACTTTTGATTTGCGCATTGCCATTCATGCTGTCACTGCCATAGAAAGTGCGCTGCTCGACTTGCTGGGCCAGCACTTGGGCGTGCCTGTTGCAGCTTTACTTGGTGAAGGCCAGCAGCGCGCCAGCGTTCAAGTTTTGGGGTATTTATTTTACTTGGCAGATCGCCAAAAAACAGACTTGCCCTACCACAGCGAACCGGATGCCAACAACGATTGGCAACGTCTGCGGCATGAAGAAGCACTCACCCCCGAGGCCATCGTGAGGCTGGCCAAAGCGGCTCAAGATCGCTACGGTTTCCAAGATTTCAAACTGAAAGGCGGCGTGTTGCGAGGTGAAGAAGAAGTGGAAGCCATTGAGGCCTTGCACGAAACATTCCCAGAAGCCCGCATCACCTTAGACCCGAACGGCGGATGGCTCTTGAAAGATGCCGTTCGATTGCTGCGGGATCACCGTAACACCATGGCCTACGCTGAAGACCCCTGCGGCGCAGAAGGTGTGTACTCAGGCCGCGAAGTGATGGCCGAATTCAAACGCGCCACAGGCTTGCCCACCGCCACCAACATGGTTGCCACCGACTGGCGCGAAATGGCACACAGCATCCAGTTGCAGTCGGTTGACATTCCATTAGCCGACCCTCACTTCTGGACACTGCAGGGCTCCGTGCGGGTGGCGCAGTTGTGCCAAATGTATGACCTCACATGGGGCTCACATTCCAACAACCATTTCGATGTGTCCTTGGCCATGTTCACCCACTGCGCGGCGGCGGCCCCCGGCAAAGTCACAGCCATTGACACCCATTGGATTTGGCAAGACGGCCAATACCTGACACAAGAACCGCTGCAAATTAAGGGCGGCATGATCGAGGTGCCGACGCAACCCGGCCTAGGCGTCAAGCTCAACATGGAAGCTGTAGAAGCAGCCCATCAACTTTATCTGCAACACGGCTTAGGCGCTCGCAACGATGCCATGGCCATGCAATACCTCATGCCAGGCTGGACCTTCAACCCCAAAATGCCAGCCTTGGTTCGTTAATTTTCAAAACCTACCGCGGAACAAAGTCATGCAAAACATTCACAATAAATTCAAGCAAGCCATTCGAACGGGTCACAAACAAATTGGCCTGTGGTCCCATTTGTGCAGCCCCATCAGCATTGAAATTTTGGCCGATTGTGGCTATGACTGGTTGTTGCTTGACATGGAACACTCTCCCAACGATGTCAGCGAAGTTTTAGCCCAATTGCAAGCCATGAAAGGCGGCACTGCTACGCCCATCGTGCGCCCGCCATGGAATGACATGGTCACTTTCAAGCGCCTGCTTGACATTGGTGTGCAAAACCTTTTGGTGCCCTACATTCAAACTGCAGAAGAAGCACACAACGCCGTTTCATACACGCGGTACCCGCCCCACGGTGTAAGGGGTTATGCTGGCGCACCTCGCGCTAGCAACTATGGCCGTGTCAAGGACTATGCACACCTGAATGCCAACGAGTTGTGTTTGCTTCTTCAAGTTGAAACCCTACAAGGCTTGGAAAATTTAGAGGCTATTGCCAACGTCGATGGGGTCGACGGCGTCTTCATTGGCCCCGGCGATTTGTCTGCTGCACTGGGGCACTTGGGCAACCCTAAGCACCCCGAAGTGTTGAAGGTGATTGACAATGCCATTGCCCGCATCAAAGCCTGCGGCAAAGCGCCTGGCATTCTGACTGGCGATGAAGCACTGGCCAAACATTACGTCGCGCAAGGCTGTTTGTTTGTGGCTGTGGGTGCCGATCAAAATGTGTTGCGTGACAGCGCTACTGCCCTTGCCCAACGCTTCAAAAGCTAAACACATTCACTGACTATTTGACGAAAGAAATTCATGCTCAATCCTCCAGCCAGCCCTCTCAAATTTCCTCGGCTCTTGCTTACAGGCGCAGGCGGAAACTTGGGCAAAGAACTCAGACCTCGTCTTAAATCTTATTGCGATGTTCTGCGTGTAAGCCACCGTAGCGAGTTAGGAGCCAGTGCGCCCGGCGAAGAAATCATGCTCGCCTCTTTGGAAAACAAAGCGCAAATGATGGCACTCATGAAGGACGTGGATGCCGTAGTGCACATGGGCGGTGTATCCACAGAACAGCCATGGAATCCTATTTTGGCTAGCAACATTGTGGGCATGGTCAACCTGTATGAAGCTGCACGATTGCAGGGCACCCAGCGCATCGTGTTTGCAAGCTCCAACCACGTCACAGGCTTTTACCGGCAAGACGAAGTGGTCAACACCAAAATGCCACCCAAGCCAGATGGCTTTTACGGCTTGTCCAAGGCCTTTGGCGAAGACCTTGCAGAACTGTATTGGGCACGTTGGGGCATTGAAACAGTAAGCCTTCGCATAGGCTCTTCGTACGCCGAGCCCAAAGACCGGCGCATGCTGGCCACATGGCTCAGCTTCGATGATTTAGAGCGTTTGGTGGTAGCAGCACTCACTGCGCCCATCGTGGGTCACACCATTATTTATGGCATGTCTGACAATCAAACCACTTGGTGGGACAACACGCATGCCAAGCACATAGGTTATCGCCCACTCGACAGTTCTGATGTTTTCAGAAGCGCTGCGGAAAAAAGACAGCCCCACATTGATGGCAATGACAAAGCGGCCATTTATCAAGGGGGTGCTTTCGTCAAAGCTTCTCCGCACGGCTAAACATTTATCATGCAACCGCTTCAATTTGTGGCCATTGGCGAATGCATGTTAGAGGTGCAAGCCAATGGCTTTGGCCCGTCTGTGCTTTCTTATGGTGGCGACACCTTCAACACGGCCGTGTACCTTAGGCGTTGCGCTGCACCTACCGCCATTGAAGTGAGCTACGCCACCGGACTAGGCACAGACCCTTTAAGTCAAACATTGCGCAAAGAATGGCAAACATTGGGTCTCAACTTAAACGAAGTGGAATACATCGATGACAAACTCCCAGGTTTGTATTTGATTGAAACCGATTCAAAAGGCGAGCGTACCTTTCATTTTTGGCGAGAGAACAGCGCCGCGCGAGCCTACTTCCACTCGAATGTCACGTCGCTTGAAAAACACTTGGCTCAATTCGATTGTCTGTATTTCAGCGGCATTTCGCTGGCCATTCTGGACGATGTATCTCGCACACGACTCTTTGCTCTCTTAAAGCGAGCGCAACTAAATGGCGCTCGCGTGGTGTTCGACAACAACTTCAGACCCAAACTCTGGCCAGACCGCAAGCTTGCTCAAAGCATTTACCTTGAAGCCTTTGCCGCATGTCACACCGCCATGATCACTCTGGACGATCATCAAGCTGTATTTGATTGCGCCTCTTTAGAAGATGCGCTCATTCACGCGCAAAGTCTGGCCATTCCAGAGCTTGTGATTAAGCGAGGCGCAAACGACACCTTGGTAAGGCAAGAGCACCACACCAAGTGGCACAGCATTCCCACTCGATTCGTCAAACAAGTCATCGACACCACCGCCGCGGGAGACGCCTTTGCGGCAGGCTATTTAAGCCGTCGGCTGTGCGGTGCCAGCGCAGAAATTGCGGCTAAATTTGGCAATGCACTGGCTTCCAGGGTCATTCAGCACCGTGGCGCCCTCATCCCCATGGAAGCCTTCCAAGACCTCATTGGCAACCCATGAAATTGATAAATATCAATAAAATCAGTAACTTATAAATTTAGCACTCCCATCAAGAGAGTGCTAAAATCCGATCCATTACGGAAAGGAGTTCTGTTATGACAAACCTAGCTGGATCCTTGGACACTGCGATCACCCTGCAAAACCCCTGGGCCGCCGTGCCATCGCTGGGACATCTTGATGCCTATATTTCTGCGGTTAACCACATGCCCATGCTCACCCTCGAGCAAGAGCAAGAGTTTGCGCGCAAATTGAGAAACGAAAACGACCTCGAAGCCGCCGGTAAGTTGGTGCTCTCGCACTTGCGCGTGGTGGTTTCTGTGGCACGTCAATATTTAGGCTACGGCCTGCCCCATGCCGACCTCATTCAAGAGGGCAACATCGGTTTGATGAAAGCCGTCAAACGCTTTGACCCTGATCAAGGCGTGCGCTTGGTGAGCTACGCCATGCACTGGATCAAGGCCGAAATTCACGAGTACATCTTGAAGAACTGGCGCATGGTCAAAGTGGCCACTACAAAAGCTCAGCGCAAATTGTTTTTCAACCTGCGCTCCATGAAGCAAGGCCTCAAAGCCGAAGCCGATGAAGCTACAGGCACACACCGCGACACCCTCACCTCTTCTCAAATTGACAGCATGGCCAAAGACCTCAATGTCAAACGCGAGGAAGTGATGGAAATGGAAACGCGCATGTCTGGCGGCGATGTGCTGCTGGACCCATCACCCACAGACGATGGTGAAGTAGCTTATGGCCCCATCGCTTACTTGGCCGATGCGCATCACGAACCCACCGCCATGATTGAAGCGCACCAGCGCGACATGATGGCCAGCGATGGCATTGCCGCAGCCCTTGCATCCCTCGACCAACGCAGCCGCAGAATTGTGGAGGAGCGTTGGCTTAAAGTGAACGACGACGGCTCGGGTGGCTTGACGCTACACGACTTGGCCGACGAGTTTGGCGTGAGCGCCGAGCGCATTCGCCAAATTGAAGTGGCGGCTATGAAAAAAATGAAAGCTGCTTTAACGGAATACGCTGAGGCCTAAGAGCATTTTCTTTCCAAGATACTCTCCAACAAAAAACCGCTCTAGTCAGTTCACAGAGCGGTTTTTTTACGTTCAATAAAGAGAGTGCAATTTAAAAATCAATTCACAAACTGCTCAGAGCCCACGATGCCCAGCTTGTTAAGCCCCAAGCGCTGTGCACTGGCCATGACCAGCGCCACAGACTCGTACTTGGCCTTGGCGTGCGAGCGAATGTGCAACTCGGGTTGAGGCTGAATGGCCGATGCTTCCTTTAGCTTCGCCTCCAAATCTGCACGCCCTGCAATCGGTTTGCCGTTCCAATTGATCACGCTGCTGGCGTCCACATCAATCTTGATCACCACGGGGTCTATCTTTTTAGTCGGCGGCGTGGAGACCGGCATGTCCAAATTCACCGAGTGCAACTGCGCCGGAATTGTGATGATCAACATGATCAGCAGCACCAACATCACGTCAATCAATGGCGTGGTGTTAATGTCCATCATCACTTCTGGCTCGTCACTGCCCGAGCCCGAGCCTATATTCATTCCCATGATCTTCTTCCTTTATTGCGGCTCGGTGATGAACCCGACCTTGGTGATGCCGGCGCGCTGCACCGCATACATCACCCGGCCCACCGACTCAAAGTCGCTCTTGCCGTCACCCCGGATCTGAACCTCGGGCTGGGGCTTCATGACCGCAAACTTCTTCATGCGCTGCAGCAAGTCGTCTGAGTTTTTAATGGGCGTGTCGTACAAGAAGATCTTGCCCTTCACATCCACCGAGATGATCACGTTCTCTGGCTTGGTCTCGCGCACCATGTTCTTCTCTTTGGGCAAGTCCACCTTGATGGACGTTGTCACCACAGGAATGGTGATCAAGAAGATGATCAAGAGCACCAACATCACGTCCACCAAGGGCGTGGTGTTGATCTCACTCATGATTTCATCGTCTTTTTCTGAACCGATGTTCATTGACATGATGGGCCTCTCAGTATTTTGAGCTTGGGTTTCTTTGAGCTTGGTCTATTTAGCAAGCTTGAATTACTTGTTGCTTGAAGCCAGCAACACAGAGTGCAAGTCAGAGCCAAACGCGTTCACATCTTCCATCACCGCCTTGTTGCGGCGAACGAGCCAGTTGTAGCCCAGCACCGCAGGCACCGCCACAGCCAAACCAATGGCCGTCATGATCAAGGACTCGCCCACAGGGCCGGCCACTTTGTCAATCGACGCTTGACCGGACATACCGATCTTGACCAACGCGTTGTAGATACCCCAAACCGTGCCAAACAAACCAACGAAAGGAGAAGTGGAGCCCACTGTGGCCAGCACCGCCAAGCCGTCTTGCATGCGGCTTTGAACGTTGCCAATGGCGCGCTGAATGTTCTGTGTCGTCCAAGTGTTGAAGTCAACAGCGCCCAGCAACCCCGTGTGCTTGTTGGCGCTCTCCAGACCCTTTTCTGCAATGAAGCGGAAAGGGCTGTCTTCTGCCAAACTGTCTGCGCCTTGGCGCAAAGAAGAGGCGCTCCAGAAGCTCTCTTTGGCAGCCGTTGCAAACTTTGCAGCCTTCGATTGCTCAAAGTACTTGGTAATGATCACAAACCAAGAGCCCATGGACATGATCACCAAGATCAGCAAAGTGCCCTTGGCCACGATGTCGCCCTGGGCCCACAAAGCGCCAAGGCCGTAGGGGTTCTCGTCGTGAGCACCGGGCGCGGGTGCGGCTTCTGCCGCAGCAGGCGCTGCAGCCGGTGCAGCAGGTGCCGCTTCAGCCGCGGGCGCTGGCGCCGCCGCAGCAGCAGGCGCTGCTTCTTTGGGCTTGGCCGCAAAGCTGGTGCTGGCCAGACCAATGCCTGCCACCAAACCGATGGCTAAGACGAGAGTTTTGAGTTGCTTGATCATGGGAGGACTCCTCTGAAACGGATTCAATTAAATTTAAAAAATGGTCAACAAAAAGTGTTGGGTTCTTGTGGTTTTGATCTGTCGTGTTTGGCTGTTTGCTTTGAACAACTTATTCCAAGCGCCAGGTGTATTTCATGCTCGCCCAGCTTTGCTGGGGCCGGCCATCGATCGTGCCAGGCTTGAACTGGCACTTGGACAAACCAACTCTTGCCGCTTCGTCCAAACGCCTAAAGCCCGAGGACTTCTCAACAGCTGACTCTAAGACCTTGCCATCAACGCCCACCAAGAACTTCAGCTGCACCGTGCCCTCCTCCTCCAAGCGCTTAGAGGCGCTGGGGTACTCGGGCTTTTCACAACCCGAAGCACTGATGACCGCGGCTGTGACCGCAGGCGGTGCGGGCGGCGCATTCATCTGCACTGGCAAGGGCGAAGGCGGCGCCACAGGCTGTGGCGTGTTGGACACCGCCGCAATGGCATTCATCGGAGGAGGCGAGGCCACCTGAATGTCCACGGGGGGCACATAAGAGGGCGGTGGGGGCGGCAAATTCTTAGGCGGCGGAGGTGGCGGGGGCGGCGGAATGTCGGGCTTAGTCTCTTCCAACAGGACGGCCTCAACCGGTCCCTTGAGCACCTTCACAAACTTGCGAGCAAGTCCGGAATTGATGGCCCAAAACAGCAGCCCGTGCAACACCACCACCGCAGTCAACCCGATCAGGTGTTTGCGGGGTGTTCGCTGCCGGCTGGCGTAATCAATCATGTAACAAGCGCTCCATGGTCTGAATGTTCAAAATTTTCGACATATTTTTCGAGTCAATTTAAATCTCAATTTAGAAAGACCCGATTCTGGATGATGGATCCTCAAAGTGTCATAGTCCATTAAGACGAGTGATAGCTTAGGTTCTTGTGCGGTGAGCGCCTATCTCGGCCAAAATCTCCGCGGTATGTTCGCCACACAAAGCCCCAGGCGATGGACTGCGCGCAACACTTCTTGAGAAACGTGGCGCAGGCGCCGGTTGCCTCTGACCGTTAACATCGACAAACAAGCCACGCGACTTGTTATGAGGATGTTCAGCCGCTTCAGTCAAACTCAAAACTGGCGCAAAACAAACATCCGTGCCTTCTAGCAAGCTTTGCCATTCAGCACGCGTTTTTTGATGAATGGTTGTCGCCATTCTTTGCTTAAGTTGCGGCCAGTGACGTGCGTCATATTGCAAAGTTGGATCGATATCGTCAAGATTTAACAAGCGCAAAAGTTGCGCATAAAACTGCGGCTCGATGGCACCCAATGTGATGTAGTGGCCATCCGAACACTCGAACACCTCATAAAAAGGAGAGCTGTTTGAAAAAAAATTTCGCTCGGTTTGATCCATCCAGGAGCCATTGCTGCGCATTTGATGCATCAAGCCACTCATGGCAGTGACACCATCGATCATGGCCGCATCAACCACTTGTCCAAAACCCGATTTTTGAGCTTCAAGCAATGCACACACCAAACCAAACGCCAGGAACATGGCACCCCCAGCCATGTCGCCAACAATGGTGGGGGGAATGACGGGCGCTTGACCCTGACGTGCAGAGGTAGATAAGACACCAGTCAAGGCGACATAGTTGATGTCGTGTCCTGCGGCCTGCGCCAAAGGTCCTGTTTGCCCCCAACCCGTCACCCGGCCATAGACCAATTTGGGGTTGCGTGCTTCAACGGCTTCTGGACCAAAACCAAGGCGCTCCATGACGCCCGGCCTAAATCCTTCAATGAGCGCATCTGCAGATTCAATCAAGGTCCAGACCACTTCGCGATCAGCAGTCGACTTCAAGTCCAATGCAATTGAACGTTTGCCCCTATTGCTGGCCGCTCTCGGGTATTTTGAAGCTCGGGCGACATCGGCAGCGCGATCGATCACGATCACATCGGCCCCCATATCTGCCAGCATCATGCCGGTAAAGGGTCCAGGACCAATGCCTGCAAACTCAATTATTTTCAGACCGGTCAAAGGTCCATGAGAGGCATTGGCAGATAAATTAGCAGTTGAATGAGTTGACATCGTCAAAAACCATTAAGGGTCCGGCACCTTGATCAGGGCTATATGTTCGCACTTTGACAGACATTTACCCCCTCCATATGTAGTATGCAGACTAACTGAGTTTAAGGAAAAGTGACAGGGAGAAATCTATTAGGACTCAGCATGTTTAGACTGGACGGTAAAGTGGCATTGGTCAGTGGCGCTGGCAGAGGCATGGGCTTTGGCGTGGCGCAGTGCTTGGCGCGGCAAGGCGCTACTGTCGTGGTGAATGATTTTTTTACAGATCGGGCGGAAGCAGCTGCTTTGTCGCTTCAAGGTGAAGGTCTCTCAGAAGATTACGCGGTGGCAGACATGACTAATCGACAGGCAATTTTTGACATGACCGCAGAACTGATTCAAAAACATGGTGCCATCGACATTTTTGTTCACAACGCAGGTATTCCTGCTCAGGGATGGGGCTACAGCAAGTTTTTAGAGTCCCCCGCGGCGGAGTGGGACAGCTGGTTACAACTCAATTTATATGGTCTGATGCATGCTAGTCAGGTCATCTTGCCTCACATGATTGAAAAAAAATGGGCCCGCATTGTGGCCATCAATTCAGATGCAGCTCGCACCGCCACTGGCATGGGCTTGTGTGCATATGGCGCAGCCAAAGCGGCCGCTATCGGTTTCATCCGTAACCTGTCAGGCGAAATGGGCCGTCATGGCATTACTGCCAATGCCCTTTCTTTAGGCACCATGAACAACTGGGAAGGCTCTGAGCAAGTTGCCAGAAAAACCGCCTCTGTGGCTCGCGCGGGGCCACCGCAAGACGTGGGGGCCGCCGTGTTGTACCTATCATCCCTTGAAGCTGAGTGGGTGAATGGTCAAGTTTTGCCCGTAAATGGCGGAAGTTTGGTATCTTGAGCGCATGCCTAAACAGTCGTCTTCTGAGAAAGCCCTGCTGCTAGACAAACACGCCTATCAGATCTCACATTTGATTGCGGAGTTCACCGTGCCTTTGATGCGCAAGCTCTACCATCAGTTTGATGGCGACATGGTGCAGATGATCATCTTTGGTGAGATTTCACTTCATAACGTTTCTCAATTTTTTCGCAAAGGTGGAGCGGACGTACCAGAAAAATTATTGGACGATATGGAGCTTCGCAACAAGCTCATGAACTCTTGCAACGTGCTGTCCATCAGTGAGGCGACAGGCATTCCACGCGAAACGGTCAGGCGCAAAGTCGACCAACTTCTGCAGAAGGGCTTGCTTTACAGAGACAAAAACAACCGATTGGTCGTCCGCTCAGGTGTGAGCGCAGGATTTGCAAAAAGAAACGCCGAAACAACTCAAGAAATTTTGGAGTTAGCCGCCAAACTTCAAGCGCTACTTAGAACAGAAGACGAAAATAAAGACTGAGCTTCAGAGTACCCAAAATGGGTTTTCGAGCTCTGAAAACTCTTCCCATTGCGCAAGACTATGGGCTAGCTGCGGCCCAATTCACCCACCAGCGCCGTTAGTTGATTCACTCGGCTTAGCCCCCAACCTGGAAGACACAGATGGAAACCTTGATTTACGACCACGTCAGAACCCCCCGCGGCAAGGGCAAACCAGATGGTAGCCTGCACGAAGTAACGCCAGTTTGGCTGGCCAGTCGACCGTTAGCAGCTCTCAAAGCGCGCAATCAACTTGATACAGTTGCCATTGACGACGTCGTCATGGGCTGCGTCATGCCCGTGGGCGAGCAAGGTGGCAACATCGCCAGGATGGCTGTGTTGCAAGCCGACTTTGACCAACAAGTTCCTGCCCTGCAAATCAATCGTTACTGCGGTTCAGGCCTAGAAGCAGTTGCCTTTGCAGCCAGCAAAGTCATGGCCGGGCAAGCCGATCTCGCCATTGGCGCAGGCGTGGAGATGATGTCACGTGTACCGATGGGCGCAGATGGCGGCGCATGGGCGCAAGACCCTCAAGTCTCTGCCAAAACATACTTTGTGATGCAAGGTATTTCTGCAGACCTTTTGAGCTCGTTGCGCGGTCACAGCCGCAATGACCTTGACGCCTATTCAGCAGAGAGCCATCGCCGTGCGCATCGCGCTTGGACTGAGGGTCGATTTGACGGCGCTGTCATTCCGGTACAAGATTTTTTAGGTCTCACCCTGTTGTCAAAAGATGAAACCATTCGCCCCGATACATCGACCGAATCCTTGTCGAATCTGAAGCCCGCTTTCACCGACATGGGCGAAAAATATGGCTACGACAGTGTTGCCATGCAGCGCTATCCACAAGTAGAAAAAATTCACCACATTCACCATGCCGGTAACAGTTCGGGCATTGTGGACGGTGCGGCAGCTGTGCTGGTTGGCAATGCGCAAATTGGTACCCAATTGGGTCTCAAGCCACGAGCACGAATTCGCTCTTTTGCCGCCATCGGATCCGAACCCACTTTGATGCTGGATGGCCCCAGCTTTGCAGCGCGAAAAGCCTTGGCGCGTGCGTGCATGCAAGCTTCTGACATTGATTTATGGGAATTGAACGAAGCTTTTGCATCAGTGGTTCTGACCATGATGGAAGAACTTAACATTCCTCACGACCGCATGAACGTGAACGGCGGCGCCATCGCAATGGGTCATCCTTTGGGTGCTACTGGAGCCATGATTTTGGGCACTGCATTGGATGAACTGGAAAGAACCGGCAAACAAACCGCGCTGATTTCTTTGTGCGTTGCTGCGGGCATGGGCTCGGCCATGATTATCGAACGCGTTTGATCATAAATAAAACAGGACAAATTACCATGCAGGACATTATTCGATACGCCGTCGATGCCGATGGCATTGCCACACTGACCATTGACTATCCTGGCAAAACCATGAACGTCATCGATGGTGACTTTATGAACAATTTGTCATCTTGCATCGACAGAGTTGTTGCCGATGCCAATGTGAAAGGCGCCATCCTAACCTCAGCCAAAGATGCCTTTGTAGCCGGTGCAGATCTGATTGCCATGGAAGCCAATTTGGACAGCATGACCAACGACAGCGTTGAAGTTTTGTTTGAAAAATGCGCATCACTTTCCATGCTGGTGAGAAAAATGGAAACGTGCGGTAAGCCTTTTGCCGCAGCCATCAATGGTGTGGCCATGGGCGGCGGCTTTGAACTGTGTTTGGGTTGTCACTACCGTGTTGCAGCCAATTCACCGTCTGTGCTTGTTGGACTGCCAGAGGTTCAGGTTGGCTTATTGCCTGCCGCAGGTGGTACCCAAAGGTTGATGCGTATTTTGGGCATCATGGGCGCCATGCCTTACCTCTTAGAAGGCAAACATGCGACGGCTGCAAAAGCCAAAGAAATTGGTTTGATTCACGAAGTGGTCGAGCCTGAGGCCTTGTTGTCGGCGGCCAAAAAATGGTTGATTGAAACGCCCAACGCAGTCCAACCATGGGATGTCAAAGGTTTCAAAATTCCAGGCGGTGGCCCCTTAGATCCACGTGTAGCGCCCAGTTTCGTGGTGGGTAATACCATGTTGCAAGCCAACACTTATCACAACTTGCCCGCGCCCCTGGCCATCCAAAGCTGCTTGTACGAAGGCGCTCAACTGCCCATTGACAAAGCGCTTCGCATTGAAAGCAAGTATATGGCAACGCTCACGCGGGGCACTGTTTCTCGTGCCATGGTGCGAACTTTGTTTGTCAACAAATCAAAAGCTGAAAAGGGCATGCATCGCCCCGCCAACATTCCAGCCTTCAAAAGTAAAAAGTTGGGCATGATTGGCGCTGGCATGATGGGCGGCGGCATTGCACTTATTGCCGCCCAGCGTGGCATTCAAGTGGTCTTGATCGACCGCGATCAAAGCGCCGCAGAAAAAGGCAAAGCACATGCCGAAAAGGTGTTGAAACGATTGGTTGAAAAAGGTCATTCAACACCAGAAAAAGCCGATGGCATCTTGGCCCTCATTACCCCCACGACAGACTACAACATGTTGAAAGATGCAGACATGGTGGTTGAAGCTGTGTTTGAAGACCGCGCTATCAAGGCTGAGGTGACCAAGCGTTTGGATGCCGTTCTGCCCACCCATTGTGTAGTCGCCACAAACACCTCTGCACTGCCCATCAGCTTGTTGGCCAAAGCTACTAGCCGCCCCGACAAATTCATTGGTCTGCATTTCTTCTCACCTGCCGATCGCATGCCCTTGGTCGAAGTCATTCGAGGCAATCAAACCTCGGATGAAACTTTGGCCAAAGCGCTAGACTTTGTAGCACAATTGAAGAAGACGCCCATCGTGGTGAATGACAGTCGCGGCTTCTTTACCAGCCGTTTCATTGGTGCTTTCATTGATGACGCGATTGGCATGGTGGCCGAAGGCATTGCCCCCGCGCTCATTGAAAATTGCGCGCGTCATGCAGGCATGCCTGTTGGACCATTGGCCATTACCGACGAATTGTCCATCGAACTTTCTGTGCATGCTGGAGAAGCACAAGCTCGCGAGTTTCCTGACACTTACAAACCAGGCCGCTCGGTGCCCATTTTGAAAAAACTGTTTGACTTGGGTCGCTTGGGTAAAAAAGGGGGAAAAGGCTTCTACGACTACGACTCAACTGGCAAACAGATCTGGAAAGGCTTGGCCGATAACTATCCGCTCAAAGCACAACAGCCAAATGCACACGATTTGAAGCAAAGAATCTTGTACGTGCAAGCCATAGAAGCGGCGCGCGCCATGGAAGAAGGCGTTTTGTTGGCGCCTGCAGATGGCGATGTCGGTGCCATCCTGGGCGTCGGCTTTCCAGCCTACACCGGCGGCCCCTTCTGTTATGTAGACGGCATCGGCTTGCCTAATTTTGTGAAAGAGGCAGATCGATTGGCCGATTTGTTTGGCGACCACTTACGCCCTCCCACGCTTTTGCGCAACATGGCAGCCAACGGCCAAACTTTTTATGGCCACACTGCACGTCCAGTGCCCTCCCGTCAAACACAAGTCGCACAAGCTGAATAAACCATGAACTTCGATTTTTCAGACGATCAAAATGTGCTTCGCAACGAGGTTCGTAAGTTCCTTGCCAAAGAGTGTCCCGTATCTGTCACACGCAGTGTGATCGACCAAGGCCAAACCCATGCTGAATCTGTTTGGAAAGGCTTGGGCGAATTGGGTGTGACCAGTTTGATGCTGCCTGAATCTTGCGGCGGCATTGGGCTGGGCGCGATGGAATTGTGCGTGGTGGCCGAAGAAGTCGGTCGTCAGCTTGGCGCCCTGCCCTTGGCGTCTACTTTGTATCTGGCCACACAAGCTGTCTTGTTAGGCGCGTCTGATGAACAACAACAAAAGTGGTTGCCCCGCGTTGCGGCAGGCGCCAAAGCCACCCTTGCGGCGCCTCTGGACGAGCTATGCAATATTTCTGGCTTGCCCCAATTTGAGGGTCATCAGTTAACAGGGACTTCTAGCTTGGTCATGGATGGTGGTTGCGCCGATTTTGCGGTGGTATTGGCTCAAAATTCACAAGGACAAGCCTGCTTGGTGTTGGTTGCATTCGATCAAAGCGTCGCACGCTCAGCCCTCAAAACCATTGACCCGGCCAAGCCCTTCGCACAGCTTGTATTCAATGCTTCACCTGCTGAAGTATTGGACAAGGTGGTAGCGGGTAATGACACCTTGGCTCTGCTCAACCGTGTGCGTCAACGTGCCGCCATTTTGATTGCGTTTGAGCAATTAGGGGGGGCCGACACAGCCCTAGAAATGTCGGTCGCGTATGCCAGAGAGCGCAAAGCATTTGGCCGTACCATCGGCTCTTATCAAGGCATCAAACACAAGCTGGCAGACATTTACACGGCCAACCAATTGGCACGCGCGCACTGCTACTACGGCGCTTGGGCTTTAACGGCTGATTCGGCCAGCTCCCAGGCTGCACCCGAATTGGCCTTGGCGGCTGCGTCTGCGCGTGTGTCGGCCAGCGAGGCTTACAGCATGGCCGCACAAGAAAGCATTCAAGTGCATGGTGGCATGGGCTACACCTGGGAACTCGACTGTCATTTACACTACCGCCGTGCTCGCATGTTGGCTGTCGAATTGGGCAGCGTTCACGCTTGGCGTGAAGTCATAACCCAGCAGCTCGAATTGAAAATGGACACCCCTGCGCTTGCCAATTTGCGCGGCCCTGTAGTCGATGGCTCGATGGACTTTGATGACTCGCAGAGCGAAGCCAGTTTCAGGGCAGAGTGTCGTGCATGGCTAGATGCCAACGCCACACTCAAAGCCAGGCCTGATGATTATTTTGCGCAACACCTCTCGCCCGCCGAACGCATGCAAGCAGCACGCGATTGGCAAGCCAAAAAAGCAGCCGCTGGGTTTGGCGCCATTACTTGGCCCACAGCATTGGGCGGGCGTGGTGGCACGCCTATGCAAGAACTGATTTGGCGTCAAGAAGAAGGCAGATACAACGTGCCTACCAGCTTCTTCAATGTCAGCTTGGGCATGGTCATTCCCTCGGTCATGGCACATGCCAGTGACTCTGTGAGGTCAGTACACATTGCGCCTGCATTGTCGGGCCAACACCTTTGGTGTCAATTACTAAGCGAGCCAGGCGCTGGCTCCGATTTGGGCATGGTCAGAACACGCGCAGAACGTTGCACCGATGGTCGGGAAGGCTGGATTTTGAACGGCCAAAAAGTATGGACTTCGCTTGCACAGTTTGCAGAATATGGTTTGGTC
>CANKBG010000014.1 GCA_947479935.1 Comamonadaceae bacterium
AACCATGCGCTGCAGCGAACCCGGCATGACGTCGTGGTTTGCAATCCACGCGTCCCGTGCGCCGGGTCGCTGAGCTTGGGTCGTTGAACGACAGCTTTCCCAAAAGCTCTACGGCGGTTCAGGGTCGAAGGGGCACAGTGGGACAACCTGGCAGGTTCTAATTCCGGAGCCTTTAGCACAGAGGATCTGAAAACTCTCGGTACAAGAAGATGTCTCAACATTTAGAATAATGAACTGGGGCCCAAGTGCTTGATCGGCTTGATCTTGGGAAATTTAGGCGGTTTATGATGAGGTATGTTCTGCCCCGCCAGTACATTAATGAACAAGCCCCTTATGGGGCTTTTTTATTTCCTACCCGTATTTCTACCCACATGAGTCTTTTATAAAAAGTCTTTAGCTTGTCCTCAAGCATTATTGTTTTTTGCGGCCATGGTGTGCTTTCGTGGCGTGCCTGATAAAACGCTTAGGAGAATAAATGGGGTCTGACCCCACTTATTTTGTGTGTTCAGTGGGCGCGCAGTTTCTCGCGCAGGGCCTTGAGCGTTCCGCCGGATTTCACCGAGCCCGGCAAGGGATGGCCGACGACTTCTTCAGCCACACACGCAGCAGCGAGCAAGGCGTCGAGGTCGATGCCGGTCTCGATACCCATTTCGTTGCACATGAAAACGAGGTCTTCGGTGCAGACGTTGCCGGCGGCGCCCTTGTGCGCGGCAAACGGGCAGCCGCCCAGGCCGGCGACGGCGGCATCGTAGGTATCGACACCCATGGTGAGGCCGGCATAGGCGTTGGCGATGCCCATGCCGCGGGTATCGTGCAGATGCAATGACAGTTTGAGGTCCGGAAACTTGGCGCGCACGGCACCCACCACGCGCTGGATTGACAAGGGCGTGGCCCAGGCCATGGTGTCGGCCAGCGACACATATTCCAGCACCTCGCCGGCCTCGGCTGCCATGTCAAGCTGTTGGCCCACCATCTCGGCCACCAACGCAGGCGCGATATCGCCGGCGAAGTTGCAGCCGAAGGCGGCCATCAGCGAACCACGTCGCACCGCAATGCCTTGGGTCTGGTACATCTTGATCATCGAACGTTGAGCTTCGAGGTTCTCTTCCATGGTGCGTTTCTGGTTACGCAGCAAAAAAGGCGCCGAGCAGGTGAGGCCAATAGAACCAAACAGGTAGAGCTTTTCGTCATGCCCGAGTGCGCGCTGCAGACCGCGCTCATTCAGCCACAGCGCGGTGTATGCCACTTCCGGGTTGGGCGTGAAGCCGCTGACGACTTCGTCAGCATCGGCCATGCCGGGCACGTTTTGGGGTGGCACGAAGGAGACGATCTGAATCTGCTTCAAGCCAGTGTGCGAGAGGGCGTTGATCAGATCGATCTTGCGCGCGGTTGCGATCGGTCCTTTTTCGAATTGAAAGCCTTCGCGAGGACCTTCTTCATTGATGCGAATCGATTTTGGCAAATCAGTCATGCACGCCCCCGGTTGTACTGATATATTAGTAAATCATTGTGATTTAAAGGTATCGTACACGATCTGTGCGCCCAAGTTGTCTACCCCGGCACCAGGCCCATCAAGATAAAGCACGCATCACCAAAGCGCAGACATAGGAAACATCCATGCTCCATCAGAAACAGTATCGATCCATCTGGAAACACCTGGCAAGCCACGCATTGCTGCTCTGCAGCCTACTGCCGGTCACCGCTGCGATGGCGCAAGCCACCGACTATCCCAACAAACCGATCCGCTTCATTGTGGCTTTTCCGGCTGGCAGTGCCACTGATCAGGCGGCACGCCTGGTAGCGCACCAAATGACCAAGGCCACCGGCCAGAGTATCGTGGTCGACAATCGTGGCGGTGCAAACGGCTTCATCGCTTCCGAGGCTGTGGCCAAAGCGCCAGCGGATGGTTACACCGTGCTGTTGACCACTGGCACCACGCATGCCGCTAACCCGGCCCTGTTCAAAAAACTACCCTACGACCCGGTCAAGGATTTCGCACCGGTCACGTCACTTTCCAACAACGCCTTTGTGTTGGTGGTGGCATCTAGCTTTCCGGCCAACAGCGTGGCGGATCTGGCCAAACTGGCCAAAGCCAGCCCGGGCAAGTACAGCTTTGCCAGCGGCAATGCACCCTCTCGCATCGGCGGCGAGATGTTCAAAATGATGGCAGGCGTCGATCTCTTGCATGTGCCGTACAAGGGTGCGCCGCAGGCGTTGACAGACCTCCTCGGCGGGCAGGTATCTATGATGTGGGCAGACCTGCGTACCGGTATGCCGATGGTGCAGAGCGGCAAACTGAAGGCGCTGGCTGTCACAGGGCAGAAGCGGCTGGCGCTGGCGCCAAACATTCCGACCATGATTGAGCAAGGCTATCCCGACTACTTGCTGGCCAACTGGGTGGGTATGTACCTGCCAGCCAGGGCGCCTGCCGACATTGTCAATAAACTCAATGCGCTGGCCCACGCTGCGGTAAAGGCCGACCAGGCGGGACACGAATCGACCGGGGGCGAAGTACAGCTCCTGTCCCCTGCCGACTTCGCCAGGCTGCAGGCCAACGACACCGCCATGTGGGCGCGCGTCACCAAAGCGGCTGGCATGGAACCAGAGTAAGCAGGCATGACTTCAACTGGTAACGCACACCAAACTGAGACAAGCAATAAGGCAGGCGGCGGGCGCGGCATGCTGGCCGGCATCAAGGTGATCGACCTCACCTCGGTGGTGATCGGCCCGCTTTGCACGCAAATCCTAGCGGACCATGGCGCTGAAGTGATCAAGGTCGAAAGCCCGGAAGGGGATGTGGGCCGGCACCTGGGCGGGCGCGGACGCACTCCCGGCATGGCGCCAAAATTTTTGCACCTGAACCGCAATAAGCGCTCGATCTGTCTTGACCTCAAACACCCGATGGGCCACGCCGCCCTGTTGCGCCTGCTCAAGGGTGCGGACGTGATGACCTGGAACGTGCGCCCCGATTCGATGGCGCGCATGAATCTCTCGTACGACGAAGTGCGCGCCATCAAGCCGGATATCATTTATTGCGGCATGTTTGGCTTTGGACAAAAGGGTCGCTACGCCAAGAAGCCGGCTTACGATCCGGTGGTTCAGGGCTCGGCCGGCGTGGCGGGGTTGATAGCGCGGGCAACTGGCGAACCGCGCTTCCTGCCTTATGTGTTGGCCGATCGTACCGGAGGCCTGATTGCCGTGCAGATGATTGCGATGGCCCTGTTCAACCGCGAGCGCACCGGCGAGGGGCAGGCGATTGAAGTGCCGATGTTTGAAAACATGGCCACCCAGGTGATGACCGAGCACCTCTACAACCGCACCTACGTGCCGGCACCAGGAGAACCCGAAGGCGAAACCGGCGACCCACGTCTGGTGAGCCCGCATTACACGCCGCAGAAAACCGCTGACGGCTATTTTTCGCTCTCTGCCAACACCAATTCGCAGGTGTTTCCGCTGTTCGATGCCATTGGCCTTCCAGAATTGAAAACCGACCCCCGCTTTAATTCGGTAGCGGCACGCTTCGCTAACACTGCCGAATACTTCACCATGCGCTCCGAAGGGATGAAGCAACACACCACCGCCTGGTGGCTGGCTTATTGCGACACGCATGACATTCCGGCGGCACCGTATCACACGCTCGAATCGCTGATCGACGATCCGCACATGGCTGACGTAGGCTTCTTCGTCAAACGTGAGCATCCGACCGAAGGCACGATCATTGACCTCAAACCGGCCAATACGCTTTCGGGCGGTACCCGTAGAGACTGGCTGCCCGCCCCACATCTGGGTGAGCAAACCGCGGCGATCCTGCGCGAAGCCGGTTACTCTGCGGCCGAAATTGCCGACATGGTAGCCGCTGGCGCAGCGCGATTGCCGGCAGCGCGATAACCGCGCAATGACCACACGTTGATCAACGGCAGCCGATGCATCCTACCAACCCCACAAGGAATCGCCCATGTTTGAACCCCCAGTGAGTGATGTGCTGCTTGCCGAACGCCGCGGTGAGCATGTGCTGCTCGTCACCCTCAACCGCCCCGAAGTGCTCAACGCAATGAACATGGAGATGAGCATCGCCATGCACGAGCTGCTGACGCGCCTGCACTACGATGCCGACTGGGTGCGCTGCGTGGTCCTTACTGGTGCCGGGCGTGCTTTCTCGGCCGGTGGTGACCTGAAGGTGCGCAACACCCAGACCGTGCGTGACTGGACCATCCAGCATGAAATCTCCGAGCGCAGTGTGGAGTTGCGCATGGAGTCGCCTGTTCCGTGGATTGCTGCTGTCAATGGGATTTGCTATGCCGGCGGCCTTGAGGCTGCACTGACCTGCGATTTCATCTACGCCGATGAAGGTGCCCGATTCGCGCAGACCGAATGCAAGATCGGCATCATGCCTGGCAACATGGGCACACAGAACCTGCCGCGCGCCGTGGGCGAGCGCCGCGCCAAGGAATTGATTCTTTCCGCCCAACCCTTCACTGCAGCCGAAGCGCATGAATGGGGCATGGTCAATAAATTGTGTGCCTTGGGCACAGTTGTTGATCAAGCCTTGAACACGGCAGAGAAGATTGCCGATTGCGCGCCGCTTTCCGTGCGGCAGGCAAAGAAAGCAATCCACATCGGCTTACAAACTGATTTGCATTCGGCCTATCGTTACGAACTTGAAGCCTATTACCCGTTGCTCAATACAGAAGACCGCAAGGAAGGCATTGCGGCCTTCAACGAAAAGCGCAAGGCCCACTTTCAAGGACGCTGAGCTTGACTCACGCACTCCGCTTTGTATCCAGCGAACGCCAGCTGACACCCAAGACAGGTCATAAAACAGCAACGTCCACAGAGGCTAGAGACAGAATTTTGAGTTGATCGTCAATCGATTTTGATACCAACCTTGTTGATGATCACACTCCATTTTCGCGTTTCACTTTCGATGAAACTTTTAAAGCTAGCGGGTGTTCCGCCGCCAATAATCAAGCCTTGTTTGAGCATGTTTAGACGGAAGGCTGGATCAGCCATGGCCGCATTGATGTCTGCATTGATGCGATTGATGATCTCTGATGGTGTGCCTGCGGGTGCAAACAAACCATTCCATGCCAACGCATCAAAACCTGAATAGCCAGCTTCTGCAATGGTGGACAACTCGGGCCTGGCGGGCATGCGTTGAAGGCTGGTCACAGCCAGTAATTTCAGACGTCCACCCTGAACCAACGAGAGAAGTGCGGGCTCTACGGTGAGCAATGCTTGCGTTTCGTTTTGTGCAACCGACAGGGCTGCTGGTGGTGATCCATTGAAAGGAACATGTGTCGCTTCAAAGCCTGCTGTTGCCTTCAATAATTCCATCGACAAATGCGAAGAACTGCCTTGGCCCACCGATGCATAACTCACTTTATCGCCTTGTGATTTGGCCCAAGCCACAAACTCTTTCACATTGTTGGCAGGATGATTGGCTGGAACAGCCAATACATTGGGCTGTGAAGTGGTCAAAATCACTGGGATCAAATCCTTTGCAGGGTCATAAGGCATTTTCTTGAACATGAATGGGCCAAAGGCAATCGGGCCATTGAAGCCAATGCCCAAGGTGTAACCATCTGGCGCCGCTTTGGCCACCGCATCCATACCAATGGTGCCGCCCGCACCTGGCTTGTTTTCCACCACCATGGGTTGACCCCAACGGGTGCGCAATGTGTCGGCCATGCCGCGAACGATGACGTCCAAAGAACTGCCCGCCGGTGCAGGGACGACCACCCTGACGGGTTTGGTCGGCCAAGTTTCTGCATTCACGGTCCAATGGGACAGGCCCAAAGCAAAGAAGCTTGCAGAGCCTAGGATGATTTGAATCAGGCTGCGGCGCAGGTTGGTGTGTTTCAAGAGTTTCTCCTCTGTATTGATGGGGGCATCTAGCAAGATGACATATTGAGAATCATACAAGGGCATTTTGCAAGGTCAACGATTGTCGAACGGCCGCTGAATCCTATCCCAACGACATAACCCAAACACATTCCGGGTGTAATATTTCTCCATGGCCATCAAATACGGAACCTCCGGCAATGACAAACCCCTCATGGGTACGTCAGGTAATGACACCATTTACGGATTGGAAGGTAACGATCGCATCATTACCGACGATGGTGACGACATCGTAGACGCAGGCGATGGTGACGATGAAGTGAACGGCTATGAAGGCGTAGGAAGTGCCTACACCTACTATCCCGCCACAGGCATAAAAAAAATACATGGCGGCAATGGCAATGACTTCATCGTAGGCGGAACTGACAACGATGAGCTTTTTGGTGATGCTGGTATCGACACACTTTACGGTCGAAACGGCAATGACATTTTGAATGGCGGTGACGGCGCAGACTACATGAATGGCGGGTCTGGCAACGATACTTATTATGTATCCGATGTCTACGATTTGATTGACGACTCAAGTGGCAACGACACAGCCTATGTGTCGACCAGCTTTGTCAAAATTCCGAGTTACATTGAAAAAGTAAACTACATCAATGGCGCAAAAGCCTTGCCTTATTGGGTCGATGCGCTGCTGTCCGATGAGGCTGCTGGCAATTACTTTGATACCTTGTTGGGTAACTCAAACACTTTCTACTACAGCTTTCCAACGTCATTGCCTTCATACGACACCAATGCTTCGCATGGCTATGGTTTCAAGAAGTTTAGCAGTGTGCAAATTGCCAGAACAGAAACTGCCCTCAATTACATTGCTTCAGTCATTGATGTCCAGTTTAAAAAATCAACGACGGCAGATGCTTTGAATACATTGGTATTTGCTAACAACAATCAATCGTCGTCTGCAGGATTGGCCAACTTTCCTGGCAACTCCATGATTGGGAGTGATATTTATTTCGATACGTCCTTTATCAATTCAACATTCTCCGATGGCAGTTATGCGGCACTCACACTCATTCACGAAATAGGCCATGGCCTTGGATTGGAGCATCCGTTTTCTCACCCGCAAGCGGGAGGAGGGAATGTGTCCGACCCGCCCTATTTGACAGGTGTCGAAGAATCTACGGCATGGACCGTCATGAGTTATGAAGATACGCCTGCGCAATATTATTTGAGTTTCAGTCCCTTGGATATTGCGGCGCTTCAGTACATTTACGGACCCAGTAAAGCTGCACGTACTGGTAACGACATTTACAAAGTATCCGCAACATCTCCGAACTTTATTTGGGATGGTGCTGGAACGGATACGATTGATCTTTCTGGTTTGAGTCTAGGGGCTACTGTTTATCTCACGCCTGGTTATTGGGGATTTGTGGGCAATCAGCAAGCAGCCAACATCACAACTGCTGGGCAGATGACTGTTAATTTTGGATCTGTGATTGAGAACTTAACAGGCTCTTCTTTTGTCGATAAGCTTTATGGCAATGATGCAGACAACACCATAGCGGGTGGTCTTGGGAATGATTGGCTGGAAGGTCTAGATGGCAATGACGTTTTGGTAGGTGGCTTGGGCGATGATCAATTGAATGGTGGCACGGGCATAGACACAGCTGATTTGACGGGGGTGTATGACAACTACAGTTTTAGCAGAAGCAAAACAGCATTCACTTTGACCGACAAGCGAAGCAATGCCGATGGCATGGATGTATTAACCAATATGGAGCGGTTGAAGTTCTTAGATAAATCGGTCGCCATAGATTTGGATGGCCATGCCGGAATAGCAGTCAAAGTCATTGGCGCAGTATTTGGAAAAGATGCTGTCAAGAATCCTGGGTTGGTAGGAATTGGGCTAAGTTATTTAGACAATGATATGAGCTACTCCGAATTGGGACTTCTGGCGTTGAACGCTGTTGGCGCTACTTCAAGCGATGCCATTGTGTCTAAGCTTTGGTTCAACTTAGTGGGCTCTACCGCTTCTGCTTCAGACAAGGCGCCGTATATCAAGATGCTAGCCGATGGCATGAGAGCTGGTGACTTGGTGCTTATGGCTGGTGACTTATCCTTGAATGCCAACAACATTGGGTTGGTTGGCTTGATGCAATCAGGTGTTGAGTTTGTTTTTTGGTAAATTCTGGGTGGCAGTAAATATTAATGTTACTCTGACCCCAATTAATCATGGAGGGTTCGCGCATGAAGGTTTTGGCGATGCTGGTCTTGGCTTTGTTGGCATTGCAAGGCTGCACCCTTGTCCAAACGGTTGAGCCGTGGCAAAAGGGAAACTTGGCCAAGCCCGAAATGACCTTTGACGACGATCAGTTGGAGCGGGGTTATAAAGAGCACATTTACAGCAGCAAAGAAGCATCAGCTGGCGGATCCGGTTTGGGGGGAGGTGGCTGTGGCTGCAACTAAACCCACCAAGCAACTGCCCGAACTGGGCGCAGCGTTGCTCAGTGCGGCCATGGCATTGCCGTGTGTCATGATTGCAGCGCATGCCGAAAGTGCACCTGAAAAAGGCACGCTCAGTTTTAAGTACTTGAACTACAAAGAAAGTCAGCAAGTTAGCAATGATGCACTAAGCGGCTATGGACGGGCTGATAGCAAGTCGGGCGCTTCGGCGTTTGACGATCGAATTCGCGTCAAAGCATCTGCCAGCAGTTTGGTCGTGCCACTCAATTCTGAATGGTCTATGTCGGGCACGCTCATCACCGACAGTATCTCAGGGGCATCACCGGCTTATCACACGCAATCATTGTCTGGCATGAAAGATTTTCGCCGGGCCGTAGACACATCCCTAACCCGTTACTTGCCCAACGGGACTCTCACGGTTGGCATGAGTCATTCAGGTGAAAACGATTATGTGTCGCGAGCTGCATCCTTGATTGCCACAAAGTCTTCGGAGAATAAAAATACCACTTGGACAGCTGGTATGGGTATCAACCGAGATCAAATCAATCCAGCCAATCAAATTGTGTTCAATGAAACCAAACGCAGTGCTGAGATTTTGTTGGGCGTGACTCAAGTGGTCACAATGAACGACATCGTGCAATTCAATGTGGGTTATTACAAGGGCAATGGTTATTTTTCAGACCCCTACAAAATTTACGACGAACGGCCCAGAGACAGAACGCAGCAAAAATTGCAGTCGCGCTGGAATCATCACTTCAATGAACTGAACGGCACCTCGCGGTTGGCTTACCGATACTACAGTGACAGTTGGGGCATACGCTCGCACACTCTTGACGCAGAGTGGGTTCAGCAATTTGCCAATGGCTGGAGTGCTGCACCTGCGCTTCGTTATTACACGCAAACTGCTGCCAAATTTTATGTTGAAGTTGATCCAAGCTTGACGCCTTTCCCTGCCAGTCCGCAGCCCAATGCGCTTTACTTCTCTGAAGACCAACGCATGAGCGCATTTGGCGGTTTAACGATGGGTATGAAACTTACCAAGCAGTTGAATCTTGACACCAAGGTGGATGTGAAGTTTGAACAGTATGCTCAGAAGGGCGTTTGGATTTTTTCAGGCACCGGTAGCAAAGGCTTAGCGCCGTTTTATGCGCGCAGTCTTCAGATAGGTATCTCACATTCATTCTAATGGTATCAAAATCTTTGCCATTGCAAATTCATCGCTTGTCATTCAAGGCGATGGGTAGCGCATGTGAAGTGGTGTTGGGATGTCCAACACAAAAAGAGGCTGAGTCTTTGGTAAAGTTGGCTATCGATGAAGTATTGCGCATTGAACACAAATACTCTCGCTACACTTCCGACTCCATAGTTTCACGTATCAATCAACAGGCAGGTCTAGCGCCTGTTAAGTGTGACGATGAGTCTTGGGCATTGTTTCAGTTTGCATCTCAACTCTATGAAAAAAGCGATGGCTTGTTTGACATAACTTCGGGAGTGCTGAGGCAGGCGTGGAATTTTCAAAAAACTGAAGTGCCAACCGCTGCAGAGTTAGAACGCTTGCTTCCCCTTGTTGCTTGGCAAAAAGTGGTGTTACAAGATCAAAGCATTGCCTTGCCTTTGACAGGTATGGAAGTGGATTTAGGTGGTTTTGGCAAAGAGTACGCGGCCGATCGAGCAGCGCATGTTCTCAAAGAAAAGGGCGCGACCAGCGGCTACGTTAATTTAGCAGGCGACATGCGTTTTCTTGGGCCAAAGCCTAATGGTGAACCATGGATGATTGGCATTCAAGATCCGCGAAAGCGTGGCCAAATAGTGGCCACTTTGCCCATGACACAAGGCGGCTTGGCTACTAGCGGCGACTATGAGCGTTATTTTGAATTGAATGGGCAGCGCTACTGTCATGTATTGAATCCCATCACAGGACATCCCGTAAAGCATTGGCGTACAGTGAGTGTGACGGCGCCTGCTACGGTTGTGTCGGGTTGCACTTCCACCATGGCCATGTTGAAGGAGGAGGACGGCCTGACGTTTTTGCAATCAACTGGTTTTGATTTTTTTGCCATTGATCAAAATGGCAAAGTACATGTGCGGCAAGAAACACAAGCTGCATTAAACTGATGCTTATGAAATTAAAGTCATTCCACTTTGTGTTGATCTCTTTGCTGATTCAGTCCACTCAAGTATGGGCTGTTGAAGCAGGAAAGCCGCTGCCTGAATTGGGATTGACGGAAATCCAAAAAACCAAGGGGCAATACATTTACATTGATTACTGGGCGTCTTGGTGCGGACCTTGCCGACAATCTTTTCCTTGGATGAATGCGTTACAGGAAAAGTTGGGTCCAAAGGGTTTGAAAGTGGTGGCTGTCAACGTAGACGCCAAGCGTGCTGATGCAGACAAGTTTTTGTCTCACACACCCGCTCAGTTCACCATTGCCTATGATCCTCTAGGTGAATCTGCAAAAAAGTTAGCCATCAAAACAATGCCTACTTCGATGTTGGTAAATCCTGAGGGGCGTATCCTTTTTGTGCATTCAGGGTTTAGAGCGGAAGAGATGAGGCAGCTTGAGGCTAAGATTGCAGCGGCTATGGTTGTTTCTAATTAATGTTGATCTGACCCCAATTATTATGCCAAGCAATTTCTGGAGATCTTCACGCATGCGTCAATTATTGAAATGGAGTGGTCTGCTTTCAGTGGCGTTGCTGGCCTTCACTGGCCATGCTCAAACCAAATCAGCATATCGATTCGCAGGCGTAGAAGTTGCAGCACCCATGCCAGCACAAAACGTTCAAGACGTGTACTGGGGCAAGACAGTCGACGACCCCTATCGATTTTTGGAGCAAGTCAAAGACCCCGCCGTGGTTTCGTGGATGCGAGGCCAGGCAGATGCATCGGATGCAATCTTAAAACGATTACCAGGCCGTCAGTCCATCTTTAACACACTGAAAGAAAAGGATTTAGTAGGCGGTACGGTAATTTCTGGCATTCAAAGAACTGCAGGCAATCGTTGGTTTTATTTAAAACGGCTTCAAGGACAATCGCAAGCAACGTTAGTGTGGCGTGATGGTGTCAGTGGCGAAGAGAAATTGTTGGTAGATCCAGAGTTATTCACCAAGGAAAAAGGCAAGCCCCACGCCATTCAAAGTTTTCATCCATCACCTGATGGCAAATTGATGGCTTATGGCATCCATGCTTCGGGTTCGGAAATTGGCAATATGTATGTTATCGATGTGGCCACAGGTCAGACCGTTATTTCGCCGATTGACCGTATTCGCTTTGCCAGTGTGAGTTGGCGTGAAAACAGTTCAGGTTTGTTTTTCTCGCGTTTGCGTCCAGGGTTTGAAAGCATGAAATCAACCGAACGTTTTGCAGATACAGGACGTTATTACCTGGATTTGAAACAGCCCAATCCCGATCATTTGATTTTCAATGCATCGATGTATCCACAACTCAAGCTGCCTTCGTTTGCGACAGGGGGTATTGCTGAGTTACCTGGTTCCGATCTTGCGGCCATGGTGATTTACTTTGGTGTGGATCGACGTTTGGCCATGTATGTAGCCAAGATGGACGATGTGTTGGCTGGCAAAGCCCAATGGCGTGAGGTGTTCAAGCAGTCTGATGACGTGCGCGAAGTGGACATGGGGCATGGTTTTGTGTACTTGCGCAGTGCGATGAATGCGCCGCGCTTTAAGGTGCTGAAGCTCAAAGTGCCTGAATTGAATTTATCCCAGGCTGAGACTTTGTTGCCAGAATCAGAGGGCGTACTGCGCTCAATGAGCATCTCAAAAGATGCTTTATTTGTCACGCGCCGTGAAGGCGTGAATACGTCCTTGCTCAAAATTTCTGCAAATGGAAGTGTGGGTGTGAATATGCCTGCGCCTGTTCAAAAATTAAGCTTGCCTTTGGAGGGCAACGTTACTGTGATCGCCAGTCCAGACCACTCGGAGCTTGTTGTAGCCATCAGCAGTTGGACGCAGGCATTGCGTCGTTATGTGTATTCAGCTGGTTCTGGTCAGCTTGTTCGTTTGAACTTGGCCCCCCCTGTTGAGCCTGTTCAAAAGGTGGAAATTGTGGCAAGAGAAGTGATGGTGCCCAGCCACGATGGCGTGAAGGTGCCTGTGTCCATCATCATGCGGGCTGACGCTGTACTCAATGGTCAGAATCCCACCATCTTGTACGGCTACGGTGCTTATGGCAATACTGAAGAACCGAGCCGAAGCACGGGGGTGATCACTTGGGTGGAACGGGGTGGTATTTACGCATTTGCCCATGTGCGCGGCGGTGGTGCGCTAGGCAGTCAGTGGCATGAAGCGGGGCACAAGACAACGAAGTACAACACATGGAAAGATGGTATTGCTGCTGCCGAATGGATGATTGCCCATGGCTATACGCGTGCTTCCAAATTGGGTATTTATGGTGGCAGTGCGGGTGGGATTTTTGTAGGACGAGCCATCACTGAACGGCCTGATTTGTTTGCAGTGGCTGTTCCTTCGGTGCCAGTGCTGGACATGGTGCGTTCTGAACAACGTGCCAATGGTGTTGCAAATATTCCAGAGTACGGTACCGTGAAAGTAGAGGCTGAGTTTCATGCTTTGTTGCGCAACAGCTCGTATCACTCCGTTAAGGATGGTATACGATACCCCGCCACCTTGCTGATGCATGGCGTCAATGATTCACGTGTCGATGTATGGCAGAGCTTGAAGTTTGCATCACGATTGGCCGATGCGCAAAAGGGTCAGCAGCCGGTACTTTTGCGCTTGGACTATGACGCTGGACATGGCGCAGGTTCTGGGTCTGATCAGGCCATGCAGCGGACAGCAGATATGCAAGCTTTCATGCTTTGGCAAATGGGTGAGGTTGGATTTCAGGTGTTGGCGGATTAGGGGACATTGCTGAGCTTAGCCTTGCTACTCAACGCTTTGTCCAAAGAAATCCAGACAAATTAATCTTGATCTGCCCCCAATTAAATGACCCCAATTAAAACTTCACAACTTGAAGAGCATTTGGAAGGCATGTGACTTGGATATGCGACGAGAAACCCAGTGTTTCGCCATCCGCGGCAACGGGCACCAAAGATGCGCAATGAATGGTAGCGTTTCTAAAGGCGCAGCTTTGAATGCGCGGGTGGCTCAAATGTTTCCCAAGCAACAAGCGTGGCAACATGAGCAGTGTTTGTAATTGGCCGAATGTGCCACCAATGAGTAAATTAAATTTCCCATCGTTGATCAATGCGTGGGGCACTGCTGGCATGCCACCGCCATAAGTTGGCGTGTTGAGCGCAGAGGCCAACAGAGTGGCGCCTTCGTGGATTAAAAGGCCCTCAACTTCTACTTTTAAAAACCAATTTTTTAAATGTGCTAACTCACGCAAAGTGGCTAGCAAGTAGCGAGGTAGACCTCTTAAAAAATTGGGTCCAGCGAGTGCGCGATTGCCTACCGATGCATCAAATCCAACCGCTAAGCTGGAGTGAAAATAATGGATGGCTTTCTTGTCTAACTCTAAGCGACCTATATCAATGGCACTTGATGTTGCATGGAGGGCGTGCGCTAAGGCTTGTTGCCAAGACATGCGATGTAAACCCCAAGCACGCGCGCAGTCGTTGCCGCTGCCAAAGGGCACCAAGCCCACTTCATGGCCGCCATGGAGAAGCGCCGGCAGCATTTGATTCAACGTGCCATCACCGCCTACCACCACCACGCGTGTACGAGGTGGCAACTCGGATAGAAGAGTGAGAGCATTCTCAATGCTTTCAGGTGAGGCTATTTGAGGCTGTTCGCTTTTTGTTGGCATTGCTTCACACCATGCTTTTATAGGCAGCTTTAGCTTTCTAGCTTGGCCTCCTGCTGCATGTGGGTTGATCAGGATAAGCGCTTTCATGCTTGTATTCTCTAAGCTTGTCTGCAAAAGTAAGACACGTGCAAACCCTGTTGTTTGAAAAATTGGCATTGACACAAGCCTTATGCTTGTGTGTAATCTACACAACTTAATGTGTAGGCGTTCACACATGGCTACAAACTTAGCATTGGACGACCACTTGATTGAAGAAGCAAGAGTTGTTGTCATGTGTCAAAACACAAAAACAATTCGAAAATTTGCAGCAAATTCTCAGTGTATTTTCAGATGAGCCTCTCCGCAGCCAGGACTACGAGCAGGCGGCAAAATATTTCAACCAATGCCGATAGCGTGGCGTGCAAGGCTCGAACACTGATTTTTTAATTTGTGCGCTGTCATTGTCTAGAGGATGGCCTATCTACAGTCTTGACTGAGATTTTGAGCAATATCAAAAGCATTTGGCCTAAAGCTTTATCTTGGGTAAGCTAAATAATCATAAATCTTGGTGTAAACCCGAGTCTCCAAGAAATTAGAATACAACTTATACCTTTGGCCCTTTCTCATTCGGAACCCTCATGGCTGTTATTGCATTGAAATCACCTTGCTTCAAACTCTCTTTAATGTCTGTTGCATGCATCAGCTTACTGGCTTTGAGTACTTCACAGGCGCAAACGGTAGCCCCTGTGCCAGCTTCGCCCACATCTGCACCCGCCAGTGCATCTCCCCCGGCAGTTTCCTCCGCGCCGCCTGCTGCGCCTGGCGCATTACGTCCCATGAAAGACATTTTGAAAGACGCCAAGTCAATGCCTGGCTTTTTCACCTTGCATCAAAAGGACGAAAAGGTTTGGCTGGAAATCTTGCCCAGTCAATTTAACAAACCCTTTTTCTTCTCTTACAACATTCCACGCTCCATCGGCGAACGCGGGCTTTACGGCAGCCAAATGGGTGGTTCCAAGTTGGTTGAATTTACGAAAATAGGAAATCAAATCCAACTCATTGCAAAGAACACCCAGTTCTTCGCCAAAGAAGGGACACCGCAAGCGCAGTTCGTTGCTGAATCTTTTTCCGACAGTTTGATGAGCAGTGCCTCTGTTGTATCTGCACCGCATCCGGAGACCAAATCTATTTTGATTGAGGCAAACGCGTTGTTGTTCTCTGACATTCCTGGTTATCAAACGCGCTTAGAAGGCTCGTTTCGCATGCCCTTCAGTTTGGACACACGCAACACCTCTTTCTCTGCCATCAAGAACACAAGCACATTGACAGGGCTGGAGGTGAAAGCACACTTTGCCGTCCCCAAATTGTCAGCGCCTCCCATGACGCCCTCACCGGTGCCCATGCCACCGCCCCCCACCGCTACGCCTGACCCGCGAAGTTTATTTGTTTCGTTTTATTACAGCCTCATGCCTTTGCCAGAGCCCATGCAGGCGCGCAGGGCAGATGAGCGCGTGGGCTTTTTCACGGTGGCTCGCACTGATTACACCACCGACCTCAATGTCAAACCTAAAGAACAGTTATTGAAACGTTGGCGCCTAGAGAAGAAAGACGCCAATGCTGCATTGTCTGAACCCAAAGAGCCCATTGTGTATTGGCTTGATAAAAACATTCCAGAAAAATACCGCAAGTCAGTTTCACAAGGCGTTCTGGAATGGAACAAAGCATTTGAAAAGGCTGGCTTTCAAAACGCCTTGGTAGTGAAGCAGCAACAAGCCGCCGACGACTTCAATAACATGGATGCCAAGCACGCTTCGGTTCGTTGGTTCACAGGTGCCGATGTAGGATTTGCCATTGGCCCTTCACAAGCCGACCCGCGCACAGGAGAAATTTTGGACGCAGACATTGGCATGTCTGATGTGTTTACACGCGGTGCACGTCGCGCTGTCGTTGAAGACTTGGGTCGTGTTCGCGGTGACGACGGCGAATTGTGTGACCACGCAGAAGCTTCTGCCCAAGAATTGCATTACGCATTGGACTTGTTAGAAGCTCGCGGTCTAGAACTTGACACCCCTGAGGCTGAAGCCTTGGCGCAAGCTTATTTGAAAGATGTCATCATGCACGAGGTGGGACACACCTTGGGTCTGCGCCACAACTTCCGCGCATCTACGGTATATGACTTGAAGCAAATTCAAGATCCCAATTTCACCAAGATCAATGGCGTTACGTCTTCCGTCATGGATTACACGCCCTACAACATTTCTCCCAAAGGCGAGAAGCAGGGCGAGTACGTCATGTCTACTTTGGGCGCCTATGACTATTGGGCCATTGAATTTGGCTACAAACAATTTGCAATCGGACAAGAAGATCAAGGTTTGGCGCAAATTTTGGCAAAAGCCAGCCAACCTGAATTGCAATATGACTCAGACGAAGATGCAGGTTATGGCAGCATGGGCGGCGTAGACCCCATGGTCAATCGCTTTGACTTGGGAGCCGACCCGCTGGCCTATTACAAACTGCGCATGAAACTCTCACGTGAGTTGTGGGACCGTTTGCAAAATATGAACTTGGCCACCGGTGACAGTTATGAGCGCCTCACCCGCAGCTTCCGAAGCGGTTTTAATCAGCTGAACAGGGTTGCGCCATTGGCGGCCAAATACATTGGCGGTGTGCACATTCGCCGCGAGCGCGCAGGTAGTAAAAACGCAGTGTTTGAACCCGTAAGCGCTGTCAAACAAAAAGAAGCGCTGACGTTAATTACCAAAGACTTTTTTGGCACAGACAGTTTTAAGTTCAAGCCTGAATTTATAGCTCGCTTGGCCACTGATCGCTTTGAACGAACACAAGCCGACGGTAGCATGCAAACTTCAGTCGCGCGTTTGGTAGCAGGGGTTCAAAAAGAAATTCTCGATCATGTTTATTCGCCAACAGTCGCTAACCGCTTGGCCGAAGTGGGTATGAAAGTAAACGATCCCAAGGAAAGCTTAGGCTTGGCTGATGTATACGACACCTTGCAAGATGCTATTTGGCTTGAAGCTAAAACAGGTCAAGAAACCAGTTTGATTCGTCGCAATTTGCAACGCGAACAACTGCGCCGTATGGCCGATGTGTTGGTCAAACCCGCAGGCCCTTGGCCGGCAGATGCGCGCAGCATCATGCGCGAGAACGCCCGCCAACTGTCTAGCTTGCTAGAAAAGTCGCTTGCCAAGCCTGGCCTGTCCAAAACCACGCGTGCGCATTACGCCGATGCGCTTGATACTTTGAACGCAAGCTTGAAGGCTTCCATGCAAAGGGCGACACCCTAAGGATCTTACAAAATTGTGCTTGCCACAATGGCCTGTTCGACCATCATCATGGCAGGCCGACCGTCGGTTGCTGTGTAGACGTTGTAGGCATGAAATGCATTGTCTCGAGTTTGCCACCCATTCAGCATGCCTGTGGTTAGCAAGGTCCAGCCTGTGGTGCTGACTGTGTCGTCGCGAGTTCCGTCAATCACGACTTGGTGAAATTGCCAGATACTGGCGTTCATTGTGATGCCTGACCCTTCATTGCGCCATCCGCCTTCGCCATTGATGCCAGACAAAGTGTCATTGATCCAATTGCTACCGGCCATGTCTAGAACATCGTCAACACGAATGGTCAATTGGTTGGAATACACATCTGTTTTTAGATCAATGTACTCAATGCTGTTGATGCGACTCATGCCTTCGATGTTGCCTACGCTTGTATTTTTGACCGAACTGAGGTTAAGGTCTAAAGCGCCAGCGCCACCTAAACGAAGGGTGTCAATACCGCCTCCGCCATCAATTCTGGCCAATTGCGAAGTATTTCCGCCTGCGCCAAAAACATTTTGCAGTGCAGTGATGGTGCTTTGATTCAAAACAAAGGTGTCTTTGCCACCTCCACCCAATAAGATGTCTGCACCATTAGAAATAAATGTATCGTTTCCCGTGCCCGCAGACATACTGCCCCCTGCCAAGGTTTGGCTGCCTGTTGAAGTCAGTGTGTCATTGCCGCTGGTACCGACATCGTCAACAAAACTTCCTGCTTTAAAGGGCCCCGTTGTAGCGCCCAAAATAATGTAGGAACGTCCTGTTTGAACGGTGCCGTGCGCGGCGTCATAACCTGGTGACCCCACTATTAAATCCGCTAAGCCGTCGCCATTGACATCGCCTGCAGCGCCAACTGAATAGCCACTCAAATCCTGTGAACCTTCGCCCACAATGGCAAAGCCGCCAATGTTGTTGGCGACATCTGACAAGCTCACGTTGGTCATTGTTGCTTTGCCATAGACCAAATAACTCTGGCCCGTGTTAATTCCATTCACACCATTTCCGGGGCCGCCAACGATGATGTCCATCAACCCGTCGCCATTGACATCACCCGCACTGCTGACGCTGTGGCCGCTCTGCTCACCCGCTGCAGTAGAGACAATGGCAAAGCCGCCTATGCCATTTGCGATATCGCTTAATAAAATATTGGTACTGACATTCGCTTTGCCAAATACCACGTATGTTTTACCGCTGTTCACGTTGGGGTTTGACGTTGAACTGACAATGGCGCCTACCAAAATATCGCCATAGCCGTCGCCATTGATATCGCCACCACTGCTGACAGACACACCACTGAAGTCTGAGCCAGATTCTCCCTTGATGTAAAAGCCGCGTGTGTCTAGAGTAGGGTTTGCAAAACTCTTCAAATCAATATCGGTGTTGTTTGTTGATTTACCCAGCACGACATATGTCAAGCCTTGATTGGCGAAACTCGCATAATCCTTGTAGGCACTGACCAACAAGTCAGCTTTGCCATCGCCGTTAAAGTCTCCCGCACTGCTCACTGAAGTGCCACTTTCCTCGCCTGCTTGCCTGCCTGAGATGACGAAGCCTGGAACAGAAACACCTACGTTGTCAGTTGAAATGGTTTGGATCCTGTTGACCCCACTCGTGCTGTATTCAGCTCTTCCAAAGATGACAAAGCTCTTGCCAGCTAGAAGAAGGTTCGGTGCTGTGCCCACATCTGTCAGGTGAGCACTGACGATCATATCGATCCAGCCATCGCCGTTCACATCGCCGGCACTGCTGACTGAAAAGCCAGTGCTAATTTCTGAACTGGTGATTCTTAATGCAGCAGTGGTGCCAGCCAAGGCCACCATTTCTTTTTGATAATCGGCCAGTAGGCTGGTGTTGAGATTGGATTTACCATAAACCAAAATGGCTTGGCCCGCACTGGTTTCAGTTGGATTTTTGGGCATGCCCACCAAGACGTCGGCAAGGCCATCGTTGTTGATGTCACCCACCCCTGCAACCGAAAAGCCAGCCCAGGCGTTGGATGTATTGGCATAAAGGTACATGCCCTTGATGACCCCGCTGCCAGAGTAACCGGGTTGTACCAATGTTGTAGAAAGACCGCCATAGTGTATGAGTGCGGCGCCGCTTTGGGTAAGGCTGCTGCCTGTAAATGTGTTGAGTGGTGCGCCCATCACCACATCGCCATAGCCATCACCATTGAAGTCGCCCACCAAGCTGACGGCGTGGCCAAAATAAGCGTCGGTTCCTGTTGAGTTGATGGCATAGCCGCCGACACTGTCTGCAATGTCAGCCAAATAAACCTTGTCTTTGAAAGTAACGATGGTTAAAGAAGGGGTTGCGCCGGCACCGCCTTCATTGCCGGCAGTGTCTGTGAAAGTGCCAGCCGCAACGCTGATGCTGCCAGGGCTAGATGCGGTGTCTGGTGTGGGCGTGAAAGTGGCCGTGCGTGTCAGTCCCGAACCTGAAATGGCACCCAAGATGCCTCCTACCAGCACAATGTCACCGGTGGTGCCGTCCCAAGCGAATGTGCTGCCTGGATCTTCAGAGAATGTGAAGGTGATGGTGGCCGTTTGGCCTGTATTCAGCACACTGCGGTCAGAGGTGATGCTGAGGCTAGGAGGGGTTGTGTCTACTTTGTAAGTGCTATCGCTGGTCACAGCAGCGGAAGTGATTGTGTAGTCTGGTCCATAAATACTCTTCAAAGTACTGCCATTCAATGCCAATGCGTTGATGGGGATGCTGATGCCATCGGTATCGGTTTGACCACTCAGAATGGTGTACTTGAATAACAATTGAGTTGTGCCATTTGGGCTTTCGCCGCCTGATAAATAGGTGGCCAGCACTTGCTCAGTGCCAATCATTAGTTTCAGTGTGGGGCTTCCAGATGCAGTATTCAAGAAGCCAACTTGTGGAAGATTGACTCTCATTGTCACTGTGTCGCCTTGATTCAGAAAATTACTCAACTTTCCTGTGCTGCTGAAGAATTCTATTGAATCAATGTAGGGTGTGTTGCGGTTACTTTGGATGGCACCCCCACTGGTTGCCCGTCCTAAATTACCAGCCGTGTCTTGAAATATGCCTGCTGCAAACGCAATGGTGTAACCCAGGGTTGCTGTCCCACTGGGTGTGAACGTGGCTGTGTAAACGCCCGTTACATCATTTTCTGTAAATGCCGAAAAAGTGCCATTCGTAGCGCCACCTGGATATGTCAAGTTTCGAAGACTGAATCCTGTTTTCAAACGCTCGCTTGAGGTCACCGTGACGATGGCGGTTTCACCCGCTGCCAAATACCGGTCGCTTACAGAGATCGTCAAAGTGGGTACGACTGTATCGAAAGTAAGGGTTTTGTTGAAGCCCACTAAATTAGGGTTTGAGGCTTCGTCGGTGAAGCTGCCTGATCCTACCGAAATGATGGCCGTGCCTGAATTGACATTTTCAGGCGGTGTGTAAGTTACGGAATAGTTGCTACCACTGGCCCGCCATGAAATAGTGCCTGTGTCAACGCTGATGTCACTGAAGTCAAAACCCATGAGGTTCTCTGAAGCACCAAAGTAAACTATTTGAGTTGCGGCTACTTTGATTGTCGAAGAATCAGTACCTGAAAATGTCAATGTCGGTGAGATCGTATCAACTTTATAAGAAATATTATCAGCAAGGCCAGAATATGTCAGGGTGGCTGAATTACCCGCAGCATTGATGATAGTTGCCCCATTGAGTTGTAATCCATTGGATGGCAATGAAATACCGTTGCTGTCGTTCTGCCCAGCTTGAATGATGGATTTAAATTTCAACTGGTTGCCAGCTGGTTTAGAGTCGTAGATGGCTTGAAACGTGGTGGTCCCAATCACAATGTCCAAAGTGGGTGAGCCGAAGGTCAGATCTAGGCTGACGGATTCACTGAAATTAACTGTGAAGTACTGGGTTGAAGTGAGCCCCAAGAAATTATTGTTCCGATTGACAGAGTTGGCAAAAGCCACGCTAGAAATGCTGGGGCTGCTGGTGTTGAGCGTGAACGTATAAAGGCTCCCACTGCCTAAATTGCCTGCATAGTCGTTGTAGCTGTTATTGGTAACGGTCATGCTGGCATTTGAGCCACTTAGGCCGCTGGTTGGCGTGAAAGTCGCCGTGCGCGTCAGTCCTGCGCCCAGCATTGAACTCAAGGTGCCATTGACCAAGCTTAAATCACCGGCAGTTCCGTTCCAAGCAAAACTGGCACCAGGGTCTTCGTTGAATGTGAATGTGATGGCAGCGGTTTGGCCAGCCAGCAGCGTGCTTTTGTCGCTGGTGATGGTGACCGTGGGTGCGCTTGTGTCAACTTTGTAATTGAGGTTGTCTGCGCGCAAATCAGCGCTAATGCTGGCTGCATTGCCAGCAGCGTCAAGCAGCGTACCTGAGTTGAGGCCAAGCGCATTGGCGCTGTAGCTAATGCCATTGCCATCGTTCTGTCCAGCCAAGATGGTGTAGTTAAACAGCAAGTCGGTGGTGCCAGAGCCCGATGCATAGGCGGCATAGACCAAGGTGCCGCCTATTTTCAATTGAACCTGAGGTTTGTTGCCAGTGGCGTTGACCAACACAGCCTCATTGAAAGTGGCCGTCACTTCCACCACATCACCAGCGTTCAAGGTATTGCTCAGGATACCGCTGGCACCCGAGATGTTCATGGTGGTGAGAGTGGGAGCCGCAGTGTCTATTGCAATGCTAGCGCTGGTACCTGCGTTGCCAGCGTTGCCCGCAGGGTCTGTGTAGGCCGCCAGCGAGGTTGACACAATGCCTGTTGCAGTGCTGCCTGCTGTGGGCGTGAAAGTGGCGGTTGCCACATAGTCTGTGCCGCTCAATACAAAGCTGCTGAGTGTGCTTAAGGTGCCGCCAGTCACGCTAAAGTCGCCGGCTGTGCCATTCCAAGTGAAGGTGTTGCTCACATCATCGCTGAAGGTGAGTGTGACCGTTGCAGTTTTACCGGCCTTCAAGCTGCTTGTGTCGAGCACCATGGTTTTGAGGATGGGTGCTGTGGTGTCTACCTGATAGCCTGCGTTATCTGCGCTCAATACGCTGGAGGGCAAGAGGGTGTTGTTGCCACGAGGATCAATAAGGGTGCTGCCATTAAGTTGAAGTGAATTGGCGTTGATGGCAATGCCGTTGGTGTCTGTTTGGCCAGTCAGAACCGTGTAGTTGAAGACCAAGTCTGCCGAACCTGCGCCAGATACATAGGTGGCTATGACGGGGGTGCTGTCAATCTGCAAAGCCAGCGTGGGAGTGCCACTTGTAAGGTCAAGCGTTTGAATTTCAGAAAAGTGTGCTGTCACGTTAACCGTGTCACCCGCATTAAGAGTGCTATTTTGCAAACCCACAGCGCTGGTCAGTTGCAGGGTCATGAGCGTGGCAGGGGAGGTGTTGATCACCAAGCCAGTCAGGACATTGCCAGTGCCTAAATTGCCTGCCAAGTCTGTGTACAAATTGTTGTGAACGGTGAGGCTGGCATTGGCGCCTGTTAAGCCCTGGGTTGGAAAAAAGGTGGCAGTACGAGTCAGACCGGTGCCGCTGAGGGCGGTCAGGGTGCCTTCAACCAAAGTCACATCACCGGCGGTGCCGTTCCAAGTAAAGGTGCTGCCTGGGTCTTCACTGAAGGTGAAAGTGATGGTGGCGGTTTGACCGCTTAAGAATGTACTTCGGCTGGAATCAATGCTCACCAGCGTGGGTGCTGTGGTGTCCACCATGAAGTTGGCGTTGTCGGCCACGGCACTGAAGGTGTTAACAGCCGTGTTACCCGCGGTGTCGGTGAGGGTTCTGCCGTTCAGGTTAAAGGTGGGACTGCCCACGCTGCTGGCAACCATAGAAATACCATTGACATCGGTTTGAGCTGCGAGCACGGTGTAGGCAAACACCAGGGCCGTGGTGCCAGAGCCAGACGCATACAGTGCATTAACTTCGGTGCCGCCAATGTTCAGTTTGAGGCTGGGCGTACCTGCGCCAACGTTCAGGTTAACCAATTCGCTGTAGGTGGCCGTCACATAGACCACGTCGCCTGCATTGAGCAAGTTGTTTTGAATGTTGTCTGCACTGGTGATGACCACGGATGACAAGCTTGCAGGTGAGGTGTTGACGGTGATGTTGGCAGATTTATCGGTCACACCGGCCACAGCTTCTAGCCCTGCGTTGCCTGCTGCATCGGTGTAGCTGTTTAAATTCACCGCCACCTTGGCCGTGCCGCCGCTCACGCCAGTAGACGGTGTCAAGATGGCAGTGCGTGTTAAGGGGTTGCCTGTGGTTCTTAGAGCGCCTAAGGTTCCACCACTGACCACCAAATCTCCTGTGGTGCCGTTCCAGACAAATGAGCTGCCAGGGTCTTCGCTGAAGGTAAAAGTAATGGTGGCTGTTTGAGCAGAAATTAAAGTGGCGGTGTCAGAAGTAAGGGCCACTGTGGGGCGAGTGGTATCAACCAAATACTTGGCGTTGTCTGCAACTGCCGCTGAGGTGATGTTGGCATTGTTGCCATTGGCGTCTTTAAGTGTGGCGCCGTTTAAGCTGAGTGCATTGCTGGCAATGGCTACACCGTTGCTGTCGTTTTGCAAACCAGCCACGGTGGTTGTGAACACCAAGGCGTTGGTGCCTGAGCCAGAGACATAAGTGGCCTGAACAGTGCTGCCGCCAATGACCAGTGCCAAAGTGGGGAAGCCAGTTGTGGTATCAACTGTGAGGACATCATCAAAGGTGATAGTAGCTAAAAGGGTGTCTGTCTCGTTCAGGTTGTTAACTGTAGCGTCGCTGGCGCTTGCAATGGCGCCGGCGGCGCTAGTGAGTGCCAAGCTGTTGATGGCGGGCGCCAAGCTGTCGATGGCAATGCTAGGGCTTAAACCTGCCCCGCCATTGTTGCCTGCTGCGTCTTGGTAGGCGTTGGCAGCCACGGTTATGCTGGCACTGCCGCTGGCTAAGTTGGCTGTGGGCGTTAACACTGCTGTGCGCGTTAAACCCATTCCGTTGATGGCGCCTAAGGTGCCACCTGTTACAAGCACATCGCCTGCACTGCCATCCCAGTTGAAGCTTGAGCCTGGATCTTCCGAAAAAGTAAATGTGATATTGGCAGTCTCGCCTGCCTTCAGTAAGTTGACATTAGATGAAATCAACACGCTAGGGGCAGTTTGATCAGTAGGAGGCGGAGGCGGAGGCGGAGGCGGAGGCGGAGGCGGTGGTGGTGGTGGTATGGGATCGTCTGTCACGCTGTAAGTGGCATTCGATACCAATGACACATTACCAGCCAGGTCCACCGTGTACAACTTGTACTCTGCAACAGGCAGTCCGTTTAAAGACATCAAGGTGTTTGTATTGGCAGCGAGAATGTTAACGCTGTGAGCAAGCGTTCCGTTTAAAGCTTCTAATTCTGCCAAGCTGTGCACGATGGTGTGAGTAGTGACCAAGAATGCACGGCCTAATTCACTACTGGCCACAGCAACTAGCGAACTTGTTGAATCTGACAGAGTGACCTGCCCTGCCGTCAGCGTTGCTGTGGGAGCTAAGGTGTCAATCCGGATGAGGGGCGATGTGCCAGCAGTTCCTAAATTGTTCAAAGCATCTGTATAAGAGGCCGTTGCCATGGTGATGCTGGCATTGCCGCTTGCTAAATTGGGGGTTGGTGTGAACACCGCAGTTCGAGTCAGGCCTGAGCCGCTGATGGCACTGAGCGTGCCATTGATGATGGCCATGTCGCCCAGACTGCCATTCCAAGAAACGCTGTGGCCCGGATCGTCTGAAAATGTGAATGTAATTTCTGCTGTCTGACCTATTCGAAGTGCAGAAGTGTAGGACGCAATGGTCACATGCGGGTGGTAGGCAAGTGGCGGCGGAGGAGGGGGTGGATTGGGTGGATTGGGTGATTCAGTCACCACCAAAGAATCATGGCTGATCCTTGACACATTGCCGGCCAAGTCAACACTGTAAAGTTGGTAGGTAGCAACTGGAAGGCCGCTCAATGAAATGAGTGTGTTGGTTTGCACATTTTCAATGGCCACACTTTTAGCGACAAGGGGGCCTAATTTTTCTAAGTCACTTAGGGTTGCAATGGTGCTTGTGCTCGGAACCAAATAGGCTTTGCCAAGCTCATTGCTTTGAACGACCACAGAGGCTGTTAAGGCTTGCGCCAAAGTGAGAGAGCCAGCTTCCAGCGAAGCAATTGGTGGCGTGGTGTCGACCAGATAGTTGGAGTCGCTGGGGACGCCGTTGGCCGTGTTGATGGTTGAATTGCCGAGCACGTCTTTGAGTGTTGCGCCGTTCAATTCCAGTGCATTGCTTGCAATGGCGACGCCTTGAATGTCTGTTTGCCCATTCATGATGGTCGTGACAAAGACCAAGGCATGGGTGCCTGACCCAGACACATAAGTTGCTTGAACAAATTGCTCGCCTATCAGCAAAGTGAGCGTTGGAGAGCCACCCGCTATGTTCAGGGTGACAGCGCCATCAAAGAAAACAGTTGCTGTCAGTGTGTCGGTTGAATTGAGACGATGGTTCAACTCACCCGTCGCGCTGGTCAGCGCCATGGCAGTGATGGCAGTTGGTTTGGGAAGTGGTGGTGGTGGCGTGACGGGTGTTTCTTTGTCCCCACCACCACCGCCCATGACGAGCAAACCAATGCCAGCTGCAATGGGTGTTAATGGTAAAAATGCCATGCCTCTTTCTGGGTTGAGCAAGGCCACTTTGCAATCAAGAGCATCATCTTTCTCGGTCCAAATCAAGCTTTCCGATACTTTAAAAGTTTCCTCTGGCAAATTGGCTGTGACTTGAACTTCTTCGCAAGATTGATTTTCAAGTTTGTAGACAGGGGTGTTGGGTTGCGGCGTGATGGTGGCGGTAAAGTAGTCTTGAAACTCAATGACAAGCTTTTCATCAATGATGACTTGAAGGTTCTTTTTTGAACGAAGCAGCTTCTGCCCCTTGAGATGCCCACCTGTCTCAGTGTCAACGAGTTTGTATTGAAATCCAGCTTGTGATGCGACAAACAATGTTGGGATGGGTATAACTGAAGACGCTTGGCTCTGATGCAGGCGAGTCAATTGAAGGACTTGAATAAGACCTTCTGCTGTGGTTGTCTGAAGTTGGTAGTCTTTGGATGTCATGAAATATCAGCGCTCGTGAAGTGCGCCTGAAAAAGCCTTTTGCACAGGTTTAGTGAGGTACTGCAGCAGTGACCTGGCATGTGTTTGGATGTCTAAAGTCGCTGTCATGCCGGGCTTGAGATCATTCAAACTCAGACTGTTGTTGTTGTGGTCAGATTGGAAAAACCAGTGAGTATCTTTGCTGGATCGCTCTGGATCTGAATTTGGGTTCAATTGAACTTGCACGCGGTAATATGTTTGTGCAGGGCCATTGGGGCTGCTTTCAGTCAGAGTGTCAGAACTGATGTAGCTCAAAGTGCCATGCAACATGCCATAGACACTGTAATCAAACGCATCGAACTTCAAGCTCACGGGCAGTCCAAGGCGCAACTCACCGATGTCACTGGGGTTTATTTTGGCTTCAACGATGTAGCCACCTGAAGTTGGTGAAATATGCATTAACTCATCGCCTGCACGCAAAACACCGCCGACCGTATTGATGCGCAAAACTTTGACAATGCCATCGACCGGAGATGTCAGGGTGCTGTGATCGAGCAAGCTTTTTCGTTCATTGAGTTTAAATTGGTAGGCTGAAATTTCTTCTTCAAACCGAATGACATCTTGTTTTGATTCTTGCAAATATTTTTGCTTGACGCTGCCGATCCGTCCTTGCGTTTCGTGTACTTGCCGTTGTGCACGCATGAATTCCAATTGACTCACATCACCTGTTCTTAGCAAGGCCTGGCTCATTTGCAACTCTTTTTCTGAAAGGATCAAACCTGCATTCAAAATTTCCAATTCATCTTCCAATCCTTGTCTTTTTTGGGCGTAAGCCTGTCGTTGTCCTGCATTGAAAGGATTGCTCGAGTCTGAAGTGTTTTGAAAATCCAGGGCTTCGCCAGTAGACTCGGCTTTGGCTCTTGCCAATCCTGCTTGCAGTGCGTTTAACTTGGCCTTCACTTCAAAGTAACTTGCTTCAGAGCGTGTGGTCTCAAGGTGGGCCAAAATCTGACCGACACCCACCTGCTGACCTTCCGACACCATGAGCTGTTTGAGGATGCCACCATCTGCAGCTTGAATGATTTGATTGCGTGCAACTGCAATGATCTGGCCGTTGCTTCGCACGGTCTGGTGCATGTCCGACTGACTGGTCCATGTCAAGAAAATCAACAAGCCCAGCAGCATCAGTCGGGTGACTGTGAGTTGAGAACGAAACTTGTTGTGATTTTTCATGCTTGAAGTTGCCTGATGACTTGGTCTTTGGGGCCATCCATCAAAACCTCGTTTTTTGCAATGACCACCAATCGATCGACCAGCATGAGCATTTCTGGTTTGTGAGTGACCAAGACCAAAGTGTCTTGGGGGCGAAGGGCTTGTTTGAAAGCGTTGGTGACGTGATCTGCCAGTTGCCGGTCCATGGCTGCTGTGGGTTCATCCATGAGCCAAACTCGGGGTCTTCGCAGAAAGACGCGTGTTAAATTAACCAATTGACGCTGTCCCCCCGACAAGCCCTGACCACCCTCCTGAATGGGCAAGTCAAATCCAAGTGGATGGTTGGCCAGCACAGCCTGGTGAAGTCCTGTTTGAATCGCCACGGCCTTCAAAATATCATCCCCCGGATCGGTCATGCCCACCAACAGGTTGTCTCGCAGCGTCCCTTCAAACAAGCGACCTTCTTGTTGCAAATAACCCACTTGTTCGGCCAACAAAGGTTTGGCAATGAAGGCAAGGTCGACACCATCGAGTGTGATTTCACCTGCCTGCGGTTTGTACATGCCGCTGAGCAATCTGAGCAGTGTGGTTTTACCCGCGCCAATGGGACCCAGGACGCCAATTTTTTCGCCGCTGCTGATGGTTAGTTTGGCCACCTTCAGCGCTGGTTGAGAGCCGTAGCCATAAACAACCTCTTTGAGCGCAAAGTGTCCTTGAACAGATTCCAGAACAATGGGTGATTGACCATTGTGATCGTCTGGTAGGTGCCAAATTTGATCAAGTCCTTGCAAAGCGGATTTACAAAATCCCCATTGGATGAGTTGTGATGGAAGCGCTGAAATAGGTTGCAAAATGCGACTCGACAAAATGGAACAGGCAATCAGGCTCCCCATGCTGAGCTCTCCCTTGGCAACCATGAGTGCGCCGATGGCAACCATCGCCACATAAGCCAATTGCTGAAGCGCTTGCAGCTGATGTTGAGACGACTCACTGATATGGCGCAAACGAAGTTCTTCTGTGCGAGCGGTATCGGAAATGTTCTGCCAAAGACTCAACTGCCGCCAACCGCCTTGGCCTGATTTCAAAGTTTCAGCCCCTTCTATGGCTTCCACCAGAAGCCCTGTTTTGCGCATATTGGCCAAGGCCACTTGATGGCTGCGATTTTCAATTTCTCGCAGTCCTCGCAGGCCCGTCCAAACCGACAAGAGCAAAAACACAACAGGAATCAATGCCAACCAGCCTGCGACTGCCATCAGCGTCAGGGTGAAGAAGATTGCAAAAGGCGCATCGATGAGCATTTGTGTCGCCGAACTGGTGAGAAAGGCCCGCACACTTTCATAGGCCTTGAGTTGTCCGGCCAGGCTACCTACGCTGTTGGGCAATTTGTCTAAGCGGACATTGAGCAAACGCATGAAGACTTCACGTCCCAAGCGTTGATCGACTGCTTCAACGATTTTTTCATTCAAGTCTGACCGCAGTGTTTTGGCCAGCCACTCAAACAAAATGGCACCGAGCACCCCCAGACTGAGTACCCATAACGTTGCACTTGCACCTGTGGGAACAACGCGATCGTAAATTTGCATGCTGTAAAAAGAAATTCCTAAGGCGACAAAATTCAGCATGACACCACTCAGACACACATCGATGAGGGTGCTGTTGTGTTTTTGAATTTCCAGTTTGATCAAGCGCCATACGGGGCTGTCCGATCGATCAAAGGGAAGATTGAAATTGATTTTTGCAAGGGTAAATTTAGCCAAGCTGTGGTGGGTTGTTTCGCCGCCAGAACCTTCGAAAATCCATTGCGCTTGGCTGTTGAAACTTCGAAGAACGCGGCATTCTCCTTGGGGGTCAAAGGCAAGGCAAGGGAGGTGAGAAGGATCGATCTTGGTGTTGCCCAACCAGTGCACTGACTTCCAGTTCATCGTGAACTTCAAGTTTTTAAGTATTTTGGTAGGGGTTAATGCCATGTCGCCAACAAGCTTTAAGCTGGCTTTCAATTCGTGCTTGTCCAAACTCTGTCGTTGCAATTGCGCCAAACGTTGAAGTGCGTGCAGCAGCGAACTCATCAAGGTGTGTACCAACGCAACACGCCATCAGCTTGAATTTGCAGTCTCCAATAACTTTGCAACAATGACATGTCATTCTCAATGACGGCCAGTTCGGCTTGGGTGGTTTCGCGAGCTGCATTCATGACATCGATCCAGGTTTTTTTGCCATTGATAAATTGGCGCTCCCACGCAGCTTGAAGTTCTTGGGCAGAATCTAAGTTGAAGTGGAGGGCAGTGACCTTGCTTTGTCTTGCATTGGCGTTCACGTAATCTGTTTGGACGCTTTCAATCACAGTTCTTTGCGCTGCAGCCATGTCCTGTTGTGTGCCATTGCGCTTATTTTCTAGCGCAGCCAGTTGGTGTGACAGGCTGATGCCGGCTCCCGTACTGGCGGTGAGGCCTACAAAAACTCGATTGACCGGTGGCAACTGGGCATAGGCATAATTGCCTCGCTGATGCTCGGCGCGAAGATAGACTTCAGGCTGAAATGATGCGCGTTTTTCTTGAATTTCAGCCAACTGAAACTGTGAAATTCCGTTTAAGCGAAACAATGTGGGCGATCGTGCAATGCTCAGAGATTCCCATTGCTTTAAATCGATTTTTGCTAACCCAGCGGCAAGGTTTGCGACCGTGTTTGCTGTCGTGATGGAGTGCTGAGGTTCAAATGAGAGAGATGCCCTTTGGGCTTCTGGTATCCATTGCTTTAAATGAATCCAAGCTAGGGCTTCCTGTTGCTGAGCATTTGTAACTTCCTGAGCCACTTGCAGTAAACGCAGTTTTGAAAATTGGACCTCGCTGTGAGAAGACATGCCTTGCTCCGCGCGTCGTTCAATCTTGCTTAGCAGTTGAGATTGAGTCTCTTTGCTTTTGTGCAAAACAATCTGATACCTTTGCGAGTTGACCACCTCCACCCAAGCTTGCAATGTTTTCAGAGCCAATGCTTGTTGAATTTCTGCCAACCGTGCGTTTTCAATTTCCTGATTGGCCTGTGCCTTGTTGGACTGCGCTGTGAGTCGGCCACCTGTCCATAGTGCTTGCTGTAATCTGAATGTCACAACTTGTTGAGCGCCTGCATAGGCGGGATCTGGTAACTGGGTTTGTACGCGCTCCATCGACAAAGAGGGGGTTGGCCAAAAAGCTTGTTGCGCAATCAGGACGTCTAGCCCTGCAGCCTGCATGGATTGCAACTGGCTTTTAACTTGAGGGTGCTCAGTCATGACTTTCTGTAACAGAAAGCTCAAAAATACGGGGGAGTTGGAAAAAACTTGCGCCTGTTCGATCAGGCCAGAATCAGGATCTTTTGCGTTGGAATAAAGCGCTTGGACGCTTATCAAAGCAAAAATACAGAGCAGAACGTGCCTAAGTATGCTTTTATAGGTGTGAGTAAATTTGATTGATAACTTTTTTGTTATCAGGATTATATGGAACTAAATGAATTTCTTGAGAAAAAAACACTAGGTGTAAACGTCAAGATTGGACAAGGCTGGCTAAACCATTGCCACCATGGAAGATTTGAGATTTGACACACCCAAAGGCAATAAGACTTTCCGCAAAGAAGATCACCAAACCATGCAAAGCATGTAACACTTCAAAATCAAAGTCGACCCCGCATTTTCTTGGGGAGTCCCAGAGTTGAATCATGAGTGCTTTCCCTCTTGCCATGAGCAGGTACTTTGAGCAACATATTGGCACATGAATTTGAGAGTATCTCCAATGAAAATAGCATTAATTTCTGGCAGCACCGCGTTGGGTATTTTGTTGACATTCGGCAGTTTATTGGGTGGTACTGTTGTAATGGCGCAATCCAGCGAAGTCAACGTCATTTGTTCTGCACAAGCCGCGTGGTGCAGCATGATTGCGGTTACTTTTGAAAAGAGTCAAGGTGTTAAGGTCAACATGACTTTGAAAGGCTCGGGTGAAGCCATTGCACAAATTTTGGCGGAAAAAGCCAATCCCAAAACCGATGTGTGGTTTGGTGGTACAGGCGATCCGCATTTGCAAGCGGCTGAACAAAACCTCACACTTGAATACAAATCCCCCACACTGCCCAAACTCCACGATTGGGCGCAACAGCAAGCCAAACAGTCAGGCTATAAAACGGTAGGTATTTATTCTGGCCCCTTGGGTTTCGGCTACAACACAGAATTGCTGGCCAAGAAAAAAATGGCGATTCCTAAAACTTGGAACGACTTGCTCAAGCCAGAGTACAAAGGTGAAATTCAATCGGCCAATCCTGCTTCTAGCGGCACTGCCTACACCATGATCGCCACACTGGTGCAGTTGATGGGCGAAGACCAAGCTTACGAATACTTAAAAAAGCTGCACAAAAATATCAGTACTTACACCCGCTCTGGCACTGGCCCTATCAAAGCCGCTGCTAGAGGTGAAACCACAGTGTCCATCAGCTTTGTTCACGACGGCCCCGGCGAAAAAGCACAAGGATTTCCCATTGACACCATCACACCTGCCGATGGCACTGGCGCTGAAATTGGCTCTATGTCCATTGTCAAAGGCGCGCGCAATTTAAACGCTGCCAAACAATTTTACGAATGGGCTCTTACACCCTCAGCGCAAGCTTTAGGGGCGGCCACATTGCAGTTCCAACTGCCATCGCACAAAGAAACCAAGGTTGATCCTCGAGTTCCAGATTTCAAAAAAATCAAACTGATCAATTACGACTATGCCAAATACGGCCAAACAGCAGAGCGCAGGCGTTTAATTCAGCGTTGGGAGCGCGAAGTTAACAGCCTGCCTCAATAATGAGTACAGTGCTGCGCACGCAGCGAGCCTTGAGCTCGTGGATCCTTTTGGGTCTGCTTAGTTTTGGCTTACTGCCGTGGTACTTTCTTCAGCAAGCTCCCCTCTTGCAAGCCTTGCCCAAAGTTTGGGCGGGGCCTGAAACTGCCAGCGCACTTGTTCAAATTTTGCAGCATGGTCGACCTTGGTTGTGGTTTGGTTTTGCAGGTTTACTCATTTGTTTCATAGGCCTCATGGCCCCCATTGCTGCACAACCCAAACGCCAAGGCACCTTTCTGGTGACCGGGGCATTGCTGGGACTTGTAGGACTTGCCCTGAGTGGTTTTGCCATTGGTGCCACAGGTTGGTCTTTTGAAACCTTGGAAATTTGGCTAGGTGCTTTGCCACAAGGACAGTACGGCATGGGTTGGGGCGCCGCTGGTGTTTTCTTGTCTCTCACCATTTTGTTGGGTGCTGGCCTTGCCCGCTTAGGGTACTGCCGAGGCGATGTGTTCATTGCCAGTGCTGTTGTGTTGTGTGTTTTTTTGCTGGCCTTGTTTGTGGTCTACCCGGTTTGCCGTTCCCTGGTCTCAGGTTTTTATACCGAAGCAGGAGAGTTGAGTGTGGCGGCTGTTTGGGACCGAATAGGAACGCGTCGCATTTGGAGTCTAGGCTGTTTCAGTGGCGAAAGACACTGTGGTGTTGCTTGGAATACATTGGGTTTGGCTTTGGCCACAGCCACCGGAACAACAATATTAGGGACATTGATCGCGCTCTGGGCTGAACGCAGCGGAACGCAATTGGGCAAGCCACTCAATGCCTTGGCACTGATGCCCATCATCACACCACCTTTTGTGGTGGGCTTGGGCTTAATCCTCTTGTTTGGCCGTGCGGGGTTGGTCAATCAAGCTTTGGAATGGACATTTGGCATTCCGCCAACACGTTGGTTTTACGGTGCATTTGGCATTTGGTTGGCTCAAATGTTTGCCTTCACGCCCATTGCCTTCATGATCATGCGCGGTGTGGTGCAGGGTGTCAGTCCTGCCTTGGAAGAGGCCTCTCAAACATTGCGTGCCACACGCATGCAAACTTTTTGGGGCATCACACTGCCCTTACTCAAACCAGGCTTGGCCAATGCTTTCTTAGTGGGCTTCATTGAAAGCATGGCAGATTTTGGCAACCCCATTATTTTGGGGGGTCAGTTTTCAGTCTTGTCGATCGAAATTTTCTTCGCCATCGTTGGCGCAGCCATTGACCCAGGCATGGCTGCTGCCTTGTCCTTGGTGCTGACCGTTTTTGCCTTGGCTGTATTTGTGTTGCAGCGTCAAGTCCTCAGTGGTGCTCAGTTCACTACCGTGTCTGGCAAAGGCGATGCAGGGGTTCCATTGCACTTGCCGCCAGCTGTTTTGAATGTTTGCAGAGGCGTGGCAGGCCCATGGTTGGCCTTTACCTTGGTGGTTTATGTGTTTGCCTTTGCGGGCGGCTTCGTTCAAACCTGGGGGCGCGATTACACCTTCACCTTGAATCATTTCACGACGGCCTTTGATGTGCAATGGGGCGAGTTTGGCTGGGTGTGGGCGGGCACTGCTTGGAACTCGCTGTTCAACACCTTGAGCTTGTCAGCCATGGCAGCGCCAGTATGTGCGGGCCTTGGCTTGCTCATGGCGTGGCTATTGGCACGCACCGATTTCAAAGGCAAAAATGCATTTGAATTTGCAGCCCTGCTCACATTTGCCATCCCAGGTACTGTTTTGGGCGTGAGCTACATTTTGGCTTTCAATGTGCCACCCGTCGAACTGACCGGTACTGGCCTGGTCATTGTGTTGTGTTTTATTTTTCGCAACTTGCCAGTCGGTGTTCGCGCTGGTACGGCGGCTTTCAAGCAGATCGATCGTTCACTCGATGAAGCCTCTGTCATGCTGCGAGCCAGCACGCTTACCACCATTCGTGAAATTATCTTGCCCTTGTTAAAGCCGGCCTTGGTAGCGGCTTTGATTTACAGTTTTGTCCGATCAATGACCACAGTATCTGCCGTCATTTTCTTGGTCACTGCCAAGTACGAATTGGCAACCACTTACATCATTGGGCGTGTTGGCAATGGTGATTACGGCGTGGCCTTGGCTTATTGCACAGTTTTGATGGCCCTCATGGGATTCATCACGGTGGTCATTCAACGCTGGGTCGGAACTCGCGAGCTAGGTCGCAGAGAAATGAGAGTATGAACATGAACGCTGCTTCTAAATCAACTGCCACGGGCATTGAGTTTCGACAAGTCTCCAAGCGCTATGGTGAGGGCAACGCTCCGCTGGTGGTCAAAGGCATTGATTTTGTCGTGCCAAAGGGAACTCTCACCACACTGCTAGGGCCCTCAGGCTGCGGCAAAACCACCACCTTGCGAATGATCGCTGGTTTAGAAACGGTCAGCGCTGGAAAAATTTTCATTGATGGTCAAGACGTGACCAACTTAGGTCCCGCTGAACGAAATGTCAGCATGGTCTTTCAAAGTTATGCATTGTTTCCCCACATGTCCGTCATTGACAATGTTCGATATGGCTTGAGGGTCAGTGGGGTGTCCATCACTGAGGCGACTGAGCGTGCGCACATTGCACTTGAAAATGTGGGCCTGAAAGATTTTGACTACCGGTTGCCTAGCGAGTTATCGGGCGGCCAACAGCAACGTGTTGCTGTTGCGCGAGCATTGGTGCTCGAGCCATCGGTCTTGTTGTTTGATGAACCGCTTTCTAATTTAGATGCACGTCTGCGTCGCTCAATGCGAGACGAAATTCGCAGTTTGCAGCAGCGCTTAGGTTTGACGGTTGCCTATGTCACACACGATCAAAGCGAAGCCCTGGCCGTCAGTGATCAAATCATTGTCATGGATGAAGGCGCCATAGCGCAGGCGGGCACACCAGAAGACTTGTACGAACGCCCAGTTTCAGAATTTGTGGCGGGCTTCATGGGGGAGGCGATGCTGTTCGATGGTGTGGTCGACGCACAGGGGCAAGTGACCTTGGGGCCACTCAGTTTTAAAGCCAGACAGCAAGTCAAGGCAGGTGCCATTACCGCAGCCATACGCCCAGAGGCATGGGCCCTTGTGCCAACAGAAGATGCAAACTTAACGGGTGTTCTTCACAAAAAAGCATATCTCGGTAGCACACTAGAATTGACATTTGAAACTGTGTTGGGACCATTGTTTGTTGTGACATCTGATCTCTCGCAAGATTGGAAAATAGGCACCTCGATGGGCTTGACTCTTTCGGGTCGCGGTGTGTCTGTGGTATCGCGCAATTAATTTGTTGAAAGTTTTCTATGGCGGTCGTATTTGATTTGGGTGGTGTGGTTTTTCAGTGGCAACCTTTGGCTTTGTTGCAACAAATATTGCCAGCGCGCGCGCCCGATGCGTTGGTGGCCAAAAAATGGGCAGATCAAATTTTCGAAAGTTTCAACCCACTCAGCGATTGGGCACAATTTGATTTGGGCCTGATTGAACCCGATGCGCTGGCCGCTAAAATTTCAAAACGCGTTGGCATTTCTGAAGCAGAAATGCATTTGTTGATTGACAGCATTCCATCACAAATGGTGCCAAAGCCAGGTACAGTTGAGATCATTTCTGATTTAAAAGCCGCTGGGCACGCGCTTTATTATTTGTCTAACATGCCGGCTGGCTATGCCAATTTTCTTGAAAGTTCGCACTCATTTTTTCAACATTTTTCAGACGGTATTTTTTCTGCGCGTGTTCAACAAATGAAGCCGCAGTTGCCAATTTTTCAAAGCGCCAATCAGCGCTTTGGCGTGTCTGGTAAAAATACTGTTTTTATTGACGATGTGCAGCACAACATTGACGCTGCAAATGCACATGGGTGGACGGGGGTGCGCTTTGATGCGCCCGAGCAAGTCAGGCGCGATTTGGTATCGCTTGGCCTTTTGAATTGAGCTGTCTAGTTTTTCGCTCCTAAGCCAATTGCCAAATCTTTAGCTTTAGCAAGCGCTGCTGCGTTGGCTTGTGAGGCATGACTTGAAGTTGGCCAGCCTTGCATGTGTTGTTCACTGATGGTGGCCAGTCCATCAATCCAAAGGGGCTCGTCGTTCATGCAGGGGATGTAGTTGAAGGTTTTGCCTCCAGCATGCAAGAAAGCTTCACGCCCTTCCATGCTAATTTCTTCCAATGTCTCTAGACAGTCGCCTGTAAATCCAGGGCACACCACATCCACACTTTGGATGCCTGCTTGGGCCATCGAGATGAGCGTTGGCTCGGTGTAGGGCTCTAACCATTTAGCCTTGCCAAATCGAGATTGGAATGTGACTTTGTATTGTTCCTTGGTCAGGCCTAATTTTTCGGCCAAGAGGCGGCCTGTTTTGTAGCATTCGCAATGATAGGGATCGCCCAGTTGCAGTGTCCGCTCAGGCACACCATGAAAGCTCATGACCAGTTGCTCTGCGCGGCCATGAGTTGCCCAATTTTTTTGAATGCCCGCGGCCAAGGCTTGAATGTAGCCATCGTGGTCGTGATAGTGATTCACAAAGCGAAACTCTGGCAAGTTTCGAGTTTTTAAGCTCCAGCGATAGACGGCATCAAAAACGGGTGCAGTGGTTGTGGCGCTGTACTGAGGGTAGGCGGTCATGACCAAAATACGCGTCACACCCTCATCCTTGAATGCAGTCAATTGAGAGTCGATGCTAGGTTGGCCGTAGGTCATGGCGTACTTGACGGCCACTTCATGACCATTTGATTTCAATTTTTCCGCCAAGCCCATCGCTTGTTTTTCGGTCCATACCCGCAATGGGGAGCCTTCTGCTGTCCAAATGCTGGCGTACTTGGCAGCAGATTTGGCAGGCCGAATGCGCAAAATAATGCCATGCAGAATGAGCCACCAAATGACTTTGGGAATTTCGACCACGCGCGAATCGCCCAGGAACTGAGCCAAATATTGGCGCAACGCGGGTGCTGTGGGCTCTTTGGGTGTGCCTAGGTTGCAATACAGGACGGCTGTCTTTGCAGCTTGCCCATGTTGGTAAGGAGGTTCTTTTTGAAATGCCATGCGTTATTCTCTCCCACCATGATCAACTTTTCAAAAATTAAAGCCATCTCCCTCGATTTAGATGACACTTTGTGGCCCGTTTGGCCCACGATAGGTCGTGCCGAGGAGACCTTGGCGCAGTGGTTGGCGGAAAAAGCCCCCGGAACAGTGCCCTTGTGCGCTATTGCGGGATATCAACGCCAAATTCGCGAGGCCATGCCGGCGCTGCGGCCAGATTTAGGCAATGATTTGTCCGCCTTAAGGCGAGAAGCCATCCGAGTTTTGCTCGAAAGAGCGGGGGAGGATCCCGGTTTAGCAGAGCCCGCTTTTGAGGTCTTTTTTGAGGCCCGACAACAGGTTATTTTTTTTGAGGATGCGCTTCCTACCTTGGACTTTCTCAAATCCAAATACCCCATGGTGGCGCTGTCAAATGGCAATGCAGATGTCCAAAAGGTTGGTTTGAACGGCTACTTTGTGGCAGCCTTTAACCCCATCAACCTGGGTGTTGCAAAGCCTGACCCTCAAATGTTTCACGCGGGTGCCAAAGCCTTGGGCGTGTTGCCCGAAGAAATTTTGCACATTGGCGACGATCCTCATTTGGATGTGGTGGCTGCGCAGCGTGCTGGTTTGCAAGCGGTTTGGCTGAACCGCGAAGAAAAACTGTGGCCCCATGAAGTTCACCCGGCACCTTTCACGGTAAGCAGCCTGAAAGTACTTTGTGATTCATGGCCTCATTGATTTGAGCAGAGAAAAATGACTAAGGCACTGCGTGAATGCCTGAAATGACGGCGCCTTCTAGGGTTGCAGGGTAGGGCCCTTCAACATAGTCACCACACACCGTGATGCCTTGACAAGGTGTTGCGTTGGGTCTTTTTAAATTGGGCGTGCATGCAAAAGTTGCTCTTTTCTCAACCACTGTTTGCACCACTTTGAAGGCTTCGATGTGTAAACCGTCTTGGCCAAGCTGATTCAAAAGAGCCCGCCATTGCCCCATGACCTGCCTTGTGACATCTTCTTTACTCAGCTTGTTGGCACTCACCACAAAGGTCAGTAAACCGGGAGTTCGGGCTTCTGTGTAAATTTGACCGCGGTCAAAAGCGAACTGAGCGGGTGAATCCGGAGCCGTTCTAAGTGCCAACATTGGCTGTGGCAATTTGAAATCTATGGGTCCTTGAACATACACCGTGGCAATGGTTTCATACTTCAATTGACGGGTCGTTGTTGACCATGCCGCGTTGAATGTTTCAAGCAGATGCGCGGCATCCCATGCTGGCGTTGCGATTACCACATGGTCAAACTTCTCATCTCCTAGTTGCCAGCGCTTGGCCTCATTGGGCTTGCTGCCTAAATCAACAATGCTGTCGACCCTTTGGCCAGATTGGCAGGAGACCTTATTTTTTTCAAGCCACTGAATGGCCGCATGCGGAAAGAGTGCCCCCAAGTCCAGCCTGGGAAGCAACAGATCAGAACTGCCTGCAGGTCCAAAGAGTGCGTCTTTCATGATGCGCAAAAAAACCTTGCCACTGGCTTCATGCGCAGGTGTATTGAGTGCAGAGACGCACAAGGGCTCCATCAACTCCTGCCAAACAGTGGCCGTCATGTTTTGGCAAAGATCGGCCACCGTCAGGTGCTCTGCACATTCAAAGTTCATGCGTTGCCATTGCCATGCCGTTTTCACAAGCTGCCACTTGTCAACAAAGCGCCAACTAGGATTCAAGGCGATGCCCTGCAAAAGATTGATGGGGAACGACTTGTTGGGAAGCGACAGTCCTGAGCCATCGGCATACCTTAAATCGAGAGGTTTCCGCCAAAATGCTTTTTCTAAATTGATGCCTACGATCTGCATCATTGACAACGTCTGTTGATAAGCACCAATCAGGATGTGTTGCCCATTGTCCAAGGCGGGGTAGTTTTCAGAATTTGTTTGAATTGAACGTGCACGTCCACCCCAAAATTTGCTAGCTTCCAGTAAAGTGACATGGTGGCCCTTTTGCTTGGCCTGAATGGCTGCAGCCAAGCCTGCCCAGCCGGCACCCACGATGGCAATATTCAAATGCTGACTCAAAGTCGTCCCAGCGCTTGCACTTTCCATGCAAGCCAGAACTTACGCAGGGGTGTGAGTGAGATGCGTTGGTGCAAGACTTGAAAGTTGTCGGCCTCAATTTCACGCAACAAGGTTCGGTAAATGCTGGCCATCATGAGACCTGGTTTTTGAGCTTGCCGGTCTGCTGATGGGAGCATGGCAAAGGCTTCTTCATACAAGAGAAGCGCGCGAGCGGCCTGAAATTTCATCAAAGCTGTAAAGCGATCGGAATAGTGTCTCTGCATCAAATCTTGTGCTTTGACATCAAATTGTTTCAGTTCGTCCATGGGCAAGTAGATACGCCCGCGCAGGGCATCTTCGCCCACATCACGCAAAATGTTGGTGAGCTGAAAGGCCAAGCCAAGGGTGTGAGCATACTTCGTGGTGTTTGCGTCGGTTTGCCCAAAAATTTTGGCGGCCACTTCTCCGACCACGCCCGCCACCAAATGGCAATAACTTTGCAAACCCGCATAGTCTAAGTAACGTGTTTGTGTCAGGTCCCTATGGCAACCTTCAATGACCGACAGCAAATGATGCGCTTCAATACCGTAATCTTTCACATGCGGCATCAGGGCCAGCATGACGGGGTGAGTGGCGTGACCGTCAAAAGATTGAATGACTTCTTTCTGCCACCAAGCCAAGGTGCTTTGGGCCACACTGGAATCTGAAATTTCATCGACAACGTCATCCACTTCACGACAAAACGCATAAAAAGAAGTGATGGCGGCTCGTCTGTTGGCGGGTAGAAAAAGGAATGCGTAATAAAAGCTACTGCCAGAACTGGCCGCTTTTTGTTGGACGTACTCTTGAGGTGTCATGGTGCTTTATTCTCCCACTGTCTGGGGCGCATCCAAAGAGCACGCCACAACATCAGGGGAAAGTCCCAAGCACGCAGGCGAGGCCGGATGGTTAAAACTTGGGGTCCGAGTGCTTTGACTTTTTCCAAAATTCGCAAACCGCCTTGAACCACCAACCGCAATTCCCAGCCGGCACGGCCGGGTACTTGATGCACCAAGGGTGCGCCCTGCATCATCAACTGATGGGAATGCTCACAAAGTTCTTCAATTAAAAGTGGCGTCTCTTTGTGGACTTGGTCTTGAGGTAAATAAAATCTGCCGCGAGGCATATCTTCACTCAAATCTTGCCAAAAATTGATCAACTGCAGTGCGCTGCAAATGGCATCACTTCTCAATAAGGCCTGTGCATCGGTGACGCCATAGAGGTGCAACAGCAGGCGCCCCACTGGATTGGCGGAAAGCTGGCAGTAGCCTAGCAATGCGGACATGTTGGCGAAGGTTGAGCCTTCTGCTGTGGCTTTGACATCTTGTTCAAAGGCTTTCAACAAATCATCCAATAAATGAACGGGCAATGTGAATTGCGTTATCACTTGGTGCAAAGGTAAAAAGATAGCAGCTTGTGTACCTGACGCTTCTTTTGTGGCTTGCAATTCATGCCTAAACGCCATCAATAAATTCAAACGCTCATCGGTGCTGAGGTGGCCTTCATCTGCAATGTCATCAGCCGCACGGGCGAAGGCGTAAATGGCGGCGATGGCGGGCCGAAGGTGCGGCGGACAAAGAAGCGAAGCCACCGGAAAATTTTCAGGGTGGGTGATGGGAAGGGCTTGAACTTCCAGAGGGCTTGGCTGTTTTGGCAACATGAATTCTTGTATTTTCGCTTGACAAGCATCATGGATTACCCTAGATTACTAACCAGTCAGTCATTAATTTGGATCTTCTAATGCCACAGCATCCCCTGCACCTCGCTTCTATACCTATTTTGATCTTTCCTCTTATTTTGGGCTTGGCTGCTTGTTCTCCCAAGCAGCAGGCGCCAGAACCCATGCGTTCTGTGAAATTGTTAACCGTTGGCTCATCTGATTTGAGCGTGCAGGGTGAGTACGCGGCCGAGGTGCGAGCTCGCACTGAAAGCAGATTGGGCTTTCGTGTGGGCGGCAAGATTTTGGTTCGTCAAGCTGAAGCCGGTCAACGCGTTCAAGCAGGGCAGGTGTTGGCTGAAGTGGATGTGCAAGACCTTGCACTTGCGGCGCAAGCTGCGCAAGCCCAGGTCATAGGTGCCCGAGCCCAGCGTGATTTGGCAGCTTCCGACTTTAAGCGCTACGAAGCGCTGCTGGCGCAAAACTTCATCAGTGCAGCTGAATTGGAAAGACGCTCAGCAAGCCTCAAGGCCGCGCAGTCTTTGTTGGATCAAGCCATTTCGCAAGCCCAATCGCAAACCAATCAAGCGGGCTATGCCAAATTGCTGGCCACCACTTCAGGTATTGTCACAGGTGTCGAAGCCGAACCAGGTCAGGTGGTCTCAGCAGGTCAGCCAGTGGTTAGATTTGCGCAAGATGGACCTCGCGATGCCGTGTTTGCGGTGCCTGAGCATGTGGTGGGCCGCCTCAAATTGGGACAAAAAATGACGGTCATGGTGGGCAACACAACGCAAACCATTCCAGGCCGTGTGCGAGAAATAGGTGCCAGTGCCGATCCTGCCACCCGAACCTTCACGGTCAAATTGGCTTTGGAAAAATCAGAGTCCTTGCCCTTGGGCATAACCTTGAATGTGCAAGCCCCCCAATTGGCAGTCAGCCAATCGGATGTGATCAAAGTGCCGACCAGCGCATTGCGCCAAGAGTCCAATCAAACAACCGTATGGGTCTACGACTCCCAAACCTCCAAGGTGCTTCCCCAAGTTGTTCAGGTTGCAACCGCGGATGGCAATGACGTGGTCATTGCCTCGGGTTTGAAGCCAGGCCAACAAGTTGTGAGCGCAGGCGTGCATGTGTTGTCGCCAGGCCAAAAAGTGACGGTCTACAACGCCGCCACCCTGCCAACACCCGCCGCAAAGTAAATCATGCGCACAGAACCAAAATCGGGTTTTAACCTGTCCAAGTGGGCACTCGACCATCCCGCTCTCACACGTTATTTGATGTTGGTATTGATGCTTTTAGGCGTCTTTGCTTTTTTCAATTTAGGTCAAGACGAAGATCCTCCCTTCACATTTCGCGTGATGGTCGTCAGGGCCTATTGGCCGGGTGCAACTGCCCAACAAATGGCAGAGCAAGTAACCGACAAACTGGAGCGAACACTTCAGGAAGTGCCATTTGCAGACAAGATTCGCAGTTACTCCAAACCGGGCGAATCGCAAATTATTTTTCAGGTCAAAGACTATTCCAAGCCCTCAGAGGTGGCCCATATTTGGTACACCGTGCGCAAGAAAATTGGGGACATGCGCGGAAGTTTGCCAGCCGGTGTGGTAGGTCCTTTTTTTGTAGATGATTTTGGTGATGTTTATGGTGTCATTTATGCCTTACAAGCTGATGGCTTTACACCTGCAGAAGTGAAGAAATTTGCTGACGATGTCAGGCAAAAAATCTTACGCGTTCAAGACGTTGCCAAGGTAGAACTTTTCGGTGTGCAAGATGAAAAAGTTTTCATTGAAATTTCACAAAAGAAATTGGCCGCGATGGGCATTGACATGGGGGCCGTCATTGGGCAGTTGGGGCAGCAAAATGCGGTTGAGTCAGCGGGCACTTTGAATCTTCCCAAAGATGCAATTCAACTTCGTGTCAATGGTCAATTCAATGACTTAGATGCGCTCAGGAAGATGCCCATTCGCGGCATGTCGGGGCAGCAAATTAAACTAGGTGATCTGGGTACCATCAAGCGAGATTACATCGACCCGCCACAAGTCAAGGTTCGTCACAACGGTGAAGAAGTCATTGGTTTGGGTGTCTCCATGGCCAAAGGTGGCGACATCATTGATCTGGGCAAAGCGCTCAAAGTCAGTATCGCGAGCATTGAAAAGTCACTGCCAATCGGCGTGAAATTGGTGCAAGTACAAGATCAACCTCAAGCCGTCTCCACTTCGGTCAATGAGTTTTTGAAAACATTGATTGAAGCAGTGGCCATTGTGCTAGCCGTGAGTTTCTTGGCGCTGGGTTTGCACAAGCGGCCGGGCATCCATCCTTTATGGCGCAGATGGACCTTGGACATTCGGCCTGGCTTGGTGGTGGGCATTACGATTCCGCTGGTGTTGGCAGTCACATTTTTAGCCATGGATTATTTCCACATTGGGCTGCACAAAATTTCATTGGGCTCGCTCATCATTGCTCTGGGATTGTTGGTTGACGACGCCATCATTGCCGTCGAAATGATGGTTCGAAAAATGGAGGAGGGCTACGACAAAGTCCGTGCAGCCACCTTCGCCTACGAACTCACGGCCATGCCGATGCTGACGGGCACGCTCATTACTGCGGCAGGCTTTTTGCCCATTGGTTTGGCCAAATCCTTAACGGGTGAATACACCTTTGCCATTTTTGCCGTCACCGTGATTGCGTTGCTCATCAGTTGGGTGGCCTCTGTTTATTTTGTCCCTTACTTAGGGACTTTGCTTTTGAAAGCACCGCCCCATATTTCAGGATCTGAAGAGACGGTCATTCATGAAATGTTTGACACACCGTTTTATCAATTCTTTCGAAGTGCGGTCACTTGGTGCGTGATCAACAAATGGAAAACAATTGTCATCACTTTGGGTTTGTTTGTGTTGGGCATAGTGGGCATGGGTAAAGTTCAGCAACAATTTTTCCCTGATTCCAGTCGCCCCGAAATCATGGTGGAAATGTGGTTGCCTGAAGGCGCCAGTTTTGTTGCCAACGAGGAAGTTGCCAAGCGAATTGAAAAACGATTGATGTCTGAGCAAGGCGTGAACTCGGTGAGCACTTGGGTGGGCTCTGGGGTGCCGCGTTTTTACTTGCCACTTGATCAAATATTCCCACAGTCCAATGTTTCCCAGTTGATCGTGGTGTCCAAAGATTTGAAAGTCAGAGAATCGCTGCGAGTTAAATTGCCAGCCATCTTGGCCTCAGAATTTCCTGAAGTTCGCGGGCGCGTCAAATTGTTGCCCAACGGCCCTCCTGTTCCCTATCCAGTGCAGTTTCGGGTGGTTGGCGTCGATCCATTGGCGCTGCGCTTGAAAGCGGATGAGGTAAAGGCGGTCATGCGCACCAATTCCAATACCCGCGGCGTCAATGACAACTGGAATGAATCTGTCAAAGTCATTCGATTGGAAGTCGATCAAGCCAAAGCGCGCGCTTTGGGTGTGACCAGCCAATCCATTGCGCAAGCTTCCAGAACCATCGCTTCTGGTTCGACCATTGGTCAATTTCGCGATGGCGATAAGCTCATTGACATAGTCATCAGGCAACCTCAGTCTGAACGCGATGCCATCACCGATTTAGCGGGTGCCTATGTGCCAACCACTTCAGGTAAATCGATCCCTCTTTTGCAAATTGCTAAGCCTGTTTTCAATTGGGAACCTGGCGTGATGTGGCGTGAAGGACGCAGCTATGCGATCACTGTCAATGCAGATGTGATTGAGGGCATTCAGGGCGCTACAGTGAGTCAGCAGTTGTTGCCTGAATTGAAAAAATTAGAAGCCCAATGGCAGGAAACGGATGCTGGCGAGTACCGCATCGAAGTAGCGGGTGCCGTGGAGGAAAGTTCCAAAGGTTCCGCCTCGATTGCAGCAGGGATGCCGCTCATGTTGTTTGTGACCTTCACCCTTTTGATGCTCCAACTTCAAAGCTTCAGCCGTGCCTTGCTGGTGTTCCTCACAGGGCCCCTGGGTTTGGCCGGCGTAGCGGGCGCCTTGTTGGTTCTTGATCGGCCTTTTGGTTTCGTGGCCTTATTGGGGGTCATTGCGCTCATGGGCATGATTCAACGCAACTCGGTCATCCTGATCGATCAAATTGAACAGGACAGAGCCGCAGGCGTTCCCGCCTGGGAAGCCATTGTGGAGTCAGCTGTGAGGCGATTGCGACCTATTGTGCTCACGGCTGCGGCCGCCGTCTTGGCCATGATTCCCCTTTCACGAAGCGTTTTTTGGGGCCCCATGGCCGTGGCCATCATGGGTGGTTTGATCGTGGCGACGGCGCTGACATTGTTGGCTTTACCGGCCATGTATGCCGCATGGTTCAAGGTGGCGCCGCCCCCAAAAACGGTCTAAACCCGAGGATCTAAACCATGGTTAAAATAGAAGGTTGACCAATCAACCCATATCGATGGGACCCGCGCGGGTGGCGAAATTGGTAGACGCACCAGGTTTAGGTCCTGACGGTAGCAATACTGTGCGGGTTCGAGTCCCGCCCCGCGCACCACTTATTAAAAGAGAAGATCATGGCAGTTACTGTTGAAACATTGGAAAAATTGGAACGCAAAATCAGTTTGTCACTGCCTGTGACTGTCATCCAATCTGAAGTCGATGCCCGTTTGAAGAAAATTGCTCGCACCGTCAAAATGGACGGTTTCCGTCCAGGCAAAGTGCCCATGAATGTGGTGGCACAACGCTACGGTTATTCAATTCAGCACGAAGTCATGAACGACAAAGTGGGTGAGGCGTTTGCCATTGCCGCCAACGAAGCCAAAGTGCGCGTTGCCGGCCAGCCCCGAATTTCTGAAAAAGAGGGTGCGCCCGAAGGTGAGTTGGCGTTTGATGCCATCTTTGAGGTCTATCCTGAAGTTAAATTGGGTGACTTGAGTGCTGCTACCGTTGAAAAACTAAACTCAGAAGTCACTCCTGAAGCCATTGACAAAACCATTGATATTTTGCGCAAGCAACGCCGCACCTTTTCGCAGCGTGCTGCCGCAGACGCAGCCATCGAGGGCGACCGCGTCACGGTTGATTTCGAAGGCAAGATCGACGGCGAAGTGTTCTCTGGTGGCAAAGCCGCAGACTTCCAATTCTTGGTTGGCGAAGGCCAAATGTTGAAAGAATTTGAAGAAGCCGTGCGCGGCATGAAAAATGGTGAAAGCAAAACTTTCCCTTTGGCATTCCCTGCCGATTACCACGGCCAAGACGTGGCCGGCAAAACAGCCGACTTCATGGTCACTGTGAAGAAAATCGAAGCAGCCCATTTGCCTGAAGTCAATGAAGCCTTGGCCAAGTCATTGGGCATTGCAGACGCATCGGTTGAAGGCTTGCGTGCAGACATCCGCAAAAATCTCGAGCGTGAAGTTAAATTCCGTTTGCTAGGTCGCAACAAGCAAGCTGCCATGAATGCCTTGGTTGAAAAAGCTGAGCTCGACTTGCCCAATTCCGTCGTGCAAAACGAAGTAGAACGTTTGAAAGAGGGCGCTCGTGCCGATCTCAAACAACGCGGCATCAAAGACGCCGACAAAGCCCCCATTCCAGACGAAATTTTCCGTCCACAAGCCGAAAGCCGCGTGCGCATGGGCCTAGTGGTTGCGGAGTTGGTCAAGGCCAATGCCTTGACTGCCACCGAAGCTCAAATCAAAGCCCACATTGAAGAACTGGCTTCCAGTTATGAGCGTCCAGAAGATGTGTCACGTTGGTACTATGGCGATCAGCAACGTTTGGCAGAAGTAGAAGCCGTAGTCATTGAAACCAATGTCTCTGACTTCATCATGTCAAAAGCCAAGGTCACTGAAAAAACCATTACCTTTGACGAATTAATGGGCCAACAAGCCTGATCAATTCTGAGCCTACAAATCTGACCCAGCCTTAGTTTGGAAACATCATGAACTCACTCGACATTCAAGCATTGGGCAATGTGCCCATGGTGATTGAAACATCAGGACGCGGCGAGCGTGCCTACGACATTTACTCTCGCTTGCTCAAAGAGCGTGTGATCTTCTTGGTGGGTGAGGTAAACGACTACACAGCCAACTCGGTAGTGGCCCAGTTGCTGTTCTTGGAAAGCGAAAATCCTGAAAAGGACATCTCGTTTTACATCAACTCGCCTGGCGGCTCGGTCAGCGCTGGCATGGCCATTTACGACACCATGAACTTCATCAAGCCCGACGTGTCCACACTGTGCACCGGCATGGCGGCCAGCATGGGCGCCTTTTTGTTGTCTGCTGGCACCAAGGGCAAGCGCTTTTCACTGCCCAATTCCAAGGTCATGATTCACCAGCCTTTGGGCGGCACCCGCGGCCAAGCCACCGAAATTGAGATTCATGCCCGTGAAATCCTCAAAACCCGTGAGCAATTGAACCGAATCCTGTCTGAAAACACCGGACAACCCCTGGAAAAGATCCAGTTGGACACCGAGCGTGACTACTATTTGTCGGCTGACGAATCCAAAGAATACGGTCTGATTGACCAAGTTATCTCAAAACGTCCCTGAGACGCAACAAACTGGGGCATAAAGTAGCATTTATGCCCTGTTTTTTGAAGACGGCGCGCCCTTTCCGGGAGAGCGCCGTTTTTCTTTCGTTATCATAGGGAAATAGAACCACAGGGCGTTGTTTATGGCCGATAAAAAAGGCTCAGTTTCCGAAAAGAATTTGTATTGCTCGTTTTGCGGCAAAAGCCAGCACGAGGTGAAGAAACTCATCGCAGGACCTTCCGTCTTCATTTGCGATGAATGCATTGATTTGTGCAACGACATCATCCGTGATGAATTGCCCGCCACTGAAATTGCCAAAGATGCGAAAAATGGACTGCCAACGCCTTTGGACATCAAAACCAATTTAGACAATTACGTCATTGGCCAAGAAAAAGCCAAGCGCACTTTGGCCGTGGCTGTTTACAACCACTACAAGCGTTTGCGCCACAAAGAAGGTGCAAAAAAAGAAGAAGTGGAATTGGCCAAGAGCAACATCTTGCTCATTGGCCCTACTGGCTCTGGCAAAACTTTGTTGGCTCAAACTTTGGCACGCATGCTCGATGTGCCTTTCGTCATGGCCGATGCCACCACACTCACAGAAGCTGGTTATGTGGGCGAAGACGTTGAGAACATTGTTTCCAAGTTGCTACAAAGCTGCAACTACGATGTTGACCGTGCTCAGCGCGGTATTGTTTACATCGATGAAATTGACAAAATTACACGCAAATCAGACAACCCCTCCATCACGCGTGATGTGTCGGGTGAGGGCGTGCAGCAGGCCTTGCTCAAGTTGATTGAAGGCACCATGGCAAGCGTGCCTCCGCAGGGCGGCCGCAAGCACCCCAACCAAGATTTCTTGCAAATTGACACTACCAATATTTTGTTCATTTGTGGTGGCGCCTTTGCAGGGTTGGAAAAAGTCATTGAAAACCGCACAGAAGCATCGGGCATTGGTTTCAGTGCGGTGGTGAAAAGCAAGAAGCAGCGCTCACTCACTGAAGTTTTCACAGAAGTTGAGCCCGAAGATTTGATCAAGTTCGGCCTGATTCCAGAGCTAGTGGGCCGCATGCCTGTGTTGGCCACTTTGTCCGAACTCACAGAAGAAGCCTTGGTTCAAATTTTGACTGAACCCAAAAATGCGTTGGTGAAACAGTTTGGCCAATTGCTGAACATGGAAGGCGTCGAGTTGGAAATTCGCCCAGAAGCCTTGCATGCCATTGCCAAAAAAGCGCTGAACCGTAAAACAGGTGCGCGCGGACTGCGATCCATTTTGGAGCAGGCCCTCATTGACACCATGTTTGACTTGCCCAACGCCAGCAATGTGGAAAAGGTGGTGGTCGATGCGTCCACCATTGAGGACAACCACACCCCTTTACTAGTCTACCGAGAGTCGGCCAAGCAAGCTTGAAATTTTTTCCAGCCCACCCTCTGACCCCGATGAAAAACCCTACTCACGCAAGGCTTGAAATCGGAACTTCAGGGGCCACTTATCCCCCATACACAAGGGAAACACATGTCTGGACATACACCTCTGCCCGCTGAATTGCTCGACCTACCGATGTTGCCTTTGCGCGATGTCGTGGTTTTTCCCCACATGGTCATCCCTCTGTTTGTGGGACGCCCCAAGAGCATCAAAGCCCTTGAAAGCGCCATGCTTACCGATCGCCGCATCATGTTGGTGGCGCAAAAAACGGCCGCCAAAGATGAGCCTGAAGCCACCGACATGTTTGAAGTCGGCTGCGTGTCGACCATTTTGCAAATGCTCAAACTGCCTGACGGCACCGTCAAGGTCTTGGTAGAAGGCCAGCAGCGTGCCAAAGTGAAAACCATTGTCGATGGTGAGGCGCACTTTGTGGCCACTGTGGTGCCCGTTGAAATGGCGGTAGAAAAGGCCGAGCAAAGCAGCGAAATTGAAGCCTTGCGCCGCGCAGTGATGCAGCAGTTTGACCAGTACGTCAAACTCAACAAAAAAATTCCACCAGAAATTCTGACGTCCATTTCCAGCATCGATGAACCTGGCCGCTTGGCTGACACCATTGCAGCGCACTTGCCGCTTAAGTTAGAAAACAAACAACTGGTGCTTGACTTGGCCAGCATTCGAGACCGTTTGGAAAATCTCTTTACGCAGCTAGAGCGTGAAGTGGATATTTTGAATGTGGACAAAAAAATCCGTGGCCGCGTGAAGCGCCAGATGGAAAAAAATCAGCGCGATTTTTATTTGAATGAGCAAGTCAAGGCCATTCAAAAAGAACTCGGTGAAGGCGAAGAGGGGGCCGACATCGAAGAGATAGAAAAGAAAATCAAAGCCGCCAAAATGCCAGCTGAGGCGCGCAAAAAAGCTGACGCTGAGTTGAAGAAACTCAAACTCATGTCGCCCATGTCGGCAGAAGCTTCTGTGGTGCGCAACTACATTGAAGTACTAACCGCATTGCCATGGAGCAAGAAGACCAAAATCAAACACGACTTAGGCAATGCCGAAGTCGTTTTGAACGAAGACCACTACGGTCTCGAAAAAGTCAAAGACCGCATCATGGAATACCTCGCTGTTCAGCAGCGCGTAGACAAAGTGAAGGCGCCTATTCTCTGTTTGGTGGGCCCGCCGGGTGTGGGTAAAACTTCATTGGGCCAATCCATTGCAAAAGCCACGGGCCGCAAATACGTGCGCATGGCTTTGGGCGGTATGCGCGATGAAGCCGAAATTCGAGGCCACCGCCGTACTTACATTGGCGCCATGCCTGGCAAGGTGCTCCAAAGCTTGAGCAAGGTAGGTACACGCAATCCTTTGTTCTTGTTGGACGAGATTGACAAGCTGGGCACCGACTTCCGCGGTGATCCATCCAGTGCATTGTTAGAGGTTTTAGACCCCGAACAAAATCACACATTTGGCGATCACTATGTCGAAGTTGATTTTGATTTGAGCGACGTGATGTTTGTGGCCACTTCAAATTCCATGAACATTCCTTCTGCGCTGTTAGATCGCATGGAAGTGATTCGTTTGTCGGGCTACACCGAAGACGAAAAAACCAGTATTGCCATTAAGTACCTGCTGCCTAAACAGCTCAAAAACAATGGTGTGAAGCTTGAAGAACTCAATATCAGTGATGCCGCTGTGCGCGATGTGGTTCGGTACTACACCCGTGAGGCAGGCGTGCGATCACTCGAGCGCGAGTTGTCCAAAATATGCCGCAAAGTGGTCAAGAGTTTGTTGCTTAAACAAATGACTGCACCCGTGCTGGTCACGCCAGACAACTTGAATGATTTCTTGGGTGTGCAAAAGTACACCTACGGCCGCGCTGAAGCGCAAAACCAAGTGGGCCAAGTGGTGGGCTTGGCGTGGACCGAAGTGGGTGGCGATTTACTCACCATTGAAGCCGCGCTCATGCCAGGTAAAGGGGTGATCACTCGCACAGGTTCTTTGGGCGATGTGATGAAAGAATCTGTAGAGGCTGCTCGCACTGTGGTGCGCAGTCGTGCACGCATGTTGGGCATCAAAGACGATGTGTTTGAGAAAAAAGACCTGCACATTCACGTGCCCGATGGCGCCACGCCCAAAGATGGACCCAGTGCTGGCGCGGCCATGACCACGGCCATGGTGTCGGCCATGACCGGTATTCCTGTACGAGCCGATGTGGCCATGACGGGTGAGATTACTTTGCGTGGTGAAGTCACAGCCATTGGCGGTTTGAAAGAAAAACTGTTGGCAGCTTTGCGCGGCGGCATTAAGACGGTTTTAATTCCGGAAGACAATGTGAAAGACCTTCAAGACATTCCTGAAAATGTGAAGAATGGCCTTGAAATTGTGCCTGTGAAATGGCTTGATAAAGTGCTGGAATTGGCCTTAGAAAAGATGCCTCAACCTTTGCCCGACGAAGACCCTGTTGCCGTTGAAGCGCCTGTGGCCACAGAGGCAAAAACAGCAACAAAGGCTGGGGCGGTGAAGCATTGATAGAATTTTTGAGAGGCATTTAAATTTCTCAAAAATTGCGTTACAATTCGCCCCACGCTGTCAAATTGGCATAGAATGCTAAGTTGATTGCAAATGCGGGATTAGCTCAGTTGGTAGAGCGATACCTTGCCAAGGTATAGGTCGAGAGTTCGAGCCTCTTATCCCGCTCCAAACATTGAATGATGAACCAACATCTTTCAGCAAATTAGGGAAGCAACAGCTTCCCTTTTTTGTCGCAAAAAATTGGCGCGGTAGCAAAGCGGTTATGCACCGGATTGCAAATCCGTGTAGGTCGGTTCGACTCCGGCCCGCGCCTCCATCATTTCTCTCTAGAAATTAACAAGATAGCCCCGTAAGGGGCTTTTTGTTTTTTGCGATTTGATTGTGTTCTTCTGGGGTTAAATTGACAAGGGAAGGAAAGGAAAGATAGCCCGTTTTACACACTATCCCACTCAACGGTGGCAACGTTTACACCCACCCAAGAAGTCCCCCCGAAGCACCCCAATTGCAATGCAACCAATAGCCCTCATCATGGAGCCCATAAGGCTCTGCAAAACAATCAAACGATTTGCAGTGCTTTCATAATTGGCAATTGCTTACTGGAAAACTCAGTAGCTTGGCTTGTCAGTTCGACCAATTGCTGTTCTGTTGTCTCAAAGGGCTTGCCTTCTTTGACAATCTTTTGAGCTTGTGAGGCGAGGATTTGCTCTACGAAAAGAGCCAAGTCTTCGGGCTTTTTCTTGCCCTGTTGAATGGCCATTACAAACAATTGTTGGAACCTTCCCGCGGCTATGCCACCACCTGTTACTGGGCTTGCTAAGAAGTTAATATCGTTATGGCTGCGGGCTTTGAGCATCAAATAGGTGTTGAGCTTGTCAGTGTGCTTTTTGGCCTTGGTGGTGGCCGTGTCATCTTGCGCTGCGCTTAAGGTTCCATTACTACAAAGCACCAGAATGGTCTGAAACAAATCGACAAAGGCAATCCCTGCGTCTTTAACAGCTTGCTCGATCTGTGCTATGGAGCGAATCTTATGGTCAGACATCAAGTCAAGCACTGGGGCGTAGACTTTCTCTGTCAAAGTGGCTTCTCCCAAAGAGCCAGTAATTTTTAAGGTCACATCGGGGCGGTATGCAGTCATCAGAAAGCGCTGCTCCCTTAGGCTGAGGGCTTGCTCTAGCGGTGTCAAACGCCTAGCGCCTTTGATCCAATAGTCCTTTCGGAACTGTTGATTGACCATGAAGTCACGAACAGTTTGCTTGAACATTGGATCGTGGATGTCCTTTAAGAAGGCCTGCTGCTCTGGCGTTAAGTTCACCGCGTCAACAGAGTCAAGGTACTCAGCTGAGCAAGCATAGGTGAGCTTAGCGGGTTCTAACCACTTGGCCATTGTTGCAAAGTGCATGGGATGCCAGTCGCGGTTGAAATACTCGTGTGCCAAGTAGTGACGGTTTTGATCCTTCATTTTATTGATTTTGTCAGCAATCAAGGGGTTGGCTCTGACAAACAGGGGGTTGGTAGCCAATAGTTTTTCTGTAAAGTCCAAAGAGCCGTCTATTCTGCTGACAATGCCTACGCCTCCAGCTCCGATAATTTCGGCGTGTTCGGTCATCAAGTGGCGCATGGGGGCAAAGGTGCCCCAACCGGGCAGAGTGTTGTAGCTGATGTATAGAACACCACCTACTTTGAGTTTTTTGCGGATGAAGTCAACGATGACAGCTCGGTTCTCGTCAGATACCCAACTCCAAATGCCGTGCAAGCCGATGTAATCAAACTCAGGCAAATCACGCTTCGCAAACTCGTCGAACGCTTCGTCATAAAGATGCGCATTAGCGCCAGAGACAGTAGCTAGTTCTCTAGCAAAGTCAGCTTGAGAAGGATTAAAGTCTGTGCCGTGCCAAGAGCGCACCGAGGCAGCAGCATGCATGTTGGCAGATAAGCCTTGGCCAAATCCGAGTTCACAGGCGGTTCCAAATTCGGGGGCTACCAGACCTGCATTAAGAAAGGCCAGCTTAACGCGCTGTGGGTTAAGTTCATGGTAATAGCCGAAGGTGTAGCCAATGTCGGCTACGTAGCCGGAGGTCCAGTCGGTCATGGGAAATGCTCCAAAAGAGGTTACCCTCTATTAAATTAATTGCTAATGGCATCTGCGCTGCGATTATCAATAATATATTCTAACAATGAAAGTGCATGCAAAACCATTAGCAATGAGCCTGACAGTAAAGCCAATACGGTGCTTCTTGCTTATCGACTCACCGCTTATGTTTTCCCTTATGCGAATCGTCTCGCATTGCCATTCGCAAGTCACGTAAGGGTCGGCCCGCGCCTTGAAATGACGGCTCTCAGTTCACTCTCGATGTTTAAATACCAATTTAAACCCCACTCAATGTAAACGCCTCGTGCACCGCTGACTGAACGCTACCGCCCAAAACAGCACCACCACCGGCTACATAAATCCAATCACCGATGGTGACAGCGCCCACAGCATGACGTGGAATGGGCATGGGGGCGTGAGATTGCCATGCGTTGGTAGCAGGGTCATAACTTTCCATTTGCCCAAACACGGTTTGTTGTCCTGGCCGATTGATGATGCCGCCTTCACCGCCCATCGCATAAAAGCGATCACGGTAAACGACCAAGCCATGGCCTGAACGCGCCGTGGGCAGAGGTGCTAACAGTTCCCAAGTGTCTCTTTCTGGTAGATACACCTGATGTAAATCGGTGTTGTATTCAAACGTGTTGAAGCGTCCGCCAATGATGTGAATTCGTCCTTTGTAGGCCACACATCCCACATGGTCGCGAGCGCCTGGGAGCGCTTTCTTGCGAGTCCATTGATCTGTCTTGGGGTCATAAACTTCATGCCAACCCACACTGGCTCGTTCATCCGTGGGTGATGAGGCGCCACCTATTAAGTGCAGTTTGCCATTCAATGCAATTGCAGCAGCAGCACCTCTGGGTCTTGGAAGTGGTGCAATCGATGTCCATTTGTCTTGAGAGACTTCGTAGACATAGGCATGGTTGTCAGGATTTCTATTTTGTTCAATAAAGCCACCAAACGCATAGATACGTCCTTCGAGAGAGACGACGGCAACATGGTTAGCGCCTCGGGGCAGTGGGGCAGCCAAATGCCATTGATCAGCTTTGGGTTCATAGACATGGTGGTAACCCCTGTCGACGCGCCCTTCGCCATAGCCGCCAATGACATGTAACCTGCCGGCCCATTCCGTGGCCCATGCCATTTCACTGCGGGGGATAGGCAATGACGCACGCGTGACCCAACGACCTGAGGGCCCCTTGGGTGCAGGACTCGTGACCGAGCGTTGTGATTCTTGATCGGCTGTTAAGTGATGCGGCACGCCGCCTTGCAGCTTGGCGTAGGCATCAGGCGAGGGGTTGGCCTTGGGGAGTGGAGGGTGAGCGCCATGATGACCGTGGGATGTTTCTGATTGTGCGAGGAGAGTGTTGGTAAGAAGCAGTGATGAGGCACCTACAAACCATTTTCTTCTGTCCATCGTCATACCGAAATTCCCGTCAAATCAATTTTTATAGTTCAGTTCGCTTGCACACCCGCTTTGATCAGCAAACCGCCCAAGGTGTCAATTTCATTTTTCAAATGTGCTCTTAGTGAGGCTGGCGTAGCCTGCTCAATGCTCACAGCTGATACCCCCATGCCATCCAAGCGTTTGATCACGTCGGGGTCTGTGACAGACTTTTGCAATGCGGCAGTGAGTTTTTCTAAAACAGGCTTGGGTGTTCCTTTGGGTGCATAGAGGCCAAAGGAAATGTTGATCTCAAAGCCCTTCACGCCAGCTTCTGCAATGGCAGGTGTCTCGGGTAAGGAGGGTAGTCTATTTTTGCCAGCGGCCGCATAAGCTTTGATTTTGCCATTCTTCACTGAAGGCACGGTGCCCGAAGTTTGATCGCACAAAATATCAACCTGCCCACCCATTAAGTCTGTCAGGGCAGGGCCCGTGCCTTTGTAGGGAATCTCATTCAGTTGAACGCCTAGAACACTCATCATCATCAAGCCGCAAAGGTGTGAGGCTGAACCCACGCCGGCATGGGCCAAGCTGACTTTTTTCTGATTTGTTTTGAGGTAAGCCACAAACTCGTTCAAGTCTTTGGGCGGAAATTCGGTGCGCGCAACAATCACCATGGGACCACTGGTGGCCGATCCAATGGGTTCAAAATCATCCACGGGGTGGTAGCTCAAATTTTTGTACATGGCCATGTTGGTGGCGTGACTCACGTGGATCATGAGCAGCGAATAGCCATCTGGTTTGGACCGCGCTACCTTGGCGGTGCCAATGGCACCCGAGGCACCTGCTGTGTTGTCCACCACAATTTGCTGACCCAAAATCTTTTGCATGGAACCTGCAAACAACCGCGTGATGGTGTCGCCTGGGCCGCCAGGTGCATAGGGCATCATCATGGTAATGGGCTTGCTGGGATAGTCTTGTGCGGTAGCTTGCCCTACCCAAGCAGTTCCCAATGCACACAAGGCTAAAACAAGGGCGCGGCGAATGTGGGTTTTAAGTGTCATGGTTAGCGTTTCTTTTGAGTTGTTGAATGGCAGGCTTGAATGTCAATTAAGCGAGCAAGCGTTTTCGAATCTCTGCAGGATCTAATACTTCTAACGGTAATGCACCACCACCTGGAATGCCCACTTGCGTGGCATTCAAAAGCATGGACACCATGACATACGTACCCGACAAAACGGTGAGGTCGATGACCGACTGTTCACCCATTTTGCTCACGGCTTCTTGCCAAAGCGCATCGGGCACTCTGTGGTTCAAACTGAGTTGTATGCAGTAGTCATAAACCAAGCGCTCGTCGTCTGCCATGCTGGTGGGTCGTTTGCACTCTTGGAGGTCCTTCATGACCGCATCGGACAAGCCCGCTTTTCTGGCAATGGTTTCATGCGCCCACCACTCATATTGGGCATTTGAAATCCGTGCTTGAATGAGAATGGCAAATTCATTGAGACGCTTGTTGACCGAGGTTCGAAACCGAAGGTAATCTAAGAAGTCAAAGCACCTTCGTGCCATTTCTGGGCTTCGCAACAAAGCGTTGTAAGGCCCGCCAAGAGCGGCACTTGATATTTTGAGAATGTCATCTGCCAATGGCTTCACGGAAGCGGGCAGGGCGTCGTAAGAGATTTGAGGAAGTCGTTCGTTCATTTTTAAATTTTAGGTATAAGTCAAAATCTCTGCGCGAGTACAAACCCGAGTGAAATTGCTATGCTTCATTTTTTTTCACAGGCTTTGCTTCAAAGCCCAAACAAGATCGACCATCTGAATTCATCACCTGAATGCTGGGCAGTACTTGTGACTTGAAGCCAAGTAGTTTGCACGAGTAGGGCATTTTGGGATCCCAACTGGTGGCAAAGTGCTTGCACTGCCAGCAGTTCACTTGATCTAAAAAGGGTGGAGGTGTTGCCACTGTGTTTTTCATTCATTGGTTCTGCCGCATCATAAAGAAAAACAATGCGGGAAGCGATACAAGCCTCGAACGCAAGGGCATGGACGGCAGGGTTATTCTGATTCTATTAATATCTTTTCAAAAGGATGCAATATGAACCCTATTCAAACCTCCCAACAGATAGACCCCCGTATTTATTCGCTTTATGACGAGTACTGTCATGGCGCCATGGACCGAAGGGAATTTTTAGCCAAAGCCGGTGCCCTTGTGGTGGGCGGTATGGCCATGGCGCAGGCGCTATTCCCACGCTATGCCAACGCGCAAACCATTTCTTTCACAGACCCTCGCATCAAAGCCAGCTATGTGAAATATGCATCGCCAGGGGGAAGCTCGGGCGAAATGAGGGGCTATATGGTGCAGCCTGTTTCCGCCGCGCCTTCCAAATTCCCAGCAGTGCTGGTCATTCATGAGAATCGTGGTTTGAATCCCTACATTGAGGATGTGGCCAGACGCTTGGCGGCAGCCGGGTTTTTGGCGTTGGCGCCCGATGGTTTGTCGCCTGTGGGGGGCTATCCTGGCAATGACGATGACGGCAAAAAAATGCAAGATGGACTGTCACGAGCAAAGCTGCAAACTGACATGCTGAACGGAGCCGTGTTTTTAAAAAATCATGCGCTTTCTTCAGGCAAGTTGGGCATCACTGGTTTTTGTTGGGGTGGTGGCATGACCAATGCGTTGGCGGCTGAATTGGGCGATGCAGTTCAGGCGGGCGCCCCTTATTATGGCGAGCCTGCATCCTCTGAGAATGTGGGCAAAATCAAAGCCGAGTTGGTCATCCATTTTGCAGAAAATGACCCTCGAATCAACACCACTTGGCCCGCCTATGAAAGCGGACTCAAAACCAACGGTGTTAAATCGCAGGCTCATTTTTATGCCGGCACAGTGCATGGCTTTCACAACAATTCAACGCCTAGGTTCAATCAGGCTGCAGCAGATTTGTCTTGGAGTCGCACGCTTGAGTTGTTCAATCGAACTTTGAAATCTTAGGGCTTTGAAAATTGATTGGGCTCGTTTTGTTACAGACCCACTGGTTTAAGGCAAAATTGCATTTTTGAAACTTCACAGAGATCAGCATGCAGCCCTTTCACTTGGCCTTTCCCGTCACATCATTGGCCAAAGCCAGAGCCTTTTATGGCGACCTGTTGGGTTGCCCGGAGGGCCGTTCCAGTGAAGAATGGATTGACTTCAATTTTCATGGTCACCAAATTGTGGCTCACCTCAGTCCCTCTGAAGCGGGACATCACAATACCAGTGCCGTAGATGGCGACAATGTGCCTGTGAGGCATTTTGGTTTGGTTATGGAAATGGGTCAGTGGGAAGCACTGGCCGACAAGTTGAAAAAGGTGGGCACCCAGTTTGTCATTGAGCCGCACATTCGATTTAAGGGCCAAGTCGGTGAGCAAGCCACCATGTTTTTCTTAGACCCCTGCGGCAATGCCGTGGAATTCAAAGCATTTGCAAACCCTGAGAGTTTGTTTGCCAA
>CANKBG010000015.1 GCA_947479935.1 Comamonadaceae bacterium
TCAACTCGGCCAAAGATTTGATCAACTCGTGCGCACCTTCTCGGGGTGGATCGATCAGCCACTTGTCTGCCACACCATCGGCCATGAGCATGGTAGGTGTCATCTCAAACAAATTGCGCACAATGAATTCTGTGGGCGCCAAAGGCTTGGCGTGCTGGCGTCCTTTGTCATGGCCCCGCATGGCTTGATTGCGCGCATAGTTTTCACGCGACCGTGCGACCAAAATTTCAGCACCCTCAATGCCCACCACTGCCCTTGCAGTGCTTGCAATGGGCAATGTGAAATTGCCCAAACCACAAAACCAATCGATCACTCGCTCGTGGGATTCAGGCCTGAGCAAGCGCAGCGCGCGCGTGACCAAAACTCGGTTGATGTGCGGATTGACCTGCGTGAAATCGGTTGGCTTGAAGGGCATGTGCACCCCAAAGTCGGGCAAGTCATATGACAACTCGGTGCCGCCTTCGTCCATGAGTTTGACGGTATCGGGGCCTTTAATTTGCAACCACCATTGCACTTCGTGCTGCTGCGCAAAAGCGCGCAACTTGTTTTGATCGGTAGCGCTTAAAGGCTCTAGGTGGCGCAACACCAATGCCGTGACTGTGTCGCCTTGCGCCAGTTCAATTTGCGGAATGGTTTCACGCGCATCCATGCCAAAAATCAATTCCCGCAAGGGCATGAGCATGGCGCTGGTTTTGGGTGGCAACACGCGGCATGTTTTGATGTCAGCCACATAACGGCTTTTGCGCTCATGAAAGCCAATGAGCACCTCGCCCTTTTTGTGCACATAGCGTACTGACATTCGAGCACGATAGCGATAGCCCCAGGCAGGGCCTTCCATCGGTCTTAACAAACTCTCGGGCTTTACTTTGCCCAAATGCCAAAGGTTGTCTTCCAACACGCGTTGCTTGACAGCCACTTGCGCACTGGCTTCAAGGTGTTGCATTTTGCAGCCGCCGCATGCGCCCGTGTGCAATCCAAAATGGGGGCAGCCAGGCTTGACGCGCTGAGATGACTCGCGATGCACCGCAGTGACCACGCCCGCTTCCCAGTTGTTCTTTTTGCGGTGCACATTGACCGACACCACTTCAAAGGGCAAGGCACCTTCTACAAAAACAACCTTGCCATCGGGTCTGCGCGCAATGCCTTGCGCCTCTATATCGAGCGCATCGATGTGCAACCAGTCCGCTGGCAAATCAGAACGTCCTAAGATAATTTCTTGTGTTTGTTCTTCTCTTGAAGTGTCGTTCTGTTTGCTCATGGACGTGCAGGCAAATACTTTGCAGGATCGACTGGTTTGCCTTGCTTTCGAATTTCAAAGTGCAACTTCACACGGTCGGTGTCCGAGCTGCCCATCTCTGCAATGCGCTGACCTTTTAAAACAACTTGTTCTTCTTTGACCAACAAGGCTTGGTTGTGCGCATAAGCTGTGAGGTAGGTGTTGTTGTGTTTCAAGATGACCAAGTTGCCGTAACCCCTTAGACCCGATCCTGCATAAACCACTTTGCCATCGGCTGCCGCCAACACGGCGTCTCCAACTTTACCGCCAAAGTCGAGGCCTTTGTTTTTGGCTTCGTCAAAGCCTGCCAATACCTGCCCTTGATTTGGCCATGCAAAGGCCAAGCTTTCGTCACTGTTGGGCGAGGGGGTGTTTGCAGAAGCGGACGCAGCGGTGGCGGGCGCTGTTTGAGCAGGCTGACTCATGGCGGGGGGGCTGCTGGGTTGATTGACCGTTGGCGGCGCTGTAGCGCCGGAGGGCCTGGCCACTGCTGCGGGTTTAGCAGCGGCGACCATCTCCACCACGGGCGGCGCCACACGCAACACTTGATCGACTTCAATGACGTTGGGATTGTCCAGGCCATTCCATTTGGCTATATCACGCCATGCGTGGCCGTGGTCCAAAGCAATTTTGGTAAGCGTATCGCCCGGACGAACACTGTAGTAGCCAGTCTTTCCTGCATTTTCAGAACCAGGCAGTGAGGGGCCCATAGAAATGGGCGTACTCACCACCACAGCGGCGCCTGATGTTTGCGAAGGGCTTGGGGCTTGCGGTTGAGTTGTTCTGGCGGGCCTTGTACTGCTAGTCCCTGCCACCCGATCTTCCACGGGGACAGGCCCCCGCGGACGCGAACTGCAAGCCGCTAGGACACAAACCAACAAAACACAAAGTACCGTCAAACTTTGACGTCCACGCAACAAGTTCATTCCGAATCCTTCAGGAGATACCCGATTTTAGAGGGACAAAGTGCACCGCTTCCAGCACCGTTTGCTTCAAGCCTTGCGGCGTTTTATCGACCACCATCAGTGCCTGCTGGCCATTGACTGTGACCGTGGGGGCCACCAACCTACCGCCCACAGCCAACTGATCTAACCAAGCTTGAGGTAAGTTTTCACCCCCCGCTGCAGAAATAATGGCGGCATAAGGCGCGCCTTTTTCGTAGCCCAGCATGCCATCGCCAAAAAGCAAATGGACATTGGCCAATCTAAAGTGTCGCAAGTTGGCGCGTGCTTTTTCGTGCAAACCTTTCAGGCGCTCGATGCTGTAAACCTCGGTGGCAATGTGACTTAGCACTGCCGCTTGATAACCACAACCCGTGCCAATTTCCAAAACGCGGCCCAGCTTGCCTGCAGTGCCTTCGCGCAACAACTCAATCATGCGTGCCACCACATTGGGCTTGGAAATAGTTTGGCCTAAACCGATGGGCAAACTGGTGTCTTCGTAGGCCTGATTGACCAATGCACTTTCTACAAATCGGTGGCGCTCCACCGCGCCCATGGCTTGCAACACCATGGGGTCTTTCAAACCTTGTGCCGCTAGTTTTTGCACCATGCGTTGGCGCACCGCACTGGAATCTAAGCCAAGGCCTTGAGGGTGGCTGGGTGCTGGCTTTGCCGCTGGCGTTTTGGCAGGTGCGTTTGCCGCCTTTTTGTCCAGCTTGATGGGAAAACCAGGACGCTGTGCCATTAGAAATTTCGCACTTTAAGTGTCGACAAATTTTGCGCCCAAAGACCTGCGTTGTCGTGGTCCGTCAGATCCACCTTTAAGGGAGTGATGGTGACATGACCATTTTTGGCCGCATGGAAATCGGTACCCACGCCGTCGTCCATCGCTTCGCCAGCATTGCCAATCCAATACATGGTTTCACCGCGCGGACTCATTTGTGTGATGACGGGTTCGGCTGCATGCCGACGTCCTAATCGACACAAAGTGGCATCTTTGAATTCAGCTGATTTGTTGGGGATGTTGACATTCAACAACCAAGGTGCCTGGCCGATGAGTTTGGCATCTGCAAATTGTGTCACCATGTTTTTGGCAAATTCAGCAGCCTTGTCTAAATGCGCCCACCCTTTTTCAGTTTGAGAAAAAGCCAGTGCGGGAATGCCAAACAAATAGCCCTCCATGGCCGCACCCACAGTGCCTGAATACAGTGTGTCGTCGCCCATGTTGGCGCCATTGTTAATGCCAGACACTACCAAATCGGGCCGGTAGCCCAAAAGACCGGTGAGGGCAATGTGCACGCAATCGGCGGGGGTGCCATTGACATAACGAAATCCGTTCTCACCTTGGCGCACGTACAAAGGCGAATGCAAAGTGAGTGCATTGGATTTGGCACTGTTGTTGTGTTCGGGTGCGACCACTTCCACATCGGCCACTTGTTTGAGGGCGTTGTAGAGCGCTACGATGCCTTCTGCACGGTAGCCGTCGTCATTGGAAATCAATATTTTCATAGGAGCGTCCTAACCCTCGATTGTAGGTCGCTACCGAGACATCCCGAAGGCAACTTTGCCCTTTATATTCATGCCATTGAATGATTTTTGAGGAGAATTTCTGTGCACGCTTGGCTTTGTGAAAACCCCGTCGGTGTTGAGGCTTTAAATTGGAAAGAGATTCCCACACCTGCACCCCAAGCCGGTCAGGTTTTAATCCGCATTGAAGCGGCCAGTTTGAACTTTCCAGATTTGCTGATTGTTCAAAACAAATACCAAATGAAACCCGACCTGCCCTTTGTGCCTGGCTCAGAATATGCCGGCGTGATTGAGGCCGTGGGCGAAGGCGTCACACATCTCAAAGTCGGCCAAGCTGTGGCATGTCTGTCTGGTACGGGCGGCTTTGGCACCCACACCCTGGCGTCCGCCAAGTTGTGCATGCCTTTGCCAGCAGGTTTTCCTGCGGTAGACGCTGCTGCGTTCATCATGATTTACGCCACATCACATCACGCCCTCATCGATCGTGCCGCATTAAAGGCAGGCGAAACCGTGTTGATTTTAGGGGCTGCTGGTGGTGTGGGCACCGCCGCCATTCAAATTGCCAAGGCTGCGGGTGCACGCGTTATAGCCGCGGCCTCCACTGACGAAAAATGCGCGCTGTGCAAATCTTTGGGTGCTGATGACACCATCAACTACACCACGCAAAACATGCGCGAGGCTTTAAAAACGCTGACGGAGGGCAAGGGCCCCAATGTCATTTACGATCCTGTAGGCGGCGATTTTGCCGAGCCGGCTTTCCGCTCTATTGCATGGCGTGGGCGCTACTTGGTGGTGGGCTTTGCAGCCGGCCCCATTCCCGCATTGCCCTTTAACTTGGCATTGCTCAAAGGCGCTTCCATTGTGGGTGTGTTCTGGGGCGATTTTTCAAGACGCGAGCCTCAAGCCAATGCCGCCATGATGGCCGAATTGGCTCAGTGGTATGCCCAAGGCAAAATCAAACCTGTCATCGATCGCACCATGCCCATGAGTGAACTCAAAGCAGCCTACGCGCACATGGGTTCACGCGGTGTGATGGGCAAATTGGTCATGGTGAACTAAAATCACTTTTTCTTTTTGAAAGCTGGGTCGTAGCGCTTGATCCAGTCAAAAAACTCGCGATACCAAATCACGTTGTTGGCGGGTTTCAAAATCCAATGATTTTCATCGGGGTACCACAGTAAGCGTGCGTCCACACCCTTGGCTTTCAGGGTGTTGTAGTAAGCCAATCCTTGCGCATCTGGCACCCGATAATCTTTGGCACCATGAATCACCAGGGTGGGTGTTTTCATGGTGGCGGCAAAGGAATGCGGGCTTTGTGCATGGACTTTTTCCATATCGTTCCAGTACCAGCCTCCCAGTTCTTGCGCATGCCAACCATAGGCATCGTCTGAGAACATGCCCACCCAATCAAAGCATCCTGCATGACATACATAGGCTTGGTACTTGCCTGGTTTCACATGGGCATTCATCCAAGCCACCATGTAGCCGCCATAACTACCGCCTGTGGCAAACACACGGTCTTTGGCAATCCATGGTTTTTTGCGCAACCAATCGGTACACGCTTCCATGTCTTGCAATTCCAAATCACCCCACTTGTGCGTAATTGAATCGAGGAACTTCAAACCAAAACCAGAGGAGCCGTGATAGTTGACGTTGGCCACCACATAGCCTTGCGCTGCAAACACGTGGTAGTTCCAGCGCCAGTGCCAAACATCACCAGGGCCTGTGTGGGGGCCACCATGAATGGTGTGGAGTAAGGGGTACTTTTTTTCTTTGGTGAAGCCCGGTGGAAAGTGAAGCCACACCTGCACATCATCGCCATTGGCACCCTTGAACCAATGCTCTTCGGTGCTGCCCAATGGCAAGTCTTTGAGCAAATCGTCATTGAAATACTCAATGCGCTTGGATTCAATTGACAAGGCTTGTCCGGACTCATTCACTTTGGTCACATGCATGCGGCCAGGATGAATGGCCCGATCGATCAGGGTGACCAGTTGACCTGAGGCTTCGTCAAACGCATGCACAGTGCCACCTTCCGAGACCACGCTGGGCTTGGCCGTGGCAATGTCAAAACGCCACACATGTTGACGGCCTTGATCTTCGGCTTTGCAAAGCAATGCGCTGCAGTCTTCGCTCCAATGCAAAGGCATCTGCGGTTCGCGGTCCCACTTGGCGCTGATGCTTTTCCAAGCGACTGCTTTTATGTTGGACTTGAACGTTGAATGGGGGGCGAATTCGAGCAAAGCCAAGTGATTGGGCTGTGTGTGTTTAAGGGCTTGGTGCGATGCCAAAAATGCCAACTGCTCTCCCGTGGGACTGTAGGCAGGGCCTGAGAAATCCCAAGCTTTTTCTTTGAGCAATTGACGAATGGACTGCACCTTGCCGCCCTTCATCTCTATTTCGGCCAAGGCCATGCGCGGCGCAGCATTTTGCCCATTCTCTGGATCGTGCACAAAACAGATGCGTTTGCCATTCGGAGAAATGTCAAATTCATTGGCGCTGGGTTCGCGGCGCGGCATTTCGTAGTCAGTGCCCTCTAACAAATCAGTGACACGACCGCTGGCAAGTTCCATGATGCAAAGATGCGGCACGCGGTTCATGGGCAGGTTGTGATCCCAGTGACGGTACACCGCATCTTCGGTGGCAAAGGCGCTGTCTTTTCGCGCTTTGCTTTCTTTGAGTTTGTCAGCTTGCGCTTGGGTACCTTTCAGCTTGGGCCACACCCATGAAATGAAAGCAATTCGCTGGCCATCCGGAAACCATTTGAAATCTGCAACGCCTGTAGGCACCTCACCTGCACGTTTGGCTTCACCGCCATCGGGTGGGATCAAATACAACTGAGGCTCTTCGTCTTTCTTGCCGTTTTGCTCACGCTTGGCCACAAATGCAATCCAGTCGCCGTTCGGTGAAAATTGTGGACGGCCATCTTTGTCTCCGCATTGGGTCAATCGCCTAGGTTGACCCCCCAACGTAGACAGCAACCAGAGGGCGCTTTGAATATTGTTCTCTTCAACCGAGGGCTCGGCCACAGCACAGACGGCTTGAGCGCCATCGGGGCTCATGCTGGGCGCTCCCAATCGTTTAAGTTGCCACAGCAACTCGACAGAGAGTTGCTTGTGTGAAGTCTTCAGGGTTGATTTAGATTTTGAAACAGTCATGTCAACAAATTCCTTCAAACACTATGCATTTGCATGAAGTGGCTGCCAGTTGCCAGCCTCGATATTTTCCACTTCGCAGCGAGATGGATGGGGCAGAAGTTCATTCAAAGTTTGACGAACTTCCAACAAACGCGGATCGCCGTCGTGCGCATCGTCTGTGGTGTCGTTGATGCAAAAAAAATGAAGCTTGCCAAACAATGCTTTCAGACGTTGTAGAGACTGCGTCTCTTCCAATTGTCCTGTCGCAATGTAATGATGTGAGTGGTCTATTGTTTTGGCAAAGCCATGCGCCATGGCCCAACGCAACACAAAGTCGGACACGATGGTGGGCTTGTTCCAACTGCGAAAAACAGTTGACCTCACGCGTTCAAATAATTCTGGTGCATCTTGTTCGATTTCTATCAACACCGACTTCAGCATGGGTCGTGGCGAATGAGAGAAAGTTCTAGGGGTATGCTGATACTGCGGGTCCATGGCTCGGCCCATCTCACCATGGCGCGAAGCTGATTGGTTAGATTTGGATTGAAGCCACTGCTTGGACAGCCGACTTGCGTTTTCGAGGGAGTTGGATTCGACTTCGAGTCGACTGCCCATGACCTCTGGCTCATCAGACCACGAAACATAAAATCCGTTTTCAAAGAACCAATCGTCCAAGCAAACGGGTGCGCCAAAAAACACATCGTCGTTCAAATAAAAATATCGTTCGGAGAGACCAGGGATGCGGTGGATATAGGATTCGATTTTGCTGGAATCAAATGTTGGCAATGCTGCGCGGGGGATCAGTTGGTCATGGTCAATCAGCGTGATGTGCTCAGACGCCTGAAACCAATCGGGAACTTGGCCATCTGTCACGATGTAAATGTGGCCGTGCTCTGGGAAAAATTTTTCAAGAGCCCGCAAACTAAATCGCAACTCATCGTTGTCACGATAGCGGCCTTCAACATTGCCAAACTTGGCAAAACTTAAGCCGCCTGAGGCTGCTAAATTTCGCGCATATTTTTCACGCTTGGCGCGCCATTCACCATCGTTACCATTGACCCAAAGGTAGACGATGTCTATCGAGTTATTTGATTTATTGAGCAAAGGATTCATATGGGGTGGCTGATGGGGCTCGAACCCACGACAACAGGAATCACAATCCTGGACTCTACCAACTGAGCTACAGCCACCGCAGAAGCGGGATTATAGCCTAAAGATATTCAATTTCAGGCGCCCTGCGCCCCTGCCTTTGGCTTTTCAGGGCTGGGTTTAGGCACCAAAATTTCAGCCTTCAGCATCGATTTCAACTGGGCCAAATACGCCTGCGTTTCGGCCGCACCCCAAAGCTGCGTGAATTGTTGTTGCGCTTGCGCCATGAGCTCTTTGTTTTCAGCTTCAGGCGGCAAAACCTTGGTCACTCGAACCACGGCATAGCCTTGTGTTCCCAAATCGACACCATTCACAAAGGGCAGCTTGTTGGGATCGGCACGCAACACCGCGTCAACCACTTGCGGCATTTGCCTTTGGGTTTTTTCACGAGAGATCACAATTGAATTGGGCAATGAGGACTCTGCAGCTGTGTTTGTTTTCATTGAAGCCAAACGCTGCTCGCCTTGGGCCTTGGCCATCTCAGCCGCCTTGTCTTGCACGAGCGAACGTTTTGCAATGTCTTTAACCTCAGCCAATGGCAGTGTAGCCGCAGGTTGATGTTTGATCACACGTGCAGACACCAAGGTGTTGGCGCCTACCTCAATGGCTTCTGTGTTGCGCTGTTTTTGCAGCGAGGCTTCGCCAAACAAAGCTTGCAACAAAGCAGGATGATTGAGAGGGCCTTTGGCAGCTGCAGGTTGACCCATAGGGGCTGCAGGAACGCGGGCCACTTGGCTGGCTTTTTGAATGTTGAGTTTGAGTTTTTCTGAAACAGGCTTCAGGCTGTCAGATTGCTCATAAACCGTATTGGAAAAAGTTTCGGCCATCTCCGCATATTTGCGCTGTGCTTGCTGCTTTTTCAAATCAGCTTCTAGAGAAGGACGAAGGGACTCAAAGCTTTGCGCTTTAGCGGCTTTGATATCGGTCAGTTGGATGATGTGATAACCAAACTCAGATTCGACCACTTCGCTGATGTCCGATTTTTTAAGGGCAAATGCCGCATCTTCAAAGGCCTTGACCATGGCGCCACGACCAAAAAAGTCGAGATCGCCCCCCTTCACAGCGGAGCCTGGATCTTGCGAATTTTTACGCGCCACGTCGGCAAAACTGGCGGGCTTGGCTTTCACCGCCTTTAACAATTCATCGGCCTTAGCGCGCGCCGCTTTTTTCTCAGCATCTGGTGCATCTTTTGCAGCAGTGATCAAGATGTGCCTGGCGCGACGCTCCTCCTTGCTAGACAAGCGCTGCAAATTTTGCTCGTAATATGTTTTGAGGTCTTGCTCGTTGACTGTGATTGACTGGCGCAGGCTGTCAATGTCAAGAATGACATATTCAATATCGGCCGATTCTGCGGACTGAAATTTGGCCGTATTTTTGTCGTAATAAGCTTGCAAATCGGCATCGCTCACGTTGACTTTGCTTAGAAAATCTGCTGCAGGGAAATTTAAAATTTGAACTTCACGACGCTGCATGAACGCATTCATGGCAACTTGGGTTTGTGCAGGCGTAGCATAAGCAGAAGCCTGCACACCCTGAATGACTTGGCGATTTGACAAATCGGCACGCACTTGCATTTCAAACATTTCAGGGGTCATGCCTTGTGAAGCAGCCAATTGCTTGTAGCGCTCCATGTCCAACTTGCCATCGGCCGTGCGCAGTGCGGCAATGGCGGGGCTTTGTTGCAACTCTCTGGCCAAACGCGTGTCGCTGGCCATCAGCTGCAATTTTTGAGCTGCCGCCGCAATCACTTGATCTCTTACCAATCGCTCTAAAGTGGCATATTTGGCTTCAGGCGTGTCAAACATCTTGACATCAAGACTGGGCATGGATGCACGAATGCGATCAACTTCGCGCTTGTGAGCGGCGTCCCATTCGGCTTGATTGATTTTGTTGCCATTGACCTTGGCCACCACAGCCCCTTGGTCATTAAAACGGCCATACCCCTCAATGCCAAAAAATACAAATGAAGGGATGATGAGCAAAAACATGATGCCCATCATGATCTTGGTGTTGTTACGGACAAAATCAAACATGTGAGAACTCTCTGTCTATTGACGCTGTAATGTCTCAAAAAGACAAAAGGCGAACAACCTGTTCGCCTTTGATTGGGGGTGGTGGGTGCTGACGGGGTCGAACCGCCGACCTACGCCTTGTAAGGGCGCCGCTCTACCAACTGAGCTAAGCACCCCCCTTGATCGCAGATTAATTCAAGGCGTCTTTAAGGGCCTTACCGGGACGGAACTTAGGCACCTTGGCAGATTTGATTTTAATGGCAACGCCAGTACGTGGATTGCGGCCAGTGCGAGCAGCACGCTTGGTGACGGCGAAAGTACCGAAACCAACCAGAGCGACGGTACCACCCTTTTTCAAAGTGGTGCGAACGGCGCCAATGGTGGCTTCCAATGCGCGGCCAGCAGCAGCCTTAGAAATATCTGCTTGTTTCGCAATGTGCTCGATCAATTCTGTTTTATTCATACAAAGAGCCTTAGAAAAAAATAGGTCACCCGATTTTGCCGAGTGACTCATGCAAGTGGAAAAAAATTTTTTGAGATTTAAAAAACCTCTGGCACAAAACATTGTCGCCACAATGAATTTGTTGACTTCAATTTAACCATACAGAAAGGGTCTGTCAATTGATTTTCAGTCTAGAAACCGCATTGCGACACGGATTCTAGACCCAAAGTGAATGTCTGCGGGGGGCTTGACTAAAAAAAAATTTTGAATTTACAAACTTGTTGAGAAAAAGTTCTCATAAAGCTGCAGCAATGGCTTTTCCCACGTCTTGCGTATTAGCAGAACCCCCAATATCCCCCGTTCGCGGCGCACCACTATTGGGTGCCAAAACTTTTTCAATTGCAGCCAAAACGGCATCGTGTGCAGGCTTGCAACCTAAAAATTCAAGCATCATTGCACCGCACCATATTTGACCGATGGGGTTGGCAATATTTTTCCCTGCAATGTCTGGCGCAGAGCCATGCACAGGTTCAAACAACGAAGGGTATTTGTGATCGGGATTTAAGTTGGCGCTGGGTGCAATGCCAATGGTGCCGGTGCAAGCAGGGCCCAAATCACTCAAGATATCGCCAAACAAATTGCTGGCCACCACCACATCAAAAAAGTCGGGGCGTTGCACAAAGTGAGCTGTGAGAATGTCAATGTGAAACTTATCGACGTTAACGCCCGGATAATTTTTAGCCATCTCAACCACCCGCTCGTCCCAGTAAGGCATGGTGATGGCAATGCCATTCGATTTGGTGGCACTGGTTAAATGCTTTTTAGGGCGAGACTGCGCCAACTCAAACGCAAACTTCAAAACGCGGTCAACCCCAATGCGCGACATGACCGTTTCTTGCATCACAATTTCACGCTCTGTGCCAGGGTACATACGCCCCCCAATGCTGGAGTACTCGCCCTCGGTGTTTTCCCGCACGATGTACATGTCAATTTCGCCAGGCAAACGGGGGGAACCATCGCGCCTGACCACTGGGGCAATGATGCCAGGCATGAGGCGCGCAGGTCGCAAATTGATGTATTGATCAAACTCGCGGCGGAACAACAACAAGGAACCCCACAAAGACACATGGTCGGCAATTTTCTCGGGCCAACCCACCGCGCCAAAATAGATGGCATCGTGGCCGCCAATTTGGTCTTTCCAATTGTCTGGCAGCATTTGTCCATGCTTCTCAAAATAATCCCAGCTTGAGAAATCAAAGTGATCAAAATGCAAATCGAGGTTAAATTTGCTGGCAGCAGCCTCCATCACACGCAAGCCCTCAGGCATCACTTCCTTGCCAATACCGTCGCCTGCAATCACTGCAATTCTTTTTAGAGTCATGATTTATTTCCTTCTTTCAATGGAGGGGTTCGAACCACCCAGCTCACCCCCCAAGCCGTGAGCGCAATACCCATGAGGGTGACAAGTGTAATAGGCTCATCAAACAACAACCAAGCCATCAGGGCGGTGCTAGGTGGCACCAAGTACATCAGGCTTGTGACAGATGCTGCAGCGCCCTTCTGAATGAGCAAGTAAAGCAGAGAACTGCCACCCAAGGTCAATCCTAATACAGACCAAGCCATGGCGCCCATGAGTTCTGAATTCCATTGAACAGCTTCGGTTTCCAGAAAAGCGAATGGCGTGGTCACCATCAGGGCCGCCATCAATTGAACCGTGTTGGCGGTTCGAACATCACAGGGCTTGACGAAACTCTTTTGATACAAAGTGCCCAAGGTAATGGACAACAAAGCCATGACTGCAAAACTCAAGTTCAAGAGGTTGACATGGTCTAAGGCACTGCCTTGCGTGAGTTTGCGCCACACCACCAACAACAAACCGCAAAATCCAAGCACCAAGCCCATCCATTGCCTTTGACTGACTTTGTTTTCCTCAGCGGCACCGTGCGAGGACAACCAGATGGCTGTGAGCACAGGCTGTAAACCCACAATCAAGGCAGACAAACCAGACCCCATGCCGGCCTTCACGGCTGCCCAAACGCCACCCAAATAGCCAGCATGCATCAAGATGCCGGTGACTGACAGGTGCAACCACTCACGCCGCCCCTGTGGCCAACTGACTTTGGCAATGGAAATCCAAAGCACAAAACAGCCAATGGAGAGTGCGTATCGAATGCCTAGAAAGGAAAATGGCGGGGCGTTGGGCATGCCAAACCTCGCCACGATAAATCCTGTACTCCAAATGAGCACAAAGACAGCAGGCATGGCCTTGATCCAAGCCTCGGCAGCCCCAGATGACTCAGAAGAATTCATAAACCCTTGATGACGTGAGCACAATGAACAAATCGGTTCATTTCACACGGGCTCGAATTTCGGGCAAGGCCTTTTGCATGTAATAAATCATGGACCAAATGGTCAAAATGGAGGCCGCCCAAATGAGCACGGTGCCCCACAAATGCGTATCAATGACGCCAAACAGTTGGCCATTGAAAAGTAAGAAGGGAATGGCCACCATTTGCACGGTGGTTTTAAGTTTGCCCACAAAGTGCACGGCTACGCTTTTGCTGGCCCCAATTTGAGCCATCCATTCGCGCAAAGCGGAGATGGCGATTTCTCGGCCAATGATGATCAAGGCCACCATGACATGGACCCGGTGTAGATGGACCAAGACCAGCAACGAGGCACACACCAAAAATTTGTCGGCAACGGGGTCAAGAAAAGCACCAAACGAAGAGGCTTGGTTTAACTTCCGCGCTAAATACCCATCAAGCCAATCTGTGATTGCAAAAATCACAAACATGGAGGTGGCCAGGAAGTTGCGAGAATCGATAGGCAACTCAGAATAGAACACCCCCACTATGAAGGGGATCGCAACAATGCGCGTCCAAGTCATGAGGGTTGGAATGGTGAAAAACATGGTGCTTATTGTGTCATGCCTTGGGTTCTTCAATGCAAAGCCTGATAAATGCTCTCGGCCAGTTCTCGGGAAATGCCATCCACGGACATCAAGTCTTCGACACTGGCGTCTTCCACACCCCTCACGCCACCAAAACGCTGGAGTAATTTGGCGCGCTTTCGGGGGCCAATGCCTGCAATTTCCTCTAACCGCCCTCCCCCAACGCGAACTTTGGCACGCTGGGCCCGCATGCCGGTAATGGCAAAACGATGCGCTTCATCACGAACCTGTGCCACCAACATCAGGGCGGCAGAATCTTTGCCCAAATAGACTTTCTCACGCCCATCCGCAAACACCAAATCTTCAAGGCCCACTTTTCGGCCTTCGCCTTTTTCGACGCCCACGATCAAGGCCAGATCGAGCCCCAAAATTTCAAAGACTTCTTTGGCCATGGAAACTTGTCCTTTGCCGCCATCAATGAGCACCACATCGGGCATCCTCAATTTCAGGTCAATTTCGCCAGATTTCAAAGCCTCTGCCACTTTGCTGTATCTGCGCATGAGAACTTGGCGCATGGCTGCGTAATCATCTCCGGGTATAATGCCTTCAATTTTGTACCGGCGGTATTCACTGTTTTGCATTTTGTGATTGTGAAAAACAACACAGGAGGCCTGCGTGGCCTCCCCCGAAGTGTGTGAGATGTCAAAGCACTCCATGCGCAGCAAATCGATGTCATCGGGCGCCAAATCGAGCGCCTCCACCAAGGCCCGCGTACGGGCTTGTTGCGAACCTTCCTCTGCCAGCAGTCTTGCCAATTGAATGGCGGCATTTTTCTCAGCCATTTCAAGCCAGACACGCCGTTGTTCTCGGGGGTTGTGCACGGCACTGACCTTGGCGCCCGATTGGGAGGTAATGGCGTTAATCACTTTGGCATTGACTTTTTCACTGGTAATGAGCGCTGAGGGCACAGGAATGCTTAGGTAATGCTGCGCAATAAAAGCCTCCAACACTTTGACTTCCATGCTTTGTACATTCAATCTCTCATCGTCTTCCAATGCCATGCTGGCAATGGCGTGGCCATCTTCCACATGCGAAGGAAAATAAGGCCGATCGCCCAAGTGCCTTCCGCCGCGCACCATGGCCAAATTCACGCAGGCCCTACCGCCCTGCACTTTCACCGCCAAGATGTCCACATCGGTGTCCGACACGGTGTCAACCGATTGCTGGTGCAGAACACGCGACAGGGCCGTCATTTGATTTCGAACTTCAGCAGCCATTTCAAATTCAAGTTTGTCGGAGTGCGTCATCATGCGCTGCTCCATGGCCTGCAAAACGGCTTGAGTTTCACCTCGCAAAAAGGCCTCCGCCTGCGCCACATCTAGCACGTATTGCTCGACCGAAATTTTGCTGACACAAGGCCCTGAGCATCGCTTAATTTGATACAGCAAACACGGCCGCGTTCGATTAGAAAACACGGTGTCTTCACACGTTCTGAGTCGAAAGACCTTCTGCAGGAGTTGAATGGTTTCTTTCACCGCCCAAGCACTTGGATAAGGTCCAAAATAACGGTGTTTTTTTTCAACACCGCCTCGGTAGTATGAAATTCTTGAATAGGCATCGGGCTTCACGCTCTCCTGCGCAGGGGCTGCTTTTGCAACATGGCCTTTCAAGCCAGAACCTGAAACTTTGAGATAGGGATAACTTTTATCGTCTCTGAACAAAATATTGAACTTGGGGCTCAATGTTTTGATCAAGTTATTTTCAAGCAGCAGTGCCTCAGCCTCGGAGCGAACCACTGTGGTTTGCATGCGCCGAATTTTGCTGACCATGTGGCCAATACGGGTGCCGCCATGGTCTTTTTGAAAATAACTGCTGACGCGTTTCTTCAAATTGCGCGCTTTGCCGACATACAAAACCTGATCTTCGGCATCGAAATACCGATACACCCCCGGCAAGCTTGGGAGTGCGGCCACTTCGGCCAACAAAGAATCGGGGTGAACGCTAGACATGGGCGCTATTGTGTCTCGAAGCGGGCGACAATATGGCGCATGCTTTGGGACATTTTTTGCCGCGTCATCGACAACCATGGAGATTTGGGGGTCTGTTGGCGTTTAAGCGCCGACCTGGCAGCCAGGGGTCATTCCGTCAGACTTTGGGTAGACAACCCCAGTGCTTTGTCTTGGATGGCGCCAGAGGTCGACTTAAAAGCAGACGGCCATGCCTACCTGCAACTCAAAGAGGGGCAGGTTGTGGTGCAACCTTGGCTTCATCCCATTCCGCCGCAAACGCTTATGTCTGAGGTTTGGATTGAAGCTTTTGGCTGCGAACTGCCCGAACATTTCTTGGCATGGGCTGCCAATTTTGAAGCCTCGCAAAATCTTCAACACCTCAAACACCCAAAGCCATCCGTTGTTTGGCTCAACCTTGAATACTTAAGCGCAGAGTCCTACGTTGAAAGAAGCCATAAACTGCCTTCTCCCGTCATGAGTGGCCCCCTGAAAGGCCAAACCAAATGGTTTTTTTATCCAGGTTTTACAGACAAAACTGGCGGCCTCATTCGTGAGCTTGACTTGGAAGAAAAGCGCAGCAAAGCCGCAACACCCAAAGCTGAGCCAAAGATCCTCCAAAAAACCACCTTGTTTTGTTATGAGCCAACCGCCTTGACAGAGGCCCTGTTACTGAAGTCCTTCAACGTCGATGGCCACCAATGGCAAGTGGCGCACGGCCGTGGCGCAGCGGCGTTTGACCAAGCTTGCGCCCAAGCCGCGTTGAAGCGCCCCCCAGGAAAACAGCCCCCTGCCTTCTGCAAAATAGCACCGCTGACCCAAGGGGCGTTTGACCAATTGCTTGCAGCCAGTGATTTGAATTTTGTCAGGGGCGAAGACTCACTGGTCCGGGCTTTATGGGCAGGTCAAGCCTTTGTTTGGCAAATTTATCCGCAAGATGACGGTGCGCATGCCCCCAAATTGAATGCCTTTTTAGATTGGCTAAATGCGCCTGACAGCCTGCGTCAGTTTCACCTTGTGTGGAATGGCTTGTCGCATGAAAAACTACCAGAAATTGACCTTCCCGCTTGGCAGGCCTGTGCCTTGTCTGCCCAAGCGCGTTTGCAGGGACAAATTGATTTGGTCAGCCAACTTCTCCAATTTGTATCCGAAAAGCGCTAAAATCGAAGGCTTTGGGCCAGATTCATACTGCGCTCTGAAATAACTTTTTACTGATCCCGCTAGGGACACATTGGACACCTTATGAAAGTAGCTCAAGAAATTCGCGTCGGCAACGTCATCATGCAGGGCAAAGACCCCATGATCGTCTTGCGCACTGAATACAGCCGCGGCGGCCGTGGTGCGGCCACCGTTCGCATGAAGCTCAAAGCCTTGCTGAGCAACATGGGCACTGAGTCTGTGTTCAAGGCCGACGACAAAATGGACCAAGTGATCTTGGACCAAAAAGAGTGCACCTACTCTTACTTTGCCGACCCCATGTATGTTTTCATGGACACTGAATTCAACCAGTATGAGGTTGAATCAGAAAACATGGGCGATGCTTTGCACTACCTTGAAGACGGCATGTCTGTTGAAGTGGTGTTCTACGACGGCAAGGCCATTTCTGTAGAGCTGCCAACTAGCGTCGAGCGTGAAATTACTTGGACCGAGCCTGCCGTCAAAGGCGACACATCTGGCAAGGTTCTCAAGCCCGCCAAAATTGCCACTGGCTTTGAAGTGCCGGTGCCTTTGTTTGTCAATCAAGGCGACAAGATTGAAATTGACACACGCACAGGCGAGTACCGCAAGCGCGTTTAATGGTCAGCGGGGTGAGGAGGCCTTAAGCGCCAAGCCTGAGGCGCGCCACTGGCAACGGCCAAGCCCACCACCCAAAACACCACAGACACTCCCACCACAGCGCCTGCCGCACCAAAGATCAGGGGAGTTATCACGCTGGAGGCATTGACCGTCATGATGCGCAATCCAAGCGCTTCGCCTTGACGATGAGCCGGTGTAATTTGATGCAAGGTGCTCATCACCATGGGCTGCACCACACCTAAAACCAAGCCCAAACAGACCGAACAAATACCCATGGCCAATGCCGTATCAACCAGGGGGTAAACGGCAAAAATAAGGCCTGCACAAATCATGGCGCCTGTGAGCAATCGATATTCTTGAAGGTGCCGCGCAAACCATGGCAAGATGATGCGAATCATGGCAGAGGCCACAGCGAAGGACCCCAAAATGGTACCCACCACCGAAGCACTGAGACCGCGTTCGTGTCCTAAGACTGGCACTACAAAAGTGTGAATATCCCAACAGGAAGACAACAACCAATTGACCAACAGCAGACGCCGCATCATCGGTTCATGCAGCAAATCCCAAACACGCAAATTGGCATGCTCAGGAAGTTGAGGGGCGATGGGTTTTTCTTGAATATTGCGAATCCAGAACCACGCCAACAAAGGAAAAAGGGTCAGCATCACAAACGTGGCGCGAAAGCCATCGGCATCGGCAGGCACAGAGCCTGCATGGTCAATCATGATGCCCGCAAAAAATGGCCCTACGAAGTTAGAGACTGCGGGACCAATGGCCAACCAACTGAATGTTTCTTTTAGTTGATTGGCATCTGCAGAAATTCGACCTACATGCCTTTGCAGTGCAATGACTGTGATGCCGGTAGCGCCACCCGTGGTGAGCGCCGCAATGCACAGAACAGGAAATGTAGGCCAAAAAATGGCCAGTCCTGCGCCCAAACAAGCCGTCACCACACTGATTTGCACTGGCGGCTTCAAACCATGTCGATCTGTGAATCGGCCAGCCGGAATGGCCATGAATACTTGCGTGACAGAAAACAGCGCCAACAAAACACCCACCGCCATGGTGCTGTAACCTTGTTCAAGCGCAAGAAGCGGTGTCGCTAGTCGCATGCCGGTCATACAGGCATGTAAAAAAATCTGACCTGTAATCAGTTTTGCGAGTTCACGGTTCACTGGTTTTCGCCGTCACCGTCACCGACATCGGTTTCATGAGGCAGCAAACCGGCAGCTTGGCCTTCTGGCAATGCTTCCACTTGGCGCAACGCGCGGTGCATCACATTGCTTCGCGTTTGCGCTTTGTCCAGTGTGTTCAAGACAGTTTGAGTTTGTTCTTTGACTTTGGCCAACACGTCACCAAACTTTCCAAACTCTGTTTTGACAGCGCCCAGAACTTGCCAAACTTCACTAGACCGTTTTTCAAGTGCCAGCGTTCTGAAACCCATTTGTAAAGAATTCAACATGGCCATGAGCGTGGTAGGACCCGCCAAGGTAACGCGAAAATCACGTTGCAAAGATTCAATCAGGCCGGGTCTGCGCAGCACTTCGGCATACAAGCCCTCTGTGGGCAAAAACATGATGGCAAAGTCTGTGGTGTAAGGCGGCTCCACATATTTCTCAGTCATAGATTTGGCTTCCAAACGAACCCGTGCCTCCAAAGCCTTGCTGCAAAGATCTGCCTGAATCACATCGGCACGCGATTGTGCGTCTAGCAAACGCTCGTAATCTTCGTTGGGAAACTTGGCATCGATGGGCAACCAAACTGGCTCGCCATCGTCAGATCGACCTGGCAAGCGAATGGCAAAGTCCACTCTGTTTTTACTGCCCGGCCGCGTAGCGTGTTGCGTTGCATACTGATCAGGGGCCATCACTTGCTCTAGCAGGCTAGCCAACTGAGCTTCACCAAACATGCCGCGCGTTTTCACGTTGGTCAGCAAGTGTTTCAAGTCACCCACACCTTGTGCCAGCGTGTTCATTTCGCCCAGACCTTTGTGAACTTGCTCCAATCGATCTGCCACTTGTTTGAAACTCTCACCCAGTCGAGCCTGCAAAGTGGTTTGCAATTTTTCATCCACGGTTTGACGCATTTCGTCTAGCTTGGCCGTATTGCTTTGTTGCAGTTGCGCCAATTGCGTTTCCAAGGTGCCGCGCATTTCTGTCAGCCTGCGTGCATTGGCTTCAGACAATTGCTGCACTTGCAAGGTCAGTGTGTCAGACAGGGTTTTTTGCAGCAAAGAAAGTTGTTGCGCAAAGGCGTCCATCTGGCTGTTTTGCGTGCGCGTGGCCTCGGCACTTTGCTGCACCAACGACTGCTGAAAGGTGCCCAAGGTTTGAGTCAACTCTTGGCGCCCGCCTCTGGCCGATTCGCTGATGGCGTTGCGCAGTTCGCGCTCCAAACGTTCGTTGGCCAATTGCAATGAGGCCGACAACTGGGTAACTTCCTCGGATGATTCAGAGGCATTGGCCTGCTTGCGCCACATTACAAACAACCCTCCAATGAGCACCAGGTTGGTGATCATCAGAATCCAAAGCGGCATAAAGCTTTCCATTGATTTTTATTTCACCGCCATTTGATTGAGTGGCGTGAGCGCCTTGCCATTTGAAAAGAATGAGGCAATGTTGTCAGCGGCCAGTTGTGCCATGGCCAAGCGGGTCTTGACGGTTGAACTGGCAATGTGGGGCGTGAGGACCACATTGGAAACCTTGAGTAAATCGGGATGCACAGAAGGCTCTCCTTCAAAAACATCCAAGCCTGCAGCCGCAATTTGTTTGTTCTTCAAAGCCACTGCCAAGGCCGCATCGTCCACAATACCGCCACGCGCAATATTGACCAAGGTGGCAGTGGGCTTCATTTGGGCTATTTCAGAAGCGCCAATGGCATGGTGTGAGGCTGCACTGTAGGGCAACACCAGTACCAAGTGGTCCGATGTTTTGAGCAGGGTCTCTTTGTCGACATAGCTGGCTTTGCATTCAGCCTCAGTGGTGGCATCGAGCTTGCTGCGATTGTGATAAATGACTTTCATGCCAAAACCCAAAGCACCCCGTCGTGCAATGGCCTGACCAATGCGGCCCATGCCCAAAATGCCCAAAGTACTGCCGTGAACTTCTGCGCCAGCAAACATGTCGTAACGCCATTGCTTCCAATGACCTGCTCGCAAGTAATGCTCACTTTCTGCCATGCGCCTGGCCGTGGCCATGATCAAGGCAAAACCAAAGTCGGCAGTGGTTTCAGTTAGCACATCGGGTGTGTTGGTGGCCGTTACACCCACCGCAGTCATGGCTGGCACATCAAAATTATTGAAGCCCACCGCCATATTGGCCGCTATCTTGAGCCTGGGCTGTGCACCCAACACATTGGCGTTGATGGGGTCTGAGCCGGTTGTCAAAGCCGCATCATGATGGGCTATGGCTTGTTGCCATGCTTCGGGTGTCCAAGGTGTATCCGCTTGATTGCTGGTGACCTCAAATTTTTTAGAGAGTGACTCAATGACCGATTGAAAAATAGGTCTTGCCACTAACAACTTAGGCTTCATGCGCAAACTTTCAAATAAATGATGGAACGCTTCAACATTGAAAAAATCAATGTGTCATTTGAAATTGGAAGATGTAGAAAATGGCACCGCCAAAATAGCCCAACAGCGCTAATAAACTGATCTTCTTCATGTACCAAAGGAAATCAATTTTCTCGAGGCCCATGGCTGCCACACCTGCGGCCGAGCCAATGATCAAAATAGAACCGCCTGTGCCAGCGCAATAAGCCATGAACTCCCACAAGAAGCTGTCTGGCGGATATTCAGCCAAGCTGTACATACCCATGGAGGCCGCTACCAGAGGCACGTTGTCCACCACGGCACTGACCAAACCAATGAGGATCACAATGACATCGAGGCGGCCCACCACTTCGTTTAACCACTGCGCCACGGCTGTGAGAATGTGCGCATGCTCCAAACTGGCAACCGCCAGCAAAATACCAACAAAAAACAGAATAGAACTCATGTCAATGCGCGTTAAAGCGCTGACCAAAGTCAGGCGCTCTTTGTCTTCGTCTGATTTTTCACGGTGTATTAAATCACCCACCAACCAAAGCAATCCCAAGCCAAACAAAATGCCTAAGAAAGGCGGCAAATGCGTGATCGTTTTAAATGCGGGCACCGCCACCAAAATACCCAGGCCCATGAAAAACATGAGTTGGCGCTCAAAAGCGGTTGTTTCAATTTGACCTGAATTGACTTCACGTGGCGGCGCTTCAACCAAGCGGCCACGCAACATATAAGCAGTGACAAACAAAGGCACTAACAGGTTAATCATGGAGGGAATGAACAAGCCTTTCATGATTTCGACGGTGGTCACTTGCCCACCAATCCAAAGCATGGTGGTGGTCACATCGCCAATGGGCGTCCATGCGCCGCCTGCATTGGCAGCAATCACAATCATGCCCGCAAAAAAGAGCCGGTCTTCGCGCTTGTCCAACAACTTCTTCATGAGAGACACCATCACAATGGTGGTGGTGAGGTTGTCTAAAATGGCACTCAGGAAAAACGTGACAAAGCCAACCAGCCACATCAAGCTTGAAAGTTGAGTGGTGCGAATACGGGACGTAATGACTTCAAAACCGTTGTGAGCATCGACCACCTCCACAATGGTCATGGCCCCCATCAGGAAGAACACAATTTGAGCAGTTGACATGAGCGACTCACCCATGGCCGACTCTACTTCTTTGGCGTCAGGGCCTGCAATGGCATAAATGGTCCAGAGTAAGCCCGCACCCATCAGTGCCGTGGCAGACTTGTTAATTTTGAGGGGGTGCTCAAATGCAATGGCTGCATAAGTCAACACAAAAATGGCAATGAGTAGTGTGTTCATTCAATTTCCTCGATCTCAAAAACTTGTCGCAAATAAGCTAAATAATTTTGGTCTTCGCACATGCCTTTGCCTGGCGAGTCAGACAACTTGGCCACAGGCTGGCCATTGCATTGCACCATCTTGATCACAATTTGCAAAGGCTCATAGCCCAAGTCATTGGTGAGATTGGTGCCAATGCCAAATGCGAGTTGGCAACGGCCATTGAATTGGCGAAAGAGTTCAATGGTTTTAGGGACTGTGAGGCCATCACTGAAAATCAATGTTTTGGTCAGAGGGTCAACACGGTTGGCGCGGTAGTGCGCAATCATGCGCTCGCCCCAAATAAAGGGGTCACCACTGTCGTGTCGCGCACCATCGAATAACTTGCAGAAGTACATGTCGAAGTCGCGAAGAAAGGCATTGAAGCCATAAACATCGCTGAGGGCAATGCCCAAATCGCCACGGTATTCACGAGCCCAAGATTCAAACGCAAACACCTGGCTGTCGCGCAAGCGAGGTCCTAAAGCTTGGCATGCTTGTAGATATTCGTGGGCCATGGTGCCCAGTGGTGTGAGGCCCAACATGAAGGCAAAGTAAACATTGCTGGTACCGGCAAACTGCCCCACTTGCCCAGAACCCAATCGACCCATTAAAACGCGAAGCACCTCTTCATGCCAAGCTTTTGAAAATCTGCGGCGCGTTCCGTAGTCAGCAATTTTCAAACTCTTTAGATCTTCAGCTTGGAGTTGCTTGATTTTAGTGTCTAACCTTAATCGACCCTCCATCAAATCTGGCAAGCGTTGGGTGTTTCTGAAATACACCTCGTTGACGATGGCCAACACAGGAATTTCAAAAAGAATGGTGTGCAGCCAAGGGCCTTGAATCACGATGTCAATTTCACCCGTCAAATTGGGCGTGACTTGAATGTATTTTTCGTTCAGCCTGAACAAGCCTAAAAAGTCGACAAAGTCACTTTTAATGAATCGAAAAGTTCTGAGGAAAGCCAGTTCATCTTCTTTGAAGTGCAAACTGCAAAGCGATTTAATTTCACTGCGAATTTCTTCGACACAGGGCGCTAAATCGACACCTGGGTTGCGGCACTTAAAGCGATACTCGACTTGCGCGCCCGGAAACTGATGCAGAACCACCTGCATCATGGTGAACTTGTAAAGGTCCGTGTCCAGCAAACTGGTAATGATCATGTCAAGAAATGGGCTTTTAAGGGTAATCAGAAGTGTACGTGAAGCAGGCCGCTTTCTAAGGCCTCAGGCATTGGGATAAACGTGGGCTTGAGCCAGTCCATTCTGAATTGCACCACCCGCCAAATGCAGCACCTGATCGGCCAAGGCCGTCAGCGTCTTGTTTTGCTCAGCAATGAAGAGCGTAAAACCCTCATTTTTCAGCTTTGACAAGGCCTCTGCCATGGAAGCCACCAACACAGGCGCTATGCCTTCACAAGGTTCGTCCAAGAGCAGCATGTCGGGTTGGGTCATCAAGGTTCGCCCCAAAGCCAGCATTTGCTGCTCACCGCCACTCATTTGCGACGCCGGTCGGTCCAGCATGGTGGCCAGAGAGGGAAATAAGTTCAAGGCATCTTGCAATGAAAAAGGTGCACGGTTCACTGTCCGTTTTTTTTCACGGGTGGGCGCTGCAATCTCTAAGTTTTGTCTGACAGTCAGGGCCGAAAACAATCGCCTGTCTTCGGGCACATAGCCCAGTCCCAGCTGAGATCGTTCATGCGGCGCAAGCGATTGGAGGTGGCAACCAGCCCACACAATTTCTCCCGTTGTACTTGGCATGAGACCCATGATGGACTTCAACAAGGTGGACTTGCCTGCACCATTAAGACCTTGCACCAAGACCATCGATCCAACGGGCACAGAAAACGACACATTGAACAAGACCTGTGCTTGCCCATAGCTGGCATTCAAATGGCGAATCTCAAGCATAGGGCGCGCCTTGATTGAAGACAAACGACTGGCCTAAATATTTTTCACGCACCAAGGGGTGGGCAGCTACTTCGTGGGGCAATCCTTGCGCAACCAACTGCCCCCCTATGAGCACCAACACCCAATCAGCCACACCAAACACAGCATCCATGTTGTGCTCTGTGTAAAGAACAGTGGTGCCTTGAAGCGCTAGTGCTTTGACACGCAGCATCATGTCTGCGCGTTCTGAGGGCGAAAGCCCTGCAGCAGGTTCATCGAGCAATAGCAATCCAGCTTGTGCATCCGGCAATCCCGCCATGGCCATGGCCAACTCCAATCGTTTCTTGCCGCCATAAGACAGGTCTGAAGCCGGGGCATCGAGCGTCTTCGAGCCCCCTTCATTCAAAGCCATTTTGTCCGCCCATTCGTGAGCCTCTTTCACAAAGCAACGGTCCAATGAATCAAACACAGACACACCCACAGACGCTTTTAAAACCAGCTGCAAATTTTGAAGGACGGTGAGCGCTTCAAAGACTTGAGCCACTTGAAATGTTCTGGCCACACCCCCTTTTTTTCGAACGTGAGGCGGCAAATTTGCCAAGACTTTGCCACGCCAACGGATTTCTCCCTCTGCTGGCTTTTGTTGGCCTGCAAGACAAGCAAAGCAAGTGGACTTACCAGCCCCGTTGGGACCAATCATGGCCACGCATTGCCCCACCTTCAATTCAAAATTGACAGCCTTCAGGGCTTGTACGCCGCCATAGTTTTGGCTTAAATTCTGAACTTGCAATACAGGGCTCATTTTTCAAGCGCCCGCTTAGAGGCTGTCCGTAATTTCAAGCCCAAAAATCCCTCGGGTGCAAACACAATCAACAACATGATGAGCACGCCCAACAGACCTCGCCAATATTCAAAATGGCGACCCATTTCTGCACCCACGCCTGTCAAAATAAAACTCCCCGCCAATGCACCCCACAACTGATGCACGCCTCCTAACAACACCACCATGAGGGCGTCGACTGAATTTGAAACGGAAGCGACAGAGGGGAAGACAGCTCCCTTGCTGAGAGCCCACAAACTGCCAGACAAGCCTGCTAAGGCCGCACTCATTAAAAAGACTTGAAGGTTCAAAGAGGACACTGCCAAACCACTGGCCTGCGCGCGCTGCGGCGCATCCCGTCCCGCCTGCAAGGCAGCGCCAAAACTGGAACGTACCAATCTTGAAAATCCTACCAAGGCCAACAAACACAGGCTCACTAAAATGATTTGGAAAATCCAACGCGGCTTACCTTCTAAAAAGTGCAAACCAATCAAGCCGTTGTCACCGCCGGTTAAGGCCACCCACTGACTGGCGCTGGCCCACACCATCTGCGCAAACGCCAAGGACAACATGGCCAAATACACACCCGTACTTCTTTGCAACAGTTGGGCCATGAAAACGGCCGCTAGCAATGACACAGCCATGCCCACACACACCGCACCCATGGCATTCAAACCCCCATGCAAATGGCTTAAGGCGGCGGCATAAGCTCCCAGTCCAAAGTAAGCAGCATGGCCAAAGCTGACCCATCCGGAAAGTGCCATCATCCACTGCAAACTTAAACCAAATAGAGTCACGATTAAGACATCTTCCAAAACACTTTGGACGTATTCGCCAGAGGCTAGCATGAGCCCAGAAATGATCAGAAGAGACAGCCACCCAAGCCATTGAAAAGCTCCCTTGGCAAAACCAAAAGACGGCACGTGCTCACGTTGACCCGCACCTGGCAACTCTCCCATCAGGCCCTGAGGGCGAACAGCCAACACCAAAGCCATGGTGAGAAAAATTAAAACCAAGGTGGCTTGTGGAAAAAAATGAATGCCAAATGCATGAACCAAACCAATCAGCACCGATGCCAAAAAAGCACCTCCAATGCTGCCAAGACCGCCCATGACCACCACCACAAATGTTTCCACAACCATTTGCAAATCCATTTGCAAATTGGCTGGCTCGCGTGGCAGTTGCAAGGCGCCGGCCAGGCCCGCCAAACCACAACCCAAAACAACCACACTGAGCATGAGTGGTGATGGGTTGATTCCCAGTGCATCCAACATGTCTCTGTCTTGCGTGGCCGCACGAACTTGCTGACCCCACTTGGTTTGGGTGAGCAACAAATGCAGGAGCAACCAGATGATGGGGCCTAGACACAAGGTCAGTGCTTGCCATTCAGGAAAAAAATCATCGCCCAATTGAATGGCACCTTTAAAGCCAGGAAATCGGGGCGCAAAAATTTCACCCGGCCCCAACCACCACAGCATGGCGTCATGTATGGCCAAACTCAAACCAAACGTTGCCAGCAAGGGATAAAGTGGCGGCGAATGGCGCAATGGCCTGAACAACAAAAACTCAGCCAATGCACCCAACATCGCGGCAGCCAGCGCGCCCAACAACATGGCTGCTAAATAGCTGATGCTCTGTTCTGCCCACGAGGGCTGCCATTGGCTAACCAGATACCCAGCCACCAACGCACCCAACATGTAAAAACTACCGTGCGCAAAATTGACAATGCGGGTGACGCCAAAAACCAGCGTCAACCCCGCAGCCATCATGAAAAGTGTGCTTGCATGGCTGAGGCCATTCAAACACTGAATGAACCAAAAGCTCATTCAATCCAATGCGTGAATGTGCTGACGTCAACTCGGGTTGTTTTGAAAGTGTTGACAATGGCGGACTCATCGGCATAACCCAAAGACATGCCGCACACCATCATCTCGTTTTCACCTGCACCCACATGCTTGTAAATAATTTTTGAAAAATTATTCCATGCTGCTTGCGGGCAAGTGTGCAAGCCACGCGCTCTTGCAGCCAACATCAAACTTTGCAAAAACATACCGTAGTCAAGCAGACTGCCACGCCCCATGACCTTGTCGAGAGTGAAAATTAAACCGACCGGTGCACCAAAAAAACGGAAATTTTGCTGGTGTTGAAAATGCATCTTGTCTTTATCGCCCTTGCCAATGCCCAGCACACCATATAAGCCAAATCCACACTCACGTCGGCGGTCAATGTATGGGCTGACCCACTTGCTTGGGTAGTAGTCGTATTCCTCAGCATGTTCTGCAGCCAGTGAAGGATTGGCCGTCATGGCGTTGTGCGCTTCACAAACCTCGCTCACCAACTTGTCTTTGGCAGCGCCTTGCAGTACGTAGACTTTCCAGGGCTGCGTGTTGGTTCCACTGGGTGCACGCGTAGCCACTTGCAACAAATCTTGCAGCACTGTTTTTTCTACAGGCTTGCTTGAATAAGCCCGTGTGGAAAAACGACTCAAGATGGCGGCATCAACGCTGTGGCCATCGGGCACAACCGTGCTAACTTGGGGCGTAGTGAGTTCTGTCATGAAAGGGTCTCCAATATTTGAATAAATGATGCGTGCAAAGGCTGCGGGCGCCTTGTGATTTTGTTAACGTACACGTGCACAAAGTGGCCACGCGCGGCCGTGAGTGGCGCATCTTGCGCAAACAAACCTACTTCGTATCGCACACTGGAACTACCACGTTGTGCCACACGAATTCCGGCTTCAATGGTTTGCGGAAATGCCAAAGGGGCAAAGTAGTTGCAATGTGTTTCAACCACCAAGCCAATGGTTTCGCCGTTGTGAATGTCCAGCACACCTTGCTCAATCAGGTGAGCGTTGACCGCGGTATCAAACCAACTGTAATAAACAACATTGTTGACGTGACCATAGACATCGTTGTCCATCCACCGTGTGGTGATGGGACGAAAAACACGATAGGCACTGCGCGGCAAGGCCTCCGGTTTGGTGCTGGACTGCTGGGGCTCCGCCTGAGCAGGGTTGGGGGGTTGGGGTTCTACAGAATTCATACACCCCGATTTTGCCAGTGAAGCCAGTGCTCGTAGGCCAAACGCCAAGTGTTCATTTGCACTTGAACGGTAGTTTCGAGGTCTCGCCCATAGCCGCCGCCCATACAGATGATCATGGGAAGGCCTTTTTCCCTGGCCCAATCAAAGACCCTTTGATCTCTGGCTTGCATGCCAGATTCGGTTAATTTGAGACGCCCCAGCCGGTCTCCCTCATGGACATCTGCCCCGGCCAGATAGATCAAAAACTCGGGCTGTACTCGCTCAGTCAAGGTTTTCAGCGCCAGGTCCAAGGCGTCTAAATAGGCATCGTCGGCGCAATCATCCGGCAATCCCACATCCAAATCGCTAGTCACCTTGCGAAAGGGAAAGTTCTTTTCGCCGTGCAATGACAATGTGAAAACGCTGGGGTCGTTGGCAAAAATACTGGCCGTGCCGTTGCCCTGGTGCACATCTAAGTCGACCACCGCCACCTGAAGGGTTTGCCGGGTTGCCCGAAAATGCTCCATTTGAAGCACCCGCGCCGTTACAGCAATGTCATTGAAAACACAGAATCCGCCGCCCTGTTGGGCACTGGCGTGGTGGGTTCCGCCGGCCAAATTGCCAGCAATCCCCTCCTTCATGGCCACCCTGGCTGCTGCAATCGACGCCCCCGCAGATCGAACCGAACGCACCGCCATGGCAAGGGACCAAGGAAAGCCAATTTCTCTGAGCGCTTCAGGGCTAAGGCCCCCCGACTTCACGGCTTGAACGTATTCTGGGCTGTGGGCCAAGGCCAACTCGCCGTCCGTGGCGGCCGGCGCCTCCAGCATGGCCACCCCTAAAAGCTCTTGTGCCACCCTTTGTTTCAACATGCTGTACTTGGCCATAGGGAAGCGATGCCCCTCTGGCAAAGGCAAGACAAAGTGGTCTGAATAGAAAGCTTTCATGGCTCAATTGTGACCTTTTGCAATCAATTTCAATTTCTAGAACGCCGACTCTAAAATGCTGCGTCGCAACAAAAACCCCTTGTAATTGGTTTCAGAGTCCCTAAAATTCAACCCATGCTGCACTGCAACAAGATGTTAGGCAAAGCGACAAGCAAAGCCGGTTCAGAGCAGTCCCTTTGGAAACCTTTTTAAATTAATGGAGAAATCATGATGACTACTGAACAACTCGTTGCTTCACACAAAGCCAATGTCGAAACCCTTTTCGGTTTGACATCCAAAGCCTTCGAAGGCATGGAAAAATTGGTTGAGCTGAATTTGACAGCCACTAAAGCCGCCTTGAGCGAATCAGCTCACAGCACCAAAGCTGCATTGAGCGTGAAAGACGCTCAAGAATTGATGGCATTGCAAGCTAACCTGTTCCAGCCCTTGGCTGAAAAAACAGCTGCTTACAGCCGTCACCTGTATGACATCGCTTCTGGCACTTCTAGCGAGTTCACAAAAGCTTTGGAAGTTCAGACAGCTGCTGCACAAAAGCAATTCTCTAACTTGGTTGAGTCTGCTACATCTAACGCACCTGCCGGTTCTGAAACTGCAGTGGCCGTGATGAAAAGCGCCGTGACTGCCGCTAACAACGCTTACGAATCAGTTCAAAAAGCTGTCAAGCAAGCCACTGACATGGCCGAAGCCAACATCGCTGCTGTGACCAACACAGCGGTTTCTGCTGCTAAGACCACTGCTAAAAAGCGTTGATTCGCGATTGACAAAAAATGGCTTGCTCATCAAGCTATTCTTTGAATGAAAAAAACCGGTTTTCAACCGGTTTTTTTTCGTCATATTTTTCTTAATACGCATTCACCGAGACAGCTCGCGCATTCAAATGACCTTTAAGGCTTCACCGCATAGCCCGACAAAATCTGTTTTAGTTTAGGAAGCTGCTTCAACATGGCTTCGCGCCCCGCTTCAATGGATTGACGACGCGCTGCAAAATCGGCACTTTTCACCCCCATCAAAGCAGGCTTCACCACCACGTCCGCTTCCTTCAACAACACGACGTTTAAACTTTTGCCCATGATGTTGAAGGTTTGCATCAAAATTTGAAACGTGTCGTTAGCAGGGTTGCCTTCTGGATCGCTGGAAATGTCCACCGCAATGACCACATTAGCCCCCATCTCCTTGGCTTGACGAACAGGCACCGGCGAGACCAGGCCGCCATCTACATACTCCCTTGTTCCAATTTTGACTGGCTGAAACACAGCAGGCACGGCACTTGAAGCACGTACAGCTGAGCCTGTATTGCCACGCCTGAATAAAACCGGTTCCCCACTGTGCAAATCGGTGGCCACAATGCCCAAGGGTATTTTCATTTGCTCAATGAGCTTGCCACTCACTTGCGAATTCACATAACGCGCCAAGGCTTCGCCTCTGAGCGCGCCGCGATTCAAAATGGGCATCATCCAATCGGTAATTTCAGCCTCCTCCATGGTCTCGGCCACACGCTTGAGTTGCGCGCCGCTTTTGCCACTGGCATACAAAGAAGCCACCAAGCTTCCTGCGGAAGTGCCCACCACCAAATCAGGCTGAATGCCCGCTTCTTCTAAAACTTGAATGACGCCGACATGCGCAAAGCCCCTGGCTGCACCGCCGCCTAATGCCAAGCCAAGTTGCAAAATTTTAGGGGGCACCACCCCTTCAACGGGGCCTGTGGAACCCATGCTTGTGTCTGTTGTGCCCGCTGCTTTGGTGCTGCCCTCTGGCACTTTCACGGTGGTACAAGCCGTCAATGTCACAGCCATCACAAGGCTTAAATATTTCAGGACACGCAGAGGGCCTGAAATTAAAGGTAGATACCCAGCGGGCCAAAACTTCAATTGCGTCATGTTTGATTGAATTCTCTTTGCATGGCTCAAGTGTAAAGGGCAGCTCACCCAAGAGGGTTCAACAAGCAACGCAATTTGTCAGAGCCACTCTTTGGGACTGATTAATCAATAATTCAAGCCAACACAGGCAAACGCATCAGGTGATCAAACGCACTGAGTGCTGCTTTGGCACCATCGCCTGCTGCAATCACAATTTGTTTGAAGGGCACAGTGGTGCAATCACCCGCTGCAAACACACCAGGCACATTGGTATGGCCTTTGGCATCTACCACAATTTCTCCAAACTTTGAAAGTTCCAAAGTACCTTTCAAAAATTCGGTATTGGGCACCAAACCTATTTGAACAAACACACCTTCTAAAGCCAAGTGCTGCTCCACACCGCTTAACCGGTCTTTAAAACGAATGCCGTTCACAATGCTGCCGTCGCCGGTTATTTCGGTGGTCTGTGCGTTGGTATGAACAGTCACGTTAGACAAGCTGTTGAGTTTGTTCACCAATACTGCGTCCGCTTTCAATTGGTCGGCAAATTCAATGACAGTCACGTGCGCCACGATGCCGGCCAAATCAATGGCCGCTTCTATGCCAGAGTTACCGCCGCCGATCACTGCGGTGCGCTTGCCTTTGAACAAAGGACCGTCGCAATGCGGGCAGTAGGCCACGCCTTTGTTTTTGTATTCTTGTTCACCCGGCACATTGACATTGCGCCAGCGCGCGCCGGTGGACAAAATGACAGTTCGGGCTTGGAGCAAACCACCATTTGCCATTTCAATTTGAATCAACCCACCCTCTTCTGTGGCGGGCACCACTTTGGCTGCCTTCTGCAAATTCATGATGTCTACGCCGTAGTGACGCACTTGCGCCTCCATGTCTGCGCCGAATTTGGGTCCATCGGTTTCAAGCACCGAAATGTAATTTTCAATGACCAGGGTGTCGTTCACTTGACCACCAAAACGCTCTGCGGCCACACCCACCCGAATACCTTTGCGAGCGGCATACACAGCAGCAGCAGCGCCAGCAGGACCACCGCCCACAATGAGCACTTCATAGGGTTCTTTGGCGCTGAGTTTGGCGGCCTCACGGCCTGTAGAACCCGTGTCCAACTTAGCCACAATTTCTTCCACCATCATGCGGCCCGAGCCAAACACTTTGCCGTTGAGAAACACCATGGGCACGGCCATGATTTCGCGCTCGGTGACTTCTTGTTGAAACGCGCCACCTTCAATGACGACTGTTTTCACTTTCGGGTTGAAGATGGCCATGAGTGACAAAGCCTGAACCACATCGGGGCAGTTGTGGCAAGACAAGGACATGTAGACCTCGAAATTGAAGTCGCCGTCCAAGCCCTTGATGGCGTCCAACACATCTTGCTCGACTTTGGGTGGATGGCCTCCCGTCCACAGCAATGCCAACACCAAAGAGGTGAACTCGTGGCCTAAAGGCAAACCTGCAAATCGAACGCCCTGCGTTTCACCATCGCAAGCGACCACAAAGGAAGGCTTGCGATCGTCGTTGCCAGTTGTGACAAGGCTGACTTTGTCGGACAAACTCACAATGGTTTCCAACAAGCTGCGCATCTCGACACCGGTCTCGCTGTCGTCCAATGTGGCTATCAATCGGATGGGGTGCCTCAGCATGCCCAAGTAAGTTTGCAATTGCGATTTGAGCGCGTCATCTAACATGGTTTTTTCCTAAAGCAATTTCAAATTTAAATCGATGCGCTGCACAGGCTTGCGCTCAACACCCTGATATTCAGGGCGTTGAACTTTATCAGCGATGTGTCGGTATTTAGATCTTGCCGACCAAGTCGAGTGAAGGCGTCAAAGTCTTCGCGCCTTCTTTCCATTTCGCTGGGCAAACTTGGCCGGGGTTGGCGGCGGTGTACTGAGCTGCGGTGAGCTTGCGCAATGTTTCAGACACATCGCGTGCAATTTCGTTGGAGTGCACTTCCATGGTCTTGATAGTGCCTTCTGGGTTAATGATGAAGGTACCGCGCAAAGCCAAGCCTTCTTCTGCAATGTGCACGCCAAATGCGTGAGTCAATGTGTGGGTAGGGTCGCCCACCAACGGGAACTTGGCCTTGCCCACAGCAGGCGATGTCTCGTGCCACACTTTGTGTGAGAAGTGCGTGTCGGTTGTCACGATGTAGACCTCGGCACCGGCCTTTTGAAAGGCTGGATAGTTGTCAGCGGCGTCTTCAATTTCTGTGGGGCAGTTGAAGGTGAACGCTGCGGGCATGAAAATCAAAACTGACCATTTGCCTTTTAGGCTGGCATCTGAAACTTCAATGAACTTGCCGTTGTGGAAGGCTTGTGTTTTGAAAGGCTGAACTTGCGTATTGATAAGGGTCATGGTTATTCCTTGAGGTTTGTTTTAAAAAAATGCTGAATGAGAAAACTCATTGAGGCCTATCGTAAACCCTATAAGGGATAACCTTGATTAAGATTACTTATCAGAGCGATAGTTTTAAAGTTACAGACCCCATGCATAATTGACGTTTACGTAACGTCAACCAATCAGGAGCACCCCATGGACATTCAAGGCAAAGTTTTCATCGTGACGGGCGGCGCTTCAGGCTTGGGCGAAGGCACTGCGCGAATGTTGGCTGCCAACGGCGGCAAAGTGGTCATAGCAGACATGCAAGTAGAAAAAGGTGAAGCCGTGGCCAAGGAACTGGGCGGTACCTTTGTGAAGTGCGATGTGAGCCAAGAAGCCGATGGGCAAGCCGTCGTGACCAAAGCCGTGTCGATGGGCAAACTAGTGGGCTTGGTCAACTGCGCCGGCATTGCACCCGCCGAAAAAACGGTTGGCAAAAACGGTGCGCATTCTTTGGCTGTTTTCAGCAAAACCATCATGGTCAATTTGGTGGGCAGTTTCAACATGATTCGCTTGGCCTCTGAAGCCATGTGCAAAAACGAACCTGAAGCCACAGGTGAGCGGGGTGTGATGATTTCTACCGCTTCGGTGGCCGCTTATGACGGCCAAATTGGCCAAGCTGCCTACTCAGCCTCCAAAGGCGGCGTGGTCGGCATGACCTTGCCCATTGCACGCGATTTAGCGCGCAACGGCATTCGCAACATGACCATTGCGCCCGGCATTTTTGGCACCCCCATGGTGTTTGGCATGCCCCAAGAAGTACAAGACGCTTTGGCTGCGGCAGTGCCCTTCCCGAGCCGCTTGGGCACGCCCAATGACTATGCCAAATTGGTAAAACACATTTTGGAAAACGACATGCTCAATGGCGAAGTGATTCGTTTGGATGGCGCTATTCGTCTCGCGCCAAAATAAGTCATACTTATTTCCTTCCAATACATGGAGGGCCACATGAGGTTTTTGAATTTAAGCTGCAGCACAAGGGTTGCAGTCATCCTCTTGGCATGCGGCTTATGCGCTTGCGCGATACAACCCATCGCCTTCCAATACGCCACACCTGACCCACCTAACGACCTCTTGGGATATCAAGAAAAATCAGGTTGGGCCACCCAAGGCTTTGCAGTCGCTGCCGCGAACCCTTTGGCCACCGATGCAGGTTATCAAATTCTTTTAGCCGGCGGCTCTGCCATCGATGCGGCCATTGCCGTCCAAATGGTTCTCACCTTGGTAGAACCGCAGTCGAGTGGCATTGGTGGTGGTGCTTTCATTCTTCATCACGATGGCAAAAAAGTGGAAGCCTACGATGGCCGTGAAGTTGCGCCTGCAGCCGCCACAGAAAAGCTTTTTCTAGATGCACATGGCAAGCCCTTGCCCTTCATTGATGGCGTTGTCAGTGGTTTGTCGGTGGGTGTGCCTGGCACCCTCACGGTGCTAGAAATGGCGCACAAAGAACACGGCAAATTGCCCTGGGCCAACCTGATGCAACCCGCCATTCAATTGGCAGAGCAAGGCTTCAAGCTCAGTCCTCATTTGCATCGCGGGTTGTTGGCTGAAAATTATTTAATGAACGATCCCGTGGCTGCTGCGTACTTTTACGACGCTCAAGGCAAACCATTTCCTGTGGGTCATGTCTTGAAAAATCCCGAGTTGGCAGCGGTCATGCGCGAGATTGCAAAGCGCGGATCGCAAGCCTTGAAGGATGGCCCTGTGGCCGAAGCTTTGGTGAAAAAAGTGCGTCAACACCCCACACGTCCGGGCAATATGACACTTCAAGATTTGTCCCATTACAAAGCCAAAAAACGCGAGCCTTTGTGCTTTGATCATGCGGTGCAAACGAATGGGAAAACCTATCAACTCTGCGGTTTTCCACCGCCCAGTTCAGGCGCCTTGGCCATTGGGCAAATGTTGGGTATCTTGAACAATACCCCCGCTGCAAAAATGCAACTTGAGCAAGGCCTTCTTTCCGCCGACTGGCTTCACTTTTACACAGAAGCCGCTCGTTTGGCTTTTGCAGACCGTGGTCAATTTGTAGCTGACCCTGATTTTGTCCAAGCCCCTGGCGGCGATTGGCGAACGCTGTTGAATGCCAACTATTTGAAACAGCGAAGCAATCTCATTGGCGCGCGAAGTATGAAGGTGGCACAACCCGGCAATCCTGCTGGAATACAAGCTGCCTTTGCACCCATGCCCGATCAAGAAGAATATGGCACGAGCCACATTAGCGTGATTGACAAGCAAGGCAATTCAGTGGCCATGACCACCACCATTGAAGCTGCGTTTGGATCCAGAAACATGGTCAATTCTGGTCAAGGCAGGCAAGGTGGTTTCTTGTTGAACAACGAGCTGACAGATTTCAGTTTTGCGCCAGCAGATGCCAAAGGTCTGCCCATTGCCAATCGGGTTGAAGGTGGCAAACGGCCGCGCTCTTCCATGTCACCTACCCTCGTTTTTGAGAAAGACTCCGGCAAATTAAAGATGACAGGTGGCAGTCCTGGGGGCGCCATCATCATTCATTACACCAGCAAGCTACTGATTGGCACATTGCAATGGGAGTTGAACACACAGCAAGCCATTAGCCTGCCGAATTTCAGCTCCCAGAATGGTCCAACCCTTTTGGAAGAGAAACGGTTTCCCGAAAGCACAATCAAAGCGCTGCAGGCCAAGGGGCATGATGTTCTTGAAACGATATTGCAAAGCGGCCTTCAGGCCATTGAAGTGACATCCAAAGGGTTCTTTGGTGGCGCAGATCCTCGCCGTGAAGGTGTGGTGATGGGGCCTAAACCTTAGGCCCCCTCCATCAATACGCTTGACCCAACTGTCCCAAGATGGCTGGGTTTTCCAAGGTACTAATGTCTTGCGTAATTTCTTCGCCCTTGGCCAAGCTGCGCAGCAAGCGGCGCATGATTTTGCCGGAACGAGTCTTGGGCAAGTTCTCGCCAAAGCGAATGTCTTTGGGCTTGGCAATGGGGCCAATTTCTTTGGCAATGTGATCGCGCAATTGTTTGGCAATGGCCTTGCCTTCGTCGCCTGTGGGCAATGGACGCTTGAGTACCACAAATGCACAAATGGCTTCGCCGGTGGTTTCATCGGGACGACCCACCACAGCGGCTTCAGCCACCAACTCGGTGCAACTGACCAATGCCGATTCAATTTCCATGGTGCCCATGCGGTGACCCGACACGTTCAACACGTCGTCAATGCGACCGGTGATGGTGAAATAACCAGACACAGCATCTCGAATGGCACCGTCGCCAGCCAAGTAATATTTGCCTTGGAAGTCGGCTGGGTAGTAGCTCTTGATGAAGCGCTCAGGGTCACCCCAGATGGTGCGAATCATGGAAGGCCATGGGCGCTTGACCACCAAGATACCGCCTTGGCCATTGGGCATGTCTTTGCCTGTTTCGTCTACGATGGCGGCTTGAATGCCAGGGAATGGCAAGGTGCAAGATCCGGGCACCATGGGCGTGACGCCAGGCAATGGGGTGATCATGTGACCACCCGTTTCGGTTTGCCAGAAGGTGTCGACAATGGGGCAATTGCCGCCGCCCACATGCTTGTGGTACCACTCCCACGCTGCAGGGTTGATAGGCTCTCCCACAGAACCCAGCAAGCGCAAGCTGCTGAGGTTGTAGCTCTTTGGATGCACCGCGTCATTGGCTTCGGCCGCTTTGATCAAAGAACGAATGGCGGTAGGTGCTGTGTAGAAAATAGAGACCTTGTGGTCTTGAATCATTTTCCAGAAACGTCCAGCGTCGGGAAACGTAGGTACGCCCTCAAACACAATTTCAGTGCCGCCCAAGGCCAAGGGGCCGTAGGTGATATAGGTGTGGCCTGTGACCCAACCGATGTCTGCCGTGCACCAGAACACATCGTCTTGTTTCAAGTCGAAAGTCCATTTGGTGGTGAGGGCTGCGTGCAACAAGTAGCCAGCAGTAGAGTGTTGAACACCCTTGGGTTTGCCAGTTGAGCCAGAGGTGTAAAGTAAAAACAAAGGATGCTCAGCGCCCACCCACTCTGGCTCGCAAGAAGTGGCTTGTTTGGCCACCAAGTCGTGCATCCAGATATCGCGACCTGCCTTCATGGCCACGTCGGCACCACTGCGCTTGACCACCAACACATTTTGAATGCTGCCGCAACCGCCCAATGCAATGGCATCGTCCACAATGGATTTCAAAGGCAATTGCTTACCACCCCGAATTTGATGGTCGGCTGTGATGACAGCTTTGGCGCCGGTGTCTTCAATGCGGTCGCGCAAAGACTGCGCAGAAAAGCCACCAAACACCACGGAGTGTGTGGCGCCAATGCGGGCGCAAGCTTGCATGGCCGCCACGCCATCAATGGACATGGAAATGTAGATGACGACGCGATCGCCTTTTTGGATGCCGAGCGATTTAAGACCATTGGCTATTTGACATGTTTTGGCCAGCAGCTCGCTGTAAGTGATGCGTGTGACTTCACCACCGTCTGCTTCAAAAATGAGCGCAGTTTTGTTGCCCAGACCTTTTTCGATGTTGCGGTCTAAGCAGTTGTAAGAGGCATTCAGTGTGCCGTCTTCAAACCATTTGAAGAAAGGCGCCTTGGACTCGTCCAATACCTTTGTGAAAGGCGTTTTCCAAGAGATGAATTCTTTGGCCAGTCGGGCCCAGTAGCCTTCGTAATCGGTTTCAGCTTCCTTGCACAGCGCCAAATAAGCTGGCATGCCTGAGATGTGGGCGTTTTTGACGAAGTCTGCACTGGGCTGGTAAAGGGTGGCGCTCATTTTTGTGTCTCCTAGGTAACTTATTCAAATAACTGGTGCTGAATGTCGTGCTTGGCTCTTACAAAGCCCTGACTGACAGTATTCTTTCATATCTTGTCAAAAGCGACACATTTCTGCAAACGCACGGCTTTAAAATCACACAAACTCTTCTAAATTTCATTCATGGCATCGAAACCCCAACCCCATCCTGAAAAAGCAGCCCTGCGGCCCCTGCCCAAACTGATTTTTGCCAGCCGATGGCTGCAACTGCCCCTGTACCTTGGTCTGATTGCGGCCCAGGCTGTTTACGTTTACCACTTTTGGGTCGAGCTGATTCATCTTTTGGAAGCGGTATTTGGCAGTCAAGCAGCCCTACAAGCTTTGATCTCTGGCATTGGCTACAAAGTGGACGCCCCCATCACGCAATTGAACGAAACCATCATCATGCTGGTGGTCTTAGCCCTCATTGATGTGGTCATGATTTCGAACCTGCTCATCATGGTCATTGTGGGTGGCTATGAAACTTTTGTGTCCCGCATGAATTTGGAAAGCCACCCCGATCAACCAGAGTGGTTGGACCATGTCAATGCCTCAGTCCTCAAAGTGAAACTAGGTACGGCTATCATCGGAATCAGCTCGATTCATTTGCTCAAAACCTTTATCAATGCAGCCAACTACACAGAACAAGTTTTGATGTGGCAAACCATCATTCACGTGACGTTCTTGCTAAGTGCCTTGGCCATTGCTTATACCGACAAATTGATGTCTCACCGCGGCAACTCATCACAACATTGACACTTTGCGAAAGTAAAACATGACGACCCTGATCAAAGAAGAAGACCTGATTGAATCCGTGGCAGCCGCCCTGCAATACATCAGCTACTACCACCCCGCCGATTTCATCTCACATCTGGCCGCCGCCTACCACCGCGAACAGAGTCCTGCAGCCAAGGATGCCATTGCGCAAATTTTGACCAACAGCAAAATGAGCGCCACGGGTCATCGGCCCATGTGCCAAGACACTGGCATCGTCAATGTGTTCTTAAAAGTAGGCATGGACATCAAATTTGAAAACTTCAAAGGCGGCTTAGAAGATGCCATCAACGAAGGTGTGCGCCGTGGTTACAACTATGCCGACAACATGTTGCGCGCGTCTGTGGTGGCAGATCCTGAATTTGCACGCAAAAACACCCAAGACAATTCTCCTGCCGTGATCTTCACTCAAATAGTGCCTGGCAACAAACTCGACATTACGGTGGCGGCCAAGGGCGGTGGCAGTGAAAACAAATCCAAAATGGTCATGCTTAACCCCAGCGACAGCGTTGTCGATTGGGTTTTGAAAACAGTGCCCACCATGGGCGCAGGCTGGTGCCCTCCCGGCATGCTGGGCATTGGCATTGGCGGCACTGCAGAAAAAGCGGCGCTCATGGCCAAAGAAAGTTTGATGGACGACTTGGACATGTACCAGTTGCTTGAAAAATCAAGCAAAGGCGAAAAGATCTCGCAAGTTGACAACATGCGGTTGGAAATTTATGACAAGGTCAATGCCTTGGGCATTGGCGCGCAAGGTTTGGGCGGCCTGACTACCGTGCTCGATATCAAAATCAAGATGTACCCCACCCATGCCGCCAGCAAGCCTGTGGCCATGATTCCCAACTGCGCGGCTACACGACACGCGCACTTCGTGATGGACGGCTCGGGCCCTGTTTACCTCGATGTGCCCTCGCTTGATTTGTGGCCCGATGTAAACTGGACACCCAACACAGAAAAGAGCAAGCGCGTTGACTTGAACACCCTCACACCCGCCGAAGTGGCCAGCTGGAAACCTGGCCAAACATTGTTGCTGAACGGCAAGATGTTGACGGGCCGAGACGCTGCACACAAACGCATTCAAGACATGTTGGCCAAGGGCGAAAAGCTGCCTGTGGATTTCACCAACCGTGTCATTTACTACGTGGGCCCGGTCGACCCCATCAAAGGCGAAGCTGTAGGCCCTGCAGGCCCCACCACTTCCACTCGCATGGACAAATTTACCGAGATGATGCTGGCCCAAACCGGCCTCATTGCCATGGTGGGCAAGGCCGAGCGCGGACCTACTGCCATTGAAGCCATCCAAAAACACAAATCGGCCTACCTCATGGCAGTGGGCGGCGCGGCTTATTTAGTCTCCAAAGCCATTAAAACTTCTAAAGTGCTGGCCTTTGCCGACTTGGGCATGGAAGCCATTTACGAATTTGATGTGGTTGACATGCCTGTCACAGTGGCCGTTGATTCGGGCGGCACCAGTGCCCACATAACAGGCCCAGTCGAATGGCAAAAACGAATTGCCACGGGTGAGTTCAAAGGCATCAAAGTTGCCGCCAATTAATCTCCATCTTCAAGATGTGGGTGACCCAGAAGGGGTCATCGGCGTTTTTGACAGTGGGATTGGCGGCCTGAGTGTGTTGAAAGCGTTGTGCGCAGAAATGCCGCACGAGCGCTTCATCTACTGGGCCGACAGTGGCTTTGCACCCTACGGCGAGCGCACCGATGAATTCATCATTGCCAGAAGCCGCGCCATCACTGAACAACTTCTGGCCAAAGGCCCCATCAAGGCGATGGTGGTGGCCTGCAACACCGCCACGGCAGTTGCCATTGAAAGTTTGCGCACCCATTACCCTCTTCTGCCTTTCATTGGCGTTGAACCCGCACTCAAACCTGCACTGGCACAAACTCAAACTGGGCTCGTAGGCGTGGTCAGCACGCAAGGCACATTGAACAGCGCACGCTTTGACAAGTTAATGAAGACTGTTGTTGCGGAGGCGTTGCCCAAGCAGGGCCATTTTGTTTTGCAAGCCTGCAAAGGTTTGGCACTGGCCATTGAAAAGCAAACTGAAAAATCTTTCAACGACACCGCAGAAGTAGCGGATCTGTGTGCAAAGTATGTGCAAGGCATGGGCTCTTTCGGTCAAGCCAGCGGGCAAATAGACACCTTGGTTTTAGGCTGCACACACTATATTTTTGTGCAAGATATTTTGCAAAAATTGGTGGGCGCTGAAGTACGACTGATTTCAACGGGCGAAGCGGTTGCAAAACAAACCAAACGCTTAATTACACCGCGCACTGAAGTGCCGCTTACCCAGACCCATTCAAGCAAAACTGCAAAGACAGAACTTTGGACCACGGGCGCCTTAAGCGCCCTTCAATCTGCGGCCCTTCGGTGGTTAGACTTGCCGCCAGAACACTGCCATCAAGCCGCAGCCCAAAGCTTCTCGCCGCCCTGATCTAGGTGGGTAAGGTAGACCCGAAGTTCAAATTCCCACTGCGCATAATCTGGCGCCATGTGATGGCATAGTTTGTAAAAAGCTTTGTCATGTTCGCGCACTTTCAAATGCGCTAATTCATGCACCGCAATCATTCGTAAAAATGCAAGTGGCGTTTCTTTGAACAAGGATGCCACTTTGATGTCGCGCTTAGATTTCAGTTTGCTGCCTTGAATACGTGAGGTGGTGGTGTGCAAGCCCAAGGCATGTTGAATGATTTGCAGCTTGCTGTCATAAATTACTTTGTTAATGGGATCGGCCTGGCGCAAGAATTCATTTTTAAGTTCCATGACGTAGTTGTAAAGCGCGCCATCGGTTCGCACGCTGTGCGGCTCTGCATGTCTTGACTTCAGCCAAGCACCCAAGCCTGGACCATCTATGATTTTTTGCACTTGCAATTGCAAGTTGTCTGGGTAGGCCTGAAGGTAGCGAAAGGCAGACATCAGGTTTGCGTTTTAGGCTTGTGCTTGGGCCTTGCTTTGACCTCGCTGCACATTGATGGGCAGCAACAAAGCCAAGCCAATGAGAAACAAAACAGCGGTGGCGCCTATGGCCAATCGCTGATTGCCAGATGTGATCCATGTGATCAAACCATAGCCCAAGGGGCCAACAATGCTGGCCAGTCGAATGGCAAATGTCCACAAGCCAAAGAACTCAGCCAAGCGATGACTTGGAATGAACAAGCCCGCCATGGCCCTTCCGGTGGATTGACTCGAACCCATGCAAACTCCCGCTAAGGCAGCCGCCCACCAAAACACTTCTTTGCTGGTGGTCAGTGCCGCCAACACACAGGTGATGCTCCAACCCACCAAGGTTAAGGCCAGCGCCAATTTGTGACCGATGCGATCTTGTGCATAACCAAACACCAAAGCGCCAGCCAAGGCCGCAATGTTGAGCACAAAAATAAGGACCATGGTTTCTTGCGGCTGAAAACCAATCACTTGTTCTGCGTAAATGGCCGCCAAGGTGATGGCCACAGCCACACCGCCTTGATAGGCCACAGCACAAGCCATGAGCTGCATGAAATCTTTGTAGGCTTTGGCTTCTTGAAACGTTTGACGCAACTGTTGCCACTGACTGCTTGAACGCTGGCGCGTGAGTTGAGGCTTGGCGTGTTCTTTCATGAGTGCAAAGGTAACGCTTGCCGCCATTGCGTAAATGACAGCCGTCACAAGCATGGTGACTGGTACAAACTGTCCAGCAGTTTGCCCCTGGCCTTGGGCCCACAACACATAGGCCAAGCAAATGCCCAGCGTCAGCATGCCGCCCAAGTAGCCCCAGGCCCATCCCCAAGCACTCACGCGCCCCATGCCTTCGGGCGTGGCCAACTCAGGCAAAAAAGCCGCTGTTAAAGATTCACCATAAGAATAAAAAGTGTTGGAGATCACAATACAAACAACCGCCAAGGCCACTTGGCCCGGCCCCACCCAAGCCAAGGCTGCGGTGCTCACCACGCAGCCGGCCGTAACAGCCATCAGCAATTTTTTCTTGGCGGCATGCCGATCGGCCCACTCGCCCATGGCGGGCATGGTGAACATGACAATGGCGTAGGACAAACTGAGGGCACTGGTCCAAGCCAAAGTGGCCCACTCTGCTTGGTTGGCCACAGCGCCTACAAAGTAGGCTGCAAAGACAGCCGTGATAACGACAGTGGTATAGCCAGAATTAGCGAAGTCATACATGGCCCAGCCAAAGACTTCCCTGCGCTTGATGCCAGAATTGAGCATGGCAAGTGGGCCAAGGCCTGATTGAATTTAATGCAAATGACGTGGCCGACGACCACCGCCATGGCCACCTTGCGGTCCGCCGCCGCTACCCCTTGGCGGTTTGCCCAGTTCAAGCGAGCTGACCAGATCGTTAAAACGTTCTGAAAATAATTTGTCAATTTCTTGAACCACACCACTGAGCTCAGCCCCATCAAAGTGACGCTCCATGAGGCCCACCACATCTTGTACCAACAAGTCTCGCTGAGCTTGCATGATGGCAGCAGGATCGGGGCCGACAAACAAGATGAGAAAGTCATCGCGCGACTCAGTGCCGCGGGACTCATCGTCATCTTCAAATTCGGTGTCGTAGAAAGTGATTTCTAACTGCGCACCAGCGGCAGAGAGTTCATTGATGTTCATGCACAAGTCGTCTAGCACTTGGCGAAAGTCTTCGTCACCTCTGACAGTCCAACACAATTGCATTTTGTGTTCGGCAGCTTCAAACCGAATGCCAGGCTCTTCTTCGTAGAGGCTTTGGCCGCCTTCTGTGAGTGAACGCGCACCAGCATATTTCCAAAGAGGCTTGGTGGCTTCTTGAAGGTCTTTGAAATCCACGTCATCACGCAACAGGACTTCACCATGAACATGAATCTCAAAGGGTGCGCTGTAGGATGTCATGGCTGTTTGCTTAGTCGATGGTGCCCCGAGCCGGAATCGAACCGGCACGCCCGTTATTCACGAAAGCGGCGGATTTTAAGTCCGATGTGTCTACCAATTTCACCACCGGGGCTAAAGCTCTATTGTGCCTTCAACTTGAGCTTTTTTGACATTAAAAAGCCCTCAGGCGAGGGCTTTTGTTGAATTCAGAAATTGGCCCTGAATTCAAAAATAAACAATGATTAACCGCCTTTTTTGGCGCGCTTGCCAGGGTTTTTCTTGCTGCGTGTGCCAACGCCGCGCTCTAAGCTGACGCGTTGGCCACGGCCTGTGGTGGGCAACGTAACGCCGGGCAATGCCTTCAAGGGCGGTGTGTATTTGCGATCAGCTTCGGTAACAATCTTATTGCCCATCAGTGGCTCCAGGAAAAAAAGTTCAAGGCAGTATTAAGCCACAGATTCGGATCAACTCTAGCCTGAGAGGCAAAATTAGCCCTTGAACGATTTAATTGTAGAGCACTGAGGGTAGCCAGAGTCCGATGGCTGGGAACATGTAAAGCAGCACAATTGCAAAAACTTGAATGGCCATGAAGGGCATCATGCCTGCAAAAATTTGATTCAAAGTAACATGCGGAGGGCTGACACCTTTGAGGTAAAAAGCCGCCATGGCCACAGGTGGGCTTAAAAATGCTGTTTGCAAATTCAAGGCAACCAAGAGTCCGAAAAACAAGGGGTCAATGCCAAAGTGTGGTAGCAAAGGAATAAAGATTGGCATGAAAATCACAATGATTTCCGTCCACTCCAAAGGCCAGCCCAACAAGAAAATAACCACTTGCGCCAGAATCATAAATTGCACAGGCGTCATGTCGAGTGACAAGACCCACGTGTTGATGAGTTCTTGGCCACCCAGCAACGCAAAGGCGGCAGAAAAAATACTGGAGCCCACAAACAGCCAGCAAACCATGGCACTGGTTTTGGCTGTTAGGAAAACAGATTCTTTCATCACTTGGAAGTTCAAACGGCGATAAGCCGCAGCCAACAACAGGCCACCCATTGAGCCAATAGCCGCCGCCTCCGTGGGCGTTGCCAAACCAAAGACGATGGTTCCCAAAACTGCCAAGATCATGATGGCCAGAGGGAAGAAGGACCCAAGCAACATCTTAAAAATTTCGAGCCTAGCGAAACTAAAGTAGGCGTAGAAAACAAACATGGCAAAAGCCAACACACCCATCGCAATCCAAAACTCCATGGGGGCCGGTTGACGCTCACCCTCATTGGCAACTTCGGCTGGCAGTGTCTGCGCAGTTGAAGCCGCAGCAGGGGTGGCTGTCGCTGCAACAGCAGGCGCCTCAACGGCTGATGCACCCAAGGCCTGTGGCGCATCAGAGGCAGCCGGCGGCGATTTCAAATCGCCCATGGCTTGGGGCTCTTGAAGTCCAGAAATATTGGATGACTCTGCTTCTTGAGGTGTGTCTTCAATGGCGCCTCCCATGGCCACAACACCCTCAACGGCTTCTGAAGGCAATGGCTGAGTGATCTTGAAGAAAATAACGCCAGAGAGCAAAGCCACTGAGATCAAGGGCAACAAGGCAATGCCCAATTGCTTCAAAATTTCTGCGGTAGGTGTGGCCGCATTGCGCTTGCCCTTCAAAGCACCCAGCAGGCCGGGTAAAACTTTGTCACTGAACGTGTTTGAAATTTCCTGCGTCACTTCGGGCAAGGGCACGATGCGGTCTTCAGCAGACATTGGTGGTGCCAAATGCGGTTTCCACTTGGCAATCAGCACCACATACACGATGTAAAGAGTGGCCAACATAATGCCCGGGAAGAACGCACCTGCGTACAACTTCACCACAGACACGCCCGCCGTTGCCCCATACACAATGAGCATGACAGATGGGGGAATCAAAATGCCCAAGCAACCGCCCGCCGTAATGGCACCAGCCGACAGTTGCACGCTATAGCCAGCCCTCAACATGGCGGGCAATGCCAACAAACCCATGAGGGTGACCACAGCACCCACAATGCCGGTGGCCGTGGCAAAAATAGCACAGGTAATGATGGTGGCGACTGCCAAGGAACCTGGCACGCGGGCTGTGGCCAAGTGCATGCTTTTGAAAAGCTTTTCAATCAGATTGGCACGCTCAATGAGGTAGCCCATGAACACAAACAATGGAATGGAGATGAGCACATCGTTGGACATGACCGAAAACGTGCGCTGCACCATCAAATCAAGCGTTTGGTCAACCGCCAAGCTCGGGTTTTGACTTCGGTAAGCTATCCACGCGAAGATCATGCCCATGCCCATGAGGGTGAACGCCGTTGGAAAACCCAACATGATGGCAACCACCACCAAGGCAAGCATTAGCAAGCCCAAGTGGCCATTTTTCATTTCAGCAAAAGGGGGAAGCAATACAAAGGCCGACACGACCACCAGGGCCATGATGGTGAGTCCAAACCAAATTTCTTTTTTCATTTTTGAACGCCCTGTCCGGCCACCACATATTGATCTAATTTGGCAATGTCAGAGTCTTTGACATTGACCATTTCTTTGAGTTTTTCAACGTCGACTTCTTCAACGTCTTCGATTCGTGAGGGCCATTCACCTTGCTGAAGGCAAATAACACAGCGCACAATTTCCACCAAACCTTGTAGCAACAGCAAGCCACCTGCAATGGGAATGACCGTTTTAAAGGGATAGACCGGAGGGCCATCGGCAGTGACATTGGAATACTCACGGATGGCCCATGAGTCACCCGCATAGTGGAAACCGGCCCAAGCCATGGCCACCACACCTGGAATAAAGAAAACCAAGTAGAGCAACAGGTCCAAGCCTGCTTGCAAACGTGGCGGAAAAAAACCATACAAAACGTCACCACGCACATGGCCATTTTTTGACAAGGTATAGGCACCCGCCATCATGAACAGCGTGCCGTACATCATGCTCATCACATCGAAAGCCCAAGGGTGCGGGTGGTTGAGGACGTAACGGGAGAAGACTTCCCAGCTGATCATGAGTGTCAGTGAGAAAATAAGCCACGCAAATAGTTGCCCTACCCAAGTGCTTATTTTGTCGATTGTCAAAAGAATGTTTTGCATATTTTTATTCAAAAAAAATCAGCCACTCACCAGCTGGCGAGTGGCTGATTCAAGTCTCAATGGAAGTTAAGCTTTTTTGGCAGGCTTCTTATCACTGAAGAAATGCGACACGGCCATACGGCGGCTGACATAAGTATCTTGGTCCCATTTTACAGCACGCTCGGCAAATGCTTTCTGTGACTCCACAATTTCTTTGAACAGTGGATTTTCTGCTGACTTCTTGGTCAAGATGTCGTCCCACAATTTGAGCTGATCCTGCAAAATTGAATCGGGCGTTTTGTAGAACTTCACTTTGTCTTTGGTTTGCAACTCAATGTAGTCTTTGGAGTAGCGGTCAATGGCTTTCCAAGACATGTCGGCAGATGCAGCTTGTGTGGCGCCAGCAATGATGGCCTTCATCTTTGCAGGCAAGGCATCATATTTGGTTTTGTTAAACATGATCTCGAAGGTTTCAGCACTTTGGTGATAGCTTTGCAACATGCAAACTTTGGACACGTCGGGGAAGCCCAAAATGCGGTCAGAGGTTGCGTTGTTGAACTCGGCACCGTCGAGCAAACCGCGGTCCATGGCAGGCACAATTTCGCCGCCTGGCAAAGCATTCACAGCAGCGCCCATGGCAGTGAACAAGTCAATGGCCAAACCATTGGTACGGAATTTCAAGCCCTTAAAGTCTGCAGACTTGGTGATGGGCTTCTTGAACCAACCCAAAGGCTGAGTGGCCATGGGGCCGTACAAGAATGATTGAACATTGGCGCCAATAGAAGCATAGAGCTTGGCCAACAGGTCAGCACCACCACCGTAGTTGTGCCATGACAACAACATGTTGGCATCCATGCCAAATGCGGGGCCTGAGTTCCAAAGGGCCAAAGCGTTTTGCTTGCCGTAGTGGTAGCCCAACACACCGTGGCCACCGTCCAAAGTACCTTTGGTCACAGCTTCCAGCAAACCAAATGCAGGCACCACGGCGCCAGCTGGCAACACTTCAATCTTCAAATCGCCACCCGTCATGTCATTGACTTTTTTGGCAAAATCCAAGGCATATTCATGGAAAATGTCTTTGGCAGGCCAAGTGCTCTGCCAGCGCATGTTAATAGGGCCAGTTTGAGCGCTGGCAATCATGGGTGCAGACATTGCACCAGCGGCAACTGCTGCCGTTTTCAGAAGGCCACGGCGGCGGGGATTGGCTTGATCGGTCATTGAAAGTCTCCTAGTTGAAAATCGAAATATAACGCGAAATTTTTGATGATTTATACCCGCTAGGAAAGAGGGTAATTACCAGTAACTAGAGATTTTGAAAAAAACTCACACTCCAAAAGTTGATTTTAAACAAACCTTTGGCAATCAGCGAAATGCGCTCGAAGCTGAACCGGCTGTAGAAGACTGATTTTAAAGGTCTAGTTTTTGAGCTTCTTGCTCAGCCGATTGAATATGGCGGACTGCCGAGCAACTGATGATGATGGCCTGAACCGTAAATCCCAAGACCACCACCAGCAATCCCAATAGGTCAGAGCCAAATTCCCCCACAAATCCGCCCAGCAAAGCCCCTAGAGGTCTGGCACCGTTACCCGTCACTATGTTGATGGCGGTGACGCGGCCCATGAGCGTGTTGGGCGTCACGCTTTGCCGGAGCGTGGTAGACGTGATGGTCCAAATGATGGGGCCGAAACCAAATAAAAAATAGGAGATGCCCGCCACAGTGGCTGAGGGCCACCAAATTGTGAGTACCATGACAGAGGCGGCCAGCACTGAGAAAAACGGCCCCAGCAAAATTGCATGGCCAAACCGCATTTGCGCCACAATTTTAGAAGCCATCAATGACCCCAAAATCATGCCCGCGCCATAGCACGCAAGGGTCAGGCCCACGGCACTGGCATTCATACCCAAGGTGCTCATTGCATAGGGCACATAGATGGCTTGCAGAACAAACCATGAAATATTCCAAGCCACCGAGGTTAACAAGATGGGTCTCAGCAAGCTGCTGCTCCACACAAAATGAGCACCGTCCTTCAGCTCCAGCCAGGGGGGCCTATCGGGTATGGCAGCTCTGGCAGGCTCCTGAATTTGACTCAGGAACCCTACGGCCGCGAGAGGCAGCATCAAAGACAAGACAAAAGAAGTTGAGGCGCCCATCCAAGCAATTAAGGCGCCGGCCAATGCGGGCCCACCTGCATAGGCCATGCTTCTGGCCAATTCCAATTGCCCATTGGCCTTTGCCAAATTGTCACGGGTTACCAAAGCGGGCACCAAGGAGGGCGCGCTGACGCTGAAACCCACCGTGCCAACCGCCGCAAAAAACCCGACCACAGCCAACAAGGTCACGCTGATTTGATCGGCCAAAAGGGCTGCAATCAGAACCATCAAGGCAAAGACGCGCAAAATCTCTGACAAAAGCATGAGTTTTTTCCGAGACATGCGATCAGCCAAAAGACCCAAGGGGATGGACAGCAATAAAAAAGGCAAGGACTGAATGGCAGCCATCACACCAATTTCCCCAGGCCCGGCTTTGAGGAGCAAAACGGCCACGATCGGAACGGCCGCCAAGGTCAATTGCTCGGCCGACTGGGCCATTAAATTGGAAATAGCGAGCTTTTGAAAAGCAGGTGGCAACGCGTCCTGAGATTCGTTCATGACCCCAAAGCCGTCTTGGCTTTGTCGGGCGAGCCCTCCAAACCAGCCAAAAGAGCTTTGTTGTCGCCACCAATGATCATTTCAAATTTGTTGTCTACATAGGTGTAGTCGTAGTAGCCCATGCGGGCCAATGGCTTCATTTTGAGCACATCGAGCATGCCCTTGCCATCGATCATTTCATCGTCAATGTGAATGGCAACCACCTTGCCAAACACCACATCGGCGGTGCCAAATGGCGGCTCACCCGGAAACCGCAAGGTGTTCAAATACACGCATTCAAACTGAACAGGCGACCCCGCCACTCGCATAGGCTTGACCTTACGGGAGGGTAGTTTTTGGAGTTGCGCATGCTCAAACTCGTCAACGCCATGCGCCAACTCTTCAGCCGTGAGGTTCACGGCATGCCTTAAGTCGTAAGTGGCCATGTTCCACACAAACTCGCCTGTATCTTCTGCATTGCGAACAGAGTCTTTGCGAACGCCTTGTGTGGTTTGGTTGGCCGAGAACATCACAATGGGTGGGTTAAAGGTGATGTTTTGAAACTGGCTGTAAGGGGCCAAATTGTGGCGGCCTTCGCGGTTCACCGTGGAAATCCATCCAATGGGCCTTGGAATCACACAAGACTTAAAGGGGTCATAAGGTAAGCCATGAGGGGTAACGCCAGGTTCGTAATACATTTTGATTGAATGTCAAAGTTATTTATTGAGGACTGCAATGGATCGCAGTCTGATATCTTCAGGCTCTGATTTTGCCTTCTTATTCACAAGCCGTCATGAGTCTTCAATCCGTCAAAGCATTCTTTCAACAACTTGAGTTGAATTTGCCCATCATAGAACTTGAGGTGAGCACTGCCACAGTGGCATTGGCTGCTGAAGCGCATGGCGTAGAGCCCGGCCAAATTGCAAAAACACTCGCATTCAGACTCAACAACGACCGAGTGTTGTTGGTGGTGGCCAAAGGTGATGCACGCATCGATCACAAGAAATTCAAAGATGCATTTGGTAAAGGTAAGATGTTAGGATTAGAGGAGGTGGTCGAACTCACAGGCCACCCCGTTGGCGGCGTATGTCCTTTTGGCTTGGCGCAAGCCCTACCCGTTTATTTAGATGTGTCACTTCAAATCTATGAGGAAGTCATTCCAGCGGCAGGCTCTGTGAACAGCGCTGTGCGAATCAGTCCCCAACTTATGTTAGAAATAACCCAAGGCCAATGGGTGGATGTATGTCAATCTGCTGCATAAGATTACAACTTCAACTTTAAATTTACAGGATCAATCATGGAAGCTCAAGACACCGCTGAACTCATGGAACAAAAAGCCCATGGCGACAAAAATCAAAATCGCTCTGCCCTCACCATTTCCATCTTGGCCATGGTCTTGGCCATTGCCAGCTTAGGCGGCTCCAACGCCATGAAAGAAGCCACCCAAGAAAACATCTTGGCAGCCAATGCCTACGCTTTCTACCAAGCCAAAAACATTCGTCAAACGTCTTTCAAACTGGCCGCTGCCGATTTGGAGTTGCAATTGGCGCGCGAGCCCAACATGAACGCAACAGCCAAGGCCATGTTTGAAAAGAAAATTGAAGATTACAAAAAAACAGCTGAACGCTACGAGTCAGAACCAGAAACCAAAGAAGGCAAAAAAGAATTGATGGTCCGTGCCAAAGCGCATGAGGCTACCCGCGATCACGCCATGCAACAAGACCCTTGGTTTGATTATGCAGAGGGCGCTTTGCAAATTGCGATTGTTTTGCTCTCCGTTTCAATCGTAGCCTCCATGCCTGTTTTGTATTGGGCAGGTACGGTGTTAGGGGCGCTGGGTTTTGTGAGCACAATCAACGGCTACTTCTTATTTTTCTAAATAGTCCATCACAAGCCCATTCAGCATGTCGTCCGCATTTCAAGAGGCCATTCAATACATTCAAGAGTGCGAGACGCCATGGTCGCGTGACACCTCACCGCCTTGGGGTATTCATGAGTTAGATCCGCCGCCCTACAACCGTTTGTATGGTCCCGTGCATGGCAGAGGTCCGGTCTCGGGCGTTATTTTTCACAAGCATGTGCAGTTGGCTGAGTGGGGTGAACCGCACAAGGCCGACCTGACCTTCAGTGTGGCCAAAACATATTTAGCCCTTCTGGCTGGACTTGCTTTTGATCAAGGTCTGCTGCCTTATGTTCACGAGCCCGTCATTCGAAAGTGTCCAGGAATTGGTTTTGAGGGTGAACGCTTAAGTCGAATCACGTGGCATCACTTACTCCAACAAACCAGTGAGTGGGAAGGCACCTGCCTTGGCATTCCCGAACAAGTCGATCGTTACCGCTGGTTGACCTACCAAACCGGAAAAGCCGACGGCATCAAGGGTGACGCTAGACCCCTGGGCAAGCCGGGCACTAGGTTTGAGTACAACGATGTCCGCATTAACCAACTCTCTTTGGCGCTATTGCATTTGTTCAAACGGCCTTTGCCAGAAGTTTTTGAAGAATTCATTCGCAAGCCCTTAGGCTGCAAAGATTCTTTTCAGTGGGTGGGCTACGAGCAAGGCTGGACCGATGTCAACGGCCAACGCATGATGTCCGTGCCGGGGGGTAGTCATTGGGGAGGCGGCGTCTCTATTTCGACCACCGACCAAGCGCTCATTGGCTTAATGCTCATGGACAATGGCGCCTACCAAGGCCAACAAATTCTTTCAGCCAAGTGGGTGCAAATGATGCGCCAGCCTAGCGATGTGGTTCCCTACTACGGCTACCTGATTTGGCTCAACCAAGATGGTGCTTTGTTCAAAGACGCACCGCGTAGTTCTTGGTTTGCCATTGGAGCCGGTTCTTCCATCACTTGGGTTGACCCCCTGCTTGAACTGGTTTGCGTGATGCGCTGGATCGAGGCGGCCAAAACCAATGACTGCATTGCTCGCGTCATGCAGGGGCTTGAAAGAGGCTAACGCCCCTTCAACGCCTTAGCGCCTTTAAAAAACATCTTTGCTCAGCTAGGTCATAGGGTTTTCATCCTATTGCAATGGCGACGAACTGGTTAAGTTGTGAATGTCATCTTGGCCCACCTAGGGGCTGATCACGCACAACTCAAGGAGATGCTTCATGTTCAAGAAATTTCTTTCCGCTCTCGTGGTGTCAAGTTTGTGGCTCTCAGGCGCTGCCATGGCACAAACCAAACAAATCAAAGTGGGTGTGATTTTTGATATGTCAGGCCCCTTGGCAGCGGGCGGCTCCAATGCCAGCTATCTGGGCACCAAATACGCCATTGATTTGATGAATGAGCGAGGCGGTGTAGAGGGCCACAAAATTGTTCCGATCTACGTTGATGCCCAAAGCAAAACCGAAGTGGCCATCAATGAAACCGAGCGTTTGCTAAACCAAGAAAAGGTGGATGTGATTTTGGGTGTTTTCTCATCTGCCCAATGCGTTCCCATGGCTCAGCGCGTTGACCAAGCCAAGAAATTCATGTGGGCCAATGTCTGCGTGTCTTCTGCCGTTTTCAAAGACAAGAACCTGAAATATGTGTTCCGGCCGCAAGTTCACTCCGATCAAATGGGCGAAGCTTCTTGCCGCTTTTTGGGTGAAAACAGCAAAGCCAAATTGGGCAAAGAAGTGAAAGATCTCAAAGTGGCCATCATTTATGAAGATGGCCCTTACGGTGCAGGCGTTGCATCAGGCAACGACTTGGTTTGCAAACAATTGGGCATGCAAGTGGTCTTGAAGGAAGGTTACGCTGCAACCTCTCCTGACCTGTCTCCCTTGGTCACCAAACTGCGCCGCGCTAAACCCGATGTGATCTTGCACACGGGCTACAACCCCGACATCACTTTGTTCTTGCGCCAAGCCAAAGAGCAAGGTTTGAAGTGGGATGCCTTGATTGGCCACGGCGCAGGCCACGGTCAATTTGACAAGCTGTTTGCCACATTTAAAGACGACGCCAACCTGATCATGAACGTGGACCCCGTGGCAGCCCAATTGCTTGACGCTAAAACGCTCAAGCCTGGCATGGGCGCACTGACAGCCGAAATGATCAAGCGCTACAAAGCCGATGTCAAAGGCGACGAAATTCCCACTCACGTCTCCATGGGCTTTAACCAAACTTGGATTTTATTGAGCGACGTCATGCCGCGTGCCATCAAAAAGTATGGTAGCTACGACCCAGAATCACTGCGCAAAGCCGCATTAGAGACTGACATTCCTGAAGGCGGGACGATCCAAGGTTATGGCGTCAAATTTTTCCCACCAGGTCACCCCATGTCTGGGCAGAACGAGCGCTCTACACCCGTCGTTCACCAGTACTCGGGCAACGACACCTTTGTGGTCTGGCCTAAAGCCATCAAAAGCCGCGATCCTGTGATGCCTCTTACAAAAGGCAACTCTTACGCCAACTGATTGTGCTTGAAGTCCATGAACTGACCAAGAAATTCGGTGGTTTCACAGCAGTCAACCGAATTTCTTTTGAAGTCCAACGCGGAGAAATTGTGGGTCTAATTGGCCCCAATGGCTCCGGAAAAAGTACCACCTTTAATTTATTGGCCGGTATGTTTGAACCCACATCAGGCCATGTGATGTTTGATGGACAGCCCATGTCGGGCTTATCGTCTTCACACATTTGCAAGCAGGGTGTGGCCAGAACCTTTCAAATTCCAAGGCCGTTTCGCAAACTCTCGATTCTTGAGAATGCCACCCTCGCCGCTTACTACGGCGCCAGCGAACCGATCACCAAAGGCGAGGCCGAGCGCCGAGCGCATGACGCCTTGTCCTTGATTGATTTACCGCGCGACCCCGCTGCCCGAGTAGATGGGCTTGGCGCTGCCGGTCTGAAAAAACTCGAAATGGCCCGTGCCTTGGCCACACAACCCAAGTTGCTGCTGGCCGATGAAAGTTTAGGGGGTCTAGACGAAACAGAAATGGCGCAAGCCGCGCAAATGCTCAAACGAATTCGCGATGAACGGGGCATCACCATCATTTGGGTGGAGCACATCATGGGGGTGTTAATGAAAGTGATTGACCGCTGCTTGGTGCTTGACCATGGCGAGTTGATCGCTCAAGGCTCGCCGTCCGAAGTGACGCATGACCCGCGTGTGATCGAAGTGTATTTAGGCACGGACGCCCAAAGTGTTCAGCAGCAAGTTGCACGCAATGCATCGAGTCAGGACACCTGATGCTCGAGCTGAAAAACATCAACGCTGGGTACAACAGTTTTCAGGCACTGTTTGATGTTTCATTTAGCGTCAAAGCGGGCGAGGCTGTAGCCGTCATCGGACCCAACGGCGCAGGCAAAAGCACCCTCTTGCGCGTCATCTCCCGATTGATTGAAGCCACTGCAGGCAGCATGCAAATGGAAGGCCAATCCTACCGAGACTTGCCCTCTCATGAAGTGGTAGGGCTGGGCATTGCACAAGTCCCAGAGGGGCGCCGATTGTTCCCGCGACTGAGTGTGGAGGACAACCTGAAAATAGGGGCCTACACCCCTGCCGCCCGCGCCAAACTGCAAGAGCGCTTGGACTATGTCTACAACTTGTTTCCTCGCATGGCCGAGCGGCGAAAGCAGTTGGCGGGCACCATGTCCGGAGGCGAGCAACAAATGTGCGCCATTGGTCGCGCCCTGATGAGTGGCCCCAAACTGCTGCTACTCGATGAGCCCTCAGCCGGTTTAGCGCCTGTCATTGTTCAATCCATTTTTGAACTGATGCACCGCATTCGCGCTGAAGGATATACCGTTTTAATTGTCGAGCAAAACATCCAACAAGTACTCAAGGTGGTGGACCGTGCTTACTTGCTTGAAATTGGAAAAATTCGTGCTTCCGGAACTGCTGCCGAATTGTTGGCCAGCGATGAAGTTCAAAAAGCCTATTTGGGGGTGTGATGGAATTTTTTGACATCTTTTTACTTGAAGCGATTCTCAATGGGCTACTGCTTGGGGGCTTGTTAGCGCTTTTGTCCTTGGGCTTGAACCTGATCTTTGGTGTGATCGATGTGGTGTGGATCTCCTATGCTGAATTGATGATGGTGGGCATGTACGCCATTTATTGGTCGCACACCAGCTTAGGCCTGCCCTTGGCTTTGGCTTTCGTCTTGGGCATTGTGGGCGTGGCTGCTTTGGGCACGGCCATGCACTGGTTTATCATCCGGCCCGTTTTGTCGGCAGAGCCCATCAATCAGCTGCTGGTAACGGGCGGCGTTTTGTTTTTTCTGCAAGCCTTGGCCACCGTGATTTTTGGCATTGATTTCAAAAACTTGGGCGTACGACTGCCCAGTTTGATGGTGGGTGACATCAGCTTGTCGATGGCGCGCTTGATTGCTTTTGGCGTGGCCATGGTGGCCATTGCCGCCACTTATTTGTTCTTGAACCGAACTTTTGCTGGCACCGCCATTCGAGCCATCAGCCAAGACCGCAGCATCATGCCTTTGATGGGCGTGAACCCTGAGCGCATTTATTTGATCACCTCGGCCATGGGAGGCGCGTTGGCCGGGCTGGCCGCTTGTTTGTTGGTGCTGCAGTACGACATTCACCCCGCCATTGGTTTGTCGTTTGGGCCCATCACATTTTTGGTTTGTGTCATGGGCGGCTTAGGCAATTTATTGGGTGGCTTTGTGGCTGCTTTTATATTTGCGCAGTTGATCTCCGTGGGCGGCTATGTCTATGCCATTGAATGGGGTTATGTGATGGCGTTTGTGTTCTTCATTGCCATGATGTTCATCCGCCCTGAAGGTATTTTGTTTCGCAGGCGCTAAAGCATGCCCCACCTTTCTTCCACCTTTAAATTTGGCGCACTGATCGCAGGCTTGATGCTGGCGCCTTGGCTAGGCCTCGGTTCCTACCCCTTGCACTTGATCATCATGGCTTTGTTGATGGGCTTTATCTACACCAGTTGGGCCCTGATGGGACGCCTTGGGCTGGTGAGCCTTGGGCACGGTGCCTTCTTGGGTATTGGTGCTTACGGCGTGGTCTTGTTGTGGAATCAATATGGCGTGCCGCCTCTGGCAGGCGCCTTGCTGGCTTTGTGTGTCACGGTGGTACTGGCCTTGGTCATTGGCTATCCCTGTTTCCGTTTCAAAATTGTGGGCCACTATTTCGCACTTGTCACTTTGGCCTTGGCCGAAGTGGTGCGCTTGGTTATCGTCGCTACGCGAGAAGTTACAGGCGGTTCATTGGGCTTAACACCCAAACCAGGCTTGGCCAATGAGGCCACCGCTTCTTTGTGGTCCTTTCAATTTTCAAACCGTGTGGTTTGGTTCTACATCGTTTTGGCTTGCTGGCTTTTCTCACTGTGGGTCTGGCGCAAAGTGGACCAAAGCATGTTGCGCGATGCCCTGCAAGCCGTCAGCGAGGATGAGGATGCTGCTGCATCGATTGGCATCAACGTGACGCGAACCAAATTGAAAATTACGGTGCTCTCGGCAGCCATGACTTGCTTTGGCGGCGTTTTGTATGCGCAATACCAAGCCTATGTCAACCCAGATACCGTCTCGGGCATTGCGATCTCTTTGCAAATGGTTTTTGGTGTGATTGCCGGTGGTATGTTTGTCATGCTGGGGCCCACCTTTGGCGCAGTATTTTTACTGGCACTTCAAGAAGTATTGCGGGTCTTAATTGGCAATCAAATTCATGGCTTGGACTTGCTGATCTACGGCACCTTGCTGGTGTTTTTCATCATCCGAATGCCAAAGGGTATCTTGGGTTCGTGGATGGAACGAAAAACCTAAATATGCACCACGCGTTCGTGTTGCACACTGCGAGCGTCCATCTCAAATTCCAACTCCTGAATAGGCGGATTACAAATGTGCCATGACAGTCCAGGGCCGATCATGGCTGCAGGATTGAACACCGTTGGAATCAAAGCCGAGAAATCGTGGACTGTGTAAATTTGTGCAGCTGTTAATCGAGCCCACTGAGCTTGCAAGCCCTGCGCTCTCTCTTGCATGGTTTGCACCACATAGCGTACTTTGCGCGCCATACCCTCAGAGCTGGTATCACCTCGCGCCACAATACCTTCAGGAAAAGGCAAGTGTTCTGGCCACTCGCCGCTGCCTGCAATCAGCCAGTCTGGGTCGGTGCAAGTTTCAGGCACGGTGTAAGTAAAAGCATAAAAGCCGGGAACATCTGGCGGAGAAAAAGCAGGTGCCAAATTGCTGCGCGCCACTGGGTTGAGACCATTTTGGATCAAGCCCCAATCACTGAGCACTTGCACATAACTTTGATTGAACCCCCGAAAACCCTCCATCGTGAAAGCGCAAGGCGATCGCAACTCGCAAGCGGCCAAAGCGGTTAACGGCCGATTGTTTTGCTTGAGGTGCTGACTGATCCAATCAAACCCTTTTTCTGCGGGAACGACGCTGGAAAAGCGAATGCGCCGAAATGCAAATCCGGGCAAGGCAATGACCGCTTGCGAGTAGGGAAAACCACCTTCTAAAAAGGCATAACCACCCGCGTTGAAATTGTGCAATGTGGCCATTCAGCTCACTCCAGTTCAGTGTATTGAGACGTTGGCTTGCACTGCCCTACTTGGCAAACAAACTCTCAGGGTTTGCAAATGCTTTGAATTCCACGGCATTGCCGCAGGGGTCTAAGAAAAACATGGTGGCTTGCTCACCGACTTGGCCCTTAAATCGAATGTGCGGCTCAATGACAAACTGGGTGCCCACCTTTTTCAA
>CANKBG010000016.1 GCA_947479935.1 Comamonadaceae bacterium
TCACGGACAACCAAACGCTGGCCTAGCCCGTCCACCCACTGACCTTGAATTAAATTTTGCAAGGTTGGAAGATTAGCGCATGCACTCTGAGACTCTGGCATCAACGTACCTCTCCATCATGCGTCGGTGTGGTGATAACTAAAAAAACCAGACCATTCGTTCCCGTATTGGCAAAACTATGGCGAACTCCTGGGGGCACATAGACGTAGTCATGTGGGCGCATGAGGTGTTTTTGATCGTCTGTTGTCAAAACCCCTTCGCCTTCCAATACATAGTAAACCTGCTCTTGTATTTGATGAACATGTTCTTCAACAAATGCAGCCGGTGCATATCTTGAAATTCGAAAATCAATTTTTTCTGTGCCAACGTTGTCGGGGCCAACCAGCGCTTTAGACAACGCACCTCCAAAATGACCAGGGAATTGCTGCCAAGGAATGTTGGCCATCTTTTCAACCAATGCAACCGATTTTTGGGAGTTATTCATAAGATACTTTCAAAGATAGTTATTTAAATTGGAATTTAGCAATGGCATCAAAGCCACAAGATTTTCTTGCGATAAGTCAAATCATTGAGCAAAGGCTCCGAGGGGCCTTCATGAAATACTTGACCCCGCTCCAGTGCATACACACGATCTGCCAAAGCCAGAACCAAATCAAGATTGTGTTCAACAATCACGATTGAAATATGTTGTCGCAATAAGTCAAAGACGGTAAATAATTCCTGAACCACTGAAGGCGCCAAGCCTTCGAAGGGCTCATCCAATAAAAGTAATTTGACATTGCCGGAAAGTGCGCGCGCAACGGCAACCATTTGCTGCTCACCGCCCGACAAATAATCAGCAGCCACGTCCATCCGAGCCCGCAAGCGAGGAAAATATTGAAGAATTGTTTCTTCATTCCAAACAACACCATCTTGGCCGTCGGTCGATCGCGCCAAGCGACCCAAACTCAGGTTTTCTGAAACCGTCATGCCTGCAAATAAACCCCGACCTTGGGGCACATAGCCAATTCCCATGCGCGCAATGTCAGGCGCAGACATGCCTGCAATATTTCGGCCCGCATATTGAATAACGCCACTTTTTGGGGGTAATAAACCGACAAGTGATTTAAGCAATGTTGACTTTCCAGCACCATTACGACCCAATAAGGCCACAATTTCACCCTCATGGACCCTCAGGCTGGCATCGTTCAATATGTGACTTTTTCCGTAGAAAGCATTCACGCCCTCAAAGTTAAGCAGCAAGGGACGGCTCGTCGAAGAGGCAACGGAGCGTCCAGTGACCTCAGGCGTACCCTTCCCGGTATAGATCTCTTGAACACGTTGATCCTGTCTCACCTCTTCAGGTGAACCACTCATCAGCACTTCACCTTGATTCATCACAGTCACACGGTGCGAAAAAGCCAAAACGCGATCAATGTCATGTTCCACAATGAGGACGGGGATGTTACTTGCAATGGTGGTTACTAAATTGGAAACTCTTTCCCTTTCCGCTGCAGCCAGACCCGCTAGGGGTTCATCCATCAGAAGTACTTGAGGTTTTGAACCCAAAGCAATGCCCATGTCGACCAGCCGCTGCCCTCCATACGAAAGTTCAGCACCCTCTACTTGTTCCATCCCTTCAAGACCCAGAAATTTCATTAACTCTTTGGTTTCAGCATGAATGACTGGATAGTGGTCAATGTCGTGCCAGAAGTTGAACCTTGCTGGATGCGTTGCCTGTAAAGACAGTCGAAGATTTTCGTAAATTGACAAGCCTTTGAATAAATTGGTGATCTGAAACGAACGGGCCAAGCCATGCTGGCAAATTTGATCAGCACTCAGCCCAGAAACTGACCGTCCATGCAATGTCACCTTGCCTGTGTCTGTTTGGAATAAACCGGAAACAAGATTAAATGTGGTTGTTTTTCCTGCCCCATTGGGTCCAATCAACGCATGTATTTGTCCGGCCTCGACAACAATTGAAGTGTCAGAAACCGCCTGAATACCGCCGAATTTTTTACTGATATTTCGAGCTTCCAAGACGGCGCCATGATGAGCTTTCGGTCTTAAAAATTCAGGTAAAGATAAGCCTTCATATATCTTCCGTTTACTCATTGCAGCGCTGTCTTCGGCAGGAGGCCGCCATCTACGTTTTATTTGCCCCCAAATACCCACCAGACCAGTGGGTGAAAAAATGATGAAACCTACAAAAATTAAACCAAACCACAGCAACCAATTGTCTGTATAAATTGAGAAAAGTTCACGGAAAAGTAAAAAAAACAAAGCACCAAGAGCTGGGCCCAAAAAACTTCGCATCCCTCCAATTACCACCATTGCCAGCAACTCTCCAGAAAATGCAACCGTCGTAGATTCCGCTGCAGCAAGCCTATGCAGCAGCACCATCATGGCACCCGACAAAGCAGTGATAGATGCTGAGATGACAAATATCAACAACTTGTATCTGTCGATGGCATAGCCTTGAAACGTAGCTCGCTGTTCATTTTCTCGAATGGCAACGAGGGCATGACCAAAAGGTGACCGCACGATGCGCAACATGAGGTAGACCATCAAAAAGGCAATCACTGAAACAAAAACGTAATAGTTCAGATGCTCATCTAAATTGAAGGGTCCGATGCTATGGCGCTCTATGCCACCCAAGCCACCTTCTCCGCCAGTCAGGCTTGTCCAACGAAATGAGATGGCGAAAGTCAGGGCACACAAAGCCAAGGTCATCAAAGAGAAATAAACACCTTTGCGACGCAAAACCAAAAATCCAATCACAACCGCCAGAACCGCTGTAAAAACCAATGAAAAAATAAGTGGCAAAAGCGTTTGCCCAATAAACCAGTGCTTTTGCGAGAGCGCCAACGCATAGCCTCCGATACCAAACCAAGCACTGTGCCCAAACGAAACAAGGCCTGTATAGCCAACCAATAGATTCAAGGCCATGGCCGCCATGGCCAAAATAACAACCACAGTCGCCGCATCTGTTGTGAGGCCAATAGTTTGGAAAGCAATTGGCAATAGAACCATCCCCAGCGCCGCCATTGATAGGGATTGGTATTTAGAGTTAGACGAAAAAATCATTCAAAACGCTCGATTCGTTCACCCAGCAAACCACGAGGGCGAAACATAAGTACCAAAAACATCAAGATATACATCGACGCTTCGCTGGCAGCTGGTTGAAAATGAATGGTGATGCCACGCACCACGCCTACCAATAAGGCCGATAAAACAACCCCCCAAAAGCTTCCTAAGCCACCGATGATGACAACCACAAAGGCTACCGTCATAATTTCAGTGCCCATTGCAGGGTGAACAGTGGCAATAGGTCCAAATAAGACGCCGCCCAAGGCTGCAGTGGCCACGCCTAAAACCACAATAGCTGTCATGTAGGGCTGAAGTCGAATGCCTAAAACTGCCACCATGTCGGGGCGCTGAACACCTGCTCTGACAACTCTTCCAAAAGATGTCTTGTGTAAAAGTAGCCAAATGCCACATAAAATTATTGCGACAACTGCAAGAATGAAAAGTCTGTATTTGGAAAACATCATGTCGCCCAAAAACCAAGAGCCTTTGAATTCTGGGGGCATGATAGAGGACAAAGGTGCCGCCCCCCAAACCATCCGAATAAATTGCTCTACGACCATGGCCAAGCCAAAGGTGAGAAGCAAACTCAAAATAGGATCGGCATTGTAAAAACGTCTGAGCAAATAACGCTCAAATGCGATGCCTAATAGACCGACCAATACGGGGGTGATAAAGATACTGGCGCCAAAACCCAAGTGCTTAATGACCTCGAGGGAGATATATGCCCCTAAAGCATAAAAAGCTCCATGCGCCAAATTGACAATGCCGCCAACGCTGAAGATCAGTGAAAGACCCAGCGCTAACAGCAAGTAATACCCACCCAAGACTAAGCCATTGACAACTTGCTCGAGCAAAAAAACAATTTGCATTTAAATCCCAAAAAACCTGTGCCCATGCCAGCTTTGCAGACATGGGCACATTCAAACAACTACGGTTACATCTTGCAGGTGTTTTCAGCCTTGGTGGTCGCCAACAACTCTAAAGATTGATTGGGTGCAGGAACTGCTTCACCAAATAGCAAAAAGTCTTGTTTATTTTTTGACTGCCCCTTAGCTTTGACAGTGAACGGATAGGCCTCTTGCATCAATTGATGATCCCATGCGCGAAAGTATCCTTTCCTTGATTTAAGGATGTCAAACTCAGCACCAGTTTCTAAATAAGCAATTAATTTTTCACTGTCGGTTGACTTGGTCACATTCATTGCTTGAGCCAATATTTTCAAGGTGATGTACTCGATCCATGCGTGATTTTCAGGGATTCGGCCAAATCGCTTTTCAAAGTTTGCAACGAAGGTTTTAGATGCGGGGTTTTGCAACTCATGATGCCAAACAGTAGGCCATATTCCGCCTAAGTTGCCCTCACCTGCTGCCCAGGCGTCTGCGGTGTTCAAGTTAAATCCAACCACAGGATAAGGAAGGCCAAATTCAGAATATTGCTTCACGAAATTGGTCACTTGGTTACCGGCCAAATTAGAGGCAATGAGGTCTGGTTTAGCTTGCCTAATTTTGAGCAAATAAGGACTCATGTCTGTTGCGTCTGTTGGCACCAGTTCGTCACCAATCAGCGTTCCGCCGTTATCGGTGAAGAATTTTTTTGCAACCTTGGTCAGGTCATGTCCAAATAAATAATCAGCGGTCAAGCTGAAAATCTTTTTGCCCTTGACGAGGTTGTCCCGGACAAGTGCTTGCCCCACCGCATTCACCATCACTGTGACCGGAATATCCACATGGAAAGTATAACGGTTGCAGTCCTTGCCTCGTAATACATCAGAACGGGCGCCGATACTGAAAAACAGTTTTTTATTTCTTCCTGCCACTTGTGAAATGGTCAGCGCAGATGCTGAGGAAATTTCACCCATCAAAACAGAAACATTGTCACGTTCAATCATGCGCTGAGCTTTGGTCGCAGCCACCTGCGGGTTGACCGAATCTTCCGTCATGACTTCCAATTTACGACCCATGACACCACCGCTAGCATTGATTTCGTCAGCTGCCATCTTGATGCCCTGAGCAGCATATTCACCCAATGCACCTAAAAATCCGGTCATGGGCGTGAGATGTCCGATTTTGATAGGGCCTGCGCCTTGCGCCCACAAAGGCATTGACAAGGTGGCTGCACCGCCCATTGCCAAGCCCGTGGAAAGTAGCCGCCTGCGGCTGGAAGATTCAACAGGTTTAGAGGAATCTGATTTATCGAAAATATTCATGAATGTCTCCTATTTTTGCAATATCTAGCCTAGTCCCAAGTACCAATATTAGAGTGCTTTAATTGATTTGAAAAGTAGTGTTTATCCCATCTTGCTGGTCATTCAACCAAACGTGCCTGTTTTGTAGGCTTCAATGAGAAAAATTCACCAAGGAAAAAACCTTTAGGGACATCCCACTCAAGTTCATGCTGTGAAGCCTTCTCACCGAGCTGAGGCTAGTTTTGAATTCAAACTAGAGGCACATCGAGCAAAAATTTGTGGGCAATGTCACAATGCTGCTCATGAAATGGATTCATATCATTGCGATCAGCCTTTGCTTTCCTGTTTTATCCTTCGCTCAAAACATGGCGCCAAAGTCTGTCGGCTTTGAAATCATGACCAATCGACAAACTGGCAACTGCATGGCTTGCCATGATTTGCCAGGCGTCTCGGGCCTGGCCAGCAATTTTGCCCCACCCCTGCAAGGCGTGGCCACCAAATGGAACGCTATAGAACTGACACAATGGGTGACTGATGCTCGAAAAATAAATCCCAATACCCTGATGCCGCCTTTTGGTACGACACAAGGACTGACTAAAGTCATTTCAGATCGGGCTGTTTTGTCACCAGGCGAAATTTTACAAGTTGTAGAGACCCTGATTTCATGGCGATGAAAAGACCGATCCCGTTATGGCTTGCTCAAAGTCAGCACAACCCAGAACGTCGCAAGAACATTGCATGGACACTAGGTTCCGTGCTGTGGTCTGGTTCTTTTAGCGCGGCATCTTCCAACCTGAGTCAATTGTCTTCAGAAGGCATTGAGTTACTTTTCCCAAGGCTTGCCGACACAGGCAATGCCGTACCCTTGCAAGCCCACATTACGGCCCCCTCTGGTCTTCACCTGACTCAATTGAAAGTGATGCTGCCAGAAAATCCCAACCCTCTGGCGCTTCAATTGAAAATTTTGAGTCAGCCCCGCCAATATCAATTCAGTACACGACTGAGACTTGCAGCCAGTCAATCAGTTTGGGTGGTAGCAACTTTTAGCGATGGAAGCGAGCGCGCCAACAGCGCGCCCACCATCATTACATCGACCGCCTGTTTAGACGAATCCTAATAACTAATGAGACCCCCCGTTCTGACTAGATTAGCCTTCATGGGCGCTATCAAACCTGGTGCCACGGTGGAAGCGCGCTGGTCTGCATCGCACCCCATGGACTCTGGCTTTAGAGTCGATGATTCTGGAATACGCATCCCTCGCAACATCATTCACAGCGTTAGAGTTTTACTGAATGACCAGCTTATTTTGGAGGTCGATCTTGGAACGGCCATGACCTCGCCTGTCTATTTGGCTTTTCCATTGGTGGTACCCGCTCAAGGCGGGATAGTGAAAGTTATATGGAAAGACGATGCGGGCCTCATGGGCGAATCTCAGCAGCGCTTGGTGCTTTAAGGCTATGGGTTTTAATTGCTTCTCTGGCTTGAATCAATTGGCCGCTCCTGCACATGGAAGCTGGGTATTTTTTGTTGCGCTTAGCTTGACTCTGAATGTCTTTGCACAAACACCCAAGCAAACCAACTTGCCTGTAGGCCTACAAAGTGGCAATGCATTTTTAAGTTCTGAAATGCAAAATCTTCAGAAAGATGCTAGTGCTAATCCAGTCAGCTTGTGGCTAGAGCAGGGGAAAAATATTTGGGGCACTGCAAACCAGCGCTCTGATTGTTTTCAATGTCATGGTGATGTTCAAAGCATGAAGGGTTCTGCAACCCAATTTCCCAAGTGGTCAACAAACTTGCAAAAATTGATCAACTTGGAAGATCAAATTTTGATTTGTTCTGAAAGAACTTCTCGGCCCTTGAAAGGTCTTGAAAATGCCGAGGTGTTGTCTTTGAGTGCTTTACTTCACCAAGCCAGTCAAGGCTTGCCCTTTGCAGTTGCCCCAAGCCCAAACAATCAAAAACAATGGCAAGCAGAATTAAGCGCTGGTGGCACAATGTTTACAACGCGAATGGGTCGAATGAACTTGGCTTGCACCCACTGCCACGATCAGCAAATTGGCAAACAAATGCGGGCCGATGTGATATCACCCGGTCACCCCACAGGCTTCCCTATTTTTAAAATGAGTTGGCAAGGCATGGGTTCCTTAGACAGGCGCCTGCGCGCATGTTTTTCGGGCGTGCAAGCGGAAGTACCCAAGCCTGGTAGTGCCGAGCTGCGTCAGCTTGAATTATTTTTGAAAATTCGATCGCAAGAACTGCCCATTGACGGGCCGTCCTTGCGACGCTGAAACTGTCTACCTGAAATTGGCAGCCTCAATTTTCAACGTTTAAACGAATTTCAAACCAGCATTTTTCAAAGGTAAATCTCTGAGAGGCTTGCCTATGGCTGCAGAAATGGCATTGATCACTGCAGGTGCTACCACGCAAATAGTGGGCTCGCCCACACCGCCCCAGAAGTCATAAGTGGGCACCAAAACGGTTTCCACTTGAGGCATCTGCGCCATTTTGAGCAATTGGTAGGTGTCGAAATTCTTCTCTTTGATGCGGCCATTTTCAACCGTGCATTCGCCAAAGTAAGTGGCACTCAGACCCATCACAACGCCGCCTTCAACTTGTGCCGCCACTTGGTGCGGATTCACAAAGTGACCCGCATTGGTGGCCAACACCATACGCAAAACCTTGACTTCGCCTTTGGGGCTGACCGTGACCTCAGCAACTGCTGCAGAGTAAGCACCATAGCCCATGAACTGAGCAATACCTCTGAACACACCTGGCGCAGCAGGTTTGCCCCAATCGCCTTTTTCTGCCGCTGCATTGAGAACCTGCAAATGCTTGGGATGGCTTTGCATCAGGGCTTGGCGGAATGCCAATGGGTCTTTGCCCGCAGCGCGCGCCACTTCATCCATGAAACACTCCATGTAAACACCGTTTTGATTGGTGTTCACACCGCGCCATGGACCCACCGGTACGTGGGTATTGCGGATCGCGTATTCAGTCAGCAAGTTGGGGAATGTATAACCCAATTGTGCATCGCCGGGCTCTTTCCAAAAACCTTGCAATTGACGCTCATCTTTGCCGTCTTTAATGGCAGACGGATTGACCCAGGCGTTAATGGACTGGCCGGATAATCGAAGTGTCATTCCCACTAAGTTACCCTTGGTGTCTAGGCCCGCTTTCATGTAGCACTGAGAAACAGGTCGATAGAAATCGTGAGACTGATCTTCTTCACGCGACCAAATCATTTTGATGGGCGTGCCAGGAAACTGTTTGGCAATGTTCACAGCTTGGGCCACATAGTCTTGTTGACCGCCTTTGCGTCCAAAAGCGCCGCCCAAATCAGTGACATAGACATCGCATTTTTCAAGTGGCAAGCCCGCGGTTTCAGCCAGCTTTGCCAATGATGCTTCGGCATTTTGTGTTGGCACCCAGACTTCTGCTTTGTCTGAAGTCCATCTGGCCGTGCAATTCATGGGCTCCATAGGGGCGTGCGACAAGAAAGGCGAGCTGTAAACGGCTTCGACTGTTTTGGCTGCATTGGCCACCGCATAAATGGCATCACCTTCTTTGCGACCCGCATAGTCGCCACGTGCAGTGAGGCCTTCACGCACATGGTCGGCAATCATGGCGCTGTTGACTTTGGCATTGGGGCCTTCGTCCCACACGATGGGGAGTTGGGCCAATGCGTTTTTAGCTCGCCACCAGGTATCTGCCACCACGGCCACGGTAGTAGCATCGACTCGCACAACCGCCTTGACGCCCCGCAAGGTTTTAACTTTAGAGTCGTCAAAGCTCACCAGCTTGCCACCAAACACAGGGCAGTCCATGACAGAAGCGCAAAGCATGCCGTCCATCTTCAAATCTATGCCGTAAATCAGTTTGCCATTGAGCTTGTTGGCAGTGTCCAAACGTTTGACAGATTTACCGGCAATTTTCCAAGTACGGGGGTCCTTTAGAACAACCGCTTTCATGTCGGGCACAGGCAACTGCGAGGCCGCAGCAGCGACTTTGCCGTAAGTTGTTTTGCGCCCTGATGCTGCATGCGTGATGACGCTGTTTGAGACTGCAAGCTCTGCCACCGGTACATTCCACTCATTGGCCGCAGCTTGCATGAGCATCATGCGAGCTGCCGCGCCTCCACGGCGCACATAGTCTTGGGAAGTACGAATGCCACGGCTACCGCCGGTGCTCATGTCGCCCCAAGCGCGCTTGCGTTTTAAGTTTTGACCCGCGGTAGGCGATTCGGTGGTAATTTTGGACCAATCGCACTCTAATTCTTCAGCCACCAATTGGGCCAAGCCCGTGCGGGTACCTTGTCCCATTTCTGAGCGAACAATGCGAACAACGCAAGTGTCGTCGGGCTTGACTACCACCCAAATACCCATCTCGGGGGTGGCGTCAGAGCTTTGTGCCAGCGCCTCTGAGGCAGGCAACAAATTTAGTCCTAATGCCAAGCCACCGCTGGCCATAGCAGAAGTTCCCACCATGAAACTGCGTCGAGAAATTTGGACTGGAGATGTTTGAATTTGATTCATGTTGTTTCTCCTTAAACTTTGATTTGCTGAACCAAAGCGGCCACTTCACGGCTGTCAGACATGGACAGTTTTTTGGTGCCTGCGGCAACATGAATGGCTTCACGGATGCGCTGATAAGTGCCACATCGACAGATGTTGGTCATGGCCAAATCAATGTCTTTGTTGGTGGGTTTTGGCTTGCGTTTCAGCAATGCTGACGCCGCCATGATTTGACCAGATTGGCAATACCCGCACTGAGGCACATCAACTTCAGCCCAAGCTTTTTGAACCGGATGGCTGCTGCTGTCTGACAGGCCTTCAATGGTGATGATTTTACGGCCGGTCATGGCAGATCCGGGTACAGAGCAAGAACGAACGGGTTGCCCGTCCACGTGCACAGTACAAGAACCACACTGCGCAATGCCGCAACCAAATTTAGTACCTGTGAGTCCTATGACTTCACGCAAAACCCACAATAAGGGCATTTCAGATTCGGCATCCACTTTTTGGACTTTGCCATTGACATTTAACGAATACATTTAAATTTTGCTCCCAAGGATTAAAGACCAACCAAATAAGATTTAAATTTTTCAGCTACAAGCTGTTTCAATTCGGGACTTGCACACGCCACGGGCGGAAAATCTTTCAGCATTTCAAAGGGCCGGCATGCATCAATCACGGCACGTGAATTGGTACTGGTGCCCTTAGGAATTCGCGGATCCAGTGGACCACTCCATGCTTTTCGAATGAACTCAATGTCTTCCACAGGATCGCACCGCGTGCACATGGCCCACATCACATCGAACAAGTTTGTTGTATCGACATCTTCATCGACCACCACCACAAAGCGGCCTAGATAAGAACCCGATTGACAATTGGCCGCCATCATGGCCGCTTGCTTGGAGTGGCCTGCATAGGCTTGCTTGATGGAGATGCTGTTGAGCATGCGGGCAGCGCCTGCCTCGTGGCACCAAACCCCTTTAACACCCGATAAACCAGCGCGCTCAACTTCATCCCAAATCATGCCGGGCTTCATCACGCACTTTGAAAATGAGAAGTCAGAAGGCGGCTTCAAGGGAGTGTCCATCGTCACATTGGGGTTATTACAGTCGTCAACGCGTTGGATTCGAACCACAGATTGATTGCTTTTTCCACCCGCGTAATAACCTGTGAATTCGCCAAAGGGTCCTTCAGACAATGTTGCTCCAAGGTACATCGCGCCTACCAACACAATCTCGTTGTGAGTTGGCGTGGACTACTTATGAAACTCACTCAAGACTCTTTGCTTAAACTTTGCACCACTGAGGTGCAGTTGCCCTTGATTCAAAATAGTTGACTCAGTGTTCTTGCAAGGATGTCCAAACCGGTGTCGAGGAAAAATACGCCGACGCGGCTTAAGAGCTTTCTATTACTGGCGTTTTTCTCACGCAAAGTTTTCAGTGTCTACTTCGGAATTTGACTGTGCGCTGTATCGGCTTCCATGTACAGTTTTTTCATTTACCAACTCATCGAGTTTTTCAATAAGGTCGAGACTGAGCTTGACATTGGACGCACTCATATCGTCTCGCAAATGGGGTCCGCTGGTAGTACCTGGAATTGGAATGATGTGTGTGTCTTTGTGCAACAGCCAAGCCAGTGCCAATTGGGCAGGCGAGCAACCTGCCTCTTGTGCCAACTTCTGATACGGTGCAAACAGCTTGAGATTGGCTGCATAGTTTTCAGGGGTAAAACGCGGCATGCTTTTTCGGATGTCTTTGGCATCAAATGCGTTAAGGTCTAACTCGCCACACAAAAAACCACGTGCCACAGGGCTGAAAGCAACGAACGCAGTGCCCAATTCTTTGCAGGCTTGAAGCACCGCAATTTCAGGATTACGGGTCCACAGGGAGTATTCCGTTTGAACCGCTGTGATGGGATGGACAGCATGCGCCTTGCGCAGGTTGGATGCTGAAACTTCAGACAAACCTATGGTTTGGATTTTGCCTTGACGAACCAAATCGCTTAAGGCGCCAACGCTGTCTTCGATGGGTACTTTTTTATCCCAACGGTGCAAATAGTACAAATCAATCACATCGGTTTGCAAGCGCTTGAGTGCCTCTTCGCAGGTCTTGCGAAGACTATCGGGGCGACCGTCAATGATTCTCACCAACTTGCCATCGCCGTTCACATCAACGCCCGTCATGCCACATTTACTGGCAAGCGTGATTTTTTGACGATGCTGTTTGAGAACTTTGCCAACCAATTTTTCGTTGGCAGTGAAACCATAGATGGCCGCCGTATCAAATAAAGTGACGCCTGCATCAAGGGCCGACAACAAGACCCTTTCGGCCTGCTCAGCTGACACAGGTGCGCCATAGGCATGGCTTAAATTCATGCAGCCCAAGCCAATTTCACTGACTTGGAAGGGGCCGAGTTTTCTGGTTTTCATGCGTTAACTTTAAATTTTTATGAAGCGTTACTGATTAATTTTGAGTGTATTTTGGCCATCAACAATATTCTTAAAACTTCAGCTGTTGCTCTAAATCGTGCAACACTTTGTAGCAAGGGAGTACTTGAGCGACACTCGAGTTAGGCTCGCGCCCTTCTTTGATGGCGGCAAAAAATTCACGGTCTTGCAGTTCAATGCCATTCATGGAAACGGCCACCTTTGACACATCAATTTGCGCTTCCTTTCCGGTAAACAAATCATCGTAACGAGCCAAGTAAGTGCCAGTGTCACCGATGTATCGAAAATAGGTTCCAAGCGGTCCGTCGTTGTTAAACGACAAACTCAAAGTGCAAATAGCGCCATTGGCTGCCTGCAATTGAATGCTCATGTCCATGGCGATACCAAGGGCGGGATGAACAGGTCCTTGCACCGCATTGGCTTTCACGATGGGGCTGCCTGCCTGGTAAGCAAATAAATCAACGGTATGTGCAGCGTGATGCCACAGCAAATGATCTGTCCAGCTGCGGGGTTGACCCAAAGCATTCATGTTGGTGCGGCGGAAAAAATAGGTTTGGACATCCAATTGCTGGATGTTGAATTCGCCCGCCTTGATTTTGTGATTCACCCATTGATGGCTGGGGTTGAAACGACGAGTGTGCCCGCACATGGCCACTTTGCCCGTTTGTTTAGCTAAACGAACCACTTCCTCTGCATCTTTCCAGCTGTCGGCCAAAGGAATTTCAACTTGAACATGCTTACCCGCTTGCAAACATGCGATGGACTGCGAGGCGTGCATTTGGGTGGGCGTGCACAAGATGACGGCATCGACTTCTGCCAATGCCAAGCTATCCGCCAAATCAGTGGTGACATGCTCGATGCCATATTTTTTGGCAACTTCTTGGGTCTTCTCAAACTCGCGGCCAATCAAGGACACCACTTCTACGCCTTCAATATTTTTAATTCCATCCAAGTGTTTGATACCAAAAGCACCAGCACCTGCCAGCGCAACTTTGATCGTTTGAGTCATTTTTTTTCTTCCATTCAAAATTGATTTTCTAAGATCACATGGCCCACTGCGGTGTTGGAAGCAGGCACATGATAAAAACGTTGTTTGAGTTCTGGCTTCTTTCCGCCATTGACATCGCTCATGGCACCCCGCGCAATGAGCCACATCACCAATTCAATGCCCTCACTTCCCGCATCTCGCACATAGTCTATGTGCGAAATATCTGCGGCGGCCTGAGGGTTATAAATCAGCTTGTCCAAAAATGCACTGTCAAATTCTTTGTTAATCAGGCCTGCTCGCGCGCCTTGCAACTGATGACTCATACCGCCAGTGCCCCAAATGTGAACATTGAGATCCTCGTCGTAGGTTTCAATTGCTTTGCGAATGGCTTTACCCAAGTTAAAGCAACGTTGGCCGCTAGGTATAGGATACTGAATCACGTTGACCGCAAATGGAATAACCGGGCAAGGCCATTTAAAGGCATCGGCAGGTGGCTGACCACACATCAAAGACAAAGGCACTGTGAGACCGTGATCAACGTCCATCTTGTTCACAATGGTGAGGTCAAAGTCTTGCTGGATGACTGATTGAGCAATGTGGGAAGCTAGCTCTGGGTGTCCTTGCACAACAGGCACTGGGCGTGGGCCCCAGCCTTCGTCGGCCGGTTGAAACTGCGCAGCAGTGCCAATGGCGAAGGTTGGAATCATGTCTAAGCTAAATGCAGTAGCGTGATCGTTGTAGACCAGAAAAACAACGTCTGGCTTGTTGTCTTTCATCCACTTTTTTCCGTACTCATAACCCTTGAACAAGGGCTGCCAATAAGGTTCATGTGTTTTACCTAAATCAAGCGCAGCACCAATGGCTGGCACGTGAGAGGTGAAAACTGATGCAGTAATTTTGGCCATCTTTAATTTGCTTTCTTTCCCGCTGAGCCCTGAGGCTGGTTCTGCGACTGCGCATCGCCGTTTTCACCCAGAAAACGGTTGCCTACAACCGACCGGCCGCCGCTAACCATCATGTTGCGGTATTCCTCTTCGGTCATGCCGGTCATTGATCCTGCCATTTGCTGAAAACTTTTACCATCTGTTGCGCCAATTTTGGCAAGAAAATAAATGTTGCCACCCGTGCGCATGCACCAATTCAAATCGCGCGCCATGACAGCCTGCTTTTGCTCTTCCGTCATTTGCCACTCGTCTAAATAAGCGCGCTCATTGGCTTTGAAGCGCTCACGATTTTCAGCCTTCATGAGCGACATGCAAAACTGATTGATCCAATAACCTTTGCGACTTTGATCTGCATCAAAAATAATGGTGCCAGGAACATCCAAATAAGGCTTGTCGAGTGCCATTAAACTTTCTCCTCAGGCCAGTACAAACGCATCGGATTGGCCACCAATAATTTCTGTTGCAACTCAGGCGTGGTAGCAATATGAGGAATGAAATCTACCAACAAGCCATCATCGGGCATGTGTTTTTTCAAATTTGGATGCGGCCAATCAGTGCCCCACAAAACACGATCTGAAAATTCATCCACAATGGCTTTGGCAAATGGCACCACATCTTGGTAGGCGTTTTGTTCACCGTTCAATGCAGGTGCGCCCGTCATTGACAAACGCTCAGGGCAAGTCACCTTGCACCAAACGTTGCTGTGCTCGCGCATGAATTTCAAAAACAATTGAAATTGGGGCCCATCCACAGGCAATTTAATATCGGGCGTTCCCATGTGATCAACCACCACCAACGTGGGCAAACCCGAGAAGAAGTCCCAGAGTTCGGGCAAATCGACCGCTTCAAAATAAATCACCACATGCCAACCCAATTTTGCAATGCGACCTGCAATTTCCATCAGCTCATCTTTGGGTGTGAAGTCAACCAGCCTCTTCACAAAATTAAACCGCACACCGCGCACGCCGGCCTCGTGCATGGCCCGTAGCTCTTCATCCGTGACGCTTCGTTTGACAGTTGCAACCCCTCTAGCTTTGCCATTTGACTTGAGCAATGCATCGACGGTGGCACGGTTGTCAGCCCCATGACAACTGGCTCCCACCACGACATTGCGTGCAAAACCTAAGTGATCTCGAAGTGCGTACAGTTGCTGCTTGGAGGCATCGCAAGGTGTGTACTTGCGCTCGGGCGCATAAGGAAACTCAGCGCCAGGCCCAAAGACATGGCAATGAGAATCAACCGCGCCTGCAGGTAATTTGAATTTGGGTTTGCTTGGGCCGGCATACCAATCGAGCCAGCCAGGCGTTTTTTGAAATTCCATGAGTCACTCTCTTTGAAGTTTTTTAATTAATCAGGTTTGGCCGCAATGACCACAGGCACGCGCAGAAATCAGCAACAATGGACACACGGGGTGAATGTGTTTCATCAATTCTTTCTATTTGACTGGATGGACTCAATCGTTTGCAGTACCGCGCAAGCCAGAGCGCTGCAGTGCTTTGGCCAAGAAACCATTTCTTTCCGCTTGATTCGCAAATTCTTGAACAAAAGTACGACCGGCATCTCTGCCTTTTGGAATAGCAATGGCTAAATTTTCCAAGCCCCATCGTCCTTCAAGAACGCGACTGCCTGGCAAGGTGTCTGACATTTCAAATAAGATGCCTTTGTTGGTGGCAAACGCATCAATCTGTTGTGTGTTGAGCAGGGTCTGCGCTTTGGCAAGTGAATCCGCAGGAACCACTTTTGCATTCTTGTACAGCTGCGTTAAAACTCCCTGCGAGGAGCTGCCTTGGCTCACGCCCACCTTCATGCCTGGCTGGTCGACATTCTGAACATTTTTTAAGGCACTTTGTGCCGCCACCAAATAACCCAATTCAAGTCTGACTAAGGGTTTGGTGAAATCCATATCCTTGGCTCGCAGAGCGGTAGCATTGGTAAAGGTCATGTCCACCTTACCTTCTTTCAACGCATCTAACACCAGAGCGACACGGTCAAATTCAATGACTTGAACGGGCACGTTCATTCGCTTGGCCATTTCTTTACCCAAGTCCAAAGCAATGCCAACGCTCTCCCCTGTCTTGGGATCTTTGACCCAAGAAGTAGGACTACCCAGGTAAACGCCCACCCGTAAATTGCCTGTGGGGGCCAATGCTTGGCGGACCTCTAATGACGCTGGCGTCGACTTTTCATGTTGCTGTTGATCTGCAACATGAGGAACAATGCTGAAGTTAAAACAAGCAGCAAGCAATGCCAACAAAGCTGCAACACCTGCATACCGCAAAACGGATTGGAATAGATTTTTGTAAGTCACGCGTGCACCTGTTTCAAAAAACCCTGAAAAATCAGTCAATGTATTTCAAGCCAGCCTTGACCAAGGGCTCGCGCATGTTGTACATGTCCAAACCCAATGCACCTGCAGCCAATTTGGCACGCTTTTCTCCCTCGTTGGCTTCACGCGCTTGAGCTGCATCTGCCACTTTTTGAGCCCACTCTGCAGGAACCACCACCACACCATCGTCGTCGGCCACAATGGCATCGCCTGGGTTGATATTCACGCCAGCACATACCACCGGAATATTCACAGAGCCTAAGGTTGATTTGATCGTGCCCTTGGCACTAATGCCTTTGCTCCAGACTGGAAATCCCATTGCAGTCAATTCACGCACATCGCGAACACCCGCATCAATCACCAAGGCTTTAGCACCTCGGGCCATGAAAGAAGTGGCCAACAAGTCACCAAAGAAACCATCGCAGTTGTCTGCACTGAGAGCTGCCACCACGATGTCGCCAGGCTGGATTTGCTCTGCCACCACGTGCATCATCCAATTGTCGCCAGGATGCAAGAGAACTGTCACTGCTGTGCCTGAAACAGGAGCGCCACTGTAGATGGGGCGCATATATCGCTGCATCAACCCCACGCGACCCATGGCTTCGTGCACCGTAGCCACGCCAAAACGACCTAATTGGTCAACCGCAGCCCTGTCTGCGCGAGTGATGTTGCGTTTCACAATTCCAAGTTCAGTCATGTTCATTCCAATCAAAATTTAAAACAAAGAAAGTGCCAAGGCTTAAAGGCCTTTGGCTTTCAAATGCGCATCCAAACGCGGAAACACTCTGCGTGTATTGCCTTCATAAATTTTGTAGCGCTGCGCCTCATTCAAAATGTTGGAAGATTGAATGTAACGTTTGGTATCGTCAAAGTAATGACCTGTTTCTGGGTCAATGCCGCGAACAGCACCGATCATTTCTGAGGCAAACAAAATATTATCAACAGGAATTACCTTTGTCAGTAAATCAATGCCGGGCTGGTGGTAAACACATGTGTCAAAGAAAATGTTGTTCAGCAAGTGATCTTTTAGCAAAGGTTTTTTCAATTCTTGCGCCAAGCCGCGGAAACGACCCCAGTGATAAGGCACTGCGCCACCACCATGAGGAATCAAGAATTTCAGGGTTGGAAAGTCTTTGAACAAATCAGAGCTTAGGCACTGCATGAAAGCGGTGGTGTCTGCGTTCAAATAATGTGCGCCTGTGGTGTGAAAACAATTGTTGCAACTGGTGCTAACGTGGATCATGGCGGGAATGTTGTACTCCACCATTTTTTCGTAAATAGGATACCAGTGCTTATCGCTCAAGGGGGGCGATGTCCAATGTCCGCCCGATGGATCGGGGTTTAAGTTAATGCCCACATTCCCATATTCCTTCACGCAACGCTCAAGCTCAGTGATGCATGAAGCTGGATCTACGCCTGGCGACTGAGGCAACATAGCAACAGGCACAAAGCTGTCGGGAAATAATTGACTCACGCGGTAGCAAAGTTCATTGCAGATAGCCGCCCATGTCGATGAAACATTGAAATCACCAATATGATGCGCCATGAAACTAGCTCTGGGACTGAACAAAGTTAAGTCAGAGCCACGCTCTTTCATTAAACGCAATTGATTGGTTTCAATGGACTCACGAATTTCGTCATCGCTTATTTTGAGATCAGCCACTTTGGGGCCAAGCTCGGGTGTATTCAAATTTGCAATTTGTGCATTGCGCCAGTTGTCCAAAGCTTTGGGGGCTGTGGTGTAGTGACCATGACAGTCTATGATTAAAGGTTGCAGGGTGCTCATGAAGCTTTCCAATCAGAAAAAAGACTGTTGATAGGTTTAATGGCCAGACCAAAGAGAAGCGGGCACCATGGCCTCGCCTTTCATTAGCAATCGTGCGGTGCGCAGCAACGCCGCTTGCGTCACGTTCTGCCCCCCAGGCAAATGAGGCGCTGGTTCAGTTTGCAAAGCCACGCTGAACTCACCGGTTGGGTGTTCAACCGATACATTTTTAGCCCTGCCCTTGGGCATCACGGCCACACCGTCACACACAGAGCCCTCCAGCACACAAGCCGTACCGACGGTCACTGCTGCCAATACGCCAATGGCATCGTGACAGACATGAGGGATGAAACTCCTAGTGGCAAGGGCGCCGCCATTTTGCGGCGGTGCAATGAGCGTCATTTTGGGATAATTTTTTTGACTCACATCGCCCAAGCCCATGAGCAATGACACTTGGATGCGCATAGCTTCTATTTTGGTTTTGAGTTCAGTGTCTGCATTCAAAGCCGCCACCGATTCATAGCCCGTTCTGTCAATGTCAGTTGCTTTAAAAATGACCAAGGGCATCCCATTGTCAATGCATGTGACATCCAAAGTGAAGGGCTCAAATCCTGCGCCTGAAACAGTCAATGTGTCTTTGACCTTGCCCGTTGGCAACAACCCCGAGCACACCGAGCCTGCTGTGTCCAAAAAGTTAATGGTCACAGGTGCCGAGTAACCTGGCGCGCCATCAATTTTGGCCGTGCCTTCGTATTGCACCAAGCCACCCGTTGTATCGACCGTAATGTCACATTGCATATCAGTGTTCAGTGTGAGAACACGAAAAGTACTTTGATCGCCCTGCGCTTTCAACATGCCGGTTTCAATGGCAAAGGGCACGACTGCCGCCAACATATTGCCGCAGTTGGGTGTGGTGTCAACGGTGTCTTTATCGGGCTGGAGTTGCGCAAACAAAAAGTCTAATGCAACACCAGGCACATTGCTTTTGCGCACGATGCCCACTTTGCTGGTCAAGGGATGCGCGCCACCCAAGCCATCTATTTGTCGCTTGTCGGGTGAGCCCATGGCTGCCAACAAAACTTTGTCGCGCAAATTTGAATCTGAGGGCAAGTCGGCCTCATTGAAAAATGGACCTTTGGAGGTTCCACCGCGCATGAGCAAGCATGGAATTGCAGTTTGAGCTGTTTGAGTCATGTACGAGCAGATTGATGGCGTCCAGAACGCACTGGAATGTTTCTATTTTCAGCCTTCACAGCAGGTTAGCCTAGTCCGATGTCGCACTATCAGATATATCAAAATAGCATAACCCGTATTCTGATATGGCAAAATAGCAACATGGACCTTAAACAGCTTGAATACTTTGTCAGAGTTGCCGAAATGGGCAGCTTCACACGAGCGGCCATTGCTTTGAATGTTGCTCAGCCCGCCCTGAGCCGGCAAGTTCGATTGCTAGAAGTCGAACTCAGACAAAACTTGCTAAAAAGAAATGGCCGCGGTGCAAGCCCCACCGAAGCAGGTCAACTCTTGCTCGAACATGGCCGAGGCATCTTGTATCAAGTTGAAAGAGCTCGAGAAGAGTTGGCGCGCGCTCGCAGTGGCCTCACGGGTCGAGTTGCGCTGGGCTTGCCTCCCAGCGTGGCACGCGTGTTAACCGTGCCGCTCACTCGCGCTTTCAGAGAAAAAATGCCGGATGCGCATCTCTCCATCAGCGAAGGACTTTCTGCCGCAATGCAGGAAAGCCTTCTGACGGGTCGATTAGACATTGCATTGCTCTACAACGCACAAGCGACATCGGGCTTAGAGTTATCTCCTTTGCTCAAAGAAGAACTATGGTTGGTTCAACCGAGACCGCCTGGCTTGCAAGAAGACCCACCTCCTCCACCCATTCGCCTGAAGGAAGTTTCGAGTTTGCCCTTGGTTATTCCTAGCCGCCCCAATGCCATTCGAATGCATGTGGAATCGGAAATGGCAGATTTAGGATGCAGGCCGAAAATTGCGCTTGAAATTGATGGCGTCACGGCCATACTGGAATTGGTAGAGGATGGCGCAGGCTCAGCCATCTTGTCGCGCAACGCGGTGACTCGCTCCATCAAGCCTTCAGCGTTTGTCACAAGGCCTATCTCAGAACCACGACTGAGCATTCAACTCAGCAGTGGTGTGAGTTCGCAGAGACCCAGCACATTAACGCAACAAACGACGTTGCATTTACTGCGCGAAATTGCACAACATTTATTAGAAACGATTTAAAGAATAGTGCCTTAGGCACGAGGGGTCGTTCAATCCGGTTGCTGACTTAAAGGAAGCTGGGATCTTTCAGCATCCAAAGCAAGACGTTCAAACTGAAAAAAGAAGCAATGGTGGTGACCAAAAGTGCGGCAGCACTTAAACCGTCATGGCCATGTTTCTGCGTCATGATGGGATAAATTCCAAACATGGGCATTGCACATGTTAGCAACGCTGCTGTCCTCAAAACAGGATCTTGAATGGGCAAGACGTACCACAAAACCAGCAACATGATGGCAGGATGAAGCAGCAACTTGCCCATGGCAATTTGTGCAACGCGGGGGCCCATGCCTTTCACCGGTAAACCGACCAAGCTACCTCCGATCACAAACAACGACAGTGCGCCACTGGCTTGCGCAAACAAATGAACCGAGCGACTTAAACTGGGGGGCAACTGAATTTCAAACCAAGAAAATAAAAAGCCCAGAACAATGCCCCAAATCATGGCATTGTTCATCATCCCCCTGAAAGTTTGAAACACAATGCCCTGCCAACGGTTTTGACCATTGTCTGTTTCTGCCCAAGCCAATAACAAGGGAATGATGATCAAAATTTCTACCATCATGTTGAGTGCCAAAGCAACGCCCGCCACAGCAGCAACAGGGCCCAGACTCAAAAGCATGACGGGATAACCTACAAACCCACTGTTTGGGCAGCACATGTCCATTGCAAAGCAACTGCTTAAACTTCTGCTAAATTGACCCACTCGAACCGCCCACACAATACTCAGCGTTAAAGTGATAACAGAAGCCAATGCGTAAGCGGCCAAGTATTCAGCATTGAGAATGTCGCCAACTTTTCTTTGCGCTAGTGCATTAAAAAGCAATGCGGGCATCGAAACCTTAATGACAAAGGTTCCAAAAGCCCGCATGTCTGCTTTTTGAAAGATGCCCCAACGCGTTAAGCCATAACCCAAAACGATTGCAATATAGATGGGAACTGTAATGGCCAATATTTCAAACATGAATCATCCGCTTACTGCTTCTGAATACCTGCCTTTTGAATGACCTCACCCCAGCGCTTTGTTTCACTCGCCAGCAAATCTGATGCTTGCTGCAAAGTACTAGGCTGAGGGTCAACATTCATCTCGATTAATTTCTTACGAACATCGGGTGCGTTCAACGCATTTTGAATTTCTTGGTTGAGTTTCTGTACAACGTCACGCGGTGTTTTTGCAGGCGCTGCCAGCGCATTCCAAGAAGCGGCATACAAATTCCGCACCCCTGACTCTTTGGCCGTTGGCACTTGCGGCAAAGCATTGGCTCGCTTATCACCCGTCACCGCCAAGGCTCGCAATGCTTGTCCCTTTATTTGAGGCAAAACAGGCGCCAAGATTTCAACGCCCACATCTATTTGCCCACCCCGCAGTGCAGTGAGTACGGCAGGCGTGCCATTGAATGGCACCACTTGTGCGTCAATGCCCGCCGTCGATTTAAAAAGCTCTGCAGCCAAATGCTGCGTACTGCCAACGTTGATGCTGCCAATGTTCAACTTGCCTGGATTGGCTTTGGCAAAATTTAACAAGTCAGACAGACTGGCAAACTTTGATTCTTGGGTGACCACAATGGCGATGTCGAAGGTGCCCAAAATAGACAACGGGATCAAATCTTTTTCGGCATCATAGGGGAGCGATTTGAACAAGCCCGCACTGACAGCGGTTGCGTTAGACATGAGCAAAAGCGTGTAGCCATCGGGGGATGACTTTGCCACTGCGTCAGTGGCAACAATGCCGCCAGCACCCGGTTTATTCTCAATCACAACACTCTGGCCAAGGTTTTCACTCAGTTTTTGAGCAACCGTGCGAGCCGTTAAATCGGCCACACCGCCTGCGCCAAAGGGCACCACAATTTTGAGAGGTTTGCTGGGATAAACTGCCTGGCCAAAAGACGTGGCACTGATTAAAAGGCAAGCAACTAAGGCACCAGCCTTTAACCATAACTTTTTCAAATTCATATCAAGTATTCCTCTCCTCAGCCAACAAACGTTCAATGACTCGGCGTGACATGACACCGCCTGCATCAATCGACAAAATTTTTAATTTTCGCTCTGGGTGAGCCTCAATGTTCTTTTGTTGCATTTCCAACATCTGCAAATCTTCCGAAAAAATCTTTGCCTGTCCATCTCTAATTTTGGCAGTCAGTTCAGAATCCTGGGGTTTGAATTGCCGCACCATGCCCCAAAAATAATGAATGCTGCTGTTTGTCTCTGGGGTGATGAAATCAACCACCACACTATAGGCTTTGTCTTTGGCTTCAGCGTGATAGCCACCTTTGCCAGACAAAGCAACCCCCACCTCAATCATGACGTGACTGGGGGGTGAGAAACGGCAAATTTGCCACCTGTCTACCAACGCATCCTCGGGAAGGTCGTTGGCTCTCATGGCCATTTGCCAAAATGGGGGCGCTTTAATGCCCTCCATCAACCGACGCGTGACAACCGCATTACCTTCCGTCACAGTTTGGCTGGGTGTTTCATCAATTTCGGTCTGCCCAATGCTGGTGGCATGCACATATGTTTCATGACTGAGGTCCATCAGGTTATCAATCATGAGACGATAGTCGCACCCAATGTGATAAAGACCGCCGCCATAGGCCCACGCAGGATTTTCAAACCATTCGAAAACAGGCATTTTGGTCTGATCTACCTTATCGGCATCACCCGGCCAAACCCAAACAAAACCATAACGTTCAATGACCGGAAAGCTTTTGACTGGCTCAAAGCCGCGAACTTGATGCCCCGGCATGCTGACGGTATGACCGTCGCAGCCCATGACCAGACCGTGATAACCGCAAACCAACTGACCTTCACACACCCTGCCCAAGGACAAAGGCGCACCTCTATGGGGACAAAAATCTTCGACAGCCGCAATGGCGCCTGTTGGCCCTTTAAAGAACACCATAGACTCATTGCAAACTTTTCGGCCGAGTGGTTTGTCTGTCACCTCTTCTGCCCGACAGGCGACGTACCATTGATTTCTTAAAAACATCGAAGTTCCTTTGAGGACGCTTGGCTAGACTGAAGTGTAAATGGTTAACTTCAACTAAATTAGGAAGTACGGCTTGAAACACCTAGAAATTGATTCAACAATTGAGGGGCATTGGCAAGATCTTGCGCTGAACTGTAATGAACCACCTCACCATGATCTAGCACCAAAGCCCGATCGCTGATGGACAAAATAGCTTGAGGGTGTTGCTCCACAATGATGGCAGACAAACCCTCTTTTCGTGTGATATGCGTAATCGCTTTTAGCAATTCCTGCACAATGATGGGCGCCAAGCCCTCCAAGGGTTCATCTAAAAGTAACAACCGAGGATTGGTGACCAGCGCTCGACCAACTGCAAGCATCTGCTGCTCACCACCTGAAAGCTGCGCACCTAAATTTAATTTACGCTCGGCAAGTCTAGGGAAAAGTTGATAGACACGATCTGGCGTCCAAGGAGCGCCATTTAAATGGTGCGATGTCAATCTAGCAACAGCCGTTAAATTTTCATGGACAGTTAGGGACTTAAAAATATTACGCTCTTGAGGCACCCAACCAAGGCCTGCTTCAGCCCTTTTGTAAGAGGGCAATCGATTGAAATTTTGGGATGCAAAAACAATTTCGCCATGATGCTGTCGGGTTGCCCCCACCAAAGTATCGAGCAGACTTGTTTTACCCGTACCGTTCCTGCCCAACAATGCCAAAGTTTCACCCTCATTTAGCTCGAAACTGATATGTTGCAAAACGACAGATTCTCCGTAGCCCGCACTGAGTTGATTGACTCTGAGTAAAGTTTTTTCAGTCATGACGCAGCGCCTCAGAATGCCCCAAATAGACTGCTCTTACTCGCTCGTCTTGCGAAATCTCTTTTGGGTTGCCTTGCGTTAACACGGCACCATTGACCAGCACGGTTATTTGATTTGCAAATTCAAATACCAAGTCCATGTCGTGCTCAATCAAAAGGACGGAGACTTCTTTAGGCAAAGAAGCCACTGTGTGTAAAAGTTCTTCGCGTTCGCCTGATGGAACGCCTGCCACCGGTTCGTCCAATAACAATACACGTGGCTGGCAAGCCAAGGCAATGGCCATTTCAAGTAAGCGACGTTTGCCATAAGGAATTTGGGCGGTCTTCTGTTGGTGAAACTCCGTGAGACGGAACAACTCCAACAATTCTTCACATCTTTCAACAACAGGCAAAGATTGACCTAATGGATACCAACTTTGAGCCCCTTGTTTTGATTGTTGTGAGACAACCATGGCCAGCGTTTCCAGGGGGGTCATGCTGTCAAACAATTGGTTAATTTGAAAAGTTCTTACTAAGCCCTTTTTCACACGTTCATGCGGCTCAAGTTTTGAAATATCCGAACCTTCAAGAATTACTTTACCGCTGGTGGAGGCCAATACGCCCGTCATTAAATTGATCAGTGTCGTTTTACCGGCCCCATTAGGTCCTATCAGTGCGTGTCGGGCACCTTGCATTAATTGCAAATTGACATGATCAGTAGCAGTGATACCGCCAAATTTCTTGACTAAATTTTGAGTTTCAAGAACGATGTGAGGCTTATCTACCAACTCTTTTTTCAAAGCCTTCATGATTTCCACCAATGCCACGGCTTGAAGAGTTTCTGTCGGCCAACCAACACCAAAACCACCAAGAACAAACCAATCCAAAAAGTCCAGTACTGCGGCGTGATACTGGCGACGATATCGTGCATCAACTTAAATGCCACCGCACCCAAAACACCTCCATACAACCAACCAACGCCACCAATGACCAACATCAGCATCACATCGGCCGAACGGTCCAAGGCAAATACATCCAAGGATGCAAAACCCGTTGTTTGTGCCATCAAGGCGCCCGCAGCACCTGCTAGTGCTGCAGCAGCTGTATATACCGCAATCAATCTTGCATTGACATGAATGCCAATTGACATCGCACGTAAACGATTGTCTCTAACAGCCTTTAGGGTGGCGCCTAAGGGCGAATGAACCCAATGTCTGGCCACATAAAACAATAAGAAGAGCACCGAAAGTGAATAAGTGGCCGCTGTTTGCCCATACAAGTCAAATTCAAATCGACCCATCAATGGACCCATGACTACACCCTGCAAACCATCTGAACCGCCTGTTAAGCCGTCGAACTTATTGGCCAACTCCAAAAGAATGAGGGCCATACCCAGCGTCACCATCAATCGCGTCAAGTCGGAGCCCCGCAAAACAGTGAAAGAACAGATTACCCCAAGCGCAGATGTAACCAACATTGCAAACATCAAGCCCACCAGAGGATCTGGCATGAGGTGCTTGGCAAACAAGGCAGCAGAGTAGGCCCCAAAACCTAAAAAGGCGGCATGCCCTAAAGAAACAATGCCTGCATAGCCCAACACCAAATCCAGCGACATAGCAAATAAAGCCACGATGGCCATTTCATTCACAATTAATGCATGCGATGGAATCGACCACGGAACCATGAAAATGAGTCCCCAAAAGAGCAATTCCCACCACTTCCACTTTGAAACTTGGCGCAAAGTAGATTGGAGTTCATGTGCTGAAACCTTTTGCATCAATTGCCGCCCTTACGCACAAAAAGACCTTCAGGGCGCCAAAGCAATATGAGCAACATGAGCGAATAAACAATGAATGCGCCCAATTTAGGAACGTAATATTTACCAGCCACATCAGCCACACCCAGCAGCAATGCAGCTAACAAAGGGCCGGTAATGGAAGTGGTGCCGCCCACAGCCACCACAATCAAGAAATAGACCATGAATTTTAATGGAAAGGTAGGGTCAAGACCCAGGACTTCGGCGCCCAATGCGCCCCCAAGTCCTGCAAGCCCAGAGCCAACCGCAAAGGTCATAGCAAAGACCGCATTGACATTGATACCAAGGCCCGCTGCTACGCGGGCGTCATCGACGCTGGCACGCAATTGACTGCCAAAATTAGTTTTAGTCAAAGCAAACTGCAAACTTACCGCGAGTGCCGCACAAATTGCAATGATGAACAATCTGTAATGGCCCATGCCCAATGCACCATCCCATAACTCAGTACGCCCCTTAAGCCAATCGGGTAATTGCATGATTTGCTGCTGCGACCCCATCAGGTAATCAATCGACGAGACTGACATGAAGGCCAACCCGATTGAAAATAAAACTTGATCCAAATGGGGCTTTTTGTACATAGGGCGGTACAGAGTAGCTTCCAAGAAAGCGCCCACCAACCCTGTCGATAAAAATGCAATCAGAAGACAGATAAGAAACGGCACCTCAAAACGCTGCATCAAGACCACAGCAAGGTAACCCCCTGCCATGGCAAAAGCGCCATGCGCTAAATTAATGAAATTCATCAAACCCATGGTGACCGCTAAGCCAACGGCCAAAATGAAAAGCAGCATACCGTAGGCTATGCCATCGAACAAAATAGTGAGCATGGGAATCGCAGTTGCGGTGAGCTGAGTTTGAAAAATACAAACTCAGCTCACCGGAGAATAAAGATGATCAGCGGGTTTTGCCAGGGTCTTTGACATCCTTGATGGTCTCGAACTCTTGGTTATAGAGTTGGCCACCAACGCGCTCAACTTTACGGATATAAATATTTTGAACGACATCACGGGTTTGTGCATCAATGAAAATGGGGCCCCGTGGACTTTCAAAAACTTGACCCTTCATGGCATCTAACAAAGCTTGCCCGCCGGCACCCTTCGTGGTTTTGGCGGCCTCATAAATAACGCGCATGCCGTCGTAGCCTCCCACCGCCATAAAATTGGGTCTGAGACCCGAATTAGCTTTAGAAAAGGCTTCCACAAATTTTTTATTCAAGGGCGAGTTATGCGAGGCTGAATAATGGTGAGAGGTGGTCACACCCAGCGCAACATCACCCATGGCATTCAAAATGTCATCATCCGTCACATCGCCAGTGCCGATTAAACGGATACCCGCTTTGTCCATTCCGCGCTCTGCAAATTGCTTCATGAGTGCGGCGCCTGCGCCAGAAGGTACGAATACGTAAACAGCATCAGGTTTGGCGTCGCGAACTTTTTGTAAAAATGGCGCAAAATCCGGATTTCTCATTGGCACACGCAATGTATCAATCACTTGGCCACCGTTGAATGTAAAACGGTCTTTAAAATACTTTTCTGCATCAATGCCAGGGCCGTAGTCAGATACCAAACTCACCACTTTTTTAATGTTGTTTTTAGGCGCCCAATCGGCCAGGCCAACTGCTGCCTGCGGTAGAGTAAAACTAGTTCGAATGATGAACGGGGAGGCCTCTGTAATGCTAGAAGTTGCAGCCGCCATTACCACCAAAGGGGTTTTAGATTGAGTGGCGATCGGCGCGCTGGCCAGCGCCAGAGGGGTGAGCCCAAATCCAGCCAAGACACTCACCTTTTCATTCACCACCAGTTCCTGTGCAATTCTTTTTGTAACGTCGGGAGCGCTGGTGTCGTCCTTCACAATCAATTCAACTTTTTTGCCTGCCACCGTGTCGCCATTTTGAGCCATATACAGCTTGGCGGCAGCTTCAATTTGCTTGCCCGTCGATGCAAAAGGTCCCGTCATTGGCAAGATTAAGCCAATTTTGAATTTCTCCTGAGACAGAGCATGGGTGCTACAAAGCAAGGTGGCCATCGCCAAAGTGTTCAAAAAATTTCTTTTTTTCATATTCACATCCCAAGGGTTGAAATTTAATTTAAGTACGCTTTTAGATTTTATACACCCTTCCTAAGTTCTGCAGGCAGATCTCCGGGTGTGAGTGCTTTTCCTAATGGCGTGACTGAAACTCTCATCTTCAACAGAATCTGAATTGCCTAGGGTAATTACTCTAAAGGTTGACATATCCTACAGAGATAGTGAGTCCATAAGTTCCCAAACGCTTTTTCCATGTACCTTCAACGTGCCTTAAAACGAATTCATTTGCAGTCACTGCAGCCGCAACTCGACGAAAAGAATTAAATCTCACTCTCATTATCTTTTACCATTGTCCAGTTTTCATTTTTATCAAGAACGATCATGACCCAAGCATCACCCATCAACAACCAACGTAAAACCGACTATCCCGTGAATTCACAATTCACAGACCGTTGGTCGCCTCGCGCATTGACCGGCGAACCCATTGCTGAAGCAGAACTCATGAGCATGCTAGAAGCAGCACGTTGGGCGCCCTCTTCTAACAATGCTCAACCTTGGCGATTTGCCGTGGTACTCCGCAGCGATCCTCAATGGGATGCTCTTTTCAACACCTTGAATCCAAGCAATCAAACTTGGGCCGGCAAGGCCAGTGCCTTGGTGGCCATTGCCTCTGCCAACTTAGCCACAAAAGCGGGTTCAACAGAGTCCGTGCCAAATGGCATGCACGCTTTTGACACAGGCGCCGCTTGGGCTTACATGGCACTACAAGCCCATCTAAATGGTTGGTCCATGCATGGCATTGGCGGTTTTAACAAGGAAGCCGGCGCTCAGGTTTTGAACTTGCCCGCAAACCATACCCTTCAGATGCTAGCGGCAGTTGGCAAAAGAGGTGATGCCGCACAATTGCCCGATGCATTAAGAGAACGCGAAGCCCCTAACGCACGCCAACCGCTCAGCAGTTTGGCCAAGCGAGGCTCTTTTTAAGTGAGCAGCACAAAGCACCCGCTTTTGCAGAGCCAAGCTGCTTTGTCATTCAGCCACATGGGCTTTTATGTGGCCAATGCTGAGCGCATGTCTGCCTACTACCAATCTGTATTGGGATTCACAGAAACCGACAAAGGCTTATTAGGTACTGTGCAACTGATCTTTTTAAGTCGCGATCCCCATGAGCACCATCAATTGGTTCTGGCAGGTGGCAAGCCCGAAGGACTGAACTTCAATGTCATCAACCAGATATCGTTTCGAGTGCCTGAACTCAAAGTTCTGCGGGCTGTGAAGGCTTTGGCCGAGCAAGACAAAGGCACCACAGAGATGGTCTCTGTGACTCACGGCAATGCTATTTCCATCTACTTCAGAGACCCCGAAGGAAATCGCATTGAAGTTTTCATAGACACCCCATGGTACTGCGAACAACCCCTGAGGGAAGCGGTTGACCTCACTCTAGACGATGAAAAAATATGGGCTCGCGCCAAAGAAATGGCCAGCTCACGTCCAAAATTTCAACTTCGCGCAGAATGGCAGGCAGAGATGTCACGCCGAATGGGCTATACAAATCTTTAACTCTCAAGGCTTTCATATGAAATTAATCAGCTTTTTACTCAATCAAACGTCTTGCTATGGCGCTGTTCTTGGCAATAAAGTCCTCAATTTAACGCCCATTTTGGGCGCTCAAGCTCCCGACTTGAAAACACTCATAGCCAAGAAAATGTTTGCGCAAGCAGCCGAGGCTTTAAGCAAACATGCGCCAGATTTGGTTTACGAAGACTTGCACCTGCTACCTGTCATTCCCAATCCAGAAAAAATCATGTGCGTCGGCTTGAATTATCACGACCACGTGAAAGAAACCGGACGCGACTTAACTGAAAAACCTGCCATTTTTTCACGTGTGAATTCTTCACAAGTTGGACACGGTCAGGACATCATGCGCCCGCCTGAATCCCATCGACTTGATTATGAAGGTGAGATTGCCATCATCATCGGTGAGGGAGGACGGCGAATTTCTGAAGCCGATGCTTGGAAACACATTGCCGGTTATTCTTGCTACAACGATGGCTCTGTTCGCGACTGGCAAAACTTTACAACGCAGTGGACCGCTGGTAAAAATTTTTGGCGCACCGGTGGCTTTGGCCCATGGATGGTGACAGCCGATGAAATCAAGCCGGGTCAAACTCTCACTTTAAGTACAAGACTTAATGGCGTGGAATTGCAACGAGCGACCACCGACATGATGATTCACAGCATTCCAAGGCAAATTGCCTACATTTCCACATTCATACCCCTAGAACCAGGTGACGTCATTGTAAGTGGCACACCAGGGGGCGTTGGCAATAAGAGAACGCCTCAGCTTTTCATGAAACCCGGTGACGTGGTGGAAATTGAAGTTGATGCAGTTGGCATTTTGCGCAATACGATTAAAGACGACGTTGCCTAATTTCTTAAATATGATGTCTGACTCATAAGGGTGGCCATGAAAATAATCTCAATCTCAATCTCAAAATTAAGTTGGCAAGCGCAGTTTCATAAAGCCAACTTGATAATGAGCGTGCTGCTGGGGTTATGCCTCCTGATGGGTATAGGCTTGAGTCGCGAAGTGCACGCCCAAGAAAATTGGCCGCAAAAGCCCATTCGTTTGTTGCTTGGATTTCCAGCGGGTGGTGGATCAGACATAGTGGCTCGATTGATTGCCAAGTCCTTGGGCGATCGAATCGGGCAAAACGTCATGGTCGACAACAAGCCAGGCGCCGGTGGCAACATTGCCACCGAGATCCTGGTCCGGGCACCAGGCGATGGCTACACCCTGCTATTGGTGCCCAGTGGCCATGCCAGTGGTGCTGCCATGAAAAAATCTCTGCCCTTTGATCCTGTTAAAGACTTAGCCTGGATCAGCACGATCACAACCTATCCACTGGCACTCACGGTGGCGCCAAACTCATCCATCAAGTCTTATGCCGATCTGATTCAAAAGGCAAAAGCAGAACCCAACAAATACACCTACTCTTCCGTGGGCATTGGAACCGCCATGCACTTGGTTGCTGAGTGGGCGTTTGGTGATGCCAATGTGCAAGTCACTCACATCCCCTTCAAAGGCGGCACTGGCCCCCTCACTGAACTTTTGGCCGGCCGTCTCGATGTCATGGTTGACACCATGACATTAACGGCTTCACTCCTAAAAGATCAACGTGTTCGAGCGATTGCGGTCACTTCCCCGCCAGGTGCTAGCCCTGTTCCAGGCGTACCCCCTATTGCCGATCAATACCCAAGCATGGTGTTTGAATCGTGGTTAGGCATTGCTGCGCCTGCCAGCACATCGCCAGAATTGGTGGAGCGTCTGAACAAAGAACTGCGTTTGGTTTTAAGTCAAGATGATGTGAAGCAAAAACTCATAGCCTTTGGCGGCTCTCCCAGTGCCAGCTCTCCCCAAGAATTCAAATCGCGTGTTGAGCGCGATATTCGCAACTTGAAAAAAGTTGTTCTAGATAAAAAAATTGACCTCGAGTAATGAAATTGAGCCCGCAAATGACACCCGAAGTGGCTCAGCAATTCAAAATTCGACAGTTGGTCGAAAACTGGGCTGTCTGGCGCGACGCCGGCTTACGGGACAAATTCCGAACCGTTTCTGCTGGTTGCGCAGTTTGCTAGGCAAAGTTTCTTTGCTGCGCCATGCTTCCCATACGCCCACTGATACTGAAGAATTCCGCCAGCGTATCTTCAATGATTTGTTGAGCTGTTTTGACCGAATCAATCAAGCCAGCAGATTGGCCTGACAAGGCAGGAGCAGCTTCCATGTCGCCTTTGAAATAGACATTCAAAATACCTTTCATGTCATCAAATGACATGATCCCTTGTTCATGAATGGCACGCGTTCTCTCCGACTTCAAAGCGCGAATGCACGGTGTCGATTTGGTGTTCAGCATCCAGGTACCAGTTTCTTTCGAATTCACAATGGCGTTTTTGAAATTTTCGTGAACGGGGCTTTCTGCGCAACTCACAAATCGTGTGCCCATTTGAATGGCCTCCGCACCCAATGCGAAAGCTGCAGCCATACCTCGGCCATCGCAAATGCCCCCCGCAGCAATCAAGGGCACATCCACCTTGGCCCGAATGGCTTGCAACAATACCAACATGGACACATCTTCTGGATTTTTAAAGCCCCCGCCTTCTGAACCTTCCACCACCAAACCATCGATGCCAGCATCAACACATTTCATGGCCGCATCAACTGTGGGCACAGCGTGGTAAACCGTGATGCCTGCATCTTTGAGCGGTTGAATAAATTTAGCTGGGCTGCCTGCGGATGTTGTGACAAATTTGACGCCTGAAGCACAGACAAATTTGAGCATGGCATCGTCTTTTAAAAATCGAATGGGTAAATTGACGCCAAACGGCAAATTCAATTCACGCATTTTTAAAATTTCGGCTTGGCAATTTTCTGTTTCGCCCGAAGACGTTTCAATGATGCCAAGCCCTCCTGCTCTGGAAACGGCTGAGGCCAACTGAGTTCTTGCAATCCAGCCCATAGGTGCCTGCAAAATGGGGTACTTTGCACCCGTGTGGGCCAAGACGCGATTCATATTTAATCCTCAGAGGCTTAAGCCCAATACACACTGCCAGATTTTTGATACCAAGATGCCACTTTATTTTCAACAGAAGCCTCAATGCGGTTGCGCTTAATTTTCATGGTAGGAGTGAGGTAGCCGTTTTCAATCGACCAAGCTTCATTGGCAATAACCAACATACGCAGTTTTTCGTAATCGGCCAGTTCGGCGTTGACATGAGCCAACAACTCAGTGAGTTCGTGCTCCACCTGGGCCTTGACTTCAGGTTCATTTATTTTGGGACGAATGTCTTCTGCAAGCACCACCAAGGCATAAGCCGATGGCTGAGATACACCCGAGACAATGCTAATTTCGATCATGGGGTGCGCATTGAGCTTGTTCTCAATGGGCGCTGGCGCCACATATTTGCCTTTAGAGGTTTTGAAGATTTCCTTCAAGCGACCTGTAATTTTCAACAAGCCGTCCGCCCGCTGTTGACCTTGATCGCCCGTCTTGAAAAAACCATCGGCTGTAAAAGCTTCAGCATCCAAATCGGGGCGTTTGTAATAGCCCACCATTTGACCGGGAGATTTCACCAGTATTTCCCCTTCAGGGCTAATACGAGCTTGTACGCCCCGCGTGGGTATGCCCACACTGCCAGGCTCATTAATTTCGTTGGTGCAGCTGTGTGACCAAGCAAAATCCTCCGTCATGGCGTAACCCTCTAAGAGTTTCAAGCCTAGTTTGCGGTACCACACAATTAATTCAGCTGGCAAGGGGGCAGAACCGCTACCCGCTGATACCACTTGATCCAACCCAAGGCCTTTGAGAATTTTCTTTTTAACTAAACCACCGACGATGGGAATACTCAACAAGAAATCCAATTTTGCGGGCGGCATTTTGCTAAAAACGCCCTGCTGAAACTTGAGCCACAAGCGTGGTACAGAAATGAAGAACGTGGGTCTTGCACGGTTTAAATCTTGGATAAACGTGTCCAAAGATTCTGCAAAAAATACATGTGTATCCCCCTTCGTCAAACTCGTGGCCTCAACCCAAGCACGCTCAAAAACGTGCGCCAAGGGGAGATAAGACAGGATGCGGTAATCTTTCAAATCACCTGAGTTTTCCAAAATATATTGATTGATATATTCCGCAGTCAAGGATATTCGCTCAAAATTGTGCATGACGCCTTTGGGTTGGCCAGTAGAACCCGACGTGTACATGATCATGGCCAAATCATGGGGCGCCCGCGAAATATCACCCTGCAAGGGGGCTGTTTTTGCAACGATGTCATCCCACTTTGCAAATTTATTTTCAGGGGCCAGGGGAAACGCAACACAAGGCAATGATGCAGGCACAAAAGGCGCTTGTTCCGACCAAGTGTCCAACTTCCCTACGAATAAAAAACTGGCTTCACTGTGATCGAGAACGTACTTCACTGTTTCCCCGAGTTCTGTGGGAAAAATGGCCACCGTTGTTCCGCCAGCCATCCATATGGCCAATTCCGCCATCATGAAATGCGCGCAATTTTTGGAAAGAATGGCCACTTTGGCGCCAGGCGTTAAATTTTGAGACTTTAAATAAGCCGCCATGGCGCGGGCTTGTTTCAAGGTTTCTCGCCACGTGTAATCAATCACTTGGCCATGGCCAATCGGTTGCGTCATGTAAACAAAGTCAGGCAATGTTTTTTCGTGCGAATACACATGATCAAGAATTAAGTGGGGCTTTGTCATCAATGTCTTTCAAGTCTGGGGCAGCGTGCGTTCAAATGAACTTTCAAACCGCACCCTGCAAAATATAGGGGTGAGGGGCATTGTGCTGACAATTCAGCACAATGACAGCGATTTACCCCCCTAAATCGCTAGGTATTTCCCTGATACGAATTGGGGCTACCCATTTATGGTCAAATTGCACTATTGCTTAGAATTTAAGCATCTCGAAAGAAGTTTTATGTCGCAATTGCTAGTTCGCAAACTTTTAATTGATCTCAATGCGCCGTTCGCATCGAATTGGTGCGGCCAAGATGCCTTTAAATCGGCATTTTTCAATGCGCTTTCCATGAGTTTTCCTGTGGGCGAGCAATTTTTCATTGACTCGGTGCGCGCTGGCATTAAAACCTTGCCAGAGGCTGAGCAGGCTCACTTCAAACAAGAAGTTCAGGGTTTTATTGGCCAAGAAGCCACCCATCGCCGAATCCATGGCCTCTTTAACGACCATTTGGATACCATGGGCTATCCCAACGCCATTGCAAAGAATTCTGCCAAGCGAATCGCCAAAAATGCGCACTTGAATGTGCGAATGCACGTGGGTGTGACCGCTGCGACAGAACATTTCACGGCCATATTTGCAGACTGGATTTTGCGTCACCCCGAAGTATTTGACGGCTCAGAAGAGCGACTCAAAACCATGTGGTTATGGCACAGCGCAGAAGAATCTGAGCACCGCTGCACTGCCTTTGACATATACAAAGCTTTGGGTGGCAATGAAGAGTGGCGCATCAAGTTATTTCACTTTGTCACGGTTCAATTTCTATCGGATGTCCTGTTACAAACCGTTCGCAACTTATGGCACGAACGTGAATTGTTAAAAGTAAGTACATGGAAAAGCGGTTGGCAATTACTGATGACCAAAGATGGCTTGCTCAGGGGCAACATGGCCAACTGGCGTGATTACAAATCGGCCACTTTCCATCCCAATCAACACGACGATCGCTTGTCGCTAAACTGGCTGCAATCAAATCAAAAACAATTTGCCGTTGTCGGACAGAGTGCTTAAAGCTGTTTGGGTATGCTGACACCCTGTCAACGCACCATAGAACGTCATGATGACCAAAGCTTCTTCCGGTAGTTCTCATTCCGTCACTTTGCCCAAACCCGAGTTTGATCGTTTTTACAAACACACCGAACTCACCAACCTGCTGAAAGACTTTGCCAAGGCAAGGCCAGACTTGGTAGAACTTCAGGAACTGGGCAGAAGCCACGAAAACCGACCCATTTGGGTTTTGGTTTTAACCCGCAAGTCGACTGGAGCAGATCTCGACAAACCCGCCTTCTGGGTTGACGGCAATATTCACGCGGCAGAACTCACTGCCAGCACTGCGTGCTTGTACTGGTTGCATCATTTGCTCAGCAAAGATGGCGAAGACGCTCAAGTCACCGAGCTTCTTAGCACCCGTGTGGTCTATCTTGTGCCGCGTTTAAACCCTGATGGCGCAGAGTTGGCCATGGCCGACAAGCCTCGCCATATTAGATCGTCCACTCGCCCCTACCCTTGGGATGAGCCCCATGTTGAAGGCCTCAGCATTGAGGACATGGATGGAGACGGTCGCATTTTGATGATGCGCATTCCCGACCCACACGGGGGTTGGAAAATCAATTCAAGCGAGCCTCGGTTGCTCACACCGCGTTTGCCAGGTGAGTTTGGTGGGCAGTATTACCGCGTCATGCCTGAGGGCAGCTTGAAACACTTCGACGGCGTGAACATCAAACCCAACCGCGATGTAGAAGGCCTAGACCTCAACCGCAACTTTCCTGCATTTTGGCGACAAGAACATGAGCAAGTGGGCGCAGGGCCCTACCCCACCAGCGAACCTGAAGTTCGTGCCATGGTGGAATTCATTGCCAAGCATCCCAACATTGGCGCAGCCGTCAGTTTTCACACCCACTCCGGCGTGATTTTGCGCCCCATGGGCACGCAAAGTGACAACGACATGACGCCTGAAGATTTGTGGATCATCAAGCGCTTGTCCGACATTGGCAGCAAGCTGACAGGTTATCCTGCCATTAGTACTTTTCACGATTTCAAATACCATCCCAAGGAAGTGATTACAGGAACTCAAGATTGGGTGTACGAGCATTTGGGCGCACTTTTTTGGACTGTGGAAATTTGGGCTCCCAACAAAGAGGCGGGCATCAACGATTACGACTGGATCCACTGGTACCGTGACCATCCCCCCGAGGACGACATCAAACTGCTGAAGTGGAGTGACGAGGTGTGTGGTGGTCAAGCGCACGTCGATTGGTACCCCTATCAGCACCCCGAGTTGGGCGCCATTGAATTGGGTGGCTGGGATCGCATGAACTTTTGGCGCAATCCACCTGCTCATTTGCGTGAACGCGAAGCAGCACGTTTCCCTGCTTGGCTGAATCAAATTGCGTTGACGTTGCCCAAGCTCGAATTGCTCCATGCCAAAGCAGAAAATTTAGGCAACGGTCAATGGCGCGTTCAACTGGCTGTTGGCAATGCAGGCTACCTGCCAAGTTATGTCACCAAGCGCGCACTTGAGCGCAAGACAGCACGTCCTTGCATTTTCGAGATTGAATTGCCTGCTGGCGCACAACTGTGCATGGGCAAGCCGCGCATGGAAGGTCCGCAACTAGAAGGCCATGCGGCCACCCATTCACTTCAAGCTTTCTTGCCCAGCAAAACCATTACCGGCGATCGGGCATTGAACGAGTGGATTGTGGAAGCTCCCACTGGCACCGTGCTGCAATTAACAGCGCATGCCGCCCGGGCAGGTACCGTCAGAACTTCTCTGACTTTGAAATAATTTATTTCAAACCGAGTAAACGCACCGCGTTGTCTTTCAAAATTCCGGGCATCACCTCGGGTTTGAATCCTGCCACTTCAAAATCTTTCATCCACCGCTCGGGTGTGATGAGGGGGTAGTCACTGCCAAACAAAATGCGATCTTTCAAAAGGGTATTGGCGTACTGAATCAATTGCTTCGGAAAGTACTTGGGGCTCCAACCCGACAAATCAATCCAGACATTGGGCTTGTGAGTGGCCACACTCAATGCCTCGTCTTGCCATGGAAAACTGGGGTGCGCCATCACAATTTGCATATCGGGAAAATCAATGGCCACATCGTCCAAATGCATCGGATTGCTGTAAGCCAAACGCAAGCCTCCGCCGCATCGCATGCCAGAACCAATGCCACTGTGGCCTGTGTGAAAAATGGCGGGCAACTTGTGTTCGTTGATCACTTCGTAAATGGGCCAAGCCATTTTGTCGTAAGGGTGGTAGCCCTGCACCGTGGGGTGAAACTTGAACCCTTTAATGCCCTCTTCCTTGATCAGGCGCTCTGCTTCCCGCGCACCCATCTTGCCTTTGTGTGGATCGATGCTACCAAAAGCAATCATCATGTCGCTGTTATCGCGCGCGGCTTTGGCAATTTCTTCGTTCGGAATTCGCCGACGTCCTAACTGAGATTCGCTGTCCACCGTGAACATCACCAAGCCAATTTTTCTTTCCCTGTAATAAGCCACTGTTTCGTCGATGGTAGGACGGCGGTTGCTGCCAAAAAACTTGTCAGCTGCGCGGTCATATTCTTCGCCGTAATTGTCGAAAGGATTCCAGCAACTCACTTCGGCATGGGTGTGAATGTCGATGGCAATCAGGTCTTGATGTTTCATAAACGCTTTCTAAGACTAGGGAAAACACTGAGTTTCTTGCCTCCTGTTGGAAGCACAATATAGTTATTGATAATAACCTTTTTAAACTTGGCTGACAAGCAGCAAAGTTGTTTTAGAACTGCCATGATGACTCAAATTATCCATCCCCTGTTGCAACGTGCTTTATCGAATGGCATTCATTTTGAAATGCAAGAAGCTGTGGCGGTGGTTCGCTTAAGCCGCCCTTTAAAACGCAACGCTTTGAGCGATGGCTTGGTGGAAGCCCTGCGTGACGTGTTTCAAAATTTACCCGAGGAAGCCAAAGCTGCTGTTATTTATGGCGAAGGCAATCATTTCTGCGCGGGTTTAGATTTGTCGGAGCTTAAAGAGCGAGATGCCGGACAAGGTGTCTTTCACTCTCGCAGTTGGCACCTGGCCTTGGATGCTGTTCAGCTAGGCAGAGTCCCTGTCGTTGCAGCCCTGCATGGCGCTGTGGTGGGCGGCGGTTTGGAATTGGCCAGCGCCTGCCATATTCGCGTCGCTGACGATAGTTCTTTCTTTGCTTTACCGGAGGGTACTCGCGGTATCTTTGTTGGTGGAGGTGGATCTGTTCGTATTCCCAAACTCATTGGCGTAGCACGCATGACAGACATGATGCTGACGGGCCGTGTGTACAACGCTGTCGACGGCGAGCGCATTGGCCTAACCCAATACTTGGTACCCGAAGGCAAATCTTTAGAAAAGGCTTTGGATTTGGCCAAACGGATTGCCACCAATGCGCCCCTGACCAATTACGCACTGATGCATGCCCTACCGCGCATTGCAGAGCAACCTGCCGATCATGGTTATCTCACAGAAGCCTTGATTTCCTCCATTGCACAAGCTGCCCCAGAAGCCAAGTCACGCGTCAAAGCTTTCTTGGAAGGCAAAGCTGACAAGGTACAAAAAAGCTGAGCCACTTGGAGATAAGCATGAGTGCACCTCAATTTAGACCTTTGGAATTCGGCGTCACACGCGTCACATTGAAAGATGGCGTGCCTGGCACCCATTACTTAAAAGCTGAGCAAGAACTTAAGCCCTTTCCCGATCGACTGACCGATCGTCTGCATCACTGGGCTCAACTTAAACCGAATCAGACTGTCTTTGCGCGCCGTGTCAAATTGACAGATGGCAGCCTGGGCGAGTGGCAGCATGTGACCTACGCAGAAGCATGGCACACAGCACGCAACATTGCACAAGGCTTAATCGATAGAGGCCTCAGTTCAGAGCGCCCCGTCGTCATTTTGAGTGAGAACAGCTTAGAGCATGCCTTGCTCGCATTGGGGTGCATGTTAGCGGGCGTGCCTTTTGTGCCCACATCACCACCCTACTCTTTGATCAGCCAAGACTTTGACAAGCTCAAACATGTGTTGCGCACGGTCACGCCAGGCATGGTGTTTGCCAGTGATACACGCTATGCCAAAGCCATTGCCGCCACAGTGGCCTCGGACTTAGAAGTAGTGATGCACGAGGGCACTGTCGAGGGTCGCGTCGTCACTTCATTGACCGACCTTTGCAACACACTGGCCACAGCGCAAGTAGACGCCGCCATAGCGGCCACAGGACCTGACACCATTGTGAAGTTTTTATTCACCAGTGGCTCAACCAAAATGCCCAAGGCTGTGATCAACACTCAGCGCCTATGGTGTGCCAACCAACAACAAATGACGCAATCCATGCCTGTCTTGGCTGAAGATCCCTTGGTTTTGGTCGACTGGTTGCCATGGAATCACACCTTTGGCGGCAACCACAACTTTGGCATGGTGATATTTCATGGCGGCACCCTTTACATCGACGACGGCAAACCAACGCCAGCGCTCATGCATGAAACACTGCGTAATCTGCGTGAAGTTGCGCCCACGGTTTACTTCAACGTTCCAACTGGCTTCGAGGCCATTGCGTTGGCCATGAAAACTGACGATGCATTGCGCATCAATTTACTGTCGCGCGTTCAAATGTTCTTTTATGCAGGTGCGGCTTTGGCCCAACCTATTTGGGACAGCTTGTACGAATCACAAGAGCGCGAAATTGGCGAGCGCATTGTGATGGGGACTGGCCTTGGCATGACCGAGTCTGGCCCTTTTGGTATTTTTGTAACCAACCCCAATGTGTCCGCAGGCGATTTGGGCGTGCCCACACCTGGCTTGGAACTCAAAATGGTCGACATGGGTGGCAAAACCGAGGTCCGTTATCGCGGCCCCAACATCACGCCGGGTTACTGGCGCAATGACGAAGAAACCGAAGGCGCATTTGACGACGAAGGTTTTTTCTGTACAGGCGATGCCGTGAAGTGGATCGATCAAAACAATGTTCACTTGGGCTTGAAGTTTGATGGCCGAATCGCCGAAGACTTCAAACTGGCCACAGGCACTTTTGTAAGTGTGGGCCCTTTGCGCGGCAAGATCATTGCGGCGGGTGCGCCCTATATTCAAGATGTTGTTTTAACAGGCATCAACTTAAAAGAAGTGGGTGCCATGGTCTTTCCAACTGCAGCGGTTCGCGCATTAAGCGGTATGGCAGCTGATGCGCCTTTGGCTGATGTATTGAGCAGTTCACCTGTGTTAGCACAGTTCCAAAAAGTGCTAGACGAATTGGCAAAAACTGCCACAGGCAGCGCCAACCGAATTGCACGCATGTGCTTGTTGTCCGAGCCACCTACCATCGACAAAGGCGAGATCACGGACAAGGGCTCTATCAATCAGCGATCGGTGTTGGCGCACCGCGCAGACACTGTAGCTGCTTTACATGAAGACAAGCTGCAAGTCATCTTGAAGCCGAACATTTAAATCTCAAAAGGCAAGACACAATATGAACATTCAAAACATGAGCGCCTTGGTCACAGGCGGTGGTTCTGGACTGGGCGAAGCCACGGCAAGAGAATTGGCTCGCCTGGGCGCCAAAGTGGCCGTACTCGATTTGAACTTAGACAATGCGAAAAAAGTAGCTTCTGAGATTGGTGGTTTGGCAATTCAATGTGATGTGACCAACGCGGCCAGCATGGAAAACGCAGTGGCAGAGGCCGCTAAGGCCCATGGCGGCGCCCGTATCCTAATGCAAATTGCAGGCATTGGCACTGCCAAACGCATTGTGAGCAAAGATGGCAACCCAGCGCCTTTAGAAGACTTTGCCAAAGTGGTGAATGTCAATTTGATTGGTACCTACAACGCAGCGCGTGTTTTCGCTGCAGCCTGTGCCAAGCTAGATCCTATGGAAGACGGCGAACGTGGTGCCATGGTGTTCACCGCTTCAGTGGCAGCCTTTGATGGCCAAGTGGGTCAGCAAGCCTATAGCGCGTCCAAAGCAGGCGTAGCCGGCATGACACTGCCCATGGCGCGCGATTTAGCGCAACACGGCATTCGTGTCTGCACCATTGCACCAGGGATCTTTGCAACACCTTTGCTGAAAACATTGCCTGAAACAGTGCAAGCCTCTTTGGCGGCTAGTATTCCCTTCCCCTCCCGACTTGGCAAGCCAGAAGAGTTTGCGCAATTGGCCGCGCACATTGTCAGCAACGGTCACTTGAACGGCGAGGTGATTCGTTTGGACGGCGCACTGCGCATGGCTCCCCGCTAAGCCATCGCACGAAAGATAAAAATGAGTAAAACAGTTGTTTACGAAGTGCAAGTGATGTTCGGTGATTGCGACCCCGCAGGTATCGTATTTTTTCCCAATTTTTCTAAATGGATGGATGCCTCGTCACTGAATTTCTTTGTGAAGTGCGGCGTTCAACCTTGGCGTGAGTTGGTCAAAACCACCGGCATCATTGGTACGCCTTTGTTAGAAATTAACACCAAGTTTGGTCGTACCGCCACTTATGGTGAAACAATTCAAATTCACACCAGCGTACAAGAGTGGCGAGACAAAACCTTTATTCACAAACATGTCGTGATGCGAGGTGACACCGTGTTGTGCGAAGGCACCGAAGTTCGCGCCTTCTGCATCAAGCACCCTGATGACCCAGATCGTATCAAAGCCATTGCAGTACCCAAGGACATTCAAGCTTTATGCAGTTGATGCGACAACCCAGTATTAAGTTATTTTTTGAGTTCGATTTTTTCAACCACCCTAAGAGGAGACAAGCATGACAAATCGTCGTGAATTTTTGCAGATCACAGTAGGCGCAGCCATTGTGGGAAGTACCGCTTTTCAACAATCATGGGCACAAAGTGGCATGCCTATAGAGCAGGTCAAAGTGCTCTATGGTTTTCCACCTGGCAGCTCAGGTGACATTTGTGCGCGCCGTGTTGCCGAAAAATTTGGTGGCACTCCGTATAGCAAAAATGCGGGTGTCATTGACAGCAAACCTGGTGCTGGCGGACAAATTGCATTGAACTTACTCAAGTCAGCACCTGCCGATGGCTCGGTGTTGGCCATGACACCTTTTTCGCCCATTTCGCTGTATCCCCACATTTTCAAAAATCTGCAATACAAGCCCTTTGAAGATTTCACGCCAGTAGGAACCAGCTCCATGATTCACCATGGCTTTGCTGTCGGCCCCATGGTTCCCGCAAGCGTTAAAAATGTCAAAGACTTTGTGACTTGGGCCAAGGCCAATCCTGCACAAGCCAGCTATGGTTCACCTGCAGCGGGCTCAACCCCACACTTCATTGGTGCATTGCTAGGACTTAACCAAAACTTTGAGTTCAAGCACGCCCCCTACCGCGGCTCTGTGCCTGGTGTGACTGACGTAGTAGGTGGACAAATTGCTTGCATGTTCACGCCGCATGGTGACTTTATTGCCAACCACAAAGCCGGCAAAATGCGCATCTTGGCGACCTCAGGCAAAACTCGCTCACCCTTTGTTCCCGATGTGGCAACCTTTGCAGAACAAGGCTTTCCAGAGCTGACCGTTGAAGAGTGGTTTGGGTTTTACGCACCAGCTAAAACACCCGCCAACATTGTTCAAGCAGCCAATGCAGCCATCAACGCAGCCCTGAAAGACAAAGGCGTTCAAGATGCTTTAACCATTGTTGGCTTAATTCCATATGGCGGCACTGTGGCTGATCAACTCAAGAGTTCACAAGTGGAATTAGAGCGTTGGGGTCCTCTGATTAAGCGCATTGGCTTCACTGTTGACTCCTAATCTTGGTTAGAAATGCATAGGCCTGAGAAATTTCTAAGTTCTCGGGCTTCTTTTCCATCTCGCCTCATTGAAATACTTGATCGAAACACAATGCGAAGCAGCGCAAAACAAGCCTCGAGTGCCATTGAGAAGGTCGACACCCACTTTTTAGAAACCTTGATTGGTTACAACGCACGTCGCGCTGCTTTGGCCATCATTGGAGAATTTTTAGAAAAAATGGCGGTCTACGGTCTTAAGCCTGTAGATTTTTCGGTGATGTCCGTAGTGGTGCACAACCCTGGCGTCACTTCGCGTCAACTGTGCGCCTCTTTGAACATCTTGCCGCCCAATTTGGTCAGTCTGATTCAATCTTTAGATTCTCGTGGTTTGATTGAGCGTCTGCCTCACCCCCATGATGGTCGGGCAGTGGGTCTGCACCCAACTGAAAAGGGCCGGGCACTCATGGTGCAAGCTGAAGCCACAGCAGCAGAACTCGAAAGAAATGTAGGCGGTAAACTCACCCCCAACCAAGCGCAAACATTGGTGACTCTTTTGCAAAAAATATACCTTTAAATTTGCTACGCAATCAGCAACTTAGGCATCCTCATTAGGAGAACGTCTCGTGGTGACTTCAAGCTTTCCCTCATTGACTGAAACATTGCCTCTCGATGCGGCCCATGCCGTTTTGATTGGCCGAATTTGGGTGCCGGGTGAAGGGCCTTACTTGGTCAAAGTGGGTGAACATGAAATCACTGATTTATCAGCATTGGCGCTCACCTGCAGTGATTTGATGGAGATGGACCACGCAGCAGCCATCGTCTCGCAACACACAGGTCGAACATGGTCTACGCCTACCGTTTGGGCAAATACCGATCCCTTGAATCAAAACCATCAAGCAGCTTGGTTCCTAGCGCCCACCGACCTGCAAGCCATCAAAGCCGCAGGTGTGACCTTTGTGGCCAGCATGCTTGAGCGGGTCATTGAAGAGCAAGCGCGTGGCGATGCCGCCAAAGCTGAAAGTGTTCGCAAAGCCGTGATCAGCGTGATGGGCGATAACCTGCGCGATGTCAAACCAGGCTCCGATCAAGCAACGAAGCTCAAAGAGGTTTTGGTGGCGCAAGGCGTGTGGTCGCAGTATTTGGAAGTGGGCATTGGCCCAGATGCCGAAATTTTCACTAAATCCCAAGCGATGAGCGCAGTCGGTTCTGGCTTTGATGTGGGCCTCCATCCAGGCAGTTCATGGAACAACCCCGAGCCCGAAATTGTGTTGGTCATCAATTCAAAAGGCAATGTGGTGGGGGCGGCCCTGGGCAACGATGTCAACCTGCGCGACTTTGAAGGCCGAAGTGCTCTGCTGCTAGGAAAAGCCAAAGACAACAATGCCAGTTGTGCGATTGGCCCCTTCATCCGTTTGTTCGATGCCCACTACACCATCGACAGCGTGCGCGCCACTGACCTTAGCATGACGGTCAAAGGGCCAGAAGGATTTGTGATGCAAGGCAGCAGTTCGCTCAGTCAAATAAGCCGCGACCCCTTGGACTTGGCTGCGCAAGCCATTGGCAAATACCACCAGTACCCCGATGGCTTGGTTTTGTTTTTAGGCACCATGTTTGCCCCCACCCAAGATCGCCACGGCCCCGGTCAAGGCTTCACCCATGTGGTGGGTGATACCGTGGCTATTTCTACACCGCAACTGGGCACCCTCTACAACCGCGTCACCAACTCTGACCTAGCGCCGCCATGGACTTACGGCATAAGGGCATTGATGCAAGACTTGGCCAAACGCCGCGCCAACTAGACCACAGGGCAACCTAGCCACAAGCGATGCAAGAAGGTTGGCTTCCACTGGCATAATTCAGCCCTTAGGCCAGTCTAGAACTGGCTTTTCCATGACACTTCACTAGGACGCTCTCATGAACACCACAGCCACCGGCCTGCAATACGAAGACACAGTGGTCGGCGACGGCGCCGAAGCCACCAAAGGCCAAACAGTCACCGTGCATTACACCGGTTGGCTTTTCGAAGACGGCGAACAAGGCGCTAAATTTGACTCCAGCAAAGACCGCAGCGATCCTTTCGAATTCATTTTGGGTGCCGGTATGGTCATCCGCGGCTGGGACGAAGGCGTGGCGGGCATGAAAATTGGGGGTGCTCGCACCTTGATCATTCCTTCTGACTTGGGCTACGGCTCTCGCGGCGCTGGCGGCGTGATTCCCCCCAACGCCACCCTGAAATTTGACGTCGAATTGCTAGAATTGTCATAACTCAAGCAAGTCCAAAGGGACTTGAAATCTTTCAAAACGCCCCCAACTTTGGGGCGTTGTCATTTATTGCGGATGCATTTCATGTCTGATTCCAGCTCACAAAACACCCCAAATCAAAACCCCAACCCAGGCGCAGCAGGCGTGATGCCCACTGCCGATGCTTTGGCGGCGGCTGCTGCTGCCATGGGCTCAGACACTCAGGCACAGCACGCCTCTGTGCCTCAAGATCCTCTGGCTGATGCACAAGCTGAACTGACCAATGTGAAGGCCCAAAACGCCACGCTGGCAGACCAATACCTGCGCGCCCAAGCCGATGTGCAAAACGCCCGGCGCCGCGCTGATGAAGAAATTTCCAAAGCCCGCAAGTTTGCTGTGGAGGGTTTTGCCGACAGCCTGCTTCCCGTATTGGACAGTTTGGAAGCCGGCTTGGCCATTCAAAACGTCACGCCAGAGCAAATTCGCGAGGGCGCAGAGGCCACGCTTCGCCAATTGAAAAGTGCTTTGGAGCGCAACAAGGTGATTGAAATCAACCCTGCGGCCGGCATCAAGTTTGACCCGCACCATCACCAGGCCATCAGTGTGGTCCCTGCAGAACAAGAACCCAACACAGTTGTCACCGTTTTGCAAAAAGGCTATCTCATTGCAGAACGAGTGTTACGCCCCGCCTTGGTCACGGTGACAGCGCCCAAATAACTTCAGAAGTAGAAAACAGCCTCTTTGGAGGCATATGAAGGCAAAAAAGACGCAATTTCAAGCAATTTAGCCTTGAAATTGACCCAACCGCCCCTACTTCTGTTTCATTCAAGCATTTTTTAGATTTACCGGAGAAGAACATGGGAAGAATCATTGGTATCGACTTGGGCACCACCAACTCTTGCGTGGCCATCATGGAGGGCAACACCACCAAGGTGATTGAAAACGCCGAAGGCGCACGCACCACGCCTTCCATCATTGCGTATCAAGAAGACGGCGAAATTTTGGTCGGCGCGTCCGCCAAACGTCAAGCTGTCACCAACCCTCGCAACACGCTGTATGCCGTGAAGCGTTTGATTGGTCGCAAGTTCGCTGAAAAAGAAGTTCAAAAAGACATCGACCTGATGCCTTACACCATTGCCAAAGCCGACAATGGCGACGCGTGGGTGGAAGTTCGCGGCAACAAGTTGGCGCCGCCCCAAATCAGCGCTGAAGTGCTTCGCAAGATGAAGAAAACTGCCGAGGACTACCTCGGCGAGGAAGTGACAGAAGCTGTGATCACGGTGCCTGCTTACTTCAACGACGCACAACGTCAAGCGACCAAAGATGCGGGCCGCATTGCAGGCCTGGACGTGAAGCGCATCATCAATGAGCCGACAGCCGCCGCATTGGCTTTCGGTTTGGACAAAACAGAAAAAGGCGATCGCAAAATTGCGGTGTATGACTTGGGTGGCGGAACGTTTGACGTGTCCATCATCGAAATAGCTGACGTCGATGGCGAAAAACAATTTGAAGTGCTCTCCACCAATGGCGACACCTTTTTGGGCGGCGAAGATTTCGACCAACGCATCATCGAGCACATCATCACCGAATTCAAAAAAGAAAGCGGCGTTGATTTGTCCAAAGACGTACTGGCCCTGCAGCGCTTAAAAGAAGCCGCTGAAAAAGCCAAGATCGAATTGTCCAGCTCTGCGGGCACCGACATCAACTTGCCCTACATCACCGCAGATGCGACGGGTCCTAAACACCTGAACATCAAACTCAGTCGTGCCAAGTTGGAGAGTTTGGTTGACGAGTTGATCGAGCGCACCATGGCACCTTGCCGCATGGCCATTAAAGACGCAGGTGTCAGCGTGTCTGACATTGACGACATCATTTTGGTGGGCGGTATGTCACGCATGCCCAAAGTGCAAGACAAGGTCAAGGAGTTCTTCGGCAAAGAGCCACGCAAAGACGTGAACCCTGACGAAGCTGTGGCGGTAGGCGCTGCCATTCAAGGTCAGGTTTTGTCTGGCGATCGCAAAGACGTGCTTTTGTTAGACGTCACACCTTTGTCTTTGGGCATTGAAACCTTGGGTGGCGTGATGACCAAAATGATCACCAAGAACACCACCATTCCAACCAAGTTTGCACAAACCTACTCCACCGCTGATGACAATCAGCCTGCTGTGACCATCAAGGTTTACCAAGGCGAGCGCGAGATGGCCAGTGGCAACAAGTTGCTAGGTGAGTTCAATCTCGAAGGCATTCCGCCAGCCGCACGTGGCACACCTCAAATTGAAGTGTCCTTTGACATTGACGCCAACGGCATCTTGCACGTGGGCGCCAAAGACAAAGGCACCGGCAAAGAAAACAAAATCACCATCAAAGCCAACTCCGGCTTGTCTGAAGCCGAAATTCAGCAGATGGTGAAAGACGCTGAGTTGAATGCCGAGGACGACAGGAAGAAACTCGAAATAGTTCAGGCCAAGAATTCAGGCGAAGCAAGTGTTCACAGTGTGAAGAAAAGCTTGACCGAGTACGGCGACAAAATTGAAGCAGACGAGAAAACCAAAATCGAAGCGGCCTTGAAAGAATTGGAAGAAGCTTTGAAAGGCGAAGACAAAGACGCCATCCAAGCCAAAACTGAATCGCTCATGACTGTCAGCCAAAAGTTGGGTGAAAAAATGTACGCCGACATGCAAGCCAAAGAAGCAGCAGCCGGTGGTGCAGCGGGCGGCCCTGGCGCCGAGGCCAAACCTGCAGATGACAATGTGGTCGATGCAGAAGTGAAAGAAGTTAAAAAGGGCTAAGCCTTTTCCTTAAGGGCAATAGCCCAAGCCGCCGCGTTAGCGTATTCCGTCATGGAAATCGCTTTCGCGGCGTTCTTGTTCAAACAGTAGCAAAACACGATGGCCAAAAGAGACTTTTACGAAGTATTGGGTATAGCGAAAAACGCCTCAGAAGATGAGATTAAAAAGGCGTATCGCAAATTGGCGATGAAGTTCCACCCCGACAGACATCAGGGCGACGACGCCAAAGAAGCCGAGGCCAAATTCAAAGAGGTCAAAGAGGCCTACGAGATGTTGTCGGACGCTCAAAAACGTGCCGCCTACGACCAACACGGTCATGCGGGTGTCGATCCAAATATGCGCGGTCCCGGCGGTGGTGCTGAAGGCTTTGGCGGTTTTGGTGAAGCCTTTGGCGACATCTTTGGCGACATCTTTGGGCAACAAAGAGGGGGTGCTGGCCGCGGTGGACGCCAGGTATTCCGAGGTGGCGATTTGAGCTACGCCATGGAAGTCACGATGGAAGAAGCGGCGGCTGGCAAAGATGCACAAATTCGAATTCCAAGCTGGGATGAGTGCGACCCCTGCGGTGGTTCGGGTGCCAAAAAAGGCACCAGCGCCAAAACCTGCGGCACTTGCCAAGGCTCTGGCACTGTGCAAATGCGCCAAGGCTTTTTCAGCGTACAACAAACTTGTCCACATTGCCGCGGTTCCGGAAAAATCATCGCTGACCCATGCCCTTCTTGCAGCGGCCAAGGTAAACTTAAAAAGCAAAAGACACTCGAAGTCAAAATTCCTTCAGGCATAGACGATGGCATGCGCATTCGCAGCACCGGCAACGGCGAACCCGGCACCAATGGGGGGCCACCTGGCGACTTGTACATTGAAATTCGCCTGAAAAAACACGATATCTTTGAGCGCGATGGCGACGACTTGCATTGCTCCGTACCCATCAGTTTCAGCAAAGCTGCACTAGGCGGTGAGATTGACGTACCCACACTCAATGGCAAAGCGGCCATCGACATTCCTGAAGGCACACAAACGGGCAAACAATTCCGTTTACGCGGCAAAGGCATTAAAGGCGTGCGTGCAAGTTACCCTGGCGACCTTTATTGCCACATCACAGTAGAGACGCCTGTTAAGCTTACCGAGCACCAACGCAAGTTACTCAAAGAGTTTGATGAGTCCTTGCAAAAAGGCGGCGCCAAACACATGCCGACTGGCAACAGCTGGACTGACAAACTCAAAGGTTTATTTGGCGCTTAAACTTGATGTATGACCACTCAAAGCCACCGACCTTCAGCCGCTAACCCTCGCGGTTGGCATCCTGCATGGGTTGCTTTGATCAGCAGTATTTGGCTGGCCAGTGTGGGCAACATCGCCCTCTGGCAACAAATTTTCCAACTCCCCGAGGTCAATGGATGGCGCGGCTTTGCCTTTGCCGTCGGATTTGGCCTGATCATCACGGCGGCCCTTACCACTATTTTGAGCGTCTTGAGTTGGCGCTGGTTGCTCAAACCCATCTTGACCATTTTCTTTTTGAGCGCAGCCAGTGGCGCCTACTTCATGGTCAGTTACGGCATCGTGATTGACAGCACCATGATCACCAACGTGGTTCAAACCGATACCAAAGAAGCTTTGGATTTGCTGAATTGGCGGATGCTCATCAGCCTCCTGATTTTGGGCATCTTTCCAACTTGGGTGCTTTGGAAAACACCCATCAAATCCCTGCTGATCAGCCAGCAAGCCGTTAGCAATTCCCTCATGGGTGTTGTCTCTGTCGTTGTCATCGTAGGGGCATTGTTGGCTGTGTTCCAAGACTTTTCATCCATCATGCGCAACCACACCCAGTTGCGTTATTTAGTCAATCCGCTCAACAGCTACTACGCCATCGGCATGGTGGCTGCCAAGCCTTTTCAGCGCGATCACAAAATACTGCTGCCCATTGGTCAAGACGCCAAGATCGCAGCGCTAAAGCCCAGCGACAAACCACCATTGCTGTTGTTGGTTTTAGGTGAAACAGCGCGCATGGGTAACTTTGGTGTGAATGGTTATGAGCGCCCTACCACCCCTGAGTTGGCGCAAGAAAATATCATCAGCTTGAAAGGTGTCATGTCTTGCGGCACCAGCACCGCCACCTCAGTGCCCTGCATGTTTTCGCATCTAGGCAAAGAAAAGTTTGAAGCCCGAAAAGTCAATTATGAAAGCCTCATTGATGTCCTCCAACACGCCGGCTTGGCCGTGGTCTGGATAGACAACCAGTCGGGTTGCAAAGGGGTTTGTGAACGTGTGCCGCAAGTATTGACCAAAGAACTCAAACATCCCACGCTTTGCAAAGACGGTGAATGTTTTGACGAAATTATGTTGCAACAACTGGATGAACGCATTCAAGCCTTGCCAGCAGAACGTCGTGCCAAAGGTGTGGTGGTGGTGATGCACCAGATGGGCAGTCATGGCCCCGCTTACTATAAGCGCGTGCCCGATAGCTTTAAGAAATTTAAACCAGAATGCAGCAGCAATGCACTGCAAGAATGCAGCCGTGAGCAAGTAGTCAATTCTTTTGACAACACCATTTTGTACACAGACCACTTTTTGAGCCAAGCCATTCAGTGGTTGAAAAAATCAGAAAGCAGCTCGGCACCTGCCCTGATTTATGTATCAGATCATGGCGAGTCTTTGGGCGAAAATAATTTGTACTTGCATGGCTTACCCTACCAAGTTGCGCCTGATGTCCAAAAAAGAGTTCCCTGGATCACTTGGTGGTCTGCTCGCTTTGAAAAACAAATGGGCTTGCAAAGCACGTGTCTCAAAAATAAAAGGGACATGCCCCTCACACACGATCACTATTTCCATTCTGTGTTGGGGCTGCTGGGCATCAGCACAGAGGTCTATCAGGCCCCGTTGGATGTGCATGCGGATTGCCGCCAAAAATCATAAAAATCGATCGAACAATTTTCGCGAATAGCGATCCATTTGAGCCAAATCGCGAATCAAAAATTGAACGCCATGGCCATCGGTCACCAAGAGAACGGACGCCGACAAACGGCGTATGTCTTCTTCGCCTTTGAGCAGCAGATTGGTACGACCTCGATCGGTCTCTATGTCCCAAGTGCTGGGCGTCACAAAACTGCTCACGCCATACAACTTTAAAATTTGCGGCATAAACTCACGCTGACGCATGGCCAGCAGAACCTTGGCACGAACAGCCTCGGTCAATTGATTCAAATGTGGAATCCACAAGAGTTCTTTGCCGTCAACGTCCACCAATGCAATACCCTCTTCAGGCGCGGCCACAGGGAAAGAGCGCACAGCCATCACATGTTCATGCTGCTTGCCATCGTGAGCCACAAAAAACCAGCGGCCTGAAGGGCCTTGGTCGAATTGAATATTTTGCAACGCTGCACTCATAGTGCCACCGATTCTCTCAAGACAGCACCTTCAGATTCTGCTTGTCTTTGCTGCGCTTCGTATAAACGCCAATAGGCGCCTTTGCTTTCAATCAAAACGTCGTGAGTCCCCTCTTCCACAATCAGACCTTTGTCCATGACCACCAGTCGATCTGCTTTGCGCAGTGTCGACAAACGGTGTGCAATGGCTATGGTAGTGCGGCCGCGAACCAAATTGTCGAGTGCGTTTTGGATTTCTTTTTCTGTTTCTGTATCTACGGCAGAAGTGGCTTCATCCAAAATTAAAATGCGGGGGTTGATGAGCAATGCGCGGGCTATGGAAATACGCTGACGTTCGCCCCCTGACAAGCCTTGCCCCCGCTCCCCGACCAACGAGTCATAGCCCTGAGGCATTCGCAAGATAAATTCATGCGCATGGGCAGCTCTGGCCGCCGCCACAATGTCATCTCGCGTGGCATCGGGCAAGCCATAAGCAATGTTGTCAGCAATGGTGCCAAAAAACAAGAAGGGTTCTTGCAATACCAAACCAATGTGCCTTCTGTAATCGGCTACTTTAAGTTGCTTGATGTCCACGCCATCCAAGGCGATACTGCCTTCAGACAAGTCATAAAAACGGCACATCAAATTTACCAACGTACTTTTGCCCGAACCACTGTGCCCGACCAAGCCAATCATCTCGCCAGGTCTGATGTCCAAATTCAATTTCTTAATGACCGCTCGATTGCCGTATCGGAAACTGGCATCTGTTAGCGTAATGCGCCCTTCCACTTGGGGCAAAGCCACGGGATTGAGGGGCTCCGGCACACTGGAAACATGGTCCAAAATTTCAAAAATGCGCTTGGCGCCTGATGCTGCTTTTTGAGTGCTGGACACGATGCGACTCATGGAGTCGAGTCGAGTGTAGAAGCGCCCGATATAAGCCAAAAACGCAGTGAGTACCCCTACGGTAATTTGGTCCTTTGAAACCAACCAAATGCCAAATCCCCAGACCACCAAAAGGCCCACTTCTGTCATCAACGTGACCGTTGGCGAGAACACAGACCAGACCCGATTCAGTCGATCGTTGACAGCCAAATTGTGTTGGTTGGCATCTATAAAACGTTGGGACTCACGGTCCTCTTGCGCAAAGGCCTTAACCACCCGAATACCAGGAATGGTATCTGCCAGAACGTTGGTGACTTCAGACCAAACACGGTCAATTTTTTCAAAGCCAGTGCGCAGTCTTTCTCGCACCACATGAATCAGCCAACCAATGAATGGCAAAGGCAATAAAGTGACAAGTGCCAGCGTAGGATTGATGGAAAACAAGATGACCGCAGTCATCATGATCATCAATATGTCGGTCGCGAAGTCAAGCAAATGCAAAGACAAGAAAACATTGATTCGATCTGTTTCACTGCCAATGCGAGCAATTAGATCGCCCGTACGACGTCCCCCGAAATATTCCAAAGACAACTTTAGTAAATGTTGATAGGTGGTGGTTCGCAAATCCGCGCCAATGCGCTCAGATACCAGTGCCAAAATATAAGTTTTGATCCACCCCAGACTCCATGCCACAAGGGCCGAAGCCAATAATCCCACGAGGTACCAAGAGACCGTGACGGGGTCAATGCTCTTGCCATTTTGATAAGGAATGAGCACATCGTCCATCAGAGGCATGGTGAGATAAGGCGGCACCAATGTGGCGGCGGTAGACGCCAGGGTTAAGACAAAACCCAGCAATAACTGCCACTGATAGGGCTTGGCAAACCGCCAAAGCTTAAACAGCGTCCAAGAAGAGGTTGGCGTCTGTTCTTTTTCCAAACAAACCGCACATTCTTCTTCTGCAGCGTCCACCACATTTTGACAAATAGGGCATAAAACATGTCGCATCTGCCCAATGCCGGGCTCCAACCATTCGGAGTTTTCCAAGAGATTTGCATCAAATCCTTGGCCTCTAAAAGATTCTGCCCTGCCCCCTGAAAAGGCGACCGAAAGTTGATTTTCAAGCCGTAATTTCCAACGCAAAACAGCGGCCTCAAGTCCCAGCGTGAATCGCCAGGCGGCCAATCGCTTTGCGCCTTGGTGAAAAGACAAGGTGCCGACCCCCGCATGATCGACCACCCGAAGGGCCAATTCAGGGGCAAGAGGCCAAAAATTCCAACTTTTTTGGGCTTCATCCGTCGAGATGACCCTTTGATCGGTCAAAATAATCAATGTTTTTTTAAAGCTGAGTTCATCATTCAAGTCAACCTCTAGCCAAGCTAGAACGTTTTCACCATGGTGAACTCGATACAACAAGCCCTCCTGCCAAAAAAGCGGCAATCCCAGCAAATCAATGGGAGGATGGGTTTTGTCGTTCATAAGAATTCAAACAGCAAGAGTCAACTGGTGTTGGCGCCAAACAAAAACAGCAAAAGAAGCGGCCAGGACACAGCCCATGCACCTTGTTTATCAGACGATCATTGCCAGTGCTGCAACTGGCCGGTCATTGTATCTCCGGACAAGAACCGCTCCGCGCCTTCGCTCAGAATCGTCAGGCCCATGGAAATGAGTTCTAAAGATATCAAATTTTTACGGATGACCCATTTAAAGGGTCCCAACATCTGGACTTACCGCCCCGTTATCGAAGCTTGGATTGACATCGGTCAACTGGAAGACTTCCCCTCCAACACGCTACCAGGCTTTAACGACCGCCTAAATGAAATGTTGCCAGGACTCATAGAGCACCGCTGCAGTGTGGGTGAACGAGGCGGATTTTTGCAAAGATTGGCTGAAGGCACTTGGCCAGGCCACATCATGGAGCACGTCGCCCTAGAACTCCAGAATCGTGCTGGCATGCAAACAGGATTTGGCAAAGCTCGAGAAGCCGGGCCCCGCGGCATTTACAAAGTTGTCATTCGCACCCGAAATGAAACGGTCAGCCGAGCAGCCCTTCAAGCAGCCCGCGATTTGGTCATGGCGGCCATTGAAAATCGCCCCTTCCCTGTCAAACAAGTTATTGCCGACCTCACTCAAATGGTCGACCGCTTGTGCATTGGACCCAGCACCGCATGCATCGTTGATGCCGCAGCCGAACTCAACATTCCAGCCATTCGACTGAACGATGGCAACCTGGTTCAACTGGGTTACGGCGCCAACCAGCGCCGAATCTGGACGGCCGAAACAGACCAAACCAGCGCTATCGCCGAGGGCGTCTCCAAAGACAAAGATCTCACCAAAAGCTTACTCGCCAACTGCGGCGTCCCGGTCCCAGAAGGCAGAAACGTCTCCTCGCCTCAAGAAGCTTGGGAAGCAGCGCAAGACATTGGTTTACCCGTTTGCGTCAAACCCGTTGATGGCAACCACGCGCGTGGCGTTTCATTGGAGTTGCGCACTCAATCAGAAGTTGAAGCGGCTTACTATTTGGCCGAGGCCGAGGGCAGCGACGTATTGGTTGAACGCCATATTTTGGGCGATGAGCACCGCTTGTTAGTGGTGGGCGGCAAAGTCGTTGCCGCCAACAAGGGCGAAGTGGCCAGCATTGTCGGCGATGGGCTTCACACTGTTGAAGAACTCATTGAAACACAAATCAATTCAGACCCACGCCGCGGCGAAGAAGAAGACTTTCCGCTAGACACCATTCGTTTGAAAGATCACACCACAGCCGTCCTCGAGCTCAAACGTCAAGGCCTCACCGGTACAAGCGTGCCTGATAAAGACCGACATGTATTGGTCATGCGCACTGGCAACATGGCCATGGACGTCACCGATTTGGTTCACCCCGATGTGGCTGAATTGGCCGCACTTGCCGCCAAAATTGTAGGCTTGGACATTGCCGGCGTCGACTTGGTAGCTCAAGACATTTCAAAGCCCATGAA
>CANKBG010000017.1 GCA_947479935.1 Comamonadaceae bacterium
GATGATGGATTATTTTTTGACGCGTGTGGTTCAACGCGCCCTTTGGTACAGCGGCTTTGGTGTGCCGTTTTTTGTCGCAGGCATGATGGTCAGTGCCTTTGCCCTGCGCGGTTTAATTTCTTAAGGTGATGACATGAGCGCTATAGAAACATACGATGTGGTGGTGGTAGGCGGTGGTCCTGCAGGCGCGACTGCAGCGCACACTTTGGCCAGGCGGGGGCATTCAGTCTTGTTGCTTGACAGGGCTGGGCGCATCAAGCCTTGCGGTGGTGCCATTCCACCGCGTCTGATCAAAGACTATGACATCCCCGACCATTTGTTGGTTGCCAAAGCAAGGTCTGCGCGCATGATTGCACCCAGCAACCACGGCGTTGACATCCCCATCGACAACGGCTTTGTAGGCATGGTTGACCGCGCTGAATTTGACGAGTGGTTGCGCGTACGCGCCGCCAACGCAGGCGCTGTGAGGCGCATTGGTACCTTCGAAAAATTAACGCGCGACGTAGACGGCGTCAGCATTTTGCATTTTGAAGCCCGAGAGCACCAACAACGCGGTGGCGGCAAACCCGCCATGGTGAAGGCGCGTACCATCATTGGTGCAGATGGTGCGAAGTCACAAGTGGCAAGACATGCTGGCGTGACCGGTGCTGCAGAAACGCAATATGTGTTTGCGTACCACGAGATTGTGAAAGCCCCAGCCATCAAGCCTGCTGGGTATGACGACACACGCTGCGATGTGTATTACCAAGGCAAGTTGTCACCTGACTTTTATGGTTGGGTGTTTCCCCACGGTGACACACTGAGCATTGGCACTGGCAGTGCAGATAAAGGATTTTCGTTGCGCAATGCGGTTGGTGAATTGCGCAATGCATCGGGCCTAGGCGACAGCGAAGTGCTTCGGCGCGAAGGTGCACCCTTGCCCATGAAGCCCTTGAAGAAATGGGACAACAACCGTGATGTGGTGTTGGCCGGCGATGCAGCAGGTGTGGTCGCACCGGCTTCAGGCGAAGGCATTTACTACGCCATGTACAGTGGTGAATTGGCAGCCTACGCAGTTGAAAAAGTTTTGCACACAGGCGATGCTAAAAATTTGCAAATGGCACGCAAGCAATTCATGAAAGAGCACGGCACGGTGTTCACCGTGCTGGGCATCATGCAATGGTTTTGGTACAGCAGTGAGAAGCGGCGCGAACGCTTTGTCAAAATTTGCGAAGACCGCGATGTGCAGCAACTCACGTTTGAGTCGTACATGAATAAAAAATTGGTGCGCAAAAAACCCATGGCACACGTGAAGATTTTCTTCAAAGACATGGCGCACTTGTTGGGCTTGGCGAAAGTGTGAACCTCGAAGACATTTACCAATCGACCTTGGTGGTTGACATTGCGATTGGCTTTATCGTCATAGAAACTTTAGTCTTGTGGGCCTTTCACCAAATCACAGGGCGCGGCTTGGTGGTTCAAGATGTTTTGTTGACCATCCTTTCGGGCTTGTCACTCATGCTCGCTTTGCGCTGTGCGCTCACACCTGGATTCTGGCCTGGGATGGCTTTGTTTTTAATCACGGCGGGCTTAGCCCACGGGGCTGATTTGCGCGTACGCGCCAAAGCCAAAAGAGATGACTACTGACGCGCCATTCAATGCGCCTGCCAGGCAACGTGTCTTGGTATTGGGCGCCACAGGCACCATAGGACAAGCCGCGGTGAAATCTTTGCTGCGCGAAGGCCACGAGGTGGTTTGCTTCATTCGCGCCAAGGCAGGCGTCAACGGCAAACTTTCACTGCAAGATTGGCAAGCCAAATTGCCTGGCGCCATTTTTCGCACAGGCGATGTGACCGATTTAAATTCTCTGACCCAAGATGGTTTTGCAGGCGAACATTTTGACACGGTGATGTCTTGTTTGGCGTCCCGTACTGGCAACCCCCAAGATGCTTGGGCCATTGACCACGCAGCACACATGCTGGCCTTGAAAGTGGCGCAAGCATCAGGGGTGAAACACTTTGTGTTGCTGTCGGCCATTTGCGTGCAAAAACCTTTGCTCACGTTTCAGCATGCCAAACTGGCTTTCGAAGACGCTTTGATGAAATCGGGCATGCGCTATGCCATCGTCAGGCCCACTGCATTTTTCAAATCGCTGTGTGGCCAAATTGAACGAGTTCGCAAAGGCAAGCCTTTTTTGCTGTTTGGCGATGGCCAACTGACGGCCTGCAAACCCATCAGCGACCAAGATCTGGGCAACTACTTGGCGCAATGCGTGACTGACCCTGCGCTGCACAACAGAATTTTGCCCATAGGCGGGCCGGGCCCCGCCATAACGCCTTTGCAGCAAGGAGAATACTTGTTTTCTTTGTTAGGCCAGACACCCAAGTACAGCCATGTGCCGGTGAAAATGATGGATGTCATCATCGGCGTTTTGTCTTTGTTGGGCCACCTCATTCCGCCTTTGGGTAACAAAGCTGAATTGGCTCGCATAGGACGTTACTACGCCACCGAATCGATGTTGGTCTGGAATGAAGCCCAAGGCCGCTACGATGCCGATGCCACGCCCTCCACCGGTCAGGAAACGCTGTGGGATTGCTACCAAGCTTTGGTCAGCGGCAAAACGTCCTTAGAACGCGGCGATCACGCTGTTTTTTGAAAAGCGACTTGGGCCTTAGTCAGCAAAGTCTACGATGAGTGCCAAACACTTTAACGTTTGATCGCTGGAAGCTGGGCTTCCAAAAATTGCATCACAGCTGTCAGACCTATTTCTGGCTGCTCTTCCTGTAATAAGTGTCCTAGTTTGGGCACAAGGATGGTGGTCGAGTTCAACAAAACACCCGCATAGCTCTGGGCGTTGCTGCTGGGAATCATCTGGTCCTGCTCACCCCAAATGAGCAATGTTGGCGCCTTGATTTTCTTCAAGCGCGGCACAGGATCTGAGTAAATCGTTTGATTGGATCTGGCCAAAATAGCACCCCGCACACCGGGTGCCCGAAGCATGTCGTAGTAACGAGAGACCAGTGCGTCATTCAAAGCTTCTGTATCGGCAAACGCCGGCTCAATTGATTTTTTGACAAAGTACTTTGGTAAAAAATATTGGATGAGACCCATGACGGAAGGAACTTCATAAGGCTTGCTGCCAATGTCTTTGACTTCAGGAAAACCATCCGGTGCCATCAGCACCAGAGCTTGCACACGATCAGGTTGAGAGGCAGCCAAGGACCAAGCCATTTTTCCACCCATCGAGTGGCCCATGACGGAGAACTTGTCCAGCCCCAGCTTGTCTGCAAAATGTGTGAGGATGGCAACATCTTTATCTTCAGAATAGTCATTTGAAGGGCTGGCACCTGTCAAGCCGAATCCAGGCAAATCGAGCCTGATCACTCGATATTTGGGGTCTAACTTCACTGACCATGCATCCCAAGTTTGCAAGCTTGAACCAAACCCATGCAATATCAACAAGACAGGCGCATCCTGAGGTCCAGTTTCTTTGTAATGAACCCGCAAACCATCAACGTCCATCATCTGCGCCGTAGAAGAACCGTAGCGTTTTTGTAATTCAGTACGATCTAAATCGGGCGTCCAGAGGCCATACAAAGCAATTGCCAGAAAGGCAAGCCCTAGGCCGAGTGTGTTAAACATGTGAAAAATTCCGCAAATGAAGTGGGTCTTGTATTCATGGTCGTCCGCCACTTTGAAGGGACGTGACATGATTCCAGAAAGGGTCTTAATTTAACGCCATTTGACAAATCGTAATGTTAAATTGACACTTTAAGGATTATAAAAAAAACACTTTTGATCGTATGGCGACCATTTCTCTGAGAAAAATTGGGATTCATCTGTGGAAGCTCAGCGATACACTGGTCGATTACACCGATCCAAGCTAAAAAAAATTATCGAATAGCCCTAGGCAATTCCAATAATGCGCTGAGAGAATTAGCGCTTGACCCCAGACCTCATTGAACCGTTCACAGGATTAAACGATGCAACAATCTGCCCAAACAAGGCCTCAACACGCTGTCACCCATGATGCGATGCAGAGTTTTTCTAATGCAACCGATCCTCGTTTGGCAGAGGTCATGGGGCTTTTGGTCAAACACCTTCATGCCTTTGTGGCGGAGTCAAATCTCACCAAAGCCGAATGGCTGAAGGGCTTAGAGTTTTTAACAGAGGCTGCAAAAATTACTTCTGACGAACGGAATGAATTTAGTTTGTTTTCAGACATCATGGGCATTTCATCCATGGTGGATGTGGTGTCTCAGCCCCCTGGCGGCACGTCCAGCAGTGTCTTGGGCCCCTTCCATAACCACGATTCGCACACCCAGCCTAACGGCTGCGATCTAACTCAGGGGCAGCCTGGTGATCGCGTTTGGTTACACGGCCGCGTTTTGGACATTCACCAAAAGCCAATTCCTAATGCAGAGATTGACTTCTGGCAAAACGCTGACAACGGTTTGTACCCTGCCCAAGATCCTGCGCAAGACCCGCAGAATTTGCGCTGCAAAATAAGCTGTGACCCCAACGGTTCATTCAGCTTGCTCACCATTCGCCCACATCCCTATACCGTTCCTACCGATGGGCCCGTAGGGGCCTTGCTGGCTCACAGCAATCGCAGCATTTGGCGGCCTTCGCACTTTCACATCATTGTGAGCGCACCGGGTTATGTGGGTTTGGTCACCGAGTTATTTCCTTCTGGCTCAGACTACATCGACAACGACACCGTCTTTGGCGTCAGACCCGGCTTGATTGTTGATATCAAACCCTGTCATGATGAACAAGTAGCGCAGCGTTACGGCTTGACAACCCCCGTGAATGAAGTGAACTTTGATTTTTGTTTGGTGAAGAAGAACTGATTTTTAGAATTATTTAAACAATAGGAGACTGGCTCATGACTCAATATTTAAAAACTGTACTTGCCATCTTGGCACTTAGCAGCTTGCAGCTTTCAGCTTGGGCGCAAAACGATTGGCCCAAAGCCAAGCCCGTCACATTGGTGGTGGCCTTTGCACCTGGCGCCTCAACAGACATTGTGGCCAGATCGTTGACACAAAAACTCTCAGAGATAACCGGCGGTAATTTCATTGTGGACAACAAAGGTGGTGCTGGTGGCAATATCGCTTCGGCATTGGTCAAGCGCTCTACAGCGGATGGCTATACCTTGCTGGTTCACAGTGTGGCCTTCGCAGTCAACCCCTCGCTTTACGCCGATGCAGGATACGACGCCCTCAAAGACTTCTTACCTGTTGCGCTGGGCCCTAAGACGCCCAATATCTTTACCGTCAATCCAAGCGTTGCAGCCAAGACGCTGCCTGAACTGGTTGAAGCCGCCAAAAAAACGCCCTTCAACTATGCATCTTCCGGCATAGGCACCACCACGCATTTATCAATGGAACGATTAAAAACAGCCGCCAAAATTGACATCGTGCATGTGCCCTACCAACCCGCTGCCGCCATCAATGCGGTGGTAGCAGGGCATACGCAAATTGCTTCCACTTCAATGCCCCCAGCTGTGCCCATGATCAAAGCGGGCAAGCTCAAGGCATTGGCAGTGACCAGTGCCACGCGCTCACCCCTGTTGCCAGATGTGCCCTCCATTACAGAGTTTGGCTACAAAGAGTTTGACGACTACACTTGGTTTGGTTTCTTTGTGCCGGTAGGGACGCCGCCAGATGTCGTGAACAAACTCAATGCGGCCATCAATCGCGCCATGGCTTCAAGCGATGTGGTAGAGCGTTTTGCACAGTTGGGCATGTCTAGCAGCCCTAACTCTGTTGCAGAGTTTGGAACGTTCTTAAAATCTGAAGTGCCTAAATGGGCAGGCGTGGTGAAAAGTTCAGGCGCCAAAGCCGATTAAGTTAAGCCGTCACTTCAGCTTCAGTGACAAGTGTGCTGCCCATTTGATGCACGGGTGCGGCAAGGAGCAATCCTAAAGCCATTCCGATATGCAAAAAATCGCCCGGCAAAAGCCACGGCGGCACACTTATCTTCAAGACAAACAACAGCGAGCCTGTGAGCATCAAGGCAGCGCCCAGTGCGCGCTTTGATTCGTCTTGTTTGAGCATTGCAATAAGTATCGCAAGCATGCTCAGAAGCCCCAAAGCATGATCATAAATTCTTAACTTTCCCAGACCGGAAATGAACAAGCCAAGCAGCATGGCAACACCCAGAAAAATGAGGGTGAATTGTTTGCGATTTGCAACCAAAGACTCCGGCGCCAAGGCGCAAATAGCCAACAATGGCATGGCAGCGCTGGCACTCAAAAGTGAGAATAAGGGGTGCCATGTTTCGAGTGGGTAAATGTCAGAGAACCGCAAAAATCCGAGCATTGCAGGAATGGCTAAAAGCGCAAAAGCCATGCGATAGCCCACAGAATAGTGGGTCCTTGAAGCCAGCCAAGCTGCCACCATGCACAGAAGTGCATCGGTTAAGGCCAGACTAAGCATGGCTGTGATCTTTGTCTAAATGGCTCAAGGTCGCTTCACGCGGCCGGGTCAGAAGCCAACCCATGCCAGCCAAGATCAACATCATGAGGATGCAGTAGCTAATTCGAAGTGGCTGAGAAAGCTGCGATTGAAAAAAGTAATAGCTCATTAATAGCAAATTGGTCAGGGCAGTAACCACAAATGCAAATCGGATGAGTGCCTTTGACGCGGGGGTATCAAATCGACTGAAATGATTTGCATCAAAACGGGTTGTTGCATCTTCTTTTTCAGGCGTCCAAGAAGGCTTGGCAAAAACATACATCAATCGATGACGCCAGTTTTGAGCCGATTTCACTTGCTGCCAGATTTGTACAAACTGGTGCAGATTGGCCCACAATGGATTCCAGCTCTGTAGAGGTTTTCGAATACCGTAGACAGTCTTTTCGTCGTCTCTTTCGTCTGCATAGGTTCCAAACATTCGATCCCAAAATGAAAAGATGCCGCCGTAGTTTTTATCGATGCAGTAATCATTCTGACCGTGATGCACTCGGTGATTTGAAGGCGTGACAAACACATACTCAAGCCAACCCAATTTACCAATAAGTTGTGTGTGCACCCAATACATATAAAGAAAATCAATCAGTCCGACCACCACGAATACTTTGACGGGATAGCCAAGCAAAGCCAAAGGAATGTAGAAGATCCAGCGAAAAAGAAAGCCTGTTGAGGATTGACGTAACGCCGTTGACAAATTGAACTCTTCGCTGCTGTGGTGCACCACATGAGAAGCCCAAAGGATGTTGATTTCATGTCCAGTGCGGTGCACCCAGTAATAACAAAAGTCATAGAGCAACAAGGCGCTGATCCATGTTAAGGGGTTGCTGACGTCCCACACAAAAGCACCAAATCGATCGGCAATTACGGTGAACATGGCAATGCTGATCAAGCCGCCAATGGCTTTTGAAAACTCACTCATCATGCCCACATTGATTGAGGTGAGGCTGTCTTTCAAATTATGGATCTGCAAACCTCGCGAACGCGCCACCCAAAATTCCAAGAAAATGAAAGCGAGGAAAACGGGGACCGCAAATGCAATGGGATTCATATGAGCCTTGTAAAACTTGAGAAACAGTTTAATGCAGTGGTCTATAGACTGTCCATCATTTTTTTATCATGGAAATTCAATGCCCATCAATCTACTTTTATTTACCAGCAATCGCAATCAGCTCCACTTCAAATTGAAGTGTGGCATTGGGAGGGATGACGCCACCGGCGCCACGTGCACCATAGGCGATGGCAGGCGGACAGGTCAACTTGGCTTTGCCACCGATTTTCATCAATTGAACTCCTTCGGTCCAACAGGGGATGACGCCATTCAAAGGAAATTCAATCGCTTGATTGCGCTTGTATGAACTGTCAAATTCCTTGCCATCGGGAAAGGTGCCACGGTAATGTACTTTGACTTTGTCTGTGGCCGAAGGACTGGCTCCCTGCCCGTCTTGAAGTGACCGGAACACCAAGCCTGAGGAGGTGACTTTGGCGCCGGGCTCCTTTGAGGCCGTAAGGGCAAAGTCGTTTTGCGCCCAAACAGGCGACATAGAATAGGTGCACAGTCCAAGTGCCATTAAAAAACGGCTTAATGCTTTCATTGGGTATTGTTCCTTCAAGTAAAGTTAAGCGGTGAGCTTGCATTTGTACAAATTGCAAATCTCTTTTGACGTATTGTTGCATCAAGTACAAAGGTATCAGACATGATCAAGTTTTATTTTTATCCTTCACCCAATCCTTTCAAGATTGCGCTGTATCTAAATGACCCATCAGCCTGACGCGATGGGCAATGAGTACACCCTTGTGGACATGTCGGTTTGGGTTAGGGCGCGTGTCGCCCCCGAGTGTTTACTTTTCCAATCCAATGAGCGTCTCAAAGCCGCTGGGGCATAAAAAATGAAAATCAAAGCGGTTGTTTTTGATGCCTACGGCACATTGTTTGATGTGTACTCAATCCAAGTTTTAGCTGAAGAGTTCTACCCCAGTCAAGGTGCTGATATAGCGATCAAGTGGCGCGACAAGCAAATTGAATACACACGTCTGATTACTCAGTCAGATCCGCACAACGCATCGGGAAGTCAATACTTCCGCCCTTTTTGGGAACTCACGCGCTTGTCTTTGGAGTACACCTTAGACAGACTCAAACTTGAACGTGCAACTGGACAAGTTGAAAAACTGATGCAGCAATATGCACACCTGACACCTTTCCCAGAAAATTTGGCAGTTCTTCAAAAAATCAAAGGCATGGGACTCACAACCGCCATCTTGTCAAATGGCAGTGTGGACATGCTTGCGTCTGCAGTCAAGAGCGCCGGGATGGAAGGTGTTTTAGATCACGTCATTTCAGTCGATCCAATTCGCCTGTTCAAAACGTCTCCCGAAAGTTACGGTTTGGTTCAACAAACCCTTCCAGTCAACAAAGATGAGGTGTTGTTTGTATCGAGTAATGCATGGGATGCTTTGGGTGCAACGTGGTTTGGCTTCATAACCCATTGGGTCAATCGGCAAGGTTTGCCGTTTGAAGCGCTAACGCCAAGGCCACATTTTTCAGGTGCAGATCTCAATTCAGTTTTGAGTTCTCTAGAACATACCGGCAAGAACTTGAAGCTCAGCAACAGCATCATTTGAACTGATTTTTTCCGCTAAAATTTGTTTTAATTTTTTGTCATAAGGAATTATCTTGGCTAGAGTTGCAATTATTGGGCAGCAAGATTTTGGCAAAGCCGTCATTGAGGCCATGATCGCTGAAGGCCACACCGTGGTTGGTGTTTTTTGTAAGCAAGAAAAACCGAGTGAACGCCCTGATGCTTTGCGAGAGGCGGCGCAGAAACTAGGTATTACTGTGTTTCAACTACCAAACTTAAAAGACGATTTGGCAAAACAAGCTATGCAGTCTTTGAATGCCGATATTTGCGTGATGGCTTACGTGCTCCAATTTGTGCCTCAATGGTTGACCCAGATACCAAAGCACGGAACGATTCAATACCACCCCTCTTTGCTGCCAAAGTACAGAGGGCCATCTTCTATCAATTGGCCTATTGCGATGGGAGAGAAAGAAACCGGACTGACTATATTTAGGCCTACGGATGGCTTAGACGAGGGCCCGATTGTTTTACAAAAAACATTTCCTATTGGCGCAGATGCCACTTTAGGCGAGGTTTATTTTGATGGACTGTTTCCTCTAGGCGTTAAAGCATTGATAGAAGCCACTGACCTGGTTTTGGCTGGAAAGCATTCTGAAATCACTCAAGATGAAAGCCTTGCTACTTACCAAGGTTGGTTCAAGGAGGCGGAGTCCTGTGTCAATTGGTCAAGCCATATTGACCAGGTCTACAACCTCATTCGCGCATGCAACCCCGCCCCAGGTGCTTGGACGCTATTAGGCGAAGAAAAGGTCACTCTTTTCGATTGCAAAAAACATGTTTCTCAAAGGTTTGAGCAGGTTAAGGGAAAGCCGGGAACGATCTTGCGTTTAAGTGAGCACTCTTTCGGTATCAATGCTCAAGGTGGACATATTGAAGTGCTACGCCTTCGTCCTGCAGGCGGAGGCAAAATGACAGCTGCAGAATTTATGACTGCTAAGCCAGCGCTTTTTCTCTGATTACTTCTCAACACAGTTGAGTTGATCTAGTGCATGGGTAAGTTTGTTTTAGCGGAATGTCCCTGCCCACCTCCAAAACTCAAAGTCTCAGAAACCTCACCCCCAGCAGTTAGCTTGACTGCGCAATATTTGAATTCAGGAATTTTGGCAAATGGATCTAGGGCAGGATTGGTCAGTTTGTTGATAGCCGCCTCGTAGAAACAAAATGGCACGAACAAACATCCGCGCGGCGAACTTTCGTCCGCCCTGGCATACAAACTGACAGCGCCTCGACGAGACTGGATGGTGATGATGGCCCCCGGTTGGACATTTAAATCAGCCAAATCCAATGGGTGCACCAAAGCAACAGGATCTGGCTCGATCGCATCAAGGACGGCCGTTCTGCGAGTCATGCTTCCGGTATGCCAATGCTCTAACTGGCGCCCAGTGATCAAGACCATCGGGTATTGGGCGTCTGGGCGCTCATTAGCGGGAATGATGTCTGCAGGCACAAAACGCCCACGGCCAGATTCTCGAGGGAAGTTTTCGACAAACACCACAGACTGCCCTGGGTCTCCCTCTTTTAAGCAGGGGTAAGTTACCGCATGCTCTCGCTCAAGGCGATCCCACGTAATACCAGCAATGCTGGGCATGGTGTGTCGCATCTCGTCGAAAACTTCTGAAACGTGTTGGTAGTTCCATTTCAAGCCCAACTGCTTGGCCATTTGCTCAATGATCCACAGATCTGGTTTGGCTTGACCTGGTGGCTCTATAGCCTTTCGACCCATTTGGACCAAGCGATCAGTATTGGTGAAGGTGCCCGTTTTTTCTGCAAAGGCCGTTGCTGGCAAGATGACATCCGCCAGACAGGCAGTCTCTGTCATGAAAATATCTTGCACAACCAGTAAGTCAAGCGCAGAGAGAGACTCTCTAGCGTGGTTAGCATCGGGATCCGACATGGCGGGGTTTTCGCCCATGATGTACATCCCACGAACTACGCCTTTATCAATGGCATGCATCACCTCTACAACAGTGAGGCCGGGCTCTTGGTCCAGTGAGCCCGGTTCAAGTTGCCAGGCAGATTCAAACTTTGCTTGCACTTTGGGATCGTTCACTCTTTGGTAGTCTGGATACATCATGGGTATCAGACCCGCATCGGATGCGCCTTGCACATTGTTTTGTCCGCGCAAGGGGTGTAGGCCAGTGCCAGGGCGACCAATTTGACCCGTCATCAAAGCCAAAGCGATGAGGCAACGCGCATTGTCAGTTCCGTGGATGTGTTGAGAAACGCCCATGCCCCACAAAATCATGGAAGCCGAAGATTTTGCGTAAAGACGCGCTACATAGCGAATATCTTCGCTGTCAATGCCACAAATAGGCGCCATTAACTCGGGGCTGTAGCCGTCTACATTGCGCTTTAATTCTTCAAAGCCAATTGTTCTGCTTTCAATAAAAGATTGATCAATTAAATTCTCATGAACGATCACGTGCATCATGGCATTGAGAAGGGCCACATCTGTATCGGGCTTGAACTGCAAATGGCGGTGTGATATGCGAGCAAGGTCCGATTTCCTGGGATCACACAGAATGAGTTGGGTGCCTTGCTTAACGGCATTCTTAATCCAAGTCGCAGCCACAGGATGGTTCACTGTGGGATTGGCGCCAATCACAATCACAACGGAAGCTTTCATCACATCCATCACTGGATTTGAGACGGCACCAGAACCAATGCCTTCTAATAGCGCGACGACGGATGAGGCATGGCACAAGCGGGTGCAATGGTCGACGTTGTTGCTACCAAAACCGGTGCGCACCAGTTTTTGAAACAGGTAGGCCTCTTCATTGCTACCTTTGGCTGAGCCAAAACCAGCAAGAGATTTTTTGCCATAGGTGTCACGAATCGTTTTTAAACCTCCGCCAGCACGCAAGAGTGCTTCCTCCCAAGTCGCCTCACGGAAAAATTCCATGGCACGATTGGGCTCCATGACGAAATCACCTCGTTTAGGTGCGTCATCTCGGCGGATAAGTGGCTGGGTGAGGCGGTGCGGGTGGTGTGCGTAATCAAAACCATACCGCCCTTTCACGCAGAGTCGTCCATGGTTGGCTGGACCATCACGGCCTTGTACAAAAAGAATCTTGTTGTCTTTGACGTGGTAAGTGAGTTGGCAACCTACACCACAGTAGGGGCATAGTGAATCTACCAATCGATCTGCTTTGACCAATCCGACTTTTTGGGCAGGCATCAAAGCACCCGTGGGGCAAGCCTGAACACACTCACCGCAACCCACACAAGTGGAGTCCCCCATGGGGTCGTCCATGTCAAAAACCACTTGGGAGTCAGCCCCTCTGAAGGCAAAGCCAATCACGTCATTGACCTGCTCATCACGGCAAGCCCTCACACAACGTGTGCACTGGATGCAAGCGTCCAAATTCACAGTGATTGCCGCGTGTGTTGCATCTTGCTGAACCTTGGGTCGTGGCTCATACCTTGGTTTTCCAAGCGAAAGCGCCAAGGACCATTGATCGAGTTCATTGTTGAGCGTATAAGCAGTTGTCGGCATGTCTGACTGCAGCAACTCAAGCACCATTTTTTGAGAGACCAGCGCTCGTGCACTGTCGGTCTGTACCTTCATGTTCTCACTGGGATATCGACAGCATGAAGGGGCCAGTACACGTTCTCCTTCAATCTCAACCATGCAAGCACGACAGTTGCCAACAGACGCCATGCTACTTTTGTAGCAAAGATGAGGAATCTCAATGCCTTCGTGTTTGGCAATTTCAATCAAAGTTTGGGAACTTTTTGCTTTGATTTTTCGACCATTCAGTTCGAAGTTAACGACATCGGTTTCCAAATCCAAGTCTAGGTCTGAAGCAACTTGGGTCATGCTTTATCTCCAGTTGTTGATAGGGATGAGGTCAACTCATGGGGAAAGTACTTGATGACGCAGTCCATCGGGTTGGGTGCCGCTTGGCCTAGTCCGCAAATCGACGCATCACGCATGACCATCGATAAGTCTTGTAACAAAGGAAGATCCCAGTTAGCTTTCGCCATCAAGGTCTCTGCCTTGGCAGTACCAACCCTACAAGGAGTGCATTGCCCGCAAGACTCATGCTTGAAAAATCGCATCATATTCAAAGCAGCGTTGCGGGCTGTGTCGTGTTGAGATAAAACAATCACTGCAGCAGAGCCTATAAAACAACCATAGGCCTGCAAAGTGTCAAAGTCTAAAGGTATTTGATTGAGGGAGGCCGGCAAGATACCGCCTGAAGCACCCCCAGGCAAGTAAGCATAAAAAGTGTGCCCTTCTTGCATACCACCGCAAAAATCATCAATCAATTGCTGAACGGTGATACCCGCTGGCGCCAATTTAACGCCTGGGAGTCGAACTCTTCCGGATACAGAAAAACTTCTCAGGCCCTGACGGTCATGAAGACCATGTGATGCAAACCACGCACCCCCTCGTTCTAATATTTCTCGAATCCAAAAAAGAGTCTCAAAGTTATGCACCAAAGTAGGCTGATTGAATAAACCCACCTCTGCCACATAGGGAGGGCGCAAGCGAGGGATGCCACGTTTACCTTCTAAGGATTCAATCAGCGCCGATTCTTCGCCACAAATATAAGCACCCGCACCACGACGCAATATGACCTCTGGAAGTCCTGAACACGGGGGAGCATCTTTTAAAAGTTGCAACTCAGTTTGTAACATCACACGACAAGCATGGTATTCGTCGCGCAAATAAATATAAATTTTAGGAATCTCAACAGCCCAAGCAGCTATCAGCATTCCCTCAAGAAATCTATGCGGATCTGTTTCTAACAGTGTTCTATCTTTGAAGGTGCCGGGTTCACCTTCATCAAGATTTATCACCATCAAACGATTGTGTTTTTGTGTTTTGAGAATACGCCACTTGCGACCTGCTCCAAAACCTGCGCCTCCCAAACCTCGCAGTCCGGAAGATTCAACCTCATGGATCACAGACTCGACATCGCGTTGACCGGTCATGCAAGCTGACAGAAGTGCATAACCTCCTGCAGCTTTGTACTGAGAATAGTCAATATGGTGAGTGGGCTCAGCTTGGGTATTTTGACTGTCCACGCAGGATTTAATTTTTGCCGGCGTTGCCGATGGAATGGCGTGCTGGCCCACCATGGCTGCAGGGGCTTGTTCGCAACGACCAATACAGGGTGCAGGTATCACACGAATAGCTTGACCTAAAAGACTTGGCAGCGTTGTTAGTAAATTTTTTGCGCCAGCCATTTCACACGATAAGCCATCGCACACACGAACGGTCAAAGTTGCAGGACTGGTCTGTCCCTCTTTGACAATATCAAAGTGATGATAAAAACTGGCGACTTCATAGACCTGAGCTTGACTGATGCGCATCTCATGGGCTAGGGCCACTAAATGCTTGGAACTTAGTTGACCAAAAGCATCTTGTAAGCGGTGCAAATGCTCAATCAATTCATCACTAGAACGGGAAGCGTTGCCCAGCAGGCCCTGCACCTCTTGTAAAGCCTGAGGGTCGAGGCCGCGACCTTTGGGCGCTTGCCTTTTGCGTTGCTTAAGGGTTGGTTCTGGATGAAGGCGAATATCAGAAGGACTCATGAGACAGCCAGCTTAGCTTAGATTAGACCTGCACCGCGCGCCCATTGGTATTTAGCACCTAAAACAGCTACTGGAATTTCTGTGGAGTAAGCATAGGCAGGGATCCCATGTTCATACAGATACTGCGCGGCTTCTTCTACTTCTACATCGCCAGCCAATGAGGCCACGATGGGCTTGTCAATACCTTTGGCGCGCATTTCATCGCGTGCTTCAACCATGATTTTTGCAAACACCATCGGCGGTGTGACGATCGTATGCCAGTAGCCAAGAATCAAGGCGTGAATGCGCGGATCACTTAAACCTAAAAGAACAGTGTTTTTGTAGGTTAAGGGAGGTTCCCCGCCGGTGATGTCTACAGGGTTACCCGCAGCACCAAAAGGTGGAATAAATTTACGGAAGGCTGCATCAAGATCTTCAGGCATTGGCATCAAAGTCAAGTTGTTGTCAACGCACGCATCTGATAGAAGCACCCCAGAACCTCCCGCTCCCGTAATGATGACAATATTTTCACCCTTCGGCGTTGGAAGAATCGGAACGCCTCGCGCAAAGTCGAGCAAGTCGCGCAAACTGCGTGCACGAATCACACCGATTTGTTTGAAAACGTCCTCGTAAATCTTGTCATTACCAGCCAAGGCGCCTGTGTGTGAGCTGGCCGCTTTAGCGCCTGCTAAAGTTCGACCTGCCTTCAAGACAATGACGGGTTTTTTCTTGGAAACCCGACGCGCTACTTCAGCAAAGGCTCGACCATCTTTCAGATCTTCGCAGTGTTGGGCAATCACGTTGGTATTGGGATCTTGTTCGAAAAATATCAATAAATCATCTTCATCAATATCTGATTTATTGCCTAATCCAACAATTGCTGAAACCCCCATCTTGGCAGAACGGCTAAAGCCGATGATGGCCATGCCAATTCCTCCAGATTGCGAGGACAAGGCAACAGAGCCTTTGACATCGTATGCCGTACAGAAAGTGGCGCACAAATTGGATGGCGTGTAATAGAAGCCATAAATATTAGGCCCCATCATTCGAATGTTGTACTTGCGCCCAATAGCGACCAGTTCTTCTTGTAAAGCGACATTGCCGGTCTCAGAAAAACCAGAAGGAATAAGAACAGCACCAGCGATTTTCTTCTCGCCGCATTCAATCAAAGCACCCGCAACAAACTTTGCGGGAATTGCAAACACAGCGGTATCAATTTCTTCAGGGACATCTTTAACGCTCTTGTAGGCCTTGTGACCCATGATTTCACTGGCACTTGGGTGAATTGGAAAAATTTGGCCTTGGTAGCCACCGTTGATGAGGTTTTTCATCACGGAGTTTCCGATCTTGCCGTTTTCGTTGGAAGCCCCAATCACCGCAACAGATGTGGGTTGCATGATCCGTTTCATCGAGGCAAGAACCTCGTTCTCGGGCGGGCGATAGCGTGGGGTTTTCGCTGCAAAGTCGACAACGATTCGCACATCAGCCGCAATAGCTGTATTTTTGCTTGCAAAAACTGGATTGAGGTCTAGTTCTGAAATCTCTGGAAAGTCGTTGACCAAGTCGCTGACACTCACGATCAAGTTCGCAAGAGCTTCTCGGTTGACAGGATCAGAGCCACGGACGCCTTTAAGCATCTCTGCTGCTTTGATGCCATCAAGCATGGACAGCGCATCTGCTTTGGTTGCAGGGGCTAATCGGAAAGTAATGTCTTTGAGAACTTCAACCAGAACACCGCCAAGGCCAAAAGCCACGAGCTTTCCAAAACTAGGATCGGTGACTGCACCGATGATGACTTCCTGACCCCCTTGGATCATCTGTTGGACTTGTACGCCCAAAATTGTGGCGTCTGCCTTGTATTTTTTGGCATTCTCAATGATGGTCTGGTAGGCCTTTGACGCCTCTTGCGCATTGGGTATGCCCACAACTACGCCACCAGCCTCTGTTTTATGCAAGATATCTGGCGAGACAATTTTCATCACAACAGGAAACCCCATGGCCATGGCTAACTTTTCAGAATCGGCCGCGCTATTGGCGACTCCTTCTTGGGGCACAGAGATGCCATAGGCATCACAAACGCGTTTACCCTCCGGCGCAGTTAAAGATTCTCTGCCTGCAAGTTTGATTGCATCCAAAATTGCCCTAACTGTCGCTTTATCGTGACTCATATTGACTCAACTTTATGATGTGTGGTTGTACAAAAATGTAGAACCATCAGTTAACAGACTATCTAGACAACTTTTTCTTTTCGCAGGGCGGCAATTGCTTCTAAGCCATAACCCAACTCGGTCAAAACCTCTTCTGTGTGCTCGCCGAGAAGAGGCGATCGAACCACTTCAGTCAAGCTGTCAGACATTTTGATCGGGTTGCCTACAGTTAAATACTTTCCTCTTTTAGGATGATCAACCTCGACCACGGTTCCAGTCGCCCTTAAGGATTGATCCTCAGCGATCTCCTTCATGGACAAAATAGGACCGCATGGAATGTCAAACTCATTGAGAATTTTCATGGCTTCAAACTTTGTCTTGGTCATGGTCCAAGCTTCAATACGATCAAATATTGACTTCAGGTGGGAGAGACGTGCTGCTGGCGTTGCATAGTCCGGATGGGTAATCCAGTCTTCTTGGCCAATGACTTTGCAAATAGCTCCCCAGACTGGGGCTTGCGTGATGAAGTAAATATAGGCATTGGGGTCAGTTTCCCAACCCTTGCATTTCAAAATCCAGCCCGGCTGTCCACCACCTGATGCGTTACCAGCGCGAGGCACTGCATCACCGAACTTAGAGTCTGGGTACTGAGGGTATTCTTTCAGTACACCAGTACGATCTAGCCGTTGCTGATCTCTTAATTTGACTCTGCAAAGGTTAAGAACAGAGTCTTGCATTGCCGCTAACACTTTTTGTCCGCGCCCTGTTGTGTTGCGCTGGTAAAGAGCAGCCACAATGCCCAAGGCAAGATGTAAGCCTGTACCGCTGTCACCGATTTGGGCGCCAGTGACGAGAGGTGGGCCGTCGTCAAAACCTGTGGTTGACGCAGAACCACCTGCGCATTGCGCAACGTTTTCATAAACCTTGCAGTCTTCATAGGGACCTGGACCAAAACCTTTTACCGAGGCAACGATCATGCGGGGGTTTAACTCCTGAATTCGCTCCCAAGTGAATCCCATTCGATCCAGTGCGCCCGGGGCAAAATTTTCTACCAGTACATCACAACTTTTAATCAAGGTATTGAGAACTTCTTTACCTTTTGGATTCTTGGTATCCAAAGTGATAGAGCGTTTGTTATGGTTAAGCATCGTGAAATACAAGCTATCTGCATCGGGTACATCTCTTAATTGACCACGGGTTGCATCACCCTCGCCCGCTTTTTCTACTTTAATAACATCAGCCCCAAACCATGCCAGCAACTGCGTGCAGGTAGGCCCCGATTGAACGTGTGTGAAGTCGAGAATTCGAACCCCGTCTAGCGCTTTGCTCATGCAGTAACTCCTTTTGTAATCTTGGTTTATTTCTTCTTATTGGCTTGAGGGTTGAGCATCGTAATGCGACCACTCTCAGTTCCCGCAGTCTCGTCTATCACTGCATTGATCAGGGTGGGCTTACCTGAGGCAACAGCCTCTTTTAAAGCGACACTTAGCTCTTGGGAGGTTGTGGCGTGCACACCCGTGCCACCAAATGCTTCAATGATTTTGTCGTAACGGGCATTTTTAACAAACACTGTGGGCGCTACGTCGGAACCGCCAGTTGGATTGACATCCGTTCCTCGGTACACGCCATTGTTGTTAAAGACGATGACACAAATAGGAAGGTTGTATCGGCATATGGTTTCCATTTCCATACCACTAAAACCAAAAGCGCTGTCTCCCTCAATGGCGATCACGGGCTTGCCAGTGGTAACGGCTGCAGCCACAGCAAAGCCCATACCAATTCCCATAATGCCCCAAGTACCAACATCCAGGCGCTTGCGGGGTTCGTACATATCAACAATGCTTCTTGCAAAATCCAAGGTGTTGGCGCCTTCGTTCACAACGATTGCATCGGGTCTAGATTTAACAACATCGCGTATCACAGCCAACGCACTGTGAAAATTCATAGGCGTCGGCGTCAGCGCAAGCGTTGCCCCCATCTTGCTGAGATTTTTTTCTCTTCGCTCTGCAATCGCAGCAGTCCATTCGCTAGGCGGAGGCGCCCAGTTGGTACCCACGCCTTTTAAAAGAGCGCTCACACAAGAACCGATATCACCAATCACGGGGGCAGCAATAGCGACGTTACTGTCGATTTCTGTGGGAGAAATATCTATCTGAATAAATTTCTTGGGATTGGGTGCGCCCCAAGTCTTGCCCTTGCCATGCGACAGAAGCCAATTTAGCCGAGCACCGATGAGCATGACGACATCGGCCTCAGCCAAAACATAAGACCGTGCAGCGGAAGCCGACTGTGAGTGCGTATCGGGTAGAAGGCCCTTGGCCATCGACATGGGCAGATAAGGAATTCCAGTTTTCTCAACCAAGGCGCGGATATCTGCATCCGCTTGCGCATAGGCTGCACCTTTGCCTAGCAGTATCAGCGGACGTTTGGCGGTCTTGAGTAAATCTAAAGCGCGCTGCACTGCCTCTGCGGCTGGAATTTGGCGAGGCGCAGGGTCAACTACTTTGATCAATGATTGTTGTCCAGCCAATGCATCCATCGTTTGGGCAAATAGCTTGGCTGGAAAATCTAAATAAACACCGCCAGGTCTGCCTGAGACTGCAGAACGGATAGCCCTGGCAATTCCAACACCGATGTCTTGAGCATGCAGGACACGATAGGCCGCCTTGCAAAGCGGTTTTGCGATTGCCAGTTGGTCCATCTCCTCGTAGTCACCTTGCTGGAGGTCGACTATTTCACGTTCGCTCGATCCGCTAATCAATATCATAGGAAAGCAATTAACAGTTGCGTTTGCCAAAGCGGTCAAACCATTTAAAAAGCCTGGCGCAGAAACGGTTAGGCAAATGCCAGGTTTTTGTGTCAAAAATCCAGCCGCAGCAGCCGCGTTTCCAGCGTGCTGCTCGTGACGGAAAGAAATCACTCGCATCCCCTCTGCTTGTGCCATTCGAGTCAAGTCAGTGATAGGTATACCTGGCAAACCAAAAATGGTGTGGATGTCATTGAGTTTCAGGGCTTCAATGACCAGGTGAAAGCCGTCGATGGTTGGATTGTTGTTTGATTCCGTCATGCTGATTTTTTCTTTCAGAGGAATTAACCTCTTCTAAACAATTGCCTCGTTTTGATGAGAATTGGAAGTAGTAAAAGGGTTAAAGCAAGTGTGGTGATTCCAGCCGATAAGCCAGAGTTAAAGAATATAAACAAATCTCCGTCTGACAACAACATAGATTGTCTGAAACTTGACTCAGCCATGTCACCCAGAACCAGTGCCAGTACAAGTGGCGCCACGGGATATTTGAGCTTTTTCATAGCGTAACCCAGTATCCCAAAAATCACCATCAGGGCGATATCCAGTAGGTGATTGTGAACAGTGTAGGCGCCTACGGCACAAATCACCACGATGACAGGCGCGATGATCGAGAACGGAATACGAAGAATGGCGGCCCACCACGGCACCGTGGTGAGAACCACGATCAGTCCAACGATATTACCAAGGTACATAGAGGCAATGAGCCCCCATACAAATTCCTTTTGTTCTGTGAAAAGAAGGGGGCCAGGCTGAAGACCCCAGATAAGCAATCCTCCCAAAAGAACAGCTGCAGTGGGAGATCCTGGAATGCCAAGCGTCAGCATTGGCAACAAAGCACTTGTGCCAGCTGCATGGGCTGCTGTCTCAGGTGCAACAACGCCTTCAATCTTCCCGGTTCCAAACTCATCAGGCGTTGAGGACAGCCTTTTGGCTACGCCATAGCTCATGAAAGAAGCAGGGGTCGCCCCACCCGGCGTGATGCCCATCCAGCAACCAATTAAACATGACCGTAGGGAGGTCGCCCAATACTTAGGCAATTCTTTCCATGTCTCTACAACATCGCGCAAGCTGATTCGGCCGTGTTTCCCTTGAAAAGATAGCCCCTCTTCCATGGTGAGTAATATTTCACACAAGCCAAAAAGCCCAATCACGGCAATTAGGAAATCGAATCCCTGTAACAAACTCTCCTGCCCATAGGTCATGCGCAAGGTGCCAGTCACACTGTCCATGCCAACAGCCGCAAGGGCGAACCCTAGCATCATGGAAAGCAGTGTCTTGATGGGCGGCTCTTTACTCATTCCAACAAAGCTACAAAAGGTTAGCAATTGCACAGCAAAAAATTCGGGCGGGCCAAATTTGAGCGCAAACTTGGCAACGAGTGGCGCTAGAAAGGTCACCATCAAAATGGCGAACAAAGCGCCCACGAAGGATGAGGTGAAGGCCGTTGTTAAGGCATGTGCTGCGCGCCCTTTCTGTGCCATCGGGTAACCATCAAAGGTGGTTGCAACGGACCAAGGCTCACCGGGGATATTGAACAAAATGGAGGTAATAGCACCCCCAAACAGTGCGCCCCAGTAAATGCAAGACAACATGATGATGCCCGACACGGGCGTCATGCTGAAAGTCAGTGGTAACAAAATAGCCACGCCGTTCGCGCCACCCAGACCCGGTAAAACGCCAATGAGCACCCCAAGCAAAATTCCGATCAGCATAAAACCCAAGTTTTGAAAACTCAGCGCTACCGCAAATCCTTGAAATAAGTTATTGATTGAATCCATTTTTTAATAGCCAAAAAAAGTTTCTAGCGGGCCTTTGGGAAGGGGAAGTAAAAACCAGACATCAAAAAGTAAAAATAAGACGCCAGAAACACTCAGCCCCACCAATCCAGACTTTAGAGGGCTGTATTTACCTTGCCAGACCATAAAAGAAGAAATAAACAAGACCGAAGAGACATAAAAACCAATGAGCACCACACCTAAGACAAAGAGACATGTAGGAATCAAAATTGTCATGATGAGACGAAGCTGTGCAAAGGTCACGAATGGTTCAACGTTTTCACTTTTCTTCCAATCCAGCAGGGTTTGGACAGCTACAACAGCTGCGCCAACAATGAGCGTGCATCCAATGTAGAAGGGGAAATATCCTGGTTGGGGGCCATCGCTAGACCATCGGTAACCTGTACGAAAACTGTCTATGACGACCAATAATCCGATGCCAGAAAAAAAGGCTGCGACTATCAATTCCATCCATTGCATTTTGATGTGATCTGATTTTTCTTGCATATCAAAAAACCTTTAATTTTTAAGTGCACGAAAAATTACTTGGATAAGAATCCTGCATCTTTCATAAGCCGGTAGTGCTCCACCTCGGCTTTGAGTAACCATTCTTGAAATGCGTTACCCGTCATAAAAGTGTCCTTAAATGCACCTGTCTCCATGAACACATTCCAATCAGGCGTTTCGCGAACTTTCTTAAATAGATTTTCGAAATAAGCAACCTGAGCCGGGGTTGCCTTGGGTGGCATAAAAATTCCACGCAGCATTAGATACTCAACGTCAAGACCTTGCGACTTGCAAGTTGGAACATCTTTCCAGGACTGGGTCGGCGTGATCTTTTTCGGGTATGGCATGGGTGCAGTGTCAAATACACACAATGCTCTTAGCGAGCCACCTTTCCAGTGCGCTACTGCTTCGATCGGGTTGTTGACCGTGAGATCAATGTGCTTACCAACGAGTTGTACTGCAACGTCGCCACCGCCCTTAAATGGGATGTAGGTTATTTTTTTACTGGTTGCTTTTTCAATAGCGACATTGATGATTTGGTCTTCTTGTTTTGATCCTGTGCCACCGAGTTTGAATTTACCGTTATCGCCTTCCTTGATCGCTTTGGTTAATTCGGCAGTGGTTTTGTAGGGTGCTTCTGCATTGACCCAAAGTACAAATTCATCGAGCGCCAGCATGGAGACGGGGGTCAAGTCCTTCCAATTAAATGGAACGCCTGTTGCAAGTGGGGTGGTGAATAAATTAGAAAGCGTGATGATAATTTTGTGTCCATCGGGTCTAGACCCTTTGACGTCCAAAAAACCCTCCGCGCCTGCTCCGCCTGACTTATTGATAATGACAAGCGGCTGTTCCATGAGCTTGTGCTTGGTCACAACCCCTTGTATGAACCTGGCCATCTGGTCTGCCCCACCGCCGGTTCCTGCTGGGACAATAAATTCAACATTTTTACTGGGCGCCCAAGATGCTTGCGCTAACAGGGTGTTTGGTGCCAACCCTAAAAGAAAAAGAGCAGTCGAACAGAAAAAGACTTTTTTCATGTGAATCCTAATTAGTCAGCAAAATAAACAATAAGCATGCAAGTAACCTTACAAATAATGAGACTAATGGAATCTTTATCAAAGTGAGTAGGTGTTTACCTTGATGATTTTTTTAAAGCAGTGTCCGAAGGTGTTGTTCGAAATCAAGGTAAGCCATTGAATTTAAATAAATATTTCTCGTCGGCCTTCAAATTCATTTGAATTTGATCTCGTATTCGATCCAACCCACGATCACACGCGCAGCAACACAACTGGATGGTCTTGAAGTAGATGTGAATGGATTACTGTGCGTCGATCAAGATGAAGGCAATGCGTGCTGGGTGCCCCGAGCGATTGGCCCAGGCGTGGTTGGTGCCGCGTTGAATCAGCACATCGCCAGCGCGCAGCACTGTTTCTTCTTCATCCATGATGGCGACCAATTCACCTTGCAGCATCAGCGCATAGTCGACCGTTTGGGTTCTGTGCATGCCCGGATGCTCACCAGGTTTGATCTCGCGGTGCGCGTCGCGGTACATATTGGAAAAAGTCGCTTCCATGGCCCGTTGCAGTTCTTGCGGATCTTTGGGCTCTGGTGGAATGTCAATGATGCGCAAGACAGTTCCTTGAGGCGGCGGTGAAACACCAACATGCTCGCAGATGCTGTCGGGTTCAGTGATGAGCGAAGGACTGGCGCCCGTGCGCCACAGGTTGGTCACCCTGTAGCCAGGTCTTTCTTGAACAACCCGCACCGCAGGTGAGGGACCATCTTCCAAAATGCGAGAACGGCCTTGGGCGTCGTCGTGCGTGACGACACGACGAATAGGTTCAAGTTGAGTAATCATGTGAGGCCTTAAGCTTATTGACGAGCACCACCAGCGGCACGAAAAGCTGCGCCTTGTTTCTGGAACTCATCATGTACCCGCTTGTCCCATTGCGGCATGGCTTGATAGGCCAGAATTTGATTGCTTTTTTGTGCGGCTTCTTTCACTGCATCCGATTTAACGGCCGCGGCACAAGCAGCATCTAGCTTGGCCAGCACCTGGGGCGGTGTGCCCTTGGGAGCGAATATGCCGGCAAAGGACAGTTGGGTGACATCGATACTGAACTCCCTGAGTGTGGGAACATCTGGAAAACCAGGGTGTCTGCGCTCTGAAGCAACGGCCAGTAATCGCACGCTGCCAGCTTTCACTTGTGCTGCCGCCGAAGCTGCAATGCTGGTGGCAAAGTCCAGTCGCCCAGCCAACAGTTCTTGAATGGAGGCAGCATCCCCCTTGAAGGGGATGTGCACCAAGTCCAGCTTTTGGTGACGCGCTAGGTCATCGACCGCCAAAAATGGCGCTGAGTTGGGGCCTGGCGAGCCATAGGATAAGGATTTGCTTTTGCCCGCTGCAATCAAATCGGCCAGCGTTTTGAAGGGGCTGTCAGAACGCACTGATAAACCCAATATGTTTTCTGTGATGCCGCACACCGGTTGAATCGAGTCAGGGGAGAGCTTTAAGTCTTTGATGTGATGCGGTTGAATGGTTACCGGGGTCATTGGCGTGAAGGCCAATGTCAAGCCATCAGCGGGCGCTTGCATCAATGCAGTCATGCCAATCACGCCTGAGCCGCCATCGCGCGAGACCACCACCACACTTTGTCCCATTTGCTTGTAAAACTGTTCGGCCACGGCTCGGGCCATGATGTCGGTGGAACTGCCAGCAGCCCAAGGGTTGATCAAAGTGATAGAGCGCGCGGGGTAAGTGTCTTGTGCACTTGCGTGAATGGCGCTTGTGATCAGCGCCAACCAAACGAGACCCTTCATCCATGAGGTGAACTTGTTCATAAGTAATGTTCCTTTGATGTTCGATGGATCTGCTCACCTTCCATGTCACTGGCACGATGGAGTTGATTAATTTTAACGTTTGTAAAAACTCTGAACCCAGCCCGAGAAGTCTAGGCTTCCAAGGCGATCAGCGCCAATTTCCTCACGCAACTTCACCACGGCTTTTTCCAGTCCCGGCGCTTTGTCTAAAGACAGTTGATGAATTTTGGTGAGCACCTGCGCAGCATCTAAAGGTCGGGCCGAACTACCAAGCGCTGCCTCGCAACTATTTTCAAGCTGTGACCCATCTTTTAGCAATAAGGTCACCTTGGCAGGCCGGTCGAAAGGCCAGGGTTTGATGTTTGGAAGTTCTACTAAGTTGACGCAAAGGCTCAGGTCTTTGATGGCCAGATCTGACAAACTCTGATCCAAAAAATTGCCGGGATAATCTGCGCCATTTACCAAGGTGGCAGCGATCGCATGAGGTATTGAAAATTTCGCACCGAGCGTGGTTTGGGGGGTCGCGTTGTTAAAATTCATTGCCATCTTTGAGCAGTGAACAGTGGCTAATTTGACCTCTTTTCCACCCCTTAGTTCGGGGCGCTCAACGAGAATGGCCTCAAGCGCCTCCATGGCAGCATGAGAATGATGGCACGCACCATACAACTTGTGGTACCCATCGCTGACAGTCCACTCCGAACCTAAGTTGATATTCAACTCAGAGGCTTTGCTGATGGGTGCACCTAGCCCCACTTGAAAAACATCATAGGGACCACTTGCAGTTCCGCCAATGCCTAATTCAGCCATTTCGCAAGCAAAGTGCCCTAGCCAAGCTCCCGCTGCTGGCCAAGCATTTCTAATCAACGCGCCTTGTATGGGGTAGCTGTAAGGCCCCGGTGAGACCATGGTTGAGGCGGCTGTCAAGGCAGACAAAAACGTCTCCGGCTTGAGCTTTCTCAGTAAACCGAGGCCAGCAGCTGCACAAACTGCGTTGAATGTGCCGTGAGGGTGAATTCTGGGCAAAGTACCAGGCCAAGTTCGGGCAAAACGAGTGCCGATTTCGTATGCGCCAACGGTTGCAACCAACACGTCTTCAAAGGAGTGACCGTAGGCTTCAGCTGCAGCCAGTATCAGCGGCTGGCTGAGCGCCCCAGGATGAACAGCAGTCTTGGTGTATCCGTCATCAAGTTCATTCCATGTCGATGCAAGTCCATTGCCCAATGCCGCATTGAGAAGGGATACTTGAGGGCCGTCTTCACGAAACAAAGTGGCCTGTTTCGTCGAGTCGGCCACCATCAAGCGCCGATGGTAGGCTTTGACTTCTGGTTCATCAGCAGCAGAAATAATGGCCGCAATGTTGTCGCCCAAAATCAAGGCTGCATTTGCCAGCGCATCTTTCGGAATGTCAGAAATTTTCAGCGAACAAGCCCAGTTGCACAGGTCGTCAAGACTTTTCTCAATGGCTTGGCGGTCTAATTCGTTGGTCACAGTTGCCTTCTTTCGTCTTGTAACATCTTTTCAGTGCGTGTCAGGCAAGAGATCTTTTGTTGCGCTCAATGGCGTGCCATACCTTCATTGGAGAATAGGGCATCTCCACACCGTAGACGCCAACTCTGCCTAGTGCATCAATCATGGCACTGGTGATGGCGGCAGGTGCACCAATCGTGCCTGACTCGCCACAACCCTTAACTCCCGATGGATTATGCGTGCACGGTTGGGTCTCGTCTGTTTCTGTGAGGAAGTTAGGGAGAACATCTGCGCGTGGTATCGCGTAATCCATGAACGAGCCTGTCAATATTTGACCGCTGTCTGGGTCGTACGCTGCAGCTTCAAATAATGCCTGACCGATACCCTGCGCAATACCGCCGTGCGCCTGCCCCTCAACCACCATCGGATTGATCACCGTCCCCACGTCGTCAATCGCGATATAGGCCAGCACTCGCGTGACGCCCGTGTTGGGATCGATCTCGACTTCGCAGGTTTGCGCTCCATTTGACCAAGTCAAGCTGACTGGATCAAAAAACGCTGTTTCATGCAATACAGGCTCCATCCCAGGTGGCAAGGTATGGGCGTAAGTTGCAACACGTGCAACTTCATTCCAACTGACTTTTTTGCCATGTCCGGTAACAAATTCTCCGATGCCCATGTGCACAGAATATTCGACTTCGTCTTCACTGACAGCCAACATGTGTGCAGCAATTTTTTTGGCTTTGACCAATATCTTATCTGCGGCCTTGATGATGGCCGAGCCAGCAATCACCATTGAGCGCGACCCGAACGTTCCTGTGCCGTAAGGAACCCGACCTGTATCCCCTTCGACCAGTTCAATTGTGGACAACGGTACGCCAAGTTTGGATGCGAGAAGTTGTGGAAAAGTCGTAGCGTGAGCTTGCCCGTGACTGTGGGTGCCGCAAAGAATACAAATGCTGCCGTCAGCGGCAACCCGAATTTCAGCCGAATCAAAAAAACCTGCCCGAGCCCCAAATGAGCCTGCATATCGGGACGGTGCCACGCCGGAACTTTCGAGGAAATAGCAAATGCCAAATCCGCGAAGCAGACCCTTGGATTCGGAAGCCGCTCGCCTTGCTGGAAATCCGGCAAAGTCGGCGAGTACCAAAGCCCGCTCAAAGATGCGAGAAAAGTCACCGCAGTCATACACAGGCCCTAGTGGCGTGGTGTAAGGCATCTCGGATGTGCGAATAAAATTTTTCCTTCTCAGATCAAAGCGATCTATCCCCGTTTGAATCGCAGCCTCTTCAATCAATCTTTCCAGCACAAAACAGGCTTCAGGACGGCCCGCACCTCGATAAGCATCTGTCGGCACTGTGTTGGTAAACATCGCGTCAACTTCGGCAAAAATAGCGGGGATTTTGTAAGGGCCTGACAGTACTGCGGTGTAAACCGTCGTTGGAACTGCGGCGCCGACAGTAGACACATAGGCGCCAAGGGCTGCATAGGTCTTGACTCGGACAGCAAGAATATGCCCCTCTGCGTCGAGCGCCATTTCAGCATGCGTGTCGTGATCCCTGGCTTGGTAATCGCTTACAAAAGCCTCACTGCGTGTGGACACCCACTTCAGCGAACGATTGATCTTGCGAGCGGCCCAAGCCAAAATGGTTTCTTCAGGGTAGAGCTTTCCCTTGGTACCAAAGCCACCGCCAACGTCTGGCGCGATCACCCGGATAGCACTTTCGGGAAGTGCAAGCTGTTCGGACACCAACTTGCGAATATGGTGAGGTACCTGCGTCGCAGACCACAGGGTCAGCGCATGACCATCCATACCCAGAGATGGTGAGGGTTGAGCAATCACAGCACGCGGTTCTAATGCAGCGCAAATGATTCGGTGGTTAATGATGTCGACCGAAATGCGATGCGTCGCTTTTGCAAATGCAGCATCCACTGGGCTTTTCGCGCCACGTTGAAAGCGCAAAACAAGGTTCCCGGGCGCCTCGGCATGCAACTGCGGTGCGTTACTTTCAGCAGCTTTTTTAACCTCGACGACAGCTGGCAGAGGGTCGTAATCAACTTCCACTAACTCAGCCGCGTCAACCGCTGAATTAACACTGTCGGCAATCACCACGGCAACAATCTCACCGACATGGCGCACTCGATCGCAAGTCATAGACAAGCGAGGTGGCTCTTTCATTTGCGAACCTTCGACACCTGGGATGAGCCATAGGGGGGTCATTTTTCCTACCCCATCCTTCCGCATATCGGCGCCTGTAAATACTGCGCAAACGCCAGGTGCAGATCGAGCATTGGCAACTTGCACGCTCTTGATCACGGCATGGGCGTGAGGTGAACGAACGAAGGCGCAAAACTTCATACCCTCTAAAAAAATATCCGCAACAAATTGCCCATGACCTGTCAGCAACTGCTGATCTTCACGGCGAAGAACTGCTTTTCCAATGCCTTCTGGATGCATAACTGTCACCTTGGTTTTAGAAAATATAAACGACTGATCAAAATTCTATTTTTTATTAATTTCATAAAACTCTTTTGTCATAACACAACGGAAAAAATATTGAGATTACACCAATGAACAATTAGTTCAAATGAATCAGGGAAACCCCTAGTGAGTTTAGGACTTCAAGTAAGTGATGATCAATTGAATAAAAAAAATAGTTCTTTGCTTGATCGATGCAGGGTAATCAAGCAGAATCGATTGTTGATCGTTTAGTCCTTAGAATCATGATTCCACAGAAAGAGAGCGCGATATGCTGACAATTAAAAAAACCCTTGCCACTGGCGTGATGGTTCTTTCGTCATTGCTTGGTGCAAATGCATTTGCGCAAGACAAGATCAAAATGGGCTTGTTCATTTCCTCATCTGCAATGCCCTATTTCATCGCCAAGGAACGCGGCTACTTTGCGGCAGAGAATCTTGATGTCGAAGGCATTCCTCTGGCAACTCACCCGCTGATTATTCAAGGTTTGGTTAAAGGCGATTTGGACGCAGCTTCAAATCTGCTTTCCCTAGAAGGCGCAAATATCAATGCACTTCGCCCGAACACCCTAAAATACTTTTCAATTAATTGTCAAAATAAAAAATACCAAGTGGAGGCATTTGTCGTCCCAGCCAACAGTCCAATCAATTCTTTAAAAGAACTGAAAGGTAAGCGCATCATGTCCGCACCTGGGCCTGGCAACCTCTTTGTTGCCAAAGGTGTTTTGAAAGCGGTCGGCCTAGACGAAAAAGACTACCAGATGCAAGAACAGCAAATGAGTGTTCATGTGGGCGCTATGCAGGCCAACCAGTTTGATGCGGCCTACACGGTGGAGCCCTTGGTGACGATCATGACCGCACAGGGAATCGCAAAAAGACTTGAAACCGGTGTGATTGCGACCCATATGTTAGGCCGTGATGATGCCTGCGCCGTGCTTGCTGGCGGCGTGATGAGCAACAAATTCATGGACGAGCGTCCTCAGGTTGCAGAACGTCTGGCCCGTGCATGGGCTCGTGCACTGAAAGATGGCAACACTGATCCAAAAGCACGAGAACTGCTTGTCAAACACATGAACACGGCGGCAGCTATTGCGCCCATTGTTCCTCTTTCTTACTACAACATGGTCAAAGACCTCAAGCCAGAAGAAGTCTCTGATTTCCAAAAACTGGTTGACCAGGGTGTTGCTTATGGACTTGTCAAACAAAAAATTGACGTTAAGTCCATGCTGAAATCTTATTGAACGCAACTTCATGGCTGGCAGGAATTACGTCAACTTTTTAACACCGGCCTACGGCGCTATTGCATTTATCTTCGCATGGTGGCTAATCGCGTTTTTGCAATTGGTCGATCCCGTATTACTTCCTTCACCCCAAGATTCAGCGAAGGCGATTTGGGTTGGCTTTTTTCAAGGCAACCTGTTCTCTGACCTGAGGGTGACAGTTGTTAGGACACTTGCCGCCTTCACCCTTGCCACCTTGGTCTGTGTGCCCTTAGGTCTGGTTCTGGGCTCATCTGTGCAGCTTTATCGATCACTAGAGTTTGTGATCGATTTTTTCCGCTCTACCCCAGCTTCCGCTTTATTTCCTCTGTTCTTGGTCATTCTCGGCGTTGGTGAGAGTACAAAAATAGCAGTTGCCGCATTTGGGGCAGGACTTCTCATACTTTTCAATACGGCTTACGGCGTGATGAACGCTCGAAAAGTGAGGCAGGCAGCAGCCTATGTCATGGGCGCCTCTAAGTCGCGAGTTCTCATCGGTGTGACCTTGCTAGAGTCTTTGCCGCAGACATTCATCGGTATGCGTTCAGGCGTATCTTTCGCCTTGGTCATTGTGATCGTGGCGGAAATGTTCATTGGATCTACGGATGGGCTAGGTCAAAGGGTCATCAATGCTCAGATGATTTTCAATATGCCCGAAATGTACGCCACCATATTCACCGCTGGTGTTCTTGGCTACAGTCTCAATTTGTTTTTCATCCTGATTGAAAGACATTTTGTTCACTGGGGCGGCAAATGAACACGACCCACATCACCATCAGAGGTTTGACCAAGAGTTTTGCAGGTCAGCCCCTGTATTCAGGATTCGATCTGAATTTTCCCAGAAGCAGAATCACCTCTGTCTTTGGGCCTAATGGCTGCGGCAAGTCGACACTGATCAACATGATTGCAGGCTTAATGCCGATTGATGCAGGAGAAATACTTTTCGATGGCAAGCAACTGCACGAAACGGTCATCGGGTATGTTTTTCAAAATTACCGCGATGCCCTTTTCCCTTGGAAAAAATCAATCGATAACATTAAATACCCACTCCAGATCGCTGGCAAGTCACCAGCGGAATGCGAGGCTCGCACGCAGGAGTTGATTCAGTCTTTCGATGTCAGATTCGATCTGAATCGCTATCCCTATGAATTGTCTGGCGGACAGCAACAACTGATTTCCATCATGCGCGCTTTAGCCACGCAACCCGAAGTCTTATTTCTTGATGAACCCTTCTCAGCGCTGGATTATGAGATGACGCTGTTTATGCGCGATAAGCTTCAAGCCATTTTTCAAGCGACTAAAACAACCATGATCGTTGTCTCGCATGATCTGGACGAGGCTGTGTATTTAGCGGACGAAGTTCTGATGCTGACCAGGCGGCCAACCAAAATAGCCGAAGTTGTAGAATTCACAGCGGCCCGACCAAGGTCCCCTGGCACGCTCACATCACAAGACTTCATTAACGCAAAGTCCCGCTGCCTTGATGTGTTTCAGCGGGAAGTGCGAACCAAGGAGTTGTCAAAATGATCGCAGGAGAATCCATCTCTAATTCAATGATTTGTCAGTGGAGATGCAGATGACCGTGACTGTTTCGATGACCCTTAATGGGCAAGCGGTGGCGCACGCCATTGAAGAGCGAACTCTTCTGGTGACATACATCAGAGATCTTTGCCGATTGACGGGTACCCACATCGGATGTGACACCTCACAGTGTGGCGCTTGCACGGTTCACCTTGACGGTAAAGCCGTGAAGAGTTGCAACGTTCTGGCGCTGCAGGCAGAAGGGGCCCATGTGACCACGATCGAAGGCCTGGTTTCAAGTGACGGAACGCTGCACCCCATGCAAGAGGCTTTCAAGACACATCATGGCCTGCAGTGCGGGTATTGCACGCCTGGCATGGTCATGAGTGCAGTTCATTTACTCAAGATCATCGAACAACCTACCGAAGAGCAAATTCGCGACCAGCTTGATGGTAATTTGTGCCGCTGTACGGGCTACCACAACATCATCAAGGCGGTCAAAGAAGCGTCCAAAATCATGGCCAAACAGGCTTGATTGACAAAGCACGGCCTCAGTATTCCCATGTATTCTTTCAAATATCAAAAACCAGTTTCGATTTCTGATGCTCAAGCTTGCTTGGCAAAAGGCAGCGAGTCAAAATTGTTGGCGGGTGGTCAAAGCCTGACTGCCGCCATGAAGTTGCGCTTGTCCAGCCCGAAGGAGCTCATCGACTTGTCGGCCATTGCCGAACTGTCTGGCATCAAGATTGGAAATGGCGAAGTCACGATAGGCGCCATGACGCGCCATGCTGATGTAGCCTCATCCGCATCACTGCGCACCCATATTCCAGGACTGGCCAACCTTGCGGGTGGCATAGCAGATCGAATGGTTCGCAGCATGGGCACCCTAGGTGGATCTCTCGCGAACAACGATCCCGCTGCTGACTATCCCGCTGCAACGCTGGGGCTCGGTGCATCAATCGTGACCAATGAGCGTCAGATCAAAGCCGATGATTTTTTTCTAGGCATGTTTGAAACCGCACTTCGCACCAATGAAATTATCACCAGCGTTATTTTTCCAGTTCCAACAAGATCAGCGTACGCCAAGTTCAAGCATCCAGCATCACGCTATGCAACAGTAGGCGTTTTTGTTGCTGAATTCAATGGTGTTGTTCGCGTCGCTGTGACAGGCGCAGCCTTGGTGGTATTTAGAGTTACCGAACTTGAAAAGGTGCTGAGTCAGCGCTTTTCTTCTGAATCGATTGCGGCAATCAAGGTCGATGAAAGCGCATTGAATTCAGATCTGAATGCTGACGCTGCTTATCGATCCCACCTGATAACTCGGATGGCGATGCAAGCTGTAGATTCGTTACAGGCTTGAAGCCTGACATCACGGCACCATCCGTCCTTTTTTCTTGCTAACGGGCAGTGGGTGTTCAGAATCAACTAAGGCTGTATTAGCCTTCATCGATTCACTCTCAGGGTTGAGTTAACCCGCCAACAACTCTCGCGGCAAACTCATGATGAAATCATTCAGCGTTTTAGAGTCACGTCCAGGGCGCATGTGATCGGTCATACACAAGGATGCAGCCTCAGGGTCTCGTTTTTCTAAAGCACTGACTATTTTTTCATGCTGATCGTATGAAGATTTGATGCGTCCCAAGGCGCCAAATGCATGGCGTCGATAGACCCCTGTGCGAGAACGTATGCGCAAAACTTCTTGACGCAAAAAGGGGTTGCGGGCAGCTTCATAAATGATTTCATGAAATTTCAAGTTGGCTTTTTGCCAACCATCCATGTCTTCTTTATCCGCGATTTTTTTGCTACTACGATGCAACTTCACCAAAGCCTTGGTGTCGTCGTTTGTCATGCGCTCACAGGCCAGACGCACTGCGATGCCTTCAAGCTCAGCCAGAAGCTCCCACAAAGAAAGCAACTGTTGCAAATTCATTTTGGCCACCATAGAGCCGCCACGGGGCGTACTGCTCAGAATGCCTTGGGCTTGAAGCTGAAGCAAGGCTTCTCGAACTGGCGTGCGCGAAACCTTGTAATGGTGGGCCAAGGCGACATCGTCTATGGCGTCACCCGGCAACAGCTCGCCCGATGCGATGGCAGATTCGATGCGCAATCTAATTTGATCGCTGACTTTCATCATATCCCTCAAAAAAATGTGAGTGTTTTATTTGATCCGAAAAATATGAAAATCGGTTATAAATATACACAATCTGATCAAAAACATTCTAAGCATAGCCTCATGCCAACCGATTTTGAACAATTGACAGCATTCATACCATTGGCCAAGCTGGCCTTTGCTGAACAAGCATATGAGCCAACCGAGGCTGATGTCATGGGAGCGGCCAAAAACTTGGCGCGTCTTCAAACACCAACAACCGCCTTTGCTGAGCTCAACCACACTTTGAGCTTCGACGAATTACTGAATAAATTGGCCCATGTTTGATCTGCCTGCCCGAATGACACAGCTACAAGCCAACATCCGTGCGGGTGAGGTCTCAGCCCAAGACGCCTTGTTGGCCCAAGCCAAGCGAGGTCGAAGTTTGAATACAAAGTTTCCTTGTGTGGTTGAAGAACTTTCAATTGCTTCGCCCAATGTCGGGCCTCTGACTGGTATCGCATTGGCGCACAAAGATATTTTTCAACTAAATGACCGCATGCCTGGCTGTGGTGTTGGCTTGGGCCGCGTGAAGTCAGGCCTTGGTCCAGCCGCAGCCATTTCTTCTTTGAAGAAGGCAGGTGCCACTCAATGGGCTGCACTGGTGATGGCACCCCATGCGTGTGGTGCAACATCGCAAAATACACACTTTTCCCGATGCATCAATCCAACGGATGAAGACGCCGCAGTAGGCGGCTCATCTAGCGGATCTGCCGTGGCGGTGGCTGCTGGGATGAGCTACGCTGCGTTAGGCACAGACACCGCAGGCTCGGTCCGTATTCCCGCAGCAACTTGCGGCTTGATAGGACTCAAAACCACGCACGGCGCGATCAGCAATGAGGGCTGCGCCCCCTTGGCACCTTCACTCGACAGCGTGGGTATTTTGAGTCGATACCCACAAGACGCCCGAGAAATTTGGTCTGCTTTGTGCCCGCAAATACCGCGACATGCCAAGCTGTCTATGACAAGTAAGCTGTGGTTGCCAGAAAGAGGCGTGTCAGCCAAGGTGGCCCAAGCCATCCGCACTTGGATCTCTCAGCTCGGCGCCCAAGTCATTGACATCAATATGGGCAAGGCGTTTGATGTGCTCGACAGGCATGCTCAACGCGTGTTATTTTATGAAACTTCTCGCACCCACCATGCCGCATTGAAAGAAGGCGCTGCCGAACCAGGTGTTCAATCGATCGGTCTCATGGGTCTGGGTCTACCGCAGAGTTGGTACCACGAGTCGATTCACTCTCGGCCTTTTCTCCTGCAAGAGTTTGTTAAAGACCATTTCAGTGAAGCTGATTTTTTGATTGTGCCGTCATTAGCAGGCACTGTGCCCGATTGGCAAAACGTGGAAATCGGTCATCCCTCTTTTGATCGTGCGGCGTTGTTTGCAATGCACCGCTACATGGGTTTTGTGAATTATCTTGGCTTGCCATCCCTTAACTTGCCTATCGGTCGCGATGAGCGTGGACGCGCCATCTGTGTGCAAGTCATCGCCAGACCCTATGCAGAGCACCAGCTGCTCAATTTTGCCGAGCAATCCCCTTTTACTTTTTGGAACCTCTGAACACATGCCGAAAATTCAAGCTTCCAGCGCCCTCTCTCGATTCAAAGTCATTGACCTGTCTCGCGTTCGCGCAGGGCCCAATTGCGTGCGTATCCTGACCGACTTTGGTGCAGATGTCATTCGTGTCGAACCCCCTCCTGGCGTCGACCCCAATGAAGCCATGTTTGCGGCCAACCGCAAAGGCGGCGATTTTCAAAACATCAACCGCAACAAGCGGTCGATGACCCTCAACCTCAAAAAACCGGGCGCCATGGAAATACTGATGCGCTTGGTGGCCGAGGCGGATGTGGTGGTAGAGAACTGGCGACCCGACGTTAAAAACAAACTGGGCATCGACTACGAGTCTTTGGCCAAGGTCAACCCGCGCATCATTTTGGCCAGCATTTCTGGCTTTGGGCAAGACGGCCCCTACGCTTGGCGGCCAGGCTTTGATCAAATCATCCAAGGCATGGGCGGCTTGATGAGTGTTACGGGCGAGCCCGAGCACGGCCCCATTCGCGCTGGCTTGGCGGTCGCCGATTTGAGTGCGGGTTTGTACTGTGCCTTGGGAATTTTGGTCGCTCTTTTAGAGCGTGAAGTTTCTGGCAAAGGCCAATGGGTGCACAGCTCCTTGTTGCATTCCCAAATTGCCATGATGGACTTCCAGATGGCGCGCTACCTCAATGACGATGATGTGCCTGTGCAAGTGGGCAACAACCACCCCACCAGCTCGCCCATGGGCTTGTTTGACGCCAATGACGGTTGCTTCAATCTGGGCGCCTCAGGCGAGGGAAACTGGAAGCGGTTTTGTGATGTACTGGACAAGCCAGATTGGTATGCCGACCCAGAATTTCAAACTGAACCGTTGCGTGTCAAAAATCGCAGTCGCTTAAATGCACAGATTGCGATAGAGTTCAAAAAGAATTCGGTCAAGCATTGGGTCGATCTACTTAACGAAGTGGGCGTTCCTGCGGGGCCGGTCTATACGGTTCCTGAGGTATTTGAAGATGAACAAGTGAAGCATTTGAAGGTGACCGAAACCTTGATGACAAACTTTGGCAAAGAAATTGCGTACATCACACAACCAGTAGTTTTAGAGAGAACCCCGTCACAAGTTGTGGCGCCCGCACCAGGATGGGGCGAGCATACCGATGAGGTACTCCGAGAAGCAGGCTATTCGGAGGCAGAGATTCAACAATTTCACACACAAGAGGTGGTTTGAAAATGGGTGTAATTCACGTTTCACACGAACATCATGTCAGTGTGGTCACGATTGACGACGCAGAGCGTTACAACGCCATGAGCTTGTCGATGTGGATTGAACTCAAAAAAGCGTTTGACAAAATTGAAAGCGACAATGAAGTACGAGCGGTCATTCTTCGCGGGGCGGGTGACAAAGCTTTTGTATCTGGTGCCAACATCAGCGAGTTTGAAACACAACGAAACTCTGAAGCCTCAGTGGTCCATTACAACCAAAGCGTTGCCCAAGCACAAGATGCCATCACACGGTGCAGAGTTCCAGTGGTAGCAGCCATTAGCGGTATATGCTACGGCGGCGGTTTGGGGCTCGCATTGAGTTGTGATTTGCGTTATGCAAGTCCTGCTTCTAAGTTCCGCATGCCTGCAGCTCGATTGGGCTTGGGTTATGACTACCGTGGTATGAAAAGCATTGTTCAAAACCTTGGCCCCACGGCCGCCGCTGAAGCTTTTTATACCGCCAAAGTTTATGGGGCGATAGAAGCTGCACAAATTGGCATCATCAACGCTGTCAACGACAATGTGTTTGCTTACTGCGATGAGGTGGCACTTCAAATATCACAGAACGCACCACTGACAGTGCAGGCTGCCAAGCAAGCCATGCTTTGCATTGCGGATGACGACACATCTCAAATTTCGCGTATCGATCAGGCCGTTGATACGTGTTTTAAAAGCAGCGACTATGCGGAAGGCCGAAAGGCTTTTGCAGAGAAGAGGCTTCCCAAGTTCACCGGCCATTGAATTTAAAACCACCCATGGAGAAGAAGATGAAGTCTTTAAGAACCCTGCTCTCGATTGTGCTCACTCTGGCTGCAACAGCAGCTTTTGCTGTGGGGCCTTCCCCAGCGCCGATGAAACAAAAAGAAGTGCTCACCGTTGGCTACGTCAAGGTGGGGCACCTTGCGCCCATGTTGATGCTTGAAGAAGAGCTCAAAAAGCTCAACATCGAAGTCAAACGTGCTGAGTTTGTTCGATATGCCGATGCACGCACCGCATTGTTGTCTGGCTCTGTTGATGTTTCTGCAGTCGGCCCTGGCGACTTGGCCATTGTGGCGGCTCAAGGTAGCAAGAACCTCATTGGCTTGACCGGCGTTGGTAGCTCAGCCAAATATTTAGTGGTCCGTAAGGGCGTGAAAATTGATGATTGGGCGGATATCAATGGTAAAAAGATTGCCATTGCACCTGGCTCTGCAGTCTGGTTCCAGTGGGCCATGACTCTGATTGAAAAAAATATCCCCTACACCGCATTCTCGCCAGTGAATGTTCAAGGTGGCGGTACTGCGTTTGTTCAAGCCATGAAGCGCGGCGACATTGATGCCATGGTGCTGTGGGAGCCCTTTGAATCGCAAGCCGTTGCCGAAGGCGATGCCTATTTTGCAAACAAACTCGACTACAGCCAGTCCCGTTCTGTGGGCGCTGAACTGGGCATGTTGGCCGCTTCACGCGATGCCATGACGACCAAAAAAGATTTGGTGCAGCGCTTTTTGTGGGCTTACCTCAAAGTGGAAGAGCAAATGGCCAAAAACAATGACATGTTTGCTGATGCGTATTCTAAGTACACAGGTTTGCCTTTGAACGTGACGAAAGAATCTGCCAAGATTATCAAGCTGGGTGGCGTCTTGACCAAAGAGCAAGTGAGTCGCTTGGCAGAAGCCGCTTTCAAACAAGGCATCGTGCAAAAAGACGTCACCAAAGAAGCTGCCGACTTGTATGACGACAGCATGGCCAAAGAAATCAAGAAGTAATTGCAGGGATACACCATGATGACGACGGCACATTTCAAGCAACTCATGCTCGGACTGGTGGTTCCAACCGCCGTCGTCGTGCTGTGGCAGGTCATGGGCAGCATGCCCGATATGGCCGGTATCTTGCCCACACCACTGAAGGTTATCGAAGGTTGGAATAGCTGGATTTTTGGCAAGCCAGGCTTGGGGTTGAACCCCTATTTGGGCACCTGGTTGGCAAATGTGGAGTACTCCTCGATGCGCGTTGCCCAAGGTTTTGCACTCGCTGCGCTCATAGGGGTGCCGCTGGGTTTGTTGATAGGTTGGAGTAAATTCATCTCACAGATGTTTGATCCCATGATTCAAAGCCTGCGTCCGATTCCCATCACAGCGTGGTTGCCTTTTTCCATTGCAGTCTTTGGCATTCGTGACATTGGCTCCATTTTCTTAATTTTTCTGGGCGGGTTCTACGCCATCGTGGTCAACACAACACAAGGGGCTCGAGATGTAGACCGCAACTTAGTGCGGGCTGCCTTGATGATGGGTGCCAGCCGCACGCAGCTACTCCTTCGCGTTGTTTTGCCTGCAGCCATGCCGTCCATCTTTACAGGCTTGCGCATTGGTTTAGGCATTTCTTGGACTGCCGTTATCGTTTCTGAAATGGTGGCTGTCAAATCGGGCTTAGGCTATGTTTTGTGGGACGCCTACTATGTGGGTCGCATGGACATTGTGCTGGCAGACATGGTGTCCATTGGTGCCATGGGTTATATCAGCGATCGCATCATCGTTTTCATCGAACGCAAGATGCTGGTTTGGCGAATTTTGCAAAGTCACTGAAATTTTTATGTCAAACATCTTTGTTCAAGACCTTTGTAAAACCTATCCCGGCCAGCCACCGGTCATGGCACTCGACCGGATTGACCTCGAAGTACCGCCAGGTGAATTTGTGGCCTTGCTGGGCCCTTCTGGCTGCGGCAAGTCCACCCTGCTTAATTTGATTGCGGGTTTTGAGGCTCCCAGCTCCGGTGTCTTACGGGTTAACCAACAAGCAGTGAATGCGCCGGGGCCAGACCGTGGTGTGGTGTTTCAAGAAGCGGCTTTATTCCCTTGGTTAACCGTTTGGGAAAACGTCATTTTTGGCCCCAAAGTACAAGGCTTGCCCAAAGCCGAATACGAAGCACGCGCCAACGAGATGATCGGTATTGTGGGTTTGCAAGACTTCAAAAACCACTTGCCGGTTCAGCTCTCAGGCGGTATGCGCCAGCGCGTAGGCATTGCACGCATTCTCACTTTGGGTTCTCGTGTGTTGTTAATGGACGAGCCCTTTGGCGCACTCGATGCCCAAACTCGCTTAACCATGCAAGAGCTTTTGCTGTCAGTCTGGCAAAAACTGAAACCGACCATCATCTTTGTGACGCATGACATTGATGAGGCTATTTTTTTGGCCAACACCATTTACGTCATGTCGGCACGGCCTGGCCGAATTCAATCTCAACTTCATGTGCCTCTGGCACGCCCGCGCACCGTGGCAGATACCGCGAGCGAGGCCTTCAGTGCCATGAAGCTCGAAATCCTTAACCTCATTAGACACAACCATGGCTAACCCTCGAATTCCCTATCGCTTCTCTGATGAAGGCCCGCAACTGGTCGCACCCAAAGAAGGCGCCATCTTGGTTCATTTGGTGGTCAATGTTGAGCACTGGCAATTTGAAGCCAGCATGCCGCGCACCATCATCACGCCCCCCCATGGCAAAGAGACCGTGCCCGATGTTCCTAACTTCAGCTGGGCTGATTACGGCATGCGCGCTGGCTTGCCCCGCATCATTGACGCCATCAGCAGCCGGGGTTTGCCTGCTTCCACCAGTTTCAATGCGGGCGTGATTCAAGCTTACCCTCGCGCAGCTGAAGCCATGCACAAAGCCGGTTGGGAATTCATTGGCCACGGCGTTCATCAAAAGGCCCTTAACCATACCGATGGTGAAGAATCTCTGATTGCCACCAGCCTGGACATGATTGAGTCATTTACTGGCAAACGTCCCAAGGGCTGGCTCAGCCCAGGCCTGCGCGAATCGCACGACACACCCGACATTTTGAAAAAACAAGGCATCGAATATGTTTTTGATTGGGTGGTTGACGACGTACCGCACTGGATGAGCACCCAGCATGGACCACTCATGGCATTGCCCTATAACTTGGAAGTCAATGACTCCATCATCTACGCCGTCGAAAAACACGCCTCCAATGAAATGTTTCAACGCCTGTCCAACACATTGAGTTTGTTCCGGCGTGAATGCTTGAAGCAGCCACGCGTGTTGTCTTTAGGTTTACACCCCCATTTGATTGGCGTACCGCACCGCTTTGAAAGCTTTGAAAAAATGTTGGACTTGCTCATGAGCACGCCTGAGGTTTGTTTCATGACAGGCGAAAAAATGTCGCAGTGGTATTCGTCTCAAGTCCCTGCGCCTTCCAATTGATTCAAACTTAACCGAAGAGTTCTCATGAATTTAGATCTAACAGGCCAACGTGTCCTCATCACAGGTGGCTCCAAGGGCATTGGCTTGGCTATTGCCAAAGCTTTTGCAGCAGAGGGTGCCAAGCCAATTTTGGTTTCGCGCGACCAAGCCAATTTGGCACATGCCGTGCAAGACATCGAAACTGCTTACCACATCAAGCCTGAAGTCTTTGAAGCTGACTTGGGCTTGCCAGGATCGGCTGATGCGTTGCTCAAAAAAGTGGGTGAAATCGATGTGTTGGTCAACAACGCAGGCGCTATTCCAGGCGGCAGCATCCACGACATCACGGAAGAACGCTGGCGCCAAGCTTGGGAACTCAAACTCTACAGCTACATCAACTTGACGCGTGCCTATTTACCCAGCATGGAGAAACGCGGCAAAGGTGTCATCGCCAATATCATCGGCATGGCCGGTGCAGCGCCACGCTATGAGTACATTTGTGGCTCAGCAGCCAACGCTGCCCTGATGGCATTCACGCAAGGTTTGGGAGGCGGTACGGTGCGCCAAGGCGTGCGTGTTTTTGGCATCAACCCATCCCCCACCCGTAGCGACCGTATGCAAGGCATGTTGCAGCAACAAGCCATTAACAAACTGGGTGATGCCGCGCGCTGGCAAGAGTTAACTTTAAGCATGCCTTTTGGTCGCATGGCCGAGCCTGATGAAATTGCCAAACTGACTGTGTTCTGCGCATCTCCACTGTGCAGCTACCTGAGTGGCAGCGTCATCAACGTTGACGGTGGTCAAATGTTCACAACTCCCAGCAAATAATTTATGAGCCCCCAAAATTTCCCAGAACTGCGCGAAGGCGTACGCCAAGTTGTCTCAGCTTTTGATTCTCGCTATTGGCAAGAGGTCGATGAGGCCCGCGCCTTCCCAGAAAAATTTGTCACTGCCTTGACTGAGGCCGGTTGGCTTTCCGCCCTGATTCCAGAAGAGTACGGCGGCTCCAATCTCAGCCTGACCGAAGCCAGCGTCATCATGGAAGAAATCAACCGTGCTGGCGGTAATTCAGGCGCCTGCCATGGCCAAATGTATGTGATGGGTTGCGTCGTTCGGCACGGCTCGAAAGCACAGAAAGACGCTTTACTGCCCAAGATTGCGTCGGGTGAATTGCGCATGCAATCCATGGCTGTCACTGAACCTACAACCGGTTCAGACACCACACAGCTTAAAACCATGGCGGTGCGCCAAGGCGACCACTATGTGGTGAATGGACAAAAGGTTTGGACTTCGCGTTTGCAGCATTCTGACTACATGCTTTTGTTGGCTCGAACCACACCCCTCGCTGAAGTGAAGAAAAAGTCAGAAGGCTTATCCGTTTTCTTGGTGGACTTGCGTGAAGAAGTGGGTAAGACCATTACAGTCAAACCCATCCGCAACATGGTCAATCACGAGACCAATGAAATCTTCATCGACAACCTGCGAATTCCGGTCGAAAACCGCATCGGTGAAGAAGGCTTGGGCTTGAAATACATTTTGGATGGCTTGAATGCAGAGCGCATTTTGATTGCTGCGGAATGTATCGGTGATGGTTATTGGTTTGTCGATCGTGCCACTGAATACGCCAAACAACGTGTGGTATTTGGCCGTGCCATCGCACACAATCAAGGCATTCAATTTCCAATTGCCAAAGCTCATATCAATGTTGAAGCGGCCAGCTTGATGCGTTATGAAGCTGCACGCCTGTTTGATGCGGGATTGCCTTGTGGCGCTCAAGCAAACATGTCCAAGCTACTGGCAGCAGACGCGTCCTGGGAGGCTGCCAATGTGTGTTTGCAAACGCATGGTGGCTTTGGCTTTGCCGCTGAATACGACATTGAGCGTAAATTCCGTGAGACTCGTTTGTACCAAGTGGCGCCCATCTCAACCAACTTGATTTTGTCTTATGTGGGTGAGCATGTTTTAGGCATGCCTAAGTCATACTGAGCACGCACCATGTCTAACTCTGAATTGCCCTTATACACCACGCTTGATTGCAAACAAGTCAGCTCCAACGTTCTTCAAGTTGGTATGAATCGGCCCGAAGTGGGCAATGCACTGAACACCCAAATGGCCTTGGACATGCTGGACTTGTGGACTCGGCTGACCGATGTTCCAGGCAATATTCGGTGTGTGATTTTGACAGGTGCAGGCAGCAAGATTTTTTGTGCAGGGGGCGACCTCAAAGAGCGAAATGGCATGACGCCACAAGCATGGCAGCACCAGCATGAAATTTTTGAGCGTTCTTATTGGGCACAGATAGACTTGCCATTGCCCGTCATCGGTGCTGTCAATGGCCATGCCTTTGGTGGTGGTTTAGAAATTGCACTGTGTTGCGATTTTTTGTATGCCAGTCAAGATGCGCGGTTTGCATTTCCGGAGGTGACTTTGGGCATCATGCCGGGTATGGGCGGGACGCAAAATTTGCCTCGCGCTTTGGGTGAAAGGCGCGCCAAGGAGTTGATCATGACGGGGCGCCCCTTCAGCGCTGCACAAGCCTATGAATGGGGCCTCATTAATCAGCTTGCTGCTACTGATCAAGTGCTGCCGCTTGCTTTGGAAACTGCGCAAAAAATTGCCAGCAATGCGCCTTTGTCAGTGCAACAAATCAAAAAATCGGTTCGATATGGTGGGCAAATGGAATTGCGCACAGCCTATCGTTTTGAGGTTGAAGCCTATAAGCACTTGGTTGACACCGACGATCGTAGAGAAGGCGTGGCGGCCTTCAACGAAAAGCGCCCGCCTGTCTTCAAAGGTCGCTAATTGAAGAGGTCTGGGTGAACTCCTCTCAAACACCCTCATGGACTGAACAATTGCTGGCCTTGCAAGGCCGACCCATTACAAACCAAGACCGCCAACGCGCTGCATTGCACTTCATCGATTGGTTAGGCAGTGTGATGCTGGGTCACCACTCTGCTGCTGGTGAAGCCATCAGCCGTTGGGCTACTGAAGCTTCTAAAGGCGCTTGCTGGACAGTGGGGGGGCTGTACTTGAGCAGTGAGGCCGCTGCAATGTTCAATGGCAGCTTGGGCAATATTTTCGAGTTGGACGACTTACACCGAGCCGCCATTGTGCACCCAGCGGACACCATCATGGCCTCCTCTCTGGCGGTAGCGCAAAGAGAACAAGTCACACCTCAGGCTTTTTTGGATGCTGTCGTGCGTGGTTACGAAGTGGCCATCCGAGTTGGTTTACTTGCAGGTACCCGACATTACCAACACTGGTACAGCACAGCCACATGTGGTGTGTTTGGTGCAGCAACGGCTTGTGCCAGCTTGCTGGAATTGGATGCAGATCAGGCTAAGAATGCCTTGGCCCAAGCTGGCATGCAAGCCAGTGGCGTTTGGCAATGTCGCTTGGAATCTGGAGTGTCTAAACAACTGGCCACAGGACGCAGTGCGCAATCAGGTGTTTTGTCAGCAGACTTTGCTGCGGCTGGGATGGAGGGTCCACGCCACATCCTTGAAGGAAGGCATGGTTGGCTGGCTGCAACTGACAGCTTGCCAGAATTAAAGCATGCCATGGCGGCGCTTTCGCCGCCGACTGGCACGCCGTGGCTGATTCATGAAGTAAGCTTCAAGCCATGGCCAGCGTGCCGGCATGTTCACCCAGCCATCGCGTGCGCCATAGAAATGCACACAAAATTAGCGTCTCTAGATGAGATCGTTCGCATAGAAATTAGCACTTACCAAACGGCCATTGATTTTACCAATCAGCCTCATCCAGTGAACAGCCAACAAGCTCGCTTTAGCTTGCAACATGGCGTGGCAGTCGCACTACTCAAGGGCGATTTTTGGTTGAATGACACCCAGGCTGAGTCTTTGACCTTGCCACCAGTTGAGAACTTGCGCCAGCGTACCCAGGTGAGCACTCACAAACGATGGAATCATGCCTACCCTGCACACTATGGTGCAAGCTTAAGTGTTTGGCTGCGCAATGGTCAATGCATTGAAACGAGTGTGTCTGATGCGCCAGGAGACCCAGAAAATCCACTGTCAATTTCAAAAATTCTGAAAAAAAATAAGCGTGTGATGCAGGCTGCAAAATATTCACAACAATCGATCAAGCCCTTGTTGGCTGCTTGCTCGGATTTGCCACAGGCCTCTTCTATGAATTCGCTCTGGCTGGCATTGCATCATCTTCAAAAGGCCTAGCCGTTGAAAGCAGCCAGCTGTTCATTTGTCAACATCTTCGGGTCACACTCAAGATTCTGGTGGTAATTTTTCGAGAAATCGCTCAAAAATTTCTGTTGTTTCCAGCAAGGCTTGCACGCTAGATGTCCCAGCGGTGATGTTGGATTCTGCAGAAGGAATTAAATTGCAAACTTGCTGGAAGTATGCAAATAACATGTCAGATTTACTGCATGTGACCAATGTGGGGACTTGAATCAGCGGTAATTTTTGAGCTTTCGGATAGCTCAAAGCGGCCCTGTAAGATTTTTGAAACGTATTTGCTGCTTTAAATACTTCAACCGCTTTGTTGTGCAGGTCGGTGGCAGACGGCAGGCCCGCGGGCCGCCTGTGCTCACTGTCCTTTTTATACCAAGGCCAGAATAGATAGGCATCCCTAACGAATGCCCACAATTGATGAAATTGAGTGCCATTTTGATCTAACTGAACTGTCGGCAAATAATGGCGTAGCAAGTCCTCTTGCTCATCTTGTGCATAAAGACCGATACCGTCAATGATCAGACCTCGGACACTTGTCGAATTCTGAATGGCAATTTCACATGCAATGTTGGCACCCGTGTGAGATCCCCAAACATCGAAGCGATCAATACCCAATGCTGTGAGTGCCCTGACATGCGCGCGTGCGAAATATGCCAAGTCCGGTTCAGCCCCCCAAGGCGCACAAGAATCACCATTGCCAAGTGTGTCCAGCGCAATGACACGTCTGTTCATTGCCAAAATTTGAATGAGAGGCTCAAGGGACTTGGCAGAACCCGGGGAGGCGTGGAACATGACCAGGGGTGGTTGCCCTATTTTTGTATTTCCAGCCTCACGGTAGTGCACTTGTCCTTCATCGATGCTGGTAAAGCCGCGAAGAATAGAGGGCCATTGTTCTTTCACAAACCCATCTCCCTGGCGATCAAGTTGCGTTGAATTTCACTGGTTCCTTCTCCGAAAGTAAACAAGCCAGCATCGCGCCATAATCTTTGCATGTCACTTTCCATGGCATAGCCCGCGCTGGCCATGATCTGCATACCTTCTTTGGTGACAAATTGAAAAGCTTCACTCGCAACCAATTTGGCCTGCGCCGCTTCAAGCCGACAAGGGCGTTGAGTTGCAATCAGCCATGCCAGTTGATACAAGCACAGTCGAGCTTGATTAACGCGAACTTGCATGTTGGCAAGCTTGTGTTGTATGGCTTGGAAATTTCCAATAGGCCGTCCAAACTGAGTGCGCTCTTTGGCGTATTGGCAAGCCAGGTCAGTTGCGCGTTGGGCCTGCCCTACAGAATTGGCGGCTTGGCCTGCTCGGCTAAATTGAAGTGTCGACAGAACATGTTTGAATCCTCGCCCTTCTTCGCCTAACAATGAATTCTCTGAGACCACAACATCTTGAAAGCCAATGTCCCAAGAAGGCATGCAGTGATGTCCCAACTTTTCAAGGGGCGTCATTTGAATACCCGGTGTTTGGCGTGGTACCAAAAAAAGTGAAATTCCTTCAGACCCGCGACTGTGAGGCGTTGTTCTACAGGCCACGACCAAATAATCTGACGCCTGTGCGTTGCTGATCCAAATTTTGCGGCCATTGATGAGCCAACCTTCCGAGATTTTTTGTGCTCGGGTGATCAAGGCGGCCGCATCGGTGCCAGCCTGTGACTCGGTCAATGCCAAGGCAAATCTAGCATTTCCTTGAATGAGGCGAGGTAATAAATCCTCACGTTGGGATTCGTTAGCGTACGTCATGAGCGACATGCCACCAAAGCTCACCGTGGTTGCAAACAATGAAGAGGCAATTCCAGCGTGATAGGCGAGTCTTTCATTGACCAGCGCAACACTTCGCCAATCTTTTTCCATGCCACCGTACTTCGCTGGAAACGGAAGGCCCAGCATTCCTAAATCTCCCATCAGGGGCAACAGATGCCATGGCGTTTGGTAGTTCTTGTCTGCTTCCCTGTACGCTTCTGGCGGAAATTCTTTGGCCATCATGCGATCAATAGAATCAAGCAAAGCGCTGTCGTCTTCAGGGATTTCAAAGTCAATCATGAGGCGTGAGGATTTTGTTTTTTTCAGTCAGGCGTTCAAAGCGGTATCAAGCGACTGCTAAGTTGAGCTTTAATGACTTTGCCTAATGATGTTCGCGGAAACTCGTCAAGTACAAAGATACTTCTTGGAATTTTGTAAGGGGCGAGTTGATCTTTGCACCATGAAATCAATGTGGCTTCATCGACGCTTGTTTTCAAGGTTACAAAGGCTGCGATTTCTTCATTGAATTCTTTGGAGCTCCAACCCACGACAGCCGCTTCAATAACGGCTTCATGCGCCATCAGGGTGGCTTCAATTTCTTGTGGGTAAATATTGACACCGCCTCTGATGATCATGTCCTTCGACCTGCCAAGAAGGAATAAATATCCTTCTTCGTTCATGGCGCCAAGATCACCAGGGTAGAACCAGCCGTCTTTGAAAGACTCTGAACTGGCTTCTGGATCAGCATAAAAGCCGTCAGCAACTGCAGGCCCTCTGTATCTAATTTTGCCAGTGGTGTTGTAGGGAAGTCGCTGGTCTTCGATGTCAACGATTTGAACTTCAACACTGAGCGCAGGTCGACCGACGGAGGTGCCATAGCGCAATTGATCTGTGGCTGACAGCGTTGTGACACCGCCGCCTTCCGTAGAGCTGTAGTATTCAAGGAAATTGGGACAAATGTGCGTGCGAATTTGAACGCGGTCATCCTCCGTCAACGCAGAGCCGGAAGAGATCAGCGTTTTCAACGCCTTCATGGGTGACAGTGTTTCACTGCTTTCTTCAAGCAGTCGTCTTAGCAAAGTTGGAACCAGAAATAGCACGGTCGATTGAGTGCGTCTAATTTCTTCAGCCAACTCTGCGGGTGTGTAGGGGGGTGGACAAAGAACAACAGTTGAACCCGCATACAGAGATGACATTGAAAAAGACCTGCCACCCCCAAAATAAAGGGGCGTTGCATTGATGTAGCGTTCGCGGCTACCAAGTCCTAATTCGGCCCAGTGCATGTAAAACCGATAGACAAGTTGCTGATGCGTCAGCATGGGGCCTTTGGGTCTTCCTGTTGTCCCCGAAGACAAGGACATGAGCAGGCCGCGATCACCATCTGCAAACGTCTGAGGAATGTCTGCAGATTGCACGTCTTTCAACCACGAGGCATTTGTTTCAACGCAGTTTGCACCTTCAATAAGCTCGTTAGGTTCAACCAAAACGAGTATTGGCTTGAAGTGATCAACCACCCGCTGCTTTTCAAAAGATTTCCACCGGCAATCCAGCGGCAGTATGACGGCTCCCGAAAGAGCGACGGCATAAAGTAGTTGCAGATGTTCGATAGAGTCTTGCAGTGCAACGCCCACAATGTTCCCAGGCTTGACACCGAGTGTTTTTAAATGCCCAGCACGTTGTCGGACGTTGACATCAAGTGCTTTGTAATCGATCTCTAGCTGGCCATGAACGATGGCAATTTGATTGGGTCTTTGTTGGCCATGAAGCGACAACATCTCTGCAATATTAGGTACTCTGGCGCTCATGACGACCTAAGTTAGGGCTTTAATCCATAAATGCGCAAAACATTGTCGCGCAGCAATTTTTTCTTTGATGCGGGTTTGAGTTGAAGATTTTCAATTTCGAGGCGCGTTCTCTCAAACTCTAAAACCGGAAAATCTGTGCCAAAAATAACTTTGTCTTGTCCATAGGAGTTGATGTACTTGACAAACGATTCAGGCCAGTATTTGGGGCTGTGGGCGTCGGTTCCAATGTAAACATTGGGGTGCTTCCAAGCCATCGCGATCATCTCTTCAGTCCAAGGAATACCGACGTGAATGCCAATGATCTTGAGTTCGGGAAAGTCACACGCAACTGCGTCCAAGGTAATAGGACGGCCAACGCTTCGTAACCTGTGTGCTGGGTCATACAGCATCGACTGTCCGACTTGCATCTGAACGGGAATGTTCAATTCGACACATTTTGCGTAGAACGGATACCACTTCGCATGGTCTGGCGCCAACTCAAACCAGTGAGGGTAAAAGTGAGCACCAATGAATCCGTATTCCTTGACCGCCTTTTCGAGTTGGCGAACGCCGTCCATGCCTTCGCTGGCATCGAGTCCGGCCAATCCCGAAAATCGATCGGGATATTGATTGACAGCAGCAGCCACCATTTCATAGGGGGTGTGGTAGCTTGCCTTGTGCATGATGGGACCAACTTTGGCAGCGATGAGAAAAGATCTTTCAATACCTGCGGCATCCATGCGGCGTAACATTTCTTCGTGGCTCACACCTTGAAGGTCTTGTTGTGTGACCTTCATCTTGCCAGCATAAAAAGCGTCTCGGTTTGGCCGAATCGCCAACATTTCGGGCGTCCACAAATTCACCACCGCATCGATGGCTTGAATATCGTAAGGTTTCATTTTTGAAAGGCGATCATTTGAACTGGCTGATCACTCTTTGATGTTGGCAACTTTGATCGCATTGACCCATCTGCCCAATTCAGCCTTGATGTATTCGGCAAATGCTTCAGGTGTGGTGGGTGAGGATTCCATACCACCGTCTCGCAGTCGAGTTGATATTTCTGGCGATCTGAGGATGGCTGTGACCTCCGCATTCAGTCGTTTGATGACATCTGGGGGCGTGTTGGCTGGCGCCATTAAGCCGTACCAGCCACTGATTTCAAAACCAGGAAGTGTTTCAGCAACGGCAGGTACATCAGGCAAAACACTGGAACGCTTGGCAGTACTGACGGCCAGAGCGCGCATTCTTCCATCTTGAATCAAGCCCAAAGCACCACTGAGTGTGACGAAGCCTGTGGTAAGAGAGCCGCCTAAGATGTCAGTTTGAATGGTTGCCGACCCTTTGTAGGGGACATGCAGCATATCGACCTTGGACATGTGCCCCAGCAAGGACCCCGCTAAATGGGTGTTGCTTCCAATACCCACGGAGCCGTAGCTGACCTTGCCTGGGTTGGCACGCGCATAAGCAAGAAATTCATTCAGGTTTTTAGCCGGAAAGTCACTGCGCACGACAAGAATGGCTGGCCCAGAAGCAATGAGGGTGATGGGGGCAAAATCTTTAATCGGATCGTAGGATAATTTCTGAGGCAATGATGGGCTGATGGCAATTGGATTAACGTGCGAGAAAAAAAGTGTGTGGCCGTCGGGAGTGGCTTTTGCTACCGCTGCGGCGCCAATGGTGCCTGTGGCGCCGGCTCTATTCTCGACAATGACGGCTTGACCTAATCGAGCCGACAATTGTTGTGCAATGGGGCGAATGATGGCATCTGAGGGGCCGCCGGCTGCCCAAGGGTTGACAATGGTGACCGTTTTGCTGGGGTAAGGATCGGCGGCATGAGATGCAACGGAGATCAATGACGAAAAGACTAGGACACATTGAATTAAATAATTGGGTGTCCGTGTGGATTTTTTTGAAATGCGCATGTTGGGCCCTTTAGGAGAGTTCGCAGGGTGCTTTGACAGAATTTGGAAGTGACTGCATTTTCCAAATCTGTGGGACATTGATTCAGCCGCTGTAAAATAACACATGATTATCGAAGTCACAGCAATAGGTGGGTATTTTTACACCTAATTGACCCAGCCCTTTTATTGAGTCGGCTTTGGAGGGCGATGCAGGGCGCAAATCTTATTGCCTGCTGGATCGCGCAGATAGGCAAGGTTCAAAGAACCAAATGGCCCTTCTCTGGGTCCTGGTGGATCTTCGCATGTCGTTCCACCATTTGCAATACCTGCAGCGTGAAAAGCGTGCACCTGATCTGGCGTTTCAGCAAGAAATCCAATCGTTCCACCATTGGCATGCGTTGCAGGCTGACCATCAATAGGTTTGCTGATTGAGAAAGAACCCTTTGGCGTGCGGTAAAAATAACGAGTACCGTTATTGAACACGCCTGGTGGAATTCCCAAAGTACTCAAAACAGCGTCATAAAATTTTCTAGAGGCTTCTAGGTCATTGGTACCGACCATTACGTGACTGAACATTGTTTTCCTTTATTGAGTGGTTGAATTCAGCATGGCATCTAGCTTACTAGATGTCCAGTATTAACGAAAATAGTACACCCTTCTTGACTGAAAGGTTTATGCAGGCTCAAAATATGAAAACCAACTATCTCTAATAGGGATTTTTATATTAATTCAAATCAGCCTTAAGAGATGTCGGTTCAAGAAGCTGTGCGAATGATCTAAACCACAAAGTAAGCGCGATTACCTAATGAGATGTATCGACTTCCTGTGTGGTTGCGCGTCTCAGTTCCCGACGTACAGAAAGATCAAAATAGCGGCCCCGATTCATCACCTGCTGCTGCAGGCACGTTTGGCACTAAGTTTAAATAGCGATCAAAGTCGCTCCGGCTTCCCTTAGCAGCCTCTTGCTTTAAATAGTCCAAAGTCATCACTGAAGCCATCTTCTCTGACACTGCAGCCGCAATGAATTGGTTGACTGAAATTTCATCACGCTCGGCAAGTTCCCGTATTTTTTGATGAACAGAATTGGGAAGTCGAACAGTTAATGCTGTCATGATTTACTCCTAAGCAATGTCAAAAATTCTGCCGGCCTGATGGCATTGACCTTCAGTTCCGGGGCGCGCTTAAAGTCTTTTACGTTGTGTGTAATGATGTACTGACTACCTGAAGCTACAGCACACTCCAAAACCATATCGTCATCTGGATCACGTAAAAATGGACGCCACAAAAAGTGTACGTCTTGTAAGTGCGCAATCGAAGCCAAGTAACGTAAAAAGTCATTCGCATTTTCCGCACTGGCTCCTGGCGGCAAATGTTCAGCCCTAGTCAACACAGATTGCCACTCCGTATAAAGAGCTACTGACAGCGCAATTTCAAACTGTTTGCTAGGCAGCATTGAGAGCAAACAAAAGCTTGCCCCGTTACGCGACCTCGCTGCAGCGACCAAAACTGACGTATCTAGAATGACTCTCAAATGGTTATGCCTATATGTTTAGTTGCACAGGAGCAACCAAATTTAACACTTTAGCGATAAAGGTGCAATGACCATAAGCAAAAAAGCCACTGACTTCAAAAATCAGTGCTTTTTAAGTGGTGGGCCCAACAGGACTTGAACCTGGGACCAAAGGATTATGAGCAGCTTCAATAAATAAAACCTCAATGAAATCAAGAGGTTGCAAGGGCTCTACAGTGGTGTGGAAGCAAATGTGGAAGCAATTTTTAAAATGCTTTACGAAGGATTTGCTACAAATAATTTCTTCTTATGAGGTAATTTTTCAGTTGAAGCAGACCAAATTTTTTGCACTCGCAAGCCACTGGCATTCCCCATTTGTCTGGGCATCTCTAATGGCGCAAAACATGGAGTTACCTCTTAGCCTTTTAATTCAGTCCATCATTGTTTCAAAAATTCTGGCAGCCAAAGGGATAACCCTGGAACGTAAGTGAGCAGGGCCAATGCAGCAATTAATGCAAACACAAAGGGCCCAATTTCCTTCACGATCGAGCCTAAATGTGTTTTTGACACAGAGCTAGCAACAAACATCAAAACTCCCACGGGTGGTGTGATTTGACCAATGACCAGATTGACAAGAAGAACAATGCCGAAATGCAATAAGTTGATTTGCAAATCTGTCAGAAGCGGTATCAGGATTGGTACAAGAATGATCATGATCGCCAAAGTTTCCATGAACATGCCTGCAATCAGCAGGGCAATGTTCAGGATCAACAATATGATCCACGGTTCTCTGGAAATGGAAGTCAAGAGCTCCGCCACATGTTGCGGGGCTTGTTCGACGCCCAAAATCCATCCAAACGGTGCGGCGCCTGCCGCAATCACCAGAATTGCAGCGGTTTCACGGCCTGTGGTCAGCAATATTTCTGGCAGCCCTTTCCAGGTCAGTGTGCGGTAAACAAACAGGCCCACGACCAGGGAGTAAGCACATGCCACAGCCGCAATTTCTGTGGCCGTGAAAACGCCCATTCGAAACCCAACCAAAATCAGAATTGGCATGGCCAGCGCCCACAGCGCCTCTTTGAATGCATGCCAAAGCCTTTGCCCGCTGAATCCGGCATCTTTTGGAAAACCACGCCGATGTGCAGTGATTGCAATCACCACCATCATCGCCAATGCCATGATCAAACCTGGAATAAGGCCAGCAATAAACAAATCGCCCAAAGAAACGTTCGCCTGCCAAGCGTAAATCACCATCAAAATAGATGGTGGAATAATTGGTCCCAAGGTGGCTGCAGCAGCGCAAACAGCAGCAGCGAAGCCTTGCCCGTAGCCCGCTTGCGTTAACTGGGGCACGAATACACGTGAGGTCGCTGCGCAATCAGCAACCGAAGAGCCAGAAATTCCGGAAAGAAATACATTTCCTACGATAGCCGTTTGTGCCAGGCCTCCTCTAATATGCCCGACAAATGCTCTTGTGAAATTGAACAATCGTTCGCTGATGCCCGATTCGTTCATTAAACTTCCCGCCAGAGTGAACAGCGGTACCGCCAGCAAAGGGAACGACTGAACACTGGTGGCGACTCGCTGAGCTACGACTGAAACTGGAATACCCTCCAATCCAATGACCAACATAGATGAGCCCAGCATGGCAAAGCCTATCGGCAATCCCAGCAAGAGTAAAACGACAAATACAAACAATAACAAAGTTAGCATGGGGCTTTCAAACTTGGGCTGAATCGATCACGGTTTCTGTCGCGTTTTGAAAAACTTTTTCGGGCCCTTCCTCCAGCAAAATGATGCTGCCGTGGAAAAGAGTCAGAGCAAAGCCAATGGGCATGGCAATGAAGGTCCAGCCCATCGAAAGGCCTAGCATGGGGGTGTGACTTCCCCATACGCCCAACGTGTGTGAGCATCCCGCGTAAATGGCAGCCAGAAAAATAATCAGCCCAGCGGCATATGACACATAGCCCACTGATCGCCGGGCCGAGTTGGACAATCTCAGAATCAGAATATCGATTCGAATGTGCATCTTTGAACGTAAAGCAGACGGTACGCCAAGCATGACCATCCAAACAAAAATGGTGACAACAATCTCCTCGGACCAGGTCAGTGGGTTGTTGAATACATACCGCAGGACCACGCCTAATCCGAGAAGCAGTGCCAGCGTCGCCATCATGACCATGATAAGCAAATCTTCAAGACGTGCAAGACGCCTATCAATGGTCTTGAGTGTTGGCAACATCCGGGTTATTTTCCGCCACGCATGCGATCAATTTCTGTACGAACTCGCTTCCAATGCTCAGTGCCCCAACGCGCCTCTAAGCGTGAATAGACTGGCGTCATCTTGGCAGAGAATGCATCCCGATCAGGGTTATCAATGATCTTGATCTTGCCGGACTTGCGAATATCCTCCAGCATAGAAACCTCCCGAGCTTGTTGCATCTCGGAATTCTTGGCAGATGACGCTGCCGCTTCATCGATCAGCAGTTTTTGCAATTCTGGTTTGAGCTTATCAAGGCTGTTCTTGTTGATGAGAATGGTGTTGTTCTGAAGCATGTGGCGGGTCATGGACAACACCCCCTGCACTTCATAGAACTTGCGTGAATAGATAGTAGGAATTGGATTTTCCTGACCATCAACGGTCTTTTGCTGAAGCGCCGTGTAAACCTCACCAAAAGGAATCGGTGTTGGTGCTGCCCCAAAACCCCTCACCATCTCTACCCAAATCGGCGACTCGGGAACACGCACTTTAAGTCCTGCCATGTCTTCAGGCTTCCGAACTTCCTTGTTAGAAAAGGTGAAATTGCGCCACCCCCAATACCAAATTTTGCTCAAAGGAACAATGTTGTGTTTGTCTTTCAACTCCGTCCAAATGGGCTCCATGGCAGGACCACGAATCACGGCCTCTGCCTCTTTCCAGTCCCTCCAGAGAAAGGGTGCACTGGGCATTTCAAACGCTGGGACCATAGAGTTGAGTGTTGGCATTGACGGTGAAGAAATGTCCAATGCACCCGACTTTAATTGCTGGAGCAAGTCCACTTCTTTACCTAACTGCTCAGAAGGGAAAACCCGGACAACCAATTGCCCTCCTGATTTTTTTGTGACGTTGTCAGCAAACTCTTTATAAAGGTCGTGAGCAATTTCCCCAGGGCTGTTGGCATGCCCAAATCGCAGTGTGGTTTGAGCCATGACCGCTGTCGAAAATATTGCCACAAACAAAGATGTGACCAGAAAAGGCAAAGAGCGCTTAAATTTCATTTCAACCCCTTTTGTAAAAAATCTATTTTGCTATATCATATAGACTTAAACAAGTTAGTGATTTCCCTATTAATTTTTCTCGTCTCGGTGGAGACACTCTAGTTTTAGATCACTGCATCAAAGAATGGTTTCCAAAAAAAGCATCGAGCGACTGTGTTTGCCAGATCAGGTCTACGAAATTTTGCGAGAGCAAATATTCGATAGGATTTTTGCGCCCGACGAAAAGCTGAATATTGAAGCACTGGCCCGCAAGATGAAAGTCAGTGCAACGCCCATTCGAGAGGCTCTAAGCCGTTTATCAGCGGAGGGATTGGTCAAAATTGAGCCCTACATAGGCGCCAAAGTAGCCCC
>CANKBG010000018.1 GCA_947479935.1 Comamonadaceae bacterium
CTTGAGGAGGGTGTGGGCCCAGGTTTTCATAATCAGCGGCCCCAAAGTGTGGCGCCACTGAAGGTGCCTGTGCCAATGGGAGCGCGGAACAAGAAGCCGGCTTGGCGAGCGTCTAGGGTGATGGCGCCAGCCACGCTGGCTGAATTGGCGTTACCCGTTGCGAGTGAGTTGCTCAAGAAAATGCCGGTGCTTGGGTTTAAGGTGCCGCTTTGGGTAAAGCTTTGCACGCCCGTGCTTGGGGCTGTGAGGTTGAGGCTGGTGGCGAAAGTCTTGGTGCCAAAGTCCACGCCCAAAGTACCCGATTGAACTGTGGCGGGCTGCATTTCGTTGGCGGCGTTGCGGTAGTAAGCCGAAGAAGACTTGAGGCCAAAGTCCACCTTGGTGCTAAGGCTGGGCAGCACATTGAGCTTGCTGGGTTCGCGGAACAAGAAATAGTAGCCGTCGCCCACGGTGACTTCGTTGCCTTTAAGGGCTTCTAAAAATGGCAAGGTGATGCTGTCGCCCGGAATAGCATCTTTGCCCCAACGACCCCAAATGAGTTTGGTGGCGGCAACTGAGTTTAAGGGGTTCTTGGCTTCGGTTTCAGAGGCCAATGGGCGCTCGGCACCTTCGCGTGTTTGGCGGTCTAGCAGCAGTACGCGCGAGGCATCTGTCTGGCCGGGCTTGCCGATGTTTTGCAGGCTGGGGTCGGCAGAGCCCAAGCGGTAGACCAGGGCTTGTCCTAACATTTCTGCAGTGAGTTCTTTGGCGCGTGTTGTGGTGCAAACGCCCAGAGACTCGGCCTTGCAACCACTGTCGAATGGGGCCATGACAATGGCGCCTTGGTTGACGGTGACGCGAATCATTTCTTTGGACACTTGCGTGACGAAGTCGGTGCCCTTCACGCCGATGGCCACCAGGGGGGTGTTCAAACGAAAGCGGTCTTTGGCGGCTTGGGCAGCGGCGCCAGAAATAGAGCGCGCTTCGCCTGCGTCTAGGCTAAGGCGCACCACAGACGCAGCGGGGTCTGATGGGGAGTACTTGAACTCGTGAATGCGAAACACAGAGTTGGGGCGCACACTGACACGGGCACCGTCAATGAAGCGAATGTGAACGTGGCCGTTGTCGGACGTGCGAATGACGTCGCCTTCTTGCACAGAGCCGCCCTTTTGGGCGTCGGCCTCAGCAGCGCTGCGCTCAATTTTGGACTTGCCGATAGTGAGCGTAACTTCGCCCACCACTTGAGAGGCAAGGGCAAAGACTGTCGTGAACATCATGGCCATGCCGACTGCGCACGCAGCAATTCGATTCAACAGGCGATATGCTGAAGCGCTTTGGGTGGCAGGGTCTTGAAAGTACATTTTTTGCGCAATATGAACTTTGGAGTATAGAAAGCTTGGCACCTTTAAACATGTGAGTGAAATCACAAGACCTTGAAAACAAGGGCTCTAGACGAAGGCAAGCCCCGAGACTCAAAGACCTGTAAACCCCCTAAGATACAGGGTCTGAATTTATGGCCGTTCATCCCTCACTTTTGCAGCAGTTTGCTCTGATGCGCCTGTTTTCTGCAGACTCATTGGCCCAGCTGGCTGCACACTCCAGCACGCACGCTTTTGCCAAGCGGGAGGTGGTGTTGGCCAAAGAAAACCCCTCCCCTAGCCTCATGTTCCTGTTGGAGGGCAGACTGCAGGCCATCGACTTTACGCTAGACGGCCGCGAAGTAGGCCTTCACTTTATTGAAGAAGGCCAGTACTTTGGCGAGATCTCGGTGCTAGACGGCCTGCCTTCCTCCGAGGTGGTAATTGCCAACAAAAAATCTCAGGTGGTGAGGGTGCCAGCGCGCGAGGTGCGGGGTTTGATCTTTGCCAATCCGCCAGCCATAGAGGCCATCACTTCGGGCTTAACGGAGCGCATTCGGGCGCAGGCGCATCAAAGGCAGATTTTGGGCATCATCAGCCCGCTGCAGCGCATTTGTGCTTTGCTGCAAAACCTGTCGAAGGACGGCAAGAACCCCGAAGTCATTGCCAATGCCCCCACCCACCAAGAGATTGCCATCATGGTAAACCTCACGCGCGAAACCGTGACGCGGGCGTTTCAGGTGCTGCAGTCGCAAGGCGCTTTGGCGCGCGATGGCGATGACTTGAAGGTGGACACCGGCAAGCTCAAGCAGTTGGCAGAAAAGTCATCGGACTAATTGCGCCATTCAAATTTTGCCCGATCGACCGATGATGCCATGAACCATGCCGCGCAAGGCATAGGAAAGGCGACTGAGCTTTTGCGGGCCCAGCAACAAGCTGGCCAAAATAACCCGCAGCGCATACAAAATGTGGTGCATGCGCCAACCCCTATCGAACTTAGACTGCTTGGCAATAAGCAGCGCGTTTCTGAGCAGGTAGTAGTGCCGCAGAGGCTTGTGCAAATGAAAGCGGCGCCACAAAAGAGGCCTTGAAACTTCGCCAATGGAATGGGTCATTTTAGTGCCGCCGTCCATGAGCAACACGTAGCCCTTGAGCCTGGCCCTGGCGCACCATTCATTGTCCACCCAGTCAATAAAAAGGCTCTCATTCATGGGGCCCACATCTTGCCAAACTGCGCAAGGCGTTAGGCACCCCGAGGTAATCAGGTGGTCCACCACGTAGGTCTTGTTTTGAGAGGGTAAAAATCTGTGGCGCGTCCAGTTGTAGGGCGAAAACGTAAACATGTCTTGGCCACTTTGGTGGTCTACCGTGGCGGGGCCAATTGAAGCCACATGGGGAGTTTGTGCGATGGCTTTGAGCCAAGCATTTTGCAACTGGCCCACCATACCTAAAGCAGGACGGCTGTCTTGATCAAAACTGATGACGGCATCGAAGCCGTTTTGAAGGGCCCATTCAAAGCCGCGGTTTAAAGCTGCAGCCACACCGAAGTTGTGCTCAAGCTCAATGATGGACAAAATGTGTTGGGTTTTGGCGGTGTTTAAAGAGCCAAGTGGGCCGTTGTTGATCCAGACCACAGGCACGCCTTCTTGCTGAAGCTTGAGTGAGAGGGATTGGAGGCTTGAAGGTTCTGGATGAAAGCAGACCACCACCGCCAAAATTTGTCTCATCTCTATTTCTTCTCTTTCTGATCCCAAGAACTTCCAAATTATAAGTTGAGCTTGGCTTGAAGCTTTGTGATGCCGCGTGCAAGGCGCCCCAAGTATGATTGCTTATTTAGTGCACACCTCTTTACCGTGAACCTGCCGCTTGTCTCCCTCTTAATTCGCAGCACCGACCGCAAAACACTTGAGCAAACGCTCAAATCTGTTGCGCTGCAGAATTACGATGCCATTGAGGTCTGGGTGATAGCGGCAAAGCCAGAGCACCAAGCACTGCCCGATCAAGTGGGGCGCTTTCCTTTGCACTTTGTGCCAACCACAGCGCCGCTTAGCAGAACACAAGCCGCCAACAAAGCTTTGGGCAGCGCGCAAGGGCGTTTTGCGATGTTCTTGGACGACGATGATTGGATTGCACCCGAGCACGTTCAGCAATTGGTGCTGGCATTGCAAGCCAATGCAGGTTTTAAAGCGGCCTACTCTCAAGCTCATCTGGTGGACATCAATGGCGCAGATTTGCAAAGAGAGTTGATGGGCAAGCCCTACGCAAAGTCGCATCTCATTTGCTTTAACTTGTTTGTGTTGCACACGGTGCTGTTTGATGTGTGTTTAAGGCAAGCAGGTTGCAGGTTTGATGAAGCCTTGGATATTTTTGAGGACTGGGATTTTTGGTTGCAGGCTTCAGAGCACACAGATTTTTTCTTTGTTCAAAAACCCACCGCCTATTACAGAATTCACGACAGCTCGGGTGTACACCAACAAGCCCCGTTTACAGGCGATGCATATCAGCTGATCTACGACAAGTGGCAGGCCCGCTGGCATCCTGAGGACATTGCGCAATTGATGAAGCGCAATTGGACAGAAATTGCAACAGGCCTTGCACTTAAAGAAACTCAAGTTGAGCTTGGCGCAACGCAAGTTGAGCTTGCGCAAGCCAACTCCCGATTTGAAACTGTCAATGCCAAACTGAAAGAAAAGCTTTCTGAATTAGCACGCGTTCAGGAAATTAACACCGAGAATGCATCCAAAATTCAAAGCCTTGAAAGCACGCTGGGCTTGATGCAAAACAGCCGAAGCTGGCGTTGGACCCGTGGCATTCGCAAACTTGGGCGCATCGCTAGAAAAGTGCGTCAACTCACTCGTCAGCAAGGCGGGTTGAAACAAGCGCTGACAAAATCGGTGAAGGTGCTTTTTCAAAGCGGGCCTCAAGGACTGGCAAGTGCCGTGCAGAAAGCCAGCGATCAAAGCTTGACTTATGCGCAGTGGATTGCGGAAAACGAGCCCGCCCACACAAGCTACTCAAGCCTGAAAGCCAGCGCACTTGCATGGCCCAGCCAGCCCCTGGTGTCCATCATCATGCCAACCTACAACTCGCCCTTGAACTTTTTGGCGCAGGCCATTGAAAGTGTGAAGGCGCAGGTCTACCCGCACTGGCAATTGTGCATTGCCGACGACGCCTCCAGCGACAAAAAGGTGCAGGCATTTTTGGAAGAAGCGGCCGCCAAAGACAGCAGAATTTCTATTGTGCTCAGGCCGCAAAATGGCCACATTTCTGAAAGCAGCAACAGCGCGCTGGCCATTGCCAAAGGCGAGTGGGTGGCGCTTTTGGATCACGACGATTTGCTTCACCCACTGGCACTTTACGAGCTGGTGAAGTGCTTGCAACAACACACTGACGCCAACATCGTGTTCAGCGATGAAGACAAAGTGGATGAGCAAGGCGCAAGATTTGGCCCCTACTTTAAAACCGAATACAACCCCGAGCTCATGTGGGCACAAAACATGATTAGCCATTTGGGTTGTTACAGAAAATCTGAGCTGGACGAGATAGGTGGTTTTCGCAAAGGCTTTGAAGGCTCACAAGACTACGACCTGGCGCTGCGTGTCATTCAGCGCTCTAGTGTTTCGCAAATTGTTCATATTCCCAAGGTGCTGTATCACTGGCGCGCCATTTCGGGCAGCACGGCTTTGGCACCTTCCGAAAAACCTTATGCAGAAATTGCAAGTCGCGAGGCACTCAAAGAGCACTTGGCTGCCCTTGGGGTGGCGGCCTGGGTGGGCGCTTCGCCTGAAGTGGCCAGCATGAACCGTGTTCGGCCACAACTTTTTGAACCTGCACCGCTTGTCAGCATTCTCATTCCAACCAAAGACCGCATAGATCTGTTGCGGCAATGCATTGATTCCATTCAAACAAAGTCTAGCTACCAGCAATACGAGATTTTGGTGATCAACAACAACAGCGAGCAAGCCGAGAGCTTTGACTACTTTACGCAGTTGAAGGCGGCAGGTGTGCAGGTGCTTAACTATCCCAAGCCGTTTAATTTTTCTGCCATCAACAACTTTGCAGCGCAGCATGCCGCAGGCGAGTATTTGTGTTTGATGAACAACGACATTGAAATTCAAACGCCCGATTGGATGGAAGAGATGCTGTCGTTTGCGCAGCTTGAAAAGGCAGGTGCTGTGGGCGCTAGGCTTTGGTATCCGGGCTCTGGCGGACTGCAACACGGCGGCGTGATTGTGGGCATGGGCGGCGTTGCGGGGCACGCTTATGTGGGGCTTGCCAGATCAGAAAAAGGGTATTTTGGACGGCCTGTACTTCACCATCGATGCAGTGCCGTGACAGCCGCATGCTTGATGATCAAGAAGGCCACTTACTTTGCTGTGAACGGCATGGACGAAGGCTTGGCGGTTGCCTTTAACGATGTTGATTTTTGCCTGCGTTTGGGGCAGGCTGGTTTTCATTGCGTGTACACGCCGCACGCAGAAATGACGCACCACGAATCAGCATCTAGGGGTGACGATTTGTCGGATGCCAATCGGCAGAGGTTCATGAGCGAGGAGGCTTTTATGAAGTCTAGATGGGGCCAGCAACTTTTGGCAGACCCTTATTACTCGCCCAACTTGTCGTTAGATCATTCAGACTTCAGAATGGCTGCTCGGAGCAGTGTGGTTTGAGCTTGGGTTGATTGTTGATTGTGGCAGGCCGCTGTACCAGTGAAAGCCCTGCCAAGCCCAAGGCGTTTGCAAAACGATCTCTTCCAAGAAATCAAAATAGGTTTGCAGCACTTCATGCACTGAGTTGGCGTTGGGTATTTCTTTCAAGCGAAGCTCGTAGCCGCCCTGTAAGTTGGAACACAACAGTGCCAAGGTAATGGGAACGCCCTGCTCCAGCGCCATGGCCACCACGCCTGCGCCTACATGCAATTGTTTGCCCCTGAAGTACACAGGCGCCTCGTCGCTTGCGGGCGCCGGGTTGTCGCAAATGCTCACCACTGCGTGTTGACAGGAAAACGCATGCTTCAAACCTCGAAGTAAATTGCGAGGCTCGTCGGTGAACAAATATTTGCCACCGCCAAACTTGGCTTCACTCTCGCCATTGATGATGCGCATGAAGCGGCCCGTGTAGGGTGCCATGGGCGAAGCTTTTTCTGTGGCGGCCACGCCCCAGGTGGAAACGCCCGACTGGCCAAGCACAATGCCCAGCGTGTTGTGGTGATGCGAGTGATACGACAGCACCAGGCCGCCGTGCGCCTGCAAACTTTGCATGACCTCTGGCTTGTCTGTCTTCACATGTTGCTGCACCCATTCAGGGTTCATGTGTTTGTAAGAAAAAATGCTGGTGGCAAAAAGGCCGTGACTGGCCAGCCACTGGTCTGTCAGTTCTTTGGCCACTTGGGGCGTGGCGCCAAAGGCTTGCACGTAAGACAACTCTAACTGTGCGCGGTCTGCCACATAAGGCGAGGCTATTCGGCCCCAGCGCCTAGACAGTTTGACCTGTTGCCCCGGCAAACGTGAGAGCCACTGCGCGCCTTGAAAAAATCGGCGGCTGGCGATGGCAAAGGCTAGCTCTTTGGGGTCCATGGCTTGAGATCCATCAGATTGTTTGCCACTGATGAGGAATGGAGAACAGCCCTTGCTCTAAATGCGGCTGACTGACCTGCACGGTGGCGAAGTGCTCAACAGCTTCATACACATGCACAGCACGCTCACACATTAAGAAAGCGGTGAGGCTGTATTGGCCTTTCAGCAGCGGTAGCTTTGGAAAATTAAGCGATGCACGCCCGATGCCATCGGCACCTCTGGTGAGGTTAATGCCATCAATCCAAGTGCCGGTGCTGCACACAATTTTGCCGTCGGCGCTGTAGACCACCAAGGCCAAATTGGGAATGGGCAGTTGCGGGTCGGCGATGAATTCGAAGTCGACACTCAAATGGCTTTGTCCGCTGCGCGCAGTTAAGGCCGTGCCGCCAAGGTCGTCGCAGCGGGCTTTGAGATTGGTAAAGCGAACGCTGCCAGCAGCGCCCTTGAAGTTTGGGAGGCCTGAGTCTAGTTCTGGGTTCAGTTCTCTGTCTGCTGTTGCATCTGCTGCTGTGGCTTGGGTTATGCGATTGACTGGTGCTGTGGCTACCGCTTGCTGCGACAGCCAGTCGTTGTATTTGGCAATCACTTCTGCAGACGGGCCTTGGGCCATCACTTGCCCTTGATGCAGCCAAATACAGCGGCTGCAAAGCGACTCCACTTGAAACAAAGAGTGCGAGCAAAACAGCAACGTGACGCCGCTTTGCTTGAGCTGCATGATGCGGTCAAAAGATTTGCGCGCAAAAGCACCGTCGCCCACAGACAAGGCTTCATCAATGACCAAAATATCGGGCTGCACGGAAGTGGCGATGGCAAACGCAAGCCTCACATACATGCCACTGGAGTAAGTTCTAACGGGCTGATCAATGAACTCGCCGATGTCTGCAAAGTCAATGATTTCTTGCAGGTGTTTTTCAATGTGCAGTGCTTGCAAGCCATAAAGGGCTGCGCTAAAGAGGATGTTTTCGCGGCCCGTAAAGTCTTGGTTAAAGCCAGCACCCAACTCTAAGAGTGCTGCCACTTGGCCATTCACTTCTAACTGACCGGTGCTGGGCGTGAGGGTGCCGCAGAGCAATTGCAGCAAGGTTGATTTGCCTGCGCCGTTTTGGCCAATGATGCCAATGGACTCGCCCTGCGCAATGTTGATGTCAACACCACTTAGCGCGTTGAAGTGAGACAGGTTGCTACTTGAGCCAACCAGCAACTGCCACAGGCGCTGGTAAGGCGAAGCTCCCAAGACATATTGCTTGCCCAGGTTTTGGGCGCTGATGGCGGGCTTTGTAGCATCAAATGACATCGGCAAACCCTCCGCGTACGCGCCTGAAAATGGCATAGGCCAAAGCGGCCAACACCATGCTCACCACAAGCGACTGCAACCACATTTGCACAGACGGCCCCTGAACGCTGAACACCATGGCACGAACTTGCTCAATGAAAACTGTGAGCGGGTTCCAAGCAAGAAGGCCTTGAAAAAATGGTGGCAAGGAAGCACTTGGGTAAAAAATGGGCGATAAAAATTGCAGCAGGCCAATGACCAATGCCACCACCTGCGTGAGGTCGCGCATGAAGACGCCCAAAGTGGCCAACAGCAAACTCACGGCCCAAAGTAAAAATGCAAGCGGCACCAAAAGCAGGGGCAGAAAAACCCATTGAACACTGGGTGTGATACCCCACAGAGTGGCAACAACAAGCAGCAGCAACATCGACACGCCCGCATGAAATACCGCGTTGAGCACGGGGGCCCAAGGCAGCAGGGCCAACGGAAAGACCACTTTTTTAACCAAGTGGGGCTGCTCTGCAATGATGCGCGAGGAGCGGCCCCAGCAATCGGCTGCCGCTTGAAAAATGAGCAGGCCCGCAAAGAGTTGCAAGGCAAAGTCGACGGGGCTATCGCCCACACCAGGCCAACGCACTTTGAAAATGTATTTGAATGCAAAGGTGTAGACACCCAGCATGAGGAGAGGCGTGAACAAGGCCCAGAGCCATCCTAGGCTGGTGCCGCGGTAGCGAACCGCAATGTCTCTGGTGGCCAGTTGCAAAGCAAGCCAAGCAAAGTACTGAAGGCTATGGCCTTTTGGTGCTGCAGGCTTGTTTGTCGGATGTGTGGACATCCTTAAATTGTAGGGCAACTAATAGGCGCCGCGGCGCCACAGCACCACTTTGAAGGTTTTGACCAAGATGGCCAAGTCGTACCAAAGAGACCAGTTTTTGACGTACCAGGCGTCTAGGTAAACGCGGGTGTCGTAGTCGACATCGTTGCGACCACTGACCTGCCACAAGCCCGTCATGCCGGGGCGCACCATGAGGTAGTAGCTTTTTTCGAGACCATATTTTTCAAGCTCTTCTTCCACAATAGGGCGCGGGCCCACCAAACTCATTTCGCTTTTTAAGACATTGAACAACTGAGGCAACTCGTCCATGCTGGTGCGTCTTAGAAATGCGCCCAGCGGGCTGATGCGCGGATCGTCTTTGAGTTTGTGCTCTTTGTGCCACTGCGCTTGAAGATCTGGGTTGTTTTCTAATAAATTTGTCAGCGCTTGGTCGGCGTTGGGCACCATGGATCTGAATTTAAAACAGTTGAAGCGCTTTCCTTTTTTACCCACACGCGAGTGCGAATAAAAGACGCTACCCCCTTCAAGTTTCAAGGCCACGGCAATGAACAACATGATGGGGGACAACAGCGCAATTAAAAGGGCGGCAAGTGCGGTGTCAAAAAGTCGCTTGGTCAGTCTGGCGGGCCACCTTCTAAGGTTGTTGCGCACTCTTAACAGCGCCACCTCGTGCGAGAAAAAATGGGCCATGTCTGTGCCGTACAAAGGCACGCCCCGCATGGCAGGAATGACACTGATGTCGGTGGCGCCCCATTGGCTCAAGATGCGAAGCCAATGCTCCCTTTGGTCGGCTTGCGCATGCTCTAGCGCAATGACCCATTGAATGCCGGGCTGGGCTGCCAGTTCTTCAAGCTCTTGAATATTTTTAAGCGTGCGGCCATTGAGTTGAAGTTGAGGTCGGGAATCGTCGACATCGACATAGCCTGCCACTTCAAAGCCCATGCGCGGCTCGCTTTGCAATGCGATGGCGGCTTCCGTGGCGTTTTCGCCATTTCCAATGATGATGGTGGGGCGAATCCAAAGTCCCCATTGCTTCAAAACAAAACGAGTGAGCATGCGACCCCACACAATGGTGAGCACAGCCAAGCCCCACACCATGAGCCACCAAAGCCTTGAAGAGTTCCAGCGTGTGGTGGCCACCAGGGTCATGTCTAACAAAGCCAAGCTGCTGACCAAGCGCAACACATCGCCTAGCTCGTCCCAAAAGGGTCTGCGGTCGCTGTAGTGTTGGAAGCGCATAAGAAAAAACATGATGCCCAAAAAAGCCAAGCCAAACCAAGCCGCATAACGCTCTATGTCTTGCGTGGAAAACCACAGCGCAATGTTTTGGTTGGTGTCAATGCTGACGTTGATGAACGTGGCAATGGCAAAGGCCATTGCAAAGGCAATGACGTCGCCAAACAGCACAGCGAATTTGGAAATGCGAACTTGGGTGAGCGACAGAACTGGAATCATTGTGAAGTCCAGAAGGCTTTGCTCATGGAGAAATAAGGCCTGAGAAATGCGGGGACAAAGCGATAGGCCAAACCCAATTTGTAGGCGGTGAGTTTGATGAAGTTGGTGGTGATGAGTTGAAAACTTCCGCTCAGCCAGCCAGGTTGTTGTGGGTTGGAAATGTTGTGTAGCGGGTTGGTTGATGCGTTGGATGTTGGGCTCGTGATTTGACGCAGAGTTTGCCACTGAGAGCTGAGCAGCTTCAGTCCTTCACCTTCGGCTTGGCCAAAACTTTGTCGCAACCAAGGGTTTTGCGCGTGAAAAACGCCAGTGTCAAACATGCGCTGAAAATCCTGTAGGCCGTTGTAGTTGTGTGAATGATAAACGGCAGCGCTGGCTTGGTAGCGCAGGGATTGACCCGATAACAAGAGTTTGGCGGCGGTGTAGGTGTCTTCGCCCAAAGGGAGGTTTGAAGGAAATCCACCCATGGCCTGCAGCGCTGGCAAGCGATAGGCGGCAAATGAATTGGAAAGAAAGCAGGCCTTGATGCCCAAGCTTGCTTTGTCTTGCAATTGCACAGTTCTTGAGACTTCTGGGTAATTGAAATTTCTGGCGTGAACCTCCAACCAAGTGGCGTTGGGTTTGGGCATTTGACGGCCAAAGGTGGCAGACACTTGAGGCAGTTGGAATGCGTTGAGCAGTTCTTGAAGCGAGTGGGGGTAGGCCAAAACGGCGTCTTGTGTGAGGTACACCACAAAGCCTGGTTTGGGCTGGCCAAGTTGGCTTGCCTTTTCTAGGCCGTGGTCTAGTGCCCATTGACGGGTGCCGCCATGGTTGAAATCTTGGGCATGAACATGGAGCACGGTGTAGCCGGCTTGTTGGCTGATGTCTACCGAGCCGTCTGTGGAGCCCGAGTCAACCACAATGACTTGCATTGGCTTGCAATTTTGGTTTTTTAGCGCCACTGCCCAATCAGCCCATGCCAAGGCGCCAGGGTTGTAGGTGGGAACAATGACCCAAAATTGCGGTTGAGATGTGACCGGAAACACAGCGTTGTTCATGCCTCGTTAATTTATAATTTCAGATCGCGAAATTCGTGAATCTATTGGAAACCATTTCTTTGTCTCGCCACCCTTTTCCCAAGTTTGCATTTGTTGTCTTTGCAATCACTTTAGCGCTTGCACCCATGAGCACCAAACTGGGTGGTCTGACTTGGGTGCTGTTGAGCTTGATGGGGGCTTGGGCGTTTCTGGGGTCTGAGCGTGTCCTTCAATCTAAGTTAACCCAGCAAGGCGTTTTCAGCCCCTCAGCCGTTGAAGAGGCCGCCCGAATTTGGCTGTTTGCCTGCCTTGCAGCCACCGTCATCAGAATCATACCCCACGCCTTTTGGCAAGATAACTGGGACCGAAGGCATGCAGAAGCTCGCTTGGTCATTGGCGCTTTGGCCACTGTGGCGCTGGTTAAATGGCCGCCTTTTTACAGGCTCACGCGCTTTCAGCTCATGAGCTTGAGCTATGCACTGGCTTTGGCTTGCTGGGTAGGCATGGGTGTCACCATGATTTATGGCCGTGACACGCCCTTACATGCCATCGCTTGGGCTGTGAGTTTGAGCTTCTTGGTTTGCTTGTTAGCCCCTTTGGTGCTTCAAGCTGATGTGCCGTCAAACCATCGCAAGTTTTGGCTGGTCAGCGTTTTGATGGGCGCCATGGGCGTGATCTTGAGCCAATCGAGAGGCGTTTACGGCCTGCTCATTTGGCTGGCTCTGACGGCCTATGTGGCCGCGTCCAACCGCACCTTCCTTCAGCTTTCAACTTTGAAATCGCGCACTTGGTGGATTTGCGGCTTGCTGTTTGCGGGCTTCATTTGGGTGCTTTCAACTCAGCCCGTATGGTTCACTTCTGTTTTGCAGCGCATGTCTGAAGGTTGGCTAGAACTTGCAATGTCTCAAAGCAACCCCAATGAAGCCGCCAACACGTCTGTGGGTTCGCGCTTGTTCTTGTGGAGTAAGGCGCTAGACGCCATTGAAGTGCAGCCCTGGTTGGGCTATGGCAAAGAAAACAGCATTGCCATGATCAAGCAGTGGGGTGTAGAAATTGGTTCATTTCAAATTCAGAAACTGGGCCACTTGCACCACGAGTTTTTAGACGCGTGGGTCAGTCATGGGTTGATGGGCATCATTAGCTTGCTGGTGCTGGCCACCGGCATGGGCTTGGTGGTACGCAAATTGTGGGTGCCGCATCCACGTGCGGCGCAGGGTGTTTTGGGCATTTTGTTCATGCACCTGACTGCGGGCTTGTCCAATACCAACATGGTTCATAACTACTATGGGGCCATGTTGTCTTTGAGTGTGGCGCTGGCGTTGGTGATGGCGGCCAGTGAAGAGGCTCAGACATAGATCAAAGCGCTGCGCATGAGCAGCACTTGTTGATATTGCGTTTATCTTGCCAAAACCGCCTTCAATGCTTTGCCAGTGTGCGTGCCCAGCTTCACCACTTCTTCTGGTGAAGCACTGGCCACCACTTTGCCGCCAGCTTTGCCGCCGTCGGGCCCTAGGTCAATGATCCAGTCGGCTTCGGCAATCACATCTAAGTCGTGTTCAATCACCAGCACGCTGTGGCCCGCATTCACCAAGCGGTGCAAGACGTGAATGAGTTTGTCCACGTCTGCCATATGAAGGCCTACTGTGGGTTCGTCCAGCACGTACAAAGTGTGCGGCGCTTTGTTGCCGCGTTTGCCTAATTCGTCTCTGACTTTAGTCAGCTCTGTGACCAACTTGATGCGCTGCGCTTCGCCGCCGCTTAAGGTGGGGCTCGGCTGTCCTAAAGTGAGATAGCCTAAGCCAACATCTTTTAACAACTGCAAAGGATGCGCAATGGAGGGCATGGTTTCGAAAAACGACACCGCTTCGTCCACTTCCATTTTGAGCACATCGCCAATGCTTTTGCCGCGCCATGTGACGGCCAATGTTTCAGGGTTGAATCGCGCGCCGTGACAAGCTTCGCACGGCACCTTCACATCGGGCAAGAAACTCATCTCGATGGTTCTCAGGCCTTGGCCTTCGCAGGTGTGGCATCGGCCTTCGCCAGTGTTGAAGCTAAACCTGCCTGCTAAGTAACCGCGTGCCTTGGCTTCTAATGTTTCAGCAAAGAGTTTTCTAATCGTGTCCCAAAAACCAATGTAAGTGGCAGGGCAGCTGCGCGGTGTTTTGCCAATGGGGGTTTGGTCTACTTCTAAAACTCTGTCTACGGCTTCGAAGCCTTTGAGTTGTGTGCAACCTGTGAGTGCAGGAAATTTTCCTACGGCTTGTTCGTCTCGGCCTGCTTTGGTGCTGCGTTGGCTGACGTGGCTGTACACATTGGCCAACAACACGTCGCGCGCCAATGTAGATTTGCCTGAACCGCTCACGCCTGTGACGGCTACTAAACGTTGCAAAGGAATTTGCACATTGACGTTTTGCAAGTTGTGAAGGTTGGCGCCTTTGAGTTCTAGCCATTTCAAATCTGTCGCGCTAATTTCTTTAGTGGCATTTTGGATCGCATTGAATGCAGGCATGATGCGCCGCGTCTGCAACGGGTGCTTCATGGCATGCAACAAGTATTTTCCGGTCTGCGAATCTGCTGAATCGGTAATGTCTTTCACACTGCCCTGCGCCACCAAACGGCCACCGCGTTTGCCTGCGCTGGGTCCAATGTCGATGATGTGGTCGGCGCGCCGAATGGTGTCTTCGTCGTGCTCTACCACCACCAGCGTGTTGCCTTTTTCACCCAGCTTGTGCAGTGCATTGAGCAAGATTTGATTGTCGCGTGCATGAAGTCCAATGGTGGGTTCGTCTAGCACATAGCACACGCCCTGCAAGTTGCTGCCCAATTGCGCGGCCAACCTGATGCGCTGCGCTTCACCGCCGCTAAGTGTGGGTGCGCCGCGATCGAGGGTGAGATAGCCCAAGCCCACCTCTTCTAAAAATTCAAGGCGGCTTTCAATCTCGGGTAAGAGGTCTCGGGCAATGTCGTTTTCTCTTTGTGTCAAAGACTTTTTAGCAGCCAAACCCTGCACCCATTTACGCACATCGGTCACGCTCATGCTGGCAATGTCGGTAATGGGCAATTGATCGGTGGTGAACTTCACGTGCCGCGCCGTTAGGTTCAAACGTGTGCCTTCACAATGCGGGCACACATGTTCAATCAGGTCTTCAATTTCTGGTTCAGCAAAACTTTGCTCTCGGCCCTTTTGATCTTCGTCTCGAATGGAATCGTCAAATACTTGGCGCTGATCTTTGGTGAGCTTCACCCCCGTACCCACGCACTCGGGGCACCATCCGTGCTTGCTGTTGTAGCTGAACAAACGGGGGTCAAGTTCGTTGTAGGAGGTGCTGCAAAGAGGGCATGCGCGCAAAGTTGAGAACACGTGCAACTTGCCGATGTGATCGGTTTTTATAGTAGCCTGTGTACCCGTTTTTTCAGCGACCTGCATGGCTTCTTGAAGACCATCTAATTCACTCAACACATGGATCACACCTTTGCCCAGCTCCAGAGTTTTGGTAAGCGCTTCTCTAAGTTGCTTCTCTTGATCGGCGCTGATTTTCAAACTGGCCACTGGCAGTTCAATGGTGTGCTCTTTAAAGCGATCAATACGCGGGAAATTTTGCGTCGGCAAAAAGTTTCCATCGACCCTCAGATGCGTATACCCCCGAGGCCTCGCCCAATCGGCCAGCTCGGTGTACACGCCTTTTCTGTTCATCACCAGCGGCGCCAACAAACCAATGTGCTGCCCTTTGAAATTTTTCATGAGCTGTGCGGCAATGCTGTCGGGGGTTTGCGGTGCCACGGCCGCGTTGTCATGCACGCAATGCTGCGTGCCAAGTTTCACGTACAAGAGTCTTAAGAAGTGCCACACCTCGGTGGTAGTTCCAACCGTACTTTTTCTGCCACCTCTGGACAGTCTTTGCTCAATGGCCACCGTAGGCGGAATGCCATACACCGCATCCACCTCCGGCCTACCCGCTGGCTGCACAATGCTTCGCGCGTAAGCATTCAAACTTTCTAAGTATCTGCGCTGACCTTCATTGAACAAAATATCAAACGCCAAGGTAGATTTACCAGACCCGCTCACACCCGTAATCACATTGAACTGCCCACGCGGAATGTTCACACTCAAATTCTTGAGGTTGTGCTCTTTGGCGTTGACGATGCGAATACTATTTTGCTCAGTAGCAGTCAGGCGAGTTGCGCCGGGTAAGGATATTGCGCTAGCGTATGACGCACCCGGCGTAACCCGGTCGCCCACTGAATTGGTAGCCTCAGCAGCCTTTAACAACCCACCCAGTTCCCCCATGGCCACTGCATACTCGCGCAACGCGAAGGCCGTATGCGAAGTCGCATGATTACGAACATCCTCAGGCATGCCTTCGGCTACCACATAGCCGCCAGCATCACCCCCCTCTGGCCCCAGGTCAATGAGCCAATCACTGGCCCGAATCACATCCAAATTGTGTTCAATCACAATGAGCGAATGCCCACCTTCTAGCAACTTGCGCAATGCACGCATGAGTTTGGCAATGTCGTCAAAGTGCAAACCTGTGGTGGGTTCGTCAAACAAGAACAAAGTGCCCTTCTTTGCCAAAGCTTGTTTAGATGAAGTGGCTGTTTTGGCCGCCCCTGCCAAGAAGCCTGCCAACTTCAAGCGCTGCGCCTCACCGCCCGACAATGTGGGTACAGGCTGCCCCAACTTCACATACTCCAAACCAACATCCACAATAGGCTGCAACGCGCGAATGACGTCGCGGTCTTGTGCAAACAAAGCCGCCGCCTCACTGACCGTCAGGTCAAGCACATCCGCCACATTCAAATAACGCGCATGCACACTGCCCATCGCTTGACGTTCAATTTTTATTTCTAAAATTTCAGGTCTGTAACGTTTGCCATCGCAATCGGGGCAACGCAAATACACGTCACTTAAAAACTGCATCTCTACATGTTCAAAGCCAGAGCCACCGCAGGTAGGACACCTGCCGTCGCCACTGTTAAAGCTGAACTTCGACGCTGTGTAGCCACGTTGCCTAGACAAAGGGGCTACTGCAAAAATTTCTCGCACTGCATCCCACGCACCTACATAACTTGCGGGGTTGGAGCGTGCTGTTTTGCCGATGGGTGATTGATCGACAAACACCACATCGCTTAAATGATCGGCGCCCAACAAGCGGTTGTGCGCGCCTGGCGTTTCAGTACTCTTGCCAAAGTGCCTAAGCAATGCGGGGGCTAACACATCTTGAATCAAACTTGACTTGCCCGAACCACTCACGCCTGTGACGCACACCAAACGTTGCAATGGAAATTCAATCGACACATCTTTGAGGTTGTGCTCTTTGGCACCTTCCAAAATAAGGCGGGGTGTGTTGTCTGTTACCAAGCGCTTGAAGCCCATGCCCACTTGCTTGCGGCCGCCCAAATAAGCACCTGTGAGGGTGTCTGCGTTTTTAAGGTCTGCGGTGCTGCCATCAAACACAATCTGTCCGCCCTTTTCGCCAGGGCCTGGCCCCATGTCAATCATGCGATCGGCGGCCATCATGACGGCAGGGTCGTGCTCCACAACCACCAAAGTGTTGCCTGCATCTCTGAGGCGGTGCATGGCTTGTGTGATGCGACTCATGTCGCGCGGGTGCAAACCAATGCTGGGTTCATCTAAGACGAAAAGCGTGTTGACCAGCGAAGTGCCCAGTGCGGTGGTGAGGTTGATGCGTTGAACTTCACCGCCGCTTAGGGTGCGGCTTTGGCGGTCTAAGGTGAGGTAAGCAATACCTACATCGCAGAGGTATTTGAGCCGATTTGTAATTTCTTCTAGCAGCAGTTTGAGCGCTTGCGCTTCGCCGTCTTGGCTGTTTTCTTGGATGGCCGTTGCAGACATGCGATCGAAGAAAGCTCTTAGCTTGTCGATGGGCATGATCATCAAATCATGCAGGCTGAGGCCGGGCAAGGCTTCGAGTTGTTTGCGCGTCCATTTCACGCCTTTGGGCATGAAGCGTTTGTCTTTTTTCAGTGTGGCATCGGCGTCTTGTGCGCTGCCAATGCGCCACAAAAGGCTGTCTGTTTTAAGTCTTGCACCGCCGCACGAACCGCATTCGGTGTAGCTGCGGTATTTGGACAAGAGCACGCGAATGTGCATCTTGTAGGCTTTGCTTTCGAGGTAGGCAAAGAATCTGTGTACGCCATACCAGTGCTGATTCCATTTGCCATTCCAGTTGGGTGAGCCTTCAATGACCCACTGTTGCTGTTCTTTGGTGAGCTTGAACCAAGGTGTATCGCGCGGAATGCCCGCCGCTTCGGCGTGTCGCATCAAATCATCTTGCGCTTCTTTCCACGCAGGTGTTTGAATGGTCTTGATGGCGCCCGATCTGAGGGTGAGCTTTTCATTGGGAATGACCAAGCCCAGATCAACCCCAATCACCCGCCCAAAACCACGGCATGTTTCGCAAGCGCCCACCGCTGAGTTAAAAGAAAACATCGAAGGCATTGGCTCGGGGTAACGCAAATCACTTTCGGGGCAATGCAGCCCCGCCGAGAACCGCCACATAAGTGTTCGTTCGCCTGCGGCGCCCGAAGCTAATTGATTGCCGCCTTCGGCGGCAATGGAAACATTGGCAGCGGATGAATTGGGGTCAGATGAATTGGGGTCAGATCCAAATAAATTGGGAGAGCCCGAAGAGGGTGAATCCAATTTTTTTGGCTCTGACCCCAATTGAGCAACTTCCTCAACCACATAAACATTCAACCGACCACCTCTTTTGAGCGCCACCTCAATCGCCTCCACCACCCGAGCCTTCTCCGCTGTCCCCAACCTGAACCTATCAGCCACCACATCCAAAACCTTGCGCGGCCCAGTAGTCGTAGCCACTTCCCTCTCCGCCTGCACCTTGGTAAAACCACTTGCCGACAACCACTGTTCAACCTGTTCCGCAGTTGTATTGGCTGGCAACTCAACAGGAAACGTTAAAACCAACCTAGGATCACCCGCAGCTTCCGCCCTCTTGGCCAACTCTGCATAAATAGACTCCGGCGTATCGTGCCGCACAGGCTTAGCCGTATCCCGATCATGCAAATGCCCCAATCTGGCAAACAACAACTTCAAGTGATCGTTCAACTCCGTCATGGTGCCCACCGTGGAGCGCGAACTTCTGACTGGATTGGTTTGATCAATGGCAATGGCCGGTGGCACCCCTTCCACCTTGTCCACTGCGGGCTTGTCCATGCGGTCTAAAAATTGCCGCGCGTAAGCACTGAATGTCTCGACATAACGCCGCTGGCCTTCGGCGAACAGCGTGTCAAACACCAAACTCGACTTGCCCGAGCCACTGGGCCCAGTGACCACGGTCAACTCCCCCGTGCGGATGTCCAAATCAATGTTTTTGAGATTGTGCTGACGAGCACCGCGAATCTTAATCAAACCGTTGGACATGAGGGCAAGCTTTTGGGGTGGAGGCCCAACATTCTAGGCTTGCATTGGAATTTAAATGGGGTCAGATCAACTTTAATTTCCAATCAAAGGGGATAAAGGCTAAAGGGGGCTTCCTCATACTGGGGTACCAGAAATCGTCAGCCCCCTTTAGCCTTTATCCCCTCTGATTGACCAAATTAAAGTTGATCTGACCCCATTTAAATTGTCTTTCGGTCGGCAAGCAATTGTTTGCCAGGCCCCAAGAAGTTCATCGCAAACTGATGCTCATTCAAAAAAATGAATCAATGGTTATCTCCATTTAATGCATCTACAATAAATGGAACTTCAATCGATTTATTGCCTCAGCGTACTTGCCCAAATGAAGGGAGAAGATCGCATCATTTCCTATGCTTATGCCGTGAACTGTCTATGTGTATTAACACTCGTCCACACAAACCGCTATGACCAAATCAGAATCATCAGTTTCAGAAAAGCCAACCAAAAAGAAGCAGATTTCTACTTTGCATGGCTCGCAAACGAATGGCATGAGTCGTGAAGAAATTTTGCGTGCGTTAAAAAATCAAAAGCCAAGTGATTTTTATGTATGGGATGGCAAAGATGAAGACGATAAGCCTCTGACCCCAAAAGAAATGGCCGATGGATTGCTTGCCTACAAAAAAAGAGGCCGGCCGTTCAGTGCCACAACCAAAGAACAAATCGCCATTCGCCTGGACCCAGAAGTTCTTGATGCTTTTCGCAAAGAAGGTCCTGGTTGGCAAACGCGAATCAATGATGCTCTAAAAGACTGGCTGAAGCATCACTGAAGAAACAAAAAGAGGCCAGGTTTTTAAATGGGGTCAGAGCAACATTAATTTTTTGTGATTGAAAGCGATCTCAATGCGAAACAAATTAATGTTGATCTGACCCCATTTGAAAATTACTTGCTTGCGGGTGCTTCTGCTGGGGCGGGGGCAGCAGGCGCTGGTGCATGCACAGCTTCTGCACCGTGTTTCTCACCAGTCATATCGATGTTGTCGCCGCCTTTAGAAATGACAAACAAAGCCAGGCCAGCAAACACAGCAAAACCAACAGCAACTTTCCACATAATATTTCTCCATAAATAAATAACATCAATTGAGGTGAGATTTTTTAATTGGGGTCAGAGCAACATTAATTTTTTCAATTGAAGGGGGATAAAGCCTAAGGGGGCTGAACGATTTCTGGTACCCCAGTATGAGGAAGCCCCCTTAGGCTTTATCCCCCTTCGATTGGAAATTAATGTTGCTCTGACCCCAATTAAAAAGCCCTCCGAGGGGAGGGCTTGAATGTAGCACCGGGAAGGTCCCGGAATGCTTACAAATTAGTCGTTGGCGAAGATGTCAACGTCTTTGGTTTCCTTGATGAACAAGCCACCAATCACAACCGTAGCGGCCGCAATAATAATGGGGTACCAGAGACCGTTGTACATGTCACCCGTTTGCGCCACGATCGCGAAAGCGGTTGTAGGCAACAGACCACCGAACCAGCCATTGCCAATGTGGTAAGGCAAAGACATGGACGTGTAACGAATGCGTGTTGGGAACATTTCTACCAACATGGCAGCAATCGGGCCGTACACCATCGTCACCAAAATCACCAAGTAAGTCAGGATGATGATGACCTTGACCTTGTCAAACTTGGCCATATCGGCTTTGGGTGGATAGCCAGCAGCTTTCAATGCAGCGCCCAAATTGGATGCAAACATCGTGTTACCCGCTGTTTTCTCGTTGCTCAAATCTTTGACAGACTTGTTGGCAGCTTCCAAAGCTTTGGCGTCTTGTGGTTGCGCAGCCGTGAGTTCAGCCACCTTGGCTTCGGCTTTGCCCTTGGCTTCAGCAATGTCTTCAGGTGTGTACTTCACTTTGACCACTGTGTCGCCCACCTTGATGGTGGCTTGCGTGCCAGCGGGTGCCACTTCGTTTGAGTAGCTTACAGAAGCCGCAGCCAAACGCTGCTTGCCAACGTCGCAAGAAGAAGTGAACTTCTTCGTACCTGTGGGGTTGAACTGGAACGAGCACTCTGCTGGATCGGCAGTGACCACCACTTTGGCGCTAGCTTGTGCGGCAGCCAAGTCTGGGTTGGCAGCAGCTGTCAAAGCCTGGAACACTGGGAAGTAAGTGACCGCAGCCAAGAAGCAACCTGCCAAGATGATGGGCTTGCGGCCAATCTTGTCGGACAAGGAACCGAAGATCAAGAAGAACGGCGTGCCGATGATCAAAGAAATGGCCACCATGATGTTGGCTGTAGGGCCATCTACTTTGAGTGATTGTGTCAAGAAGAACAATGCGTAGAACTGGCCTGAGTACCACACCACAGCTTGACCAGCTGTTAAGCCAATCAAAGCCAAGATCACGATTTTCAGGTTTTTCCATTGACCGAAAGATTCTGTCAAAGGTGATTTAGAAGTTTTGCCTTCTGCTTTCATTTTGGCGAAAGCAGGTGATTCGTTCATGCTCAAACGGATGTAGACCGATACGGCCAACAACAGAATAGAGACCAAGAACGGAACGCGCCAGCCCCAATCGGCGAAGGCTTCTTCACCGGTGTAGGTGCGCACGCCCAAAATCACCATGAGAGACAAGAACAAGCCCAATGTGGCTGTGGTCTGAATCCATGAAGTGAATGCACCGCGTTTGCCCATCGGTGAGTGCTCGGCCACATAAGTAGCGGCACCACCATACTCACCACCCAATGCCAAACCTTGCAACAAGCGCAAGCAGATCAGGATGACGGGAGCGGCCACGCCAATGCTGGCGTAGCTAGGCAGCAAGCCCACGATGAACGTGGAAATACCCATGATCAAAATAGTGACCAAGAAGGTGTATTTGCGGCCAATCATGTCGCCCAAGCGGCCAAAGAAAATGGCGCCGAAAGGACGGACGATGAAACCGGCAGCAAAAGCCAACAGCGCGAAAATGAACGCTGAGCCTTCATCCAAACCGCTGAAGAATTGTTTCGCAATAATTCCTGCGAGTGAACCGTAAAGATAGAAGTCGTACCACTCGAAAACGGTACCCAGGGAAGAAGCGAAGATAACTTTCTTCTCTTCAGCCGACATGGGGCGTGGATCTGTTGTAGCCATATAGCTGTCTCCATTAAATAGCCTTCGACACGAAAGCTTGGCGCGATTCTTTCGGTTGGCTCTGACCCCCCTCTGACACGAAACCAACAAAAACTTACAATTTAAGTAAAAACCCTAAATTATTTTTTTGCTATGTGGGATTTGATTGAAATTAAAGATGAATCACCAAGCAACGACTGGCGTGAGATGATTCTGCTCATGGCTGAAGACACTTCTGTAAATGAATCTTTGTCGTTGCAAATGACGGCTGAAGAATTTGAAACTCGCGTGAAACAGCTGCGCAGGTCGCTGCTCTTTTTGTGGGCCAGCTTAACTTTTTGTGTCGCGTTCTTTGCGCACGATTTGAACTTTGAGGTGTTTGAAAGGCCGTTTGGATTTTGGATGGCGGCGCAAGGTTCTGTGTTGGGTTTTTTAGCAATTACTTGGACCTATGCGCTGTTGGTCAATCGGTGGGAAAAACTAACTTACCCTGAAATTGACGATTGATTTAGTTTTTAACAGGCGCTTGATCGGGCGTGCGGCGAATACCCACTGGCAACTGCCCCACATCACGCCACTCGCTGGTTTCAAACCAAGGGTGGCCCTTCAAATAAGCACGCAGCATGGGCAGTGCATCTTGTCCCCAAAAAATTTCACCGTCCACCACCATGCTGGGCACGCCAAACAAACCCTGCGCAATGGCGCTGTCTGTTCCTTGTTGCAAAAGTTGTTTTGTTTCAGAAGATTGAGGGTCTTTGAACTTGCCAGCCCGCGCTGGCTGAGAACTCAAATGTTTTTGAAGGTTCTCCATGCGACCTACATCTGTGGCTTCTAGGCCATCGCACCACACGTGTTTGAAAATGGTTTCCACCACATAGCGATTGGGTTGACCGTTTTCTGATGCAGCCACAGCCATGCGCAAAAGAGCCAACGAATTGAAGGGGTGCGAGGCGGGCATTTTTAATTCTGTGCCTTGCTGCTGGGCCAACCACAACACTTGCCTGTAAGTCCAATCGCGTTTGCCAGGGAGCTCAGCAGGGCCCAACTGGCCGTGGTGTTTAAGCAATGCGCCAAACAAGACGGGGTGGTAAGTCACACGATGGTCAATGCCCTCTAGCGCTTTGGGCATCGCTTGAAATGCAAGCCAAGCGTAGGGGGAAATGAAATCGAAATAGAAATGAATTTCTTTCATGTTTGAACCTTTAGCATGTCGCCTACCCAAGTTCTGCTAATTTTTCAACACATCTGGCTTTAATTCTCTGCCAAACTTCTCGCTGCTGTGCGCTGTGCATTTGACCCCATGCGGCCACCTCGTCCAAACTTCGCAAACACCCTTCACACAAACCAGTTGCAGGATGAACAACGCATACAGATACACAAGGCGATGGCATGTGCACCGAGTCTGAAGCCAAAACTTGTTCAGCACGGATTTGCAAACGCGAAAGTGTACTCATGGGCTTAGGCTGTGCGTTTGGTCAAAATGGCGGTGGCCACGCGGGAGCCCGATTTGCGCTGCAAGAAATCACTGATGTACGCACCAGCGTCTACCAGCTTATCTAGGTCAATGCCTGTTTCAATGCCCATACCATGCAACATGTAGACCACGTCTTCTGTGGCCACATTGCCCGTAGCGCCTTTGGCATATGGGCAGCCGCCTAAGCCAGCCACTGAGGCATCGTATTGCCACACCCCCATTTCCAAGCTGGCCAAGGTGTTGGACAAGGCTTGTCCGTAGGTGTCGTGAAAGTGACCCGACACATCGTTTAAATCAAAATGTTTTAACGTGGCTTCCATGGCCGCTTGCACTTTGCGCGGGGTGCCCACGCCAATGGTGTCGGCCATGCCAATGTGCTGCACGCCAATGTCTTTCATGAGCTTGGCCAAACGCTCTACGCTGGCCGCTGGGACATCGCCTTCGTAAGGGCAACCCACCGCGCACGACATGGCGCCGCGCACATAAATACCAGCCTTCAGTGCCGCCTCTACGACTGGCGCAAAGCGTTCAATGCTGACTTCAATGCTGCAGTTGATGTTCTTTTGACTGAAGGCTTCGCTGGCTGCCGCAAACACCACAATTTCATCGGGCTGGCTTTGAACTGCGGCTTGATAGCCTTGCATGTTGGGCGTGAGCACCGAATAACGCACGTCTTTTTGGCGCTGAAGTCCAGCCATGACTTCGGCGTTGTCGGCCATTTGCGGCACCCACTTGGGGCTTACAAAACTGGTCACTTCAATTTCTTTCAAACCAGCGGCTTGCAAGCGATGAACCAATTCAATTTTGACGGCCGCAGGCACCGTCTGCTTTTCGTTTTGCAGGCCATCTCTTGGGCCCACATCAACCAACTTAACGCGCTTAGGAAGTGGCATGTTAATAGCCTCGCACTTTGTCGACTCTGCCTTCAATGGGCAAGCCTTGATAAACCGTCTGAATTTTGCTGGCAATTTGCGCAATGCTTTCATCGCGCAATGTTCTTGCGGAGGTGTGCGGTGTGATGGAAATTTTGGGGTGCTTCCAAAATGCATGGTCTTGCGGCAAAGGCTCCACCCTGAACACATCGAGCATGGCGCCAGCCATGTGGCCTTCGTCGAGTAAATCTAAAAGATCTTGGTCGACCAAATGCCGGCCTCGCGCCACATTGATCAAGTACGCATTTTTTTGGAGCTGTTGCAAGTTTGCACGATTCAAAATATTTTCTGTCTCTGCAGTAAGCGGGAGCAAATTAACCAACACGCGAGTGGCTTTTAAAAAATCAGGCAACTGCACTTGGCCTGTGAAACTTTTGACACCCTGAATTTGTTTTGCAGAACGGCTCCAAACATTCACAGGAAATTGAAACTGCTGAAGCGCCTCTGCCACCTTGCTGCCCAGAACGCCAGCGCCCAGCACACCCACCGCAAACTCAGAGCGAACGCTCGGCTTGCGATACGACCAACGCTGCGCTTGTGTGTCTGATTGGTAATCATCAAATTCACGGAATTGTCGGATGACGGCATGGCACACATATTCCGACATTTGCATTGACATGCCTGCATCGTTCAGCCGAACAATGTTCATGGCAGCGGGCAATTGCAGCCTGAGCAATGCATCAACGCCCGCGCCAATGTTGAACAAGTTTTGCAGTTGTTTTTGCTCATCAATGAAGGCTTGCGGCGGCGACCACACCACCGCATGGTCTGCCAACTTAGGCGTCTGGCCAGCTTCGGCAGCTTGCCACTCCCAAATATCTACGCCCGGCAAGGCCAAGCGAAAACCTTCGAGCCAGAGGTCGGCTTTGGTATTGGTACAACAAAAAACGATTTTCATGGCTGCAGTTTACTCAAGCTTCAGCAACTCTGCTCCCTCGGCTATCTGATCCCCTGGGGCGTACAGCAATTCTTTCACCTTGCCATCTTTGGGCGCCGCAATGGTGTGTTCCATTTTCATGGCCTCCATCACCGCCAAGCTTTGCCCCGCCTTGACCCAATCGCCCGCCTTGACGGCAAAAGACACCACCTTGCCCGGCATGGGCGCCGTGAGGCCGCCTTTTGCATCTTGTGCGCCTTCTGCATGGGCCAAAGGGTGAATGATTCGAATGCGGGTAGCGCCCTGCGCTGTAAACACATGCGCCAAATCGTCTGGCTGGCCAGGCTTGCCTTTTTGCAAAACCACTTCGCTGGTGACGCGCTGGCCTTGCCATGTCACGTTCAATGATGGCGATGGAGAGTGCGCCGAAGTGACATCTTGCTCGGCAACAGAAAATATCAAACCATCCTGCGTGCCTCGGACGTTAGGACCTGCCGCATCGCCCCAAGTTAACTGCATGGCGCCATCGTGACCGTAATGCAACCAAGCCGTCTGCGTTTGGCCTGCAAACTCCAATGGAAATCGACGGCTGGTTTCGGCATGCGATTGCCATGCATCACTTTTGCTAAAGGGGTCGTTGCCTTGCTGCAAGGACTCTTGATGCAAAGTGTGCGCCACCACGGCCGCCGTTGCTGCATTCAAGCCCACAGTTTCTTGATGGAACAACACATGGGCTTCGCGTGGAATGAGGGCCGTGTCTAAACGTGCTTCTGCAAAAGAAGCGCTGTGCACCACGTGCCTTAAAAATTGCACGTTGGTAGCCAAACCAACCACTTGCGTTTGCGCCAAAGCTTGATCAAGCAATGCCAAGGCTTGCTCGCGTGTGTCGCCATGCACAATGAGTTTGGCCACCATGGAGTCGTAATAAGGGCTGATGGTGTCGCCTTGTCGCACACCATCGTCAAAGCGCACAGCGCCTCTTTCAAAAGCAGTGTGCGCTGGTTTTTTGTAAACCTGCAAGCGGCCCGTGGCGGGCAAGAAATTGTTGTCGGGGTTTTCGGCGCAAATGCGTGCTTCAATGGCGTGGCCGTTCAACTTAATTTGGTCTTGCTTTAAAGGCAAGGGTTGGCCGCTGGCCACGCGCAACTGCCACTCCACCAAATCCAAGCCTGTGACGGCTTCAGTCACGGGGTGCTCCACTTGCAAGCGCGTATTCATCTCCATGAAGAAAAATTTCATATCGACTTGACCCGTGGCCTTGTTGTCGCGTTGCTCGACGATGAACTCGACGGTACCCGCACCCACATAGTTCACAGCGCGCGCGGCCGCTACCGCAGCCTCGCCCATTTGTTTGCGCAGCGCTTCTGACATGCCAGGTGCAGGCGCTTCTTCCAACACCTTTTGATGGCGTCGTTGCACCGAACAATCGCGCTCCATGAGGTAAACGCAGTTGCCTTGTGTGTCGCCAAACACTTGAATTTCAATGTGACGAGGACGCTGCACATATTTTTCAATGAGCACCGCTTGATCACCAAAACTGTTTTGGGCTTCACGCTGGCATGAGGCCAAGGCTTCAGCAAAGTCTTCTGACTTTTCTACAGCACGCATGCCTTTGCCGCCGCCGCCGGCACTGGCTTTGATGAGCACGGGGTAGCCCATGAGATCGGCTTCGCGCTTGAGCAATTCAGGATTTTGATCAGCGCCGTGATAACCGGGCACCAAAGGTACACCGGCTTTTTCCATGAGTTGTTTGGACTCCGCTTTCAAACCCATGGCTTGAATGGCCGATGCTGGCGGGCCAATGAAAACCAAACCAGCTTTGTTGCAGGTCTCGGCAAAGGCTTCGTTTTCACTTAAGAAGCCATAGCCTGGGTGAATGGCTTGAGCCCCTGTGGTCTTGGCTGCCTCGATGATTTTTTCCCAACGCAAGTAGCTGTCTTTGGGCGCAGAGCCCCCCACATGAATGGCTTCATCACATGCAGCCACATGTTTGGCGGTGGCATCGGCATCGGAATACACCGCCACAGTTTGAATGCCCATGCGCTTGGCAGTGGCTGCCACACGGCAGGCAATTTCGCCGCGATTGGCAATGAGAATTTTTTTGAACATGTTCAGCCTGCTAATTTTTAAATCGTTGATTTCTTCGAGTTGCGTCAATGCAATTTGGCTCACTGCGCCTGCGTCCATTGCGCAGGTCTTTTTTGCAAAAACGATTGCAAGCCTTCTTTGCCTTCATCGCTGGCACGAATATCCGCAATGCGTCGGGCTGTTTCAATTCTTAAAGTTTCATCGATAGGCATACTTGCCACGTCTTGCACCAAACGTTTGCAAGCGCGCAATGCCTGCGGCCCATTGCCACACAAGGTGCTTACGATCTCGGCCACTTTGATGTCCAAGGTGTCGGGCGTGCACAGTTCATGCACCATGCCCATGGCATGCGCTTGGGCTGCTGAAAATCTTTCAGCCGTCACCATATACCGCTTGGCGGCTTGCGCGCCCATGGCTCGAATCACGTAGGGGCTGATGGTGCCGGGCAATAATCCCAAGCGCGCTTCAGACAAACAAAAGGTCACGTTGTCTGACGCTAGCAATACATCGCACACAGCAGCCAAGCCCATGCCGCCCGCATAGCAATCGCCTTGAACGCGGCCCACAATGGGCACAGGGCATTGGTCCAAGGTCCAGAGCATGTCGGCCAGTTTTTGGGCATCTGCACGGTTTTCTTCCCAGCTGTAGCCCGACATGGCACGCATCCAATTTAAATCCGCGCCGGCACAAAATGCTTTGCCATGCGCACTGAGCACAATGGCGCGCAAATCAGGATCCTGGCCCAATTGCTGAAAGGCATCGGTGAGTTCGGCAATGACCGAATCGTTGAACGCATTGCGTACATCGGGTCGGTTTAGCCACACCTCGGCTACATACTTAGAGGGGCGGCGAATGTCTAATGTTGGAGCGGTCAATGTCATGGCTCATCTTTCTGAAAATGTTTCATTCAGTTTTTGTTAACAATTCAATAGCGCTTGGCCACTTCGTCCAGCATCACTTCGGTGGCACCGCCACCAATGCCCAAAATGCGCGCATCGCGCCACAAACGTTCAATGGCCGTTTCGCGGATGTAGCCCATGCCACCGTGAAACTGCTGGCAGGTCTGCACCACTTCGTTGACCAACTCGCCCGTTAAAGCTTTGAGCATGGACACTTCTTGAACGATGTCTTTTTGCTGCGTCACGCTCCATGCGCAGTGGTACATAAACTGTCTGGCAGAACGCGTTTTCGCATCCAACATGGCCAAGCGCTGACGAATCACTTGCTTGTCCCACAAGGTGCCGCCAAACGCAGGGCGTTGGCGCACATAGTCCAAGGTGAGTTCCAACGCCCGAGTGCAATGGCCAATGGCCATGGCGGCCAAAGCAATGCGCTCGGTCTGGAAATTTTTCATGACCGAGTAGAAGCCTTTGTTTTCTTCACCAAGCAAGTGATGGTCTGGAATGCGCACGTTGTCGAGCACCAACTCGGCCGTATCAGATGACAGCCAACCGGTTTTCTTCAAAGCACGACCCACACTGAAACCTGGTGTTCCTTTTTCCACAATGAACATGGACATGGCATGACGCGCATCGCCAGTTTTAGCAGCAATGAAATACAGGTCGGCATGGACTCCGTTGGTGATGAACATCTTGGTGCCATTCAACACCCAATGGTCGCCATCGCGTTTGGCTGTGGTGCGAATGCCTGCTACGTCGGAGCCTGCACCGGGTTCAGACACACCGACCGCGGTGATGCAATCGCCCGTTGTAATGCGCGGCATGTATTTGGCTTTTTGCGCCGCCGTGCCCGCATGGTGCAAGTGCGGGCTGGCCATGTCGGTGTGCACCAACACAGTGATGATGAAGCCCGCAAACGTAGACTGCGACAAGGCCTCTGCAAACACCAAATTGGCCATGGCATCAGCACCACCGCCGCCCAAGTCTGGGTCGTACATCAAGCCGAGCAAACCGGCTTGCCCCATTTTGCGCAGCACTTCGCGCGGCACCATGCCTTCTTCCTCCCAAGCTTGCGCATAAGGCTCTACTTCGCGCGCAATGAACTTGGCTACTTGATCGCGCAGCAGTGTGTGCTCGGGCGTGGTGTAGATGTTGTCAAAGGTGTAAGTCATGTTGTTCTTTCTGAAACATCACATGCGGAAAATGCCAAATTGGGTGTCTTCTATGGGCGCATTCAACGACGCCGACAAACCAAGTGCCAACACTCGGCGAGTGTCTGCAGGGTCTATCACACCGTCGTCCCACAAGCGAGCGCTGGCATAGTAGGGGTGCGACTGTGCCCCAAACTGGTCCAAGATAGGTTGTTTGAAAGACGCTTCTTCTTCGGCGCTCCACGCGCCGCCGCGGGCTTCAATGCCATCGCGCTTCACGGTGGCCAACACGCCGGCTGCTTGCTCTCCGCCCATCACACAAATGCGTGCGTTGGGCCACATCCACAAGAAACGAGGGCCAAAGGCACGGCCGCACATGCCGTAGTTGCCAGCACCAAAACTGCCGCCAATGATGATAGTGAACTTAGGCACTTTGGCAGTGGCCACGGCTGTGACCATTTTGGCGCCATTGCGCGCAATGCCTTCGCTTTCGTATTTTCGGCCCACCATGAAACCGGTGATGTTTTGCAAAAACACCAAGGGCACTTTGCGTTGGCAACAGAGTTCTATGAAGTGCGCACCTTTGAGAGCAGACTCGGAAAACAAAATGCCGTTGTTGGCAATGATGCCGACCGGCATGCCTTCAATGTGCGCGAAGCCGCACACCAAGGTGGCACCAAAGCGGGCTTTGAATTCTGCAAACTCACTGCCATCCACAATGCGTGCAATGATTTCGCGCACATCGTAGGGCTTGCGACTGTCGGCGGGAATCACGCCATAGATTTCTTTGCAATCGTACAAAGGTGCCACCGGGTCGCGCAATTGCATTTGGCTATTTTTTGAGCGATTCAGCGAACCCACCGCTTGGCGTGCCAAGGCCAAGGCATGCACATCGTTTTGCGCCAAATGATCGGCCACGCCCGACAAGCGCGTGTGCACATCACCACCACCTAAATCTTCTGCACTCACCACTTCGCCCGTGGCCGCCTTCACCAAAGGCGGGCCGCCTAAAAAGATGGTGCCTTGGTTTTTGACGATGATGGTTTCATCGCTCATGGCAGGCACATACGCGCCGCCTGCGGTGCAACTGCCCATGACCACCGCAATTTGCGGAATACCCAAAGCGCTCATGTTGGCTTGGTTGTAAAAGATCCGGCCAAAATGCTCACGGTCTGGGAACACATCGTCTTGATTGGGTAAGTTGGCACCGCCCGAGTCCACCAAATAAATGCAGGGCAAGTTGTTTTGCTGCGCTACTTCTTGGGCCCGCAAATGTTTCTTGACCGTCATGGGGTAGTAGGTGCCGCCCTTCACGGTGGCGTCGTTGCACACAATCATGCAGTCCACGCCATTGACGCGGCCAATGCCTGCAATCATGCCGGCGCAGGGTGCGTCTTCCATGCCTTCTTTGTTCAGGTACATTGCATGAGCTGCCAAGGGTGCCAGCTCAAGAAAGGGCGTGCCAGGATCGAGCAACATTTGCACGCGTTCGCGCGGAGGCAGCTTGCCTCGGGCGACGTGCTTGGCTCTGGCTTTTTCGCCACCGCCCGCAGCCGACTTTTTCAATTGCACGCGAAGGTCATCGACGACGGCCTGCAAAGCGGCAGTATTGGCCAAGAAATCCGCTGAGCGGTTGTTGAGCTGGGTTTGAAGCACCGACATGTTAGAAATCTCCTGATGCGCAAGGATAGCCCTAGCCTCTAAAGAGGGGGAAACTTAGAGGTTGCAAATTGCGCCAAAAATGACGCAGAATAGGTCATGTGCTCAACGCTTGTGAAACGACCCCCTGTAGCGGCCACACCCATGGCCTTTGTACAGGCAATGCTGCGGGCTTATGTTGCGCAAAATAAAAGCCCGATGAAGGCCCTAGAATTTGCACAAATTACGCCATCTCAATCCAAAAAATCCAACACCCACATCACGGCCTTGCAAATGGAGCGCATCTCCAGCTTTGCCATGCATGAACTCAACGACGAAGCACTGGGCTGCCTAAGCCGCCCATTGCCCTGGGGCACATACGGCATGTTGGTGCGCGCATCTCTCACTTCACCCACATTGGGCGTGGCCCTCAAACGCTGGTGCCGACATCACAGCCTGGTGGCCGACGACATTGAACTGTCGGTGGTGGAGCATGATGGCAAGGCGCACATTCAATTGACGGAATACAAAGATTTAGGTGTTCAACGCGAATTTGGCGTGCTCTCCATTCTTCGCAACCTGTATGGGGTGGCCTGCTGGCTCATTGACTCTCGCATCACGCTTGAACAAGTTCAGTTTGCATTTGAGGCACCAGCCCATGCCGCGGTGTATCCCTTGATGTTTCAAAGCTCCGTGGCATTTGAAGTACACAGCAAAAATGCGGAAGGACATGCCGTATCGTCAATGGTGATGAACGCCAGCTATTTGAAATTGCCACTGCGCCGCGATGAAGCCGCCTTGCAACACATGCTGAAAACTGCGCTGACGCTCACGGTGCTGCAATACCGAAAAGACCGCTTATTGCTTGCGCAAGTTAAACAAGCCTTGGCCATGCAGCCACAACAAACACACAGCGCAGAAGACTTGGCACCACTTTTGAATTTATCGCCGCGCAGCTTGCACCGGCAACTCAAAGAAGAAGGTGTGAGTCTGCAGGCTTTGAAAGACGAAGTGCGGCGCGAACGCGCCATAGAATTGTTGCAAAGAACTCGCAAACCGGTGAAGCAAGTGGCGGAGAGTGCTGGCTTTCAAAATGAAAAAAGTTTCATCCGCGCGTTCAAGCAATGGACGGGTTATACACCTGCCGCTTTTCGTGACGCACGCCAGAGTTCGGGCAAAGCACCCATGTGAGGAAAGAGTTGTGTGGCGCCCGCTTCTTTCAATGCGGTCGCTAAAGATTCGTCTTGGCACAGCGCCCACACGGTTGCGCCTGCCGCCACGCCTGCCTCAATGCCCGCTGTGCTGTCTTCAATCACCAAGCAATGCGCCGGATTGCACTTTAGGTGCGCAGCCGCAGCCAAGTAGACATCGGGCGCGGGCTTGGTGCGTGCCATTTCATGGCCACTGAAAATGCGGCCTTCAAAGTGCGGCATGAGCTTGACATGTGCAAGTTGCATTTCAACCTTGTAGCGATCGGCGCCAGAGGCACACGCAATAGACCCTTGCGTTAATTCGTAGGCTGCAACAACAGCTTCGTGTGCCCCAGGCATGACTTGGAGACGCGCTTCAAGGGCCTCGTTGCGGCGCAATCTGAATGCATGCAACCATTCTTCTGTTAAAGGCAAACCGGTTCGTGCTTCAATTTCTGCTTTGTGATCTTTCACGGCTTTGCCCACAAAATAGCGAAAGCAATCTTCGCTAGACATCACCCAGCCTCGCTCTTCCAGCATGTCGCGCAACACCGCATTGGTAATGGGTTCGCTGTCTACCAGCACCCCATCGCAATCAAATAAAACAGCTTGAAAATTCATGCACTCATGTTAACAGCCGTCGCGTAGCGCCATTGCCCGTTTTCGCGGATAAATCGACTTCGTTCATGCAATCGATGGGCTTTGCCAGCGACTCGCACACGTGCCACAAATTCCACCTCAGCGGTTTCTTCATTGTCTTTTAGACCGGTCGTCACAAAGTCTTTGATGTCCAGTCCCAACCACTTGGCACCCACATCAAACTCTACGCTGACAGGCCGATAGGTCTCTTGCCAAGTGTGCAACAGGTAAGCTTGGTTTTCTAAAACATAGGCGGTGTAACGCGAGCGCATCAAATGCAAGGCATCGGAAGGCAATTGTCCCTGCTCAATGTAGCGAGCACAGCAATCAAGATACGCCACCATTACGCCCTTGTGCCGAGCAGCGTTGGGTGAGCCGCCACAGGGGCACACGCTGGGCGCATGCAGTGTCAAGCCAAGGCCCTTTGAATGATGATTTTTTGCACGTCGCTGGTGCCTTCGTAAATTTGGCACACACGCACATCGCGGTAAATTCTTTCCACTGGAAAGTCACTTACCACGCCATAACCGCCCAATGTTTGTATGGCAGCACTGCAAATTTTTTCGGCGGTTTCGCTGGCAAACAACTTGGCCATGGCAGCTTCTTTCAGGCAAGGCAAGCCGGCATCTCTCAAAGTGGCTGCGTGCCACATGAGTTGACGGGCGGCTTCAAGTTGTGTGGCGCAATCGGCCAAGCGAAAACCCACCGCTTGGTGGTTGATGATGGCCGTGCCAAAACTTTCTCGTTGCTTGGCATAGTCAATGGCCACCTCCAACGCACTGCGCGCCATGCCAATGCTTTGAGCAGCAATGCCAATGCGGCCGCCTTCCAGTGCGGACAACGCTATCTTGTAGCCTTCGCCTTCTTGCCCAATCAAATTCTCAATGGGTACTTCGCAATTTTCAAAATTAATTTGCGCGGTGTCGCTGGAATGTTGACCCAGTTTGTCTTCTAAGCGCGCTACCACGTATCCGGGGGTGGCAGTGGGCACAATGAAAGCACTGATGCCTTTTTTACCGGCACCTTTATCGGTTACAGCAATCACGATGGCTACATCACCATGCTTGCCACTGGTGATGAATTGTTTCACACCATTGATCACATAGGCATCGCCTTTGCGCGTGGCAGTGGTTCTTAAAGCAGAAGCGTCAGAGCCCACATGTGGCTCGGTCAAGCAAAACGCGCCTAACAATTCACCTTGTGCCAAACGTGTCAGCCATTTTTTTTGTTGCGCATCATTGCCATACCGCATGAGGATGGCATTGACGGGGCAGTTGGTGACGCTGATGGTGGTGCTTACACCGCCGTCGCCTGCCGCAATTTCTTCCAGCACCAAGGACAGTGTGAGATAGTCCAAATTGGCGCCGCCCAAAGATTCTGGCACGCAAATGCCATAGGCACCTAAAGCGGCTAAGCCTTTGTGAGCTTCCTTGGGAAACTCGTGCGTCTTGTCCCACGCAGGGGCATGCGGCCAGAGTTGTTCTTTGGCAAATGCACGCACAGCATCACGAATCATTTCTTGATCAGCGTTTAACAACATGGCTTACTTTCTAATTTGAAAACAGCAACTCACAAGGCAAACTAGCAAGGTAACTGCGAAGGTCATCTAACAAAGTCTTCTACCAAGGCAGTTTTTCGCCGTCATAATTTAAAAACATTCCCTGCACGGCTTTGCGTTTTTCTGATGTGGACAGAGCAGCCAACGTGTTTCGCATGTGTTGCACACTTTGCGATACGGTCAAGGGGGCCGTATTGCCACCCATGTCAGTCTTCACCCAGCCAGGACTTAGCGCCAACCATGTGACATTGGGAAAATCAACAGGGGCCGTGCGCACCACCATGTTGAGCGCAGCCTTGCTCACCTTGTAGAGCGCAGCATGACCACTTTCTGTCAGTTCTAAACTGGCCATTTGACTGCTGATGAACGCAAAACGACCGCCCGCCTCCGCCATCCAAGGCGCCACTTGCGGCAAAGCCTGCATAGCGCCCAATACATTGGTGTGCATCACTTGGTCAAACACTTCCTGCGTGGGTGGCGTTTTGGGCGATGCTCTGTCAATGACGCCCGCCACATACAAAGCGAGATCAATTTTTTCACCATCAAGATGCCAAGAAAGACTGCTGATGCTGGTGGACTTAGACACATCCAGCGTGAATGTTTCGGCGCCCATTGCTTTGAGTTTTGTAAGGGCTTCGGCATTTCTAGCGGTGGCCAAAACTCGCCAACCGGCTTCAACATATTGGCGCGCAAACTCAAAGCCAATGCCGCGTGATGCGCCTAAAATTAAAACGGTGCTCATGCTGTCTCGCTTAGATGATTTCCAAAGCCACCGCCGTACCCTCACCCCCACCAATGCACAAAGTGGCCAAGCCTTTTTTCAGGCCCCGCGCTTTGAGCGCATGAATGAGGGTGACCATGATGCGCGCACCCGATGCGCCAATAGGATGGCCCAACGCACAGGCGCCGCCGTTCACATTGACTTTGTCGTGGGGCACGTTCAACTCTTTCATGAGCGCCATGGGCACAACGGCAAAGGCTTCGTTGACTTCCCACAAATCGACATCACCCACTTGCCAGCCCGCTTTGGCCAAGGCCTTTTGGGTGGCACCCACAGGGGCTGTGGCAAACCATTCTGGCTCTTGTGCATGGGTGGCGTGGCTCACAATGCGGGCCAAGGGTTTGCAACCCAATTTGTCGGCAGTGCTTTGACGCATCATGACCAAAGCGGCCGCGCCATCGTTGATGGACGAGCTAGAAGCTGCCGTAATGGTGCCGTCTTTTTTGAAGGCAGGCTTCAATGAAGTCACCTTGTCTAGCTTGACTTTGCCGGGGCCTTCGTCAATGCTGACCACTGTTTCACCCGCACGCGTTTTAACCGTGATGGGGGTAATTTCTGCTTGAAATGCCCCTGAGGCAGTGGCCGCCTTGGCACGCTCCACACTGGCCATGGCAAAGGCGTCTTGCTCTGCGCGGGTAAAGTTGTACTTGGCTGCGCAATCTTCGCCAAAGGTGCCCATAGAGCGGCCCGGTTCGTAAGCGTCTTCCAAACCATCGAGCATCATGTGGTCAAAAATTCTGTCGTGGCCCATGCGATAACCACCGCGGCCTTTCAGCATCAGGTAAGGCGCATTGGTCATGCTTTCCATGCCACCCGCCACCAACACATCGTGGGTGCCTGCCACCAACATGTCGTGTGCAAACATGGCCGCACGCATGCCTGAGCCACACATCTTAGACAAGGTGACAGCGCCAGCGCTCTTGGGTAGCCCGCCCTTAAAGCCAGCTTGCCGCGCAGGCGCCTGGCCTTGACCCGCCATTAAGCAGTTGCCAAACAAAAGTTCTGTCACCAACTCTGCACTGAACATTGATCCTGTAGTCGCTCGCTCCAGTGCAGCCTTGATGGCCGCGCCGCCCAAATCATGCGCAGACAAAGAAGCAAAATCGCCTTGGAAGCTGCCCATGGGTGTGCGCGCTGCACTGACAATGACAACCGGATCGTGAAGGGTAGACATTTGAAGCTCTCCTGAAAAAATGTTTTGAATTGATTTGAATTAAGAAGGGGTACTGAACAAACTATTATTTTTTAGTCATTCACTTGCGGTACCGCGTGGATAGCGTTTGAAAGCGCGCCTGAACACGTCAACCACTTCATGGGAGCCCGTCATGGTGACGTCCATGTCTTTCACAATACCGTCGTTCAAGCCATACACCCAACCATGCACCGCAATTTTTTGACCACGACCCCATGCGTCTTGCATCACATTGGACAAAGCCACATTGCCCACCTGCTCGATGACGTTCATCTCGCACATGGCGTCTTCAAGTTGCTGCTGCGGCAAATGGTTCAAGCGTTGGCGATGGCGCAAACGCACATCTTGCACATGACGCAACCAGTTGTCTGCCAAGCCAATGCGTGTACCGCGCGTAGCGGCTAACACACCGCCACAACCGTAGTGTCCCACCACCATGATGTGCTCTACTTTGAGGGCATCCACGGCATATTGAATGACCGACAAGGCATTTAAATCGGAGTGCACCACCACATTGGCCACATTGCGATGCACAAAAACCTCACCGGGTTCTAAGCCCGTGATTTGGTTGGCTGGCACACGGCTGTCTGAGCAACCAATCCACAAATATTTGGGTGATTGCTGTTGCGCCAAATGGTTAAAGAAGCCAGGCTGTTCAAGCTCCATGCGCTTGGCCCAAGCTCGGTTGTTGTCAAAGAGATGAGATAAGTGTTTTTGAGTCATGCGGGGATTGTCTCAACGATTGAAAAACCTTGGAAAATTTTGCTGAACTTTTAAAAATAAATTTCAAGAGGTTTACGAAGTTTCGGCAAATAATTCGCGGCCAATCAACATGCGGCGAATTTCGCTGGTGCCTGCACCTATTTCATATAACTTAGCGTCGCGCCATAAACGACCCAAAGGGTATTCGTTGATGTAGCCGTTGCCGCCAAAAATTTGCACCCCCTCGCCCGCCATCCAAGTGGCTTTTTCGGCGCACCACAAAATGACACTGGCGCAGTCTTTGCGCACTTGGCGCACGTGGTCTGTGCCCAACATGTCTAAATTTTTTCCTACGGTGTAGCAAAATGCGCGGCCCGCCTGCAACACGGTGTACATGTCTGCCACCTTGCCTTGAATGAGTTGAAACTCACCAATGCTTTGGCCAAACTGCTTGCGATCGTGAATGTAGGGCACCACGTTGTCCATGACCGACTGCATGATGCCCAAAGGGCCAGCCGCCAACACTGCGCGCTCGTAGTCCAAACCACTCATGAGTACCTTGGCGCCCATGTTGAGGCCGCCCAAAATATTTTCTGCAGGCACTTCCACATTTTGAAAAACCAACTCACCGGTGTGGCTGCCGCGCATGCCCAACTTGTCTAACTTCTGCGCGACAGAGAAGCCTTTCATGTTTTTCTCAATCAAGAAAGCGGTCACGCCGCGCGCACCCATCTCTGGCTCTGTTTTGGCATAGACCACCAAGGTGTCGGCGTCAGGCCCGTTGGTAATCCACATTTTGTTGCCGTTTAACAAGTAGTAGCCGCCTTTGTCTTCGGCTTTGAGTTTCATGCTGATCACATCAGAGCCAGCGCCCGGCTCACTCATAGCCAGTGCGCCGACATGCTCTCCACTAATCAGTTTGGGCAAGTACTTTTGCTTTTGCGCATCAGAGCCATTGCGTTTAATTTGATTCACGCACAAATTGCTGTGTGCACCATACGACAAGCCCACGCTGGCCGAGGCACGCGATATTTCCTCCATGGCAATCATGTGTGCCAAGTAGCCCATGTTGGCGCCACCATAAACTTCTGGCACGGTGATGCCCAACACACCCACGTCACCCATCTTGCGCCAGAGGTCCATGGGGAACTGATCGGAGCGATCGATTTCTGCAGCACGCGGTGCAATTTCTGCTTGCGCAAAATCTCGTACCGCATCGCGCAAAGCGTCGATGTCTTCACCCAATTGAAAATTCAGTCCAGGCATGTTCATGGTTTTTCTCCGCGCTCTTCGATACAAATTTGTGAGGTTCTAATGGGCTCAGAAGTTCAAGTGGCTTAATATGTTTGAGGCACTGGCACCAAAGTTTGCTGCATCACTGCACACAAAGACTTCTTGCCTTTCGGATCTAAATGAAATACTTCAACGGTGGTGACAATGATTCTTTTGCCGCCTTTCACCACTTTGCCCACGGCCTGCAATTCACCTTCTTGGTGACCACTTAAAAAATTGATCTTGTATTCTGCTGTGACGACTTCCACACCTTCAGGCAACACTGTGAGGGCTGCATAGCCACCGGCAATATCACCCAATGCGCCAATGGCGCCGCCATGAAATCCGCCTTGTTGCTGCGTGACTTTTTCGCTGAAAGGCAGTGCCACTTCGACCAGGCCTTCTTCGGCACGGATCAGTTGAGCGTCCAAATGGTTCATCATGCCTTGACGCGACAAGCTTGCAGCAATGCGCTGCGCCACAGGGGTGGAAAGATCGTATTTGGTATTGTTCATCAAGGTCTCAGGATTTTTTTGCTTGTGCCTTTTTCAGCGCGCGTCAACAAATTGCGCGTGTCTTTTTCATGGGTTTTGACTTCTTCTAAAGTGGCATGCAAATCAGACAACTGCGACTCCAGTTGCTGGCGATGCTCGGCCAACACCACTAAAAACTTTTTCAACTGCGGCCCTGTATCTCTGGGGCTGTCGTACATGTCAATCAACTCTTTGGCCTCTACCAAAGAAAGGCCAAGCCGCTTGGCACGCAAGGTGAGTTTGAGCCGCGTGCGATCGCGCGAGGAATAAACACGATTACGGCCCCCAGGGCCGGATCGCTCAGGCTCTAAAAGACCCATGTCTTCGTAAAATCGAATGGCGCGCGTTGTGAGATCGAACTCTTTCGCCAAATCGCTGATTGAGAATTGAGTGGCCATTCTGATTTTCCTGCTTACTTTCCAGCTTGCGCACAGGCGACAGACGAGTTTGTCTGGTGCGACTTACAATGCCTCAACTGTAATTGACGTTAACGTAAACGTCAATTATTTAACAGATCCATTTTCATGACCCTCACGACCTCCTCCACTGCCAACACGCCTCAAGCTGCCGCCAACAGTTCTGCACAAGCCTTGCCGTTGTTGGGTGAAAAAGCGCTTCAGTTTCCGCTGGCCGAAGCCCTGCCCCCCTTGGGCCAGGCCTTGAATGTGGCGCCAGGCATCGGGTGGATTCGGATGCCACTGCCGTTTGCCCTGGACCATATCAATTTGTGGCTATTGGAAGATGAAGAAAGCACACCCACTGGGGTACGCAAAGGCTGGACCGTGGTGGACTGCGGCGTGACCAATTCAAACACACAAGAAGCATGGGAACAAGTGCTGGCAGGTCCGATGAAAGGCCTGCCCATTTTGAAAGTGGTGGTGACACACATGCACCCCGACCACATGGGCATGGCGCACTGGCTGTGTGCCAAATTTAAGGCGCCCTTGTACATGAGCGCCACCGAATATCACACCGCTTTGCTGGCCTCATCGGGCACTTCAAATTTTGGGGGCGTGAGTACACAAGCATTTTTTGCAGCGCACGGCTGGAACAACCCCGATGACCAAGCACAAATTAAGTCGCGTGTGTCCTATTACGCCAACATGGTGCCTTCTGTGCCCAGCACCTATCACCGTTTGATGGAAGGCAGCCGCATTGAAATTGGGGGGCGCAGTTGGCAATGCATCAGTGGCTTTGGTCATTCGCCCGAGCACATGGCGCTTTATTGCAAATCGGCCAAGGTCTTGATCAGCGGCGATATGGTGCTGCCCAAAATTTCCACCAACGTGAGCGTTTACGCGCAAGAACCTGAAGCCAATTCGCTGGCCTTGTTCATGAATTCTTTAAAGAAGTTTGATGTTTTACCTAGCGATACCTTGGTGCTGCCCTCGCACGGCCGGCCCTTTCAAGGCTTGCACACTCGTACGGCTCAATTGTTACAACACCACGAGGAACGTTTGAGCGAAGTCTTGGTAGCATGCGCAGAAAAGCCAAGTAGCGCACATGACATGTTGAAAGTGATTTTCAAACGGCCGCTGGATTTTCATCAAACCACTTTCGCCATTGGCGAGTCTGTGGCGCATTTGCATTTGCTTTGGCTGGATGGAAAAATGGTGCGCACCAAAGATGAACACGGTGTGTGGCGGTTTAAAAGTTTGGCGTCACCTGCCTGATCACCTTTTGTCTTCACATTGAATTGGGCTCAAGTCCAATTTGCCAAATTTTCCTTTTGTAACTCTCGGCGACGTTCAGCATGATCGGGCAAGATGTCGGCCACCACTTTCCAAAATGCGGGGCTGTGGTTCATTTCTTTCAAATGCGCCAACTCATGCACCGCCACATAATCAATGGCTTGGGGTTTGAGGTGAATGAGGCGCCAATTTAAACGAATAGCGCCATCAATGCGCGCACTGCCCCAACGCGAGCCCGCATTCGATAAACTGAGTTTGCGCCACTGCACCCCCATAAGGGGTGCAAAATAATTCAACCTGTTTTCAAACAGGGTGCGCGCCTCTTTCATGAGCCACGCTTGCACCGCATCCCTAATTTGAGACGCTTCTGCATTGAGTGGCAAAGCCAAGCGCAAGGTTTGGCCTTCGTGCAACTCGCTTCGGCCTATGTCGGGGCTTAGATGCAAACAAACAGGCGCGCCTAAATAATCAAAACTCGCACCCTCGCGCCATTCAATTTGCCGAATGTTTTTTTGTCGTTCTTGAATTTCTGCCCATTTGCGCAAAACCCATTCACCGCGCTCTTGCAAACCCAGCTCAACTTCTTTCAGGGTGACCCATTTGGGCGCACGCACTTCAAGTCCATCTGGGCCGACCACAAAACCAATGGAGCGCCTGCGCACGCGCTGAAAGAAATAGGCAACGCGCGCACCTTCTAAAACAGTTTCTCTGTTGGCACGTGGGTGAGAGAGCGCCAAACCCACTTCAGTCAAGTCGCCTGTGGGCTGCTTTGCAAGTGCGCGGCCAGGGCGATTTGTGGGCGTCGGTGCAGGCTCTGACGAGGTGCTTAGAAAATCAAGAACAAGTTGAAGCGGATTGCGCATCTTTGATCTTTAATTCAGCATCATGGTGTCAAGGAAGACATCTCAGAGACGGCGTTTGAAGCTGTGCTCGACGGCGTCTCGGGGTAAGCCTCTGGGTCAAGCCTTCTCATTTCAGATTCAATCCAATTTTCAACCTCTTGCATGAACTCTTCAGGTTGCCGTCCTTGGCTGGAAATGGCTTTGCCAATAGAGATGTCTACGATGCCAGGCTTTTTAATGAAAGCCTTGGTGGGCCAGCATTTGGCAGACGTCACGGCAATGGGAATGACGGGGACGCCCGATTCAATGGCCAAGCGGGTACCGCCTGTTTTGTAGACGCCTTTTTGACCTCGTGGAATGCGCGTGCCTTCTGGAAACATAATGACCCAAACACCTTGGTCCATGAGTCGCTTGCCTTGCGTGACCACTTTTTGGAATGCTTGCGCACGTTGGCTTCTGTCAATGTGAATCATGTCCATGCGGCCCATGGCCCAGCCAAAAAAAGGCACGCTGAGCAGTTCTTTTTTAAACACATAAGCCAAGGGATGCGGCATGATGGCGGGCATCAAAAAAGTTTCCCAAGTGGATTGGTGTTTCACCAACAAAATGACTGGGTCTTTTTCACCCAGCGGTAAATTTTCCATGCCAGTGATGCGGTTCTGAATACCTAAAATAAACGTGCCACTGTTGATCGCATTTCGTAGCCATGCCGCACACCACCAATACAAACGACTGCTGCTGATAAACATGGAAGCCACCACCACCACCAAGGCCCAAGGGATGACGGTGACGGTCATCCACAGCAAATGAACCGCTGAGCGAATGAAGTTCATGCAGCTGGTTCCGAATGTTTTTTCAGCAGCGCATCGACAAAGGCGTTGAGGTCAACGTGAGTCTGTGTGCCTTCGGGAAACACGGCTGGCAATGTTTGGCCTCGCAGTCCTGCAGACTTGCCTGTCAAAACCAAATGCGGCGAACAACCTGCCGCCACTGCAGCCTGCATGTCAGTGAGGGTGTCGCCCACAAAGGGCACGCCCTGAATTTCCAAACCAAACCTCTCTGCCACTTGATCAATCAAACCCGGCATGGGTTTGCGGCAAGTGCAGCCATCGGCGGGTGAGTGCGGGCAATAAAAAATAGCATCAATCCTGCCACCCACCGCGGCCAATTGCTTGAGCATGCGCTTGTGAATGCCATTCAAGGCAGCCACATCCATCAAGCCCCTGCCCAAACCCGATTGGTTGGTGACAATGACCACGTGGTAGCCCGCATGGTTCATGCGACTGATCGCCTCCAGCGCGCCTGGCAAGGGGAGCCACTCTTCAGGGCTCTTGATGTACTCATCACTGTCGTGATTGATGGTGCCATCGCGATCGAGAATGATAATTTTCATGATGCCAAGCGAGATAAGTCGGCCACACGGTTCATGGCCACATGCAAACATTTGAGCAGGCCTTGGCGATTTAAGCGCACGTCCATCTCATCGGCATTCACCATGACGTCGTCAAAGAATGCATCGACAGGAGAGCGCAGTGCCGCCAGCGTTTGCAAAGAGCCGGTGTAGTCACCTGCCTTGAACAAAGCTTCTGACTCTGGCAGCAAGCGTTGCATCACTTCATGCAAGGCTTGCTCGGCCGATTCTTTCAGCAAGGCGGGGTTGACATGCGGATCAACTTCATTGGCCTTCTTCAAAATATTGCCAATGCGTTTGTTGGCAGCGGCCAATGCAGGACTTTCAGGTAAGGCCGCAAACGCACGCACCGCCGCCAATAGTTTTGGCACTTGGCCCAAACGCGCAGGATGCAATGCCAAGACCGCATCAACTTCTTGTGCGCTGAAGCCTTGCTCGCGCAATGTGCCCGACAAACGATCAAACAAGAAGGTGGTGAGAGCTTCGGAAGGGTCGGTAATTTTGTCGCCAAACACAGGCACCGACAAAGACAACAACTGCCGCCAGCCCAAAGCCAAATCTTTTTCCATCAGCATGCGAATGATGCCCAGTGCATGACGGCGCAAGGCGAAGGGGTCTTTGTCGCCGCTGGGCAAGTTACCAATGCCAAACATGCCCACCAAGGTTTCCAATTTGTCAGCCAAGGCCACCACCAAACCCACCTGATTGCGTGGCAATTCATCGCCCGCAAAACGTGGCCGGTAGTGGTCTTCTATGGCGTCGGCAATGTCGTTGGACAAGCCGTCATGGCGGGCGTAATAGCCGCCCATGATGCCTTGCAATTCTGGAAACTCTCCCACCATGTCGGTGAGCAAATCGGTCTTGGCCAATTGGGCCGCTGTGTCTGCAGCTTGCGCCAAGGTTTGGCCGCCAATGGCTTGCCCCAAGGCCTTGGCAATGCCGCACACACGATCCATGCGCTCGCCTTGTGTGCCCAACTTGTTGTGATACACCACCTTGTTCAAGCCTTCAACGCGTGATGCCAATGTTTTCTTGCGATCTTGATCGAAGAAAAATTTGGCATCGGCCAAGCGAGGGCGCACCACGCGTTCATTGCCACCAACGACTGCGCTGGCGTCAGAGGGTGAAATATTGCTGACCACCAAGAACTGATGCGTGAGCTTGCCTTGTGCGGTTAAGAGGGGGAAGTACTTTTGGTTGGCCTTCATGGTGAGGATGAGGCATTCTTGCGGCACTTCTAGAAATTGTTTTTCAAATTCACAGATGAGCACATTGGGGCGCTCCACCAAGGCCGTGACTTCATCGAGCAAGGCTTCGTCTTCAATGGCTTTGGCACCGCCGCCTACTTTGGCCGCAGCCGCATTCAGTTGCCGCACAATGTCGGCGCGTCGCTCTGCAAAGTTGGCAATGACGGCGCCATCACGCGCCAGCGTTGCGGCATAGCTGTCGGCGTCTTGGATGATGACGGGCGACACCGTCGCTTCAAAACGGTGACCCTGCGTTTGCTGTCCCGCCTTGAGGCCCAATGTTTTAACAGGCACGATGTCCTTGCCATGCAAAGCAATCAAGCCGTGCGCTGGGCGTACAAAGTTGACGCTGGTCCAGCCTGGCAATTCGCAATCTGATTCCAACTGATAGGTCATCACTTTGGGAATGGGCAACTTGGCCAGAGATTCGTCCAAGGCTTTTTGCAAACCTTGCAGCAGTGTTGAACCCTTGGCCACGCTGTCGTAAAACAAAGCTTCTGCTTTGCCATCGGGTGCACGCTTGAGCCCCGCCACCAAGGCGGCAGGATTTGAAATATCAGCGCCCAGAGCTTGCAATTTTTTAAGCAGTGCGGGTGAGGCATTGCCGCTGGCATCCAAACCCACAGCCACGGGCATGAGTTTTTGCTGAACGGCTTTGTCAGCCGCTTGAGCCGCCACATGCGTGACATGCGCCGCCAAACGACGAGGCGAGGCAAACGAAGTGACAACGGCATCGGCCGCAGCGAGTCCCGCATCGCGCAATTGCTCAAACAAAACAGAGGCAAATGATTCACCCAATTTTTTGAGCGCCTTGGGCGGCAACTCTTCTACAAACAATTCGACCAGAAGGTTTTGATGTGTCATGGGGTAATCTGCCTTCAGGCTGCCTTCTTGCTTAACGCGTTTAACTGTTCTACCCATTCGCGCGGCGCCATGGGGAAGCCTAAGCGTTCACGACTCTCCCAATAACTTTGCGCCACAGCGCGTGCCAAATTGCGAATTCGGCCGATGTAGGCGGCACGCTCGGTGACGCTGATAGCGCCGCGTGCATCCAGCAAGTTAAAGGTGTGCGCCGCTTTAAGCACTTGCTCATAAGCCGGCAACGCGAGTTGGGTGCCGATTAAATGCTGCGCTTGTTTTTCGTATGCAGAAAACGCTGTGAACAAAAACTCTGCATCGGCATGCTCAAAGTTGTAAGTGGACTGTTCTACTTCGTTTTGGTGATACACATCGCCGTAGCTCAGGGTATCGGTCCACTTGAGGTTGTAAACGTTGTCGACACCTTGCAAGTACATGGCCAAGCGCTCAAGGCCGTATGTAATTTCGCCGGTGATGGGTTTGCAATCAATGCCGCCCACTTGTTGGAAGTAAGTGAACTGCGTTACCTCCATGCCATTGAGCCAAACCTCCCAACCCAGGCCCCACGCACCCAAGGTTGGATTTTCCCAATCGTCTTCCACAAAACGAATGTCATTTTTTTTGAGATCAAAACCCAAGGCTTGCAAAGAGCCCAAATACAAATCCAAAATATTGGAAGGTGCGGGCTTCAACACCACTTGGTATTGGTAGTAATGTTGAAGACGATTGGGGTTCTCGCCGTAGCGTCCATCCTTGGGACGACGACTGGGTTGAACATACGCCGCCTTCCACGGCTCAGGGCCAATGGCGCGCAAGAAGGTGGCTGTGTGCGAAGTGCCGGCACCCACTTCCATGTCATAGGGTTGCAACAACGCACACCCTTGATCATCCCAGTAGGACTGCAGTTTCAAAATGATTTGTTGGAAAGTCAACATGGGCAAAAAATAAGAAGGCCCCCGAACATCGGTGGCAACCCTAGATTTTAAAGCGCGCGCGCGCCAAAGCGCCAAGAAAACGCGCCTAAAACCAGAACAATTGCACCGCAAAGCCACCAAAGCGGTGTCAAGCCCCATCGAGACGTCCATTGCGCATAAGGGGTGAGGCCTGTGCGCCCTTCAAACTCGCCCACCAGCACACCGCGAGTGAATGCGGGCAGCGATGCGCGGTTGACGCCTTTGGCATCGATGAAAGCGGTCTGGCCACTGTTGGTAGCGCGAATCACGGGTCGTTGAAACTCAAGGGCTCGCATGCGCGATATCGACGAATGCTGCGCAGGTGCCGTGGTGTCACCAAACCAGGCCAAGTTGCTCATGTTGACCAAGACGGTGGGGGCTTCTTTTTCGTCAGCAAAATAGCGCGCCAACTCTTCGCCAAACAAGTCCTCGTAGCAAATTTGCGGCAACAATCGCTGGCCTTGCCAAGTCAGCACCGTGGCCGCAGGGCGATTCTGCGCAAAATCACCCAAGGGGATGTTCATCATGCGCACAAACCACTGAAAAAACGGTGGCACAAATTCTCCAAACGGTACCAAGTGTTGTTTGTCGTAGCGATAGGCTTCAGGGTTTGAACTTAAGCTGATGACGGAGTTGCTATAGCCCATGCCCGCGCTGCCCATGGGCAAACCCACCCACGCCATTTGGGGGCTAGCAGTTTGGCTGTCATGAGGCGGCTTGTATTTGTCTTTCAGGGCTTGCCAATAGCTTGTAGGCAGTTGTTGCGGCAAAACAGGAATGGCTGTTTCAGGTGTCACCACCAGCGATTCTGTATTGGCCAGGAGTTGTTCGCTGTACCAGTTCAGTGCCACTTGAACACCCTGGGCAGGTATAAATTTTTCGTCCTGCGGAATATTGCCTTGAAGCAATCGGGCTTTCATCGTGCCCGCCGTTTGCGTGAAATCTAAGCCTGCATGCGTGAGGTAAAGCGGGATGCCCAATCCCAAGGTCAAGCCCATTAGGCTCATGCCCCACCATGCTCGGCTTCGTCTGGCCATGAGCATCGACAAGGTGATTGGCAAGCCGATGCCCAAGAGCGCCGCGAGGAAGCCAATGCCATACACGCCCAGCCATGGCGCGTAGGTTGCCAGCAAGCTGTCGGTGTGGGCGTAGCCGCCTGCGCCCCACGGAAAACCCGTGAACCACTGACCTCTGGCCAGCTCTGCCAAAGTCCACAAACCTGCAAACAAGCATGCACCTGCTAAGCCTTGCTTGAGTTCTGCGAAAGCCATGGCCGAAAGACCCGAAGAGGATCCGTTGCGGTCTCCCGCATACCGACCTTCACGCAATCTGTTGGCCAAAATCCAAGCCCTGAACAGCTTGACCCAAAGACCGCCGGCCAGCGCAAAATAAAGGCTCAGGGCGCTGGCCAATAGCAGCACCGCCAAGGCAGAAAGCCATGGTGACAAGCCGCCGTATCGGTTCATGGAAACGTAAAGCCAGCCCCATGTGGCGGTCATGGCGCTGGTGGCAAAAAGAGCTGACAGCCACGCAGCTTGCAGTCCCATTCGCGGCTTTGGTTTTAAGCTGGCAAAATTTTCTTCTTGCCCAGCCAATTGCAACAACTGGCCTCCTAAAATGGCCAAGCTGATGCATTGCAAAAGCCCAGAGGCTTGGCCTGAAATTTCAAGCCCATCGCCACCAGCAAAGGCAGGCCAAGCCATGCTGAAACCATGCAGAACTCCGGCTGCCACACACAAGCCATAAGTCCACATCGTCATTACTTTTTATGTCGGTGTGTGGGTGACACTTTGAACCAGCGCACGGCCCCACCGCGCGTGTGCAGCACCACAAAGTCAAGGCCCGACAAGGTGAATTTTTCGCCGCGCTTGGGCACGTGCCCCATCTCGTGTGCAATGAGCCCACCAATGGTGTCAAAGTCGTGCGTTTCTTCGTCTTCCACATGCGGATTGAGCTTGACATCAAAGGCCTCTGACACGCGCTCTAGTGAGGTGTCACCACTCACGCGATAGGTTTGATCGGCCAGCCCAAAAATATCACCCGCTTCCTCTTCGATGTCAAACTCGTCTTCAATTTCACCCACAATTTCTTCCAACACATCTTCAATGGTGATGAGGCCTGCGGTGCGGCCAAATTCATCGACGACGAGCGCTAAATGTTGGCGGTTGTCGCGGAATTGTCTGAGCAACTCATTGAGCCCTTTACTCTCCGGCACAAACACGGCAGGCCTTAGAAGCGCGCGAATGTTGAGCTCGGGTGCACGCTGAAGTTTGAGTAAATCTTTGGCCATCAAAATGCCAATGATGTTTTCGCGATCGTCTTCATAGACAGGAAAGCGCGAGTGCGCGGTGTCAATCACTTGATGCAGCAGTTCATCGAAGGGGGCATCAATCGACAACAAATCCATGCGTGGCGCGGCCACCATGGCATCTCCCGCCGTCATGTCGGCCATGCGAATGACGCCCTCCAACATGAAGCGGCTTTGTGCGTTGATGATGTCGTTGTCTTCGGCCTCGGCGAGTGTTTCAATCAACTCGTCTTTGGAGTCTGGCCCTGGGTGAATGAACTCAGCCAGTTTTTGCAAGAATGAGCGTTTGTCTTGACGTTTATCTTCGCGCTTGTCCTCGCGTTTTTCTTCACGTTCGTTTAAGCGCGTCGGGTGGGGATCGGACACAGTCAGTATGGCAGTTTGCCGTTGTTGCAGAGACTCTAGGATAGCGGATTAAAAGCCCGATGGGTGACGCGCTTCACGAACGCCCTTGCGAACCTCTTGCAGGGTGGCCAGCAATTGCAAAAACTGCTTTGCACGCGACTTGATTTGAAAGTCCAGATCGGCCAAGCCGACTTCCAGCATTTCATTCACTTGGCTGTCCATGTCGGCGACGGGCAAACTTAAGTAAGCATCGCTTTCACTGCCATCCCGCTCGACGCGAGCGCCAGCATGCCGGGCAATCTTCAACATGGGGGTGTTTTCACTCAATGCGTGAATGAACAAAAGCGCCACGCCCTGGTTTCTGGCGTGCATCACGGCCCGCTCAAACAATCGAGCGCCAAGCCCACGACCGCGCATTTTGAGGTCCACCGAAACGCCAAATTCGGCGCAAGTGGACCACTTGGGGTCCACTGAAAACGCCAAATGGGCCATGGCCACCATCTCTAAACGTCGGTTGAAAACGCCGTAAATATCATCCCTGTCAAAGTTCAAATGGGCCACATAGTTTTCAATTTGCTCATTGGTGGCGGAATACCCAAAGCGAAGATACCTGTCCTGCACCCCTAAACTTTGAAGGTGCAGCGCTATGCGCGGCCGGTGCTTGGGGCTCAGGCTGCGAATGGGGATCCACCGCGTCCATCGACGCCAAAGTGAGTTTGAGATGTTGGCAAGTTGAATCATAGGGTTTTCCCTATTCTTGCATAAGTTTGTGAATTTTCACCACCTCATTTCCAAAGGCTTGCTGCTTAAAGCTTGTCGCTTAGGGGACCAAATTGCTTACCTTGAATGTCCTTAGGGATAATGCCTCATGGTGATGCCTCCTCAGAATGGCGACAATGCACAGATTCCTAGGAGCAGTACATGGACAAGATTTGGCTTAAAAGTTACCCCGCCAACGTCAAACACGACATCAATCCCAATGAATATGCGTCACTGACCGATTTGCTCAATCAAGCATTTCAGCAGCATGGCGACAGCCCTTTTTCGGTCTGCATGGAAAGATGGATGACCTACCGGCAGTTGGATCAGCATTCCCAAGCTTTGGGGGCCTGGTTTCAATCTCAGGGTTTGCAACCAGGCGCTCGCATCGCCATCATGTTGCCGAATATTCCTCAGTTTGCCGTCACCATGGCCGCCATTTTGCGGGCGGGCTATACGTGTGTGAATGTGAATCCTTTGTACACAGCGCGCGAGTTGGCGCACCAATTGAAAGACTCGGGTGCCACGGCCATTGTCATTTTGGAAAACTTTGCGCACACCCTGTCTGAGGTCATCTCGCACACTCAAATTAAGCACACGGTGCTGGCCTCCATGGGAGATTTACTGGGCCCGTTTTATGGCCGTTGGATCACTTTTGCAGTTCGTCACTTGGCCAAAATGGTGCCTGAATTTGAGCTGCCATTGAATGAAAACCATCAAGTGACTTCGTTCAAAAACGCCATTGCCGATGGCCGTCAACGGAATTTTAAATCTGCGCCTCAAACATTGGATGACATTGCGTTCTTGCAATATACCGGCGGCACCACTGGTTTGTCTAAGGGGGCCGTGTTGACTCACCGCAACATTGTGGCGGCCATTTTGCAAGCAGAAACGTGGTTTGCACCAGCACTCGAGCGCATGCCTGATTTGCGCAAAGTCAACAGCATTGCTGCGCTACCGCTGTATCACATCTTTGCATTGACGATTTGTTTCTTGGCCATGCGACAAGGCTCGCACCTCACCTTGGTGCCAAACCCGCGCGATTTTGCCAAGTTCATTGAGACCTTGAAAAAACGCCCCTTCCACATGTTGCCTGGCGTGAACACTTTGTTCAACGCATTGCTACAACATCCGATGTTCAAAACAATTGATTTCTCCCATCTTTGCCTCACACAAGCGGGCGGCATGGCTGCGTCTGAAGGGACGGCGCGGGCTTGGCAGGCTGCAACGGGTAGCGCCATGATTGAAGGCTGGGGCATGAGCGAGACTTGCGCCATTGGCACCAACAATCCCGTCACCCGATCGACCTTCAGCGGCACCATCGGGTTGCCACTGCCCAGCATTGAGGTGGCCATCAAAGACGACGACGGCAACAGCATGGCACAAGGCGAGTCGGGTGAGATTTGCATTCGGGGCCCCAATGTCATGGTGGGCTATTACATGCAAGAAGAAGAAACTCGCAAAGCCTTTACGCCCGACGGCTTCATGCGCACGGGCGACGTGGGGATCATGGATGAGCAGGGCTACTTCAGAATTGTCGATCGCAAGAAGGACATGATCATTGTGAGTGGCTTCAACGTTTTCCCCTCTGAACTAGAAAACGTCATTTCACTTTGCCCTGGTGTGATCGAATGTGCGGCTGTTGGCATTCCCGACGAGATGCAAGGTGAAACCATCAAGGTGTTTGTGGTTCGAAGCGACAGCATGCTGACCGAGGATGCTGTGACGCGCTATTGCCACGACAACCTCACCGGCTACAAGCGACCTAAGTACATTGAGTTTCGTGATGAACTGCCTAAATCCAATGTCGGCAAAATTCTGCGGCGTGAACTGCGAAGCCATACTCACTGATCAACTGACATTACTGCATGGAACAAATACTCCAGCTACCAGGGCTTCAGTTTTTTGAAAGAGGTTGGCTTTCTGCCAACAACATTTTGCTCACAGACCAGCGCAGTGCAACCCTGATCGACAGTGGCTATGTGGCGCACCAAGAACAGACTTTGGCTCTCATTCAAAATGCACTGCAAGACCGTCCTTTAGACCGGTTGGTTAATACCCACTTACACAGCGATCATTGCGGTGGCAATGCAATCCTCCAGCGACATTACAAGCATCTTCATACTTTGATTCCGCCAGGGGAATCAGAAGCCATTGCATCTTGGGATCAAGATGCATTGAGTTATGAAGCCACTGGGCAGTTGTGTCCACGCTTTACTTTTGATGGTTTGCTGAAAACCGGCTCAACATTGAGCATGGCTGGATTAGATTGGCAAGTGCATGCTGCCCCTGGCCACGACCCGCATTCAGTCATTTTGTTTGAACCTTCTCATCGCGTATTGATATCGGCCGACGCATTGTGGGCGAATGGATTTGGGGTGGTGTTTCCAGAGCTAGAAGGCATCGCTGCTTTTGAAGAGGTAGGACAAACCTTGGACTTGATAGCGTCTTTGAATGCCCAATGGGTGATTCCTGGTCACGGACCCATCTTTTACAATGTAAAGACAGCGCTGGCAAATGCACGCCAAAAATTGGATGGCTTTTTAGGCAACCCTGAAAAACATGCCCGTTACGGTGCCAAGGTACTGCTCAAATACAAGTTGTTAGAACTGCGTCAAGTTGAAACTTCTGAGTTTGTCGCTTGGGCTCAGAAGGTGAAGTATTTCAAATTGTTGCATCAGGCCTATGCGCCTCAATTGAGTATCCAAGAATGGGTGCATGACATGATGGCTGACTTGGAACGAAGCAAAGCTCTAAGCTATCAGGGCACTTTGATTCTCAATACCTGAAAAAGCTGGACGAAAAAAAACGCCCCATATTTCTATGGGGCGTTTCTCGCTATAAGAGCCTGACAATGTCCTACTTTCACACGGGAACCCGCACTATCATCGGCGCTAAGTCGTTTCACTGTCCTGTTCGGGATGGGAAGGAGTGGTACCAACTTGC
>CANKBG010000019.1 GCA_947479935.1 Comamonadaceae bacterium
GAGACTTCGATCATGATCGCTAAGCAACCCCTGTTTTTGACAAACCATGTCGAGTCTTTCGACATCCAAATCAATGTGCACGGTGGCGGCGAATCTGGTCAAGCTGGTGCAGCCCGTCACGGCATTACACGTGCCCTGATTGACTATGATGCTTCTTTGAAGCCTATGTTAAGCCAAGCTGGTTTTGTCACTCGTGACGCCCGCGAAGTTGAACGTAAAAAGGTCGGCTTGCACTCTGCTCGTCGCCGTAAGCAGTTCTCTAAGCGTTAATCGTTTACAGCCTGTTTCAAGAAAACCGTTCTGGTTACTCAGAGCGGTTTTTTTTCGATCGTTTTTTTTTCTGGGCGGCGGCGGGGTATGGGGTGACGCTCATCTTCGCTTGACTCAGAACTTCGCTTTCACCCCATACCCCGCCACCACCCAGAAAAAAGGGTGGTCGTAAGCGGGGGAGTTAACACCAAAATTGCAGTACTGGAAGAGGTGGTGCTGGTGTTCGGACGAGCGACGTTCTGAGTAAAGCGAAGATGAGCAAGTCCGAATACCAGCGCCGCCTCTTCCAGTACGGACCAAAGGAAACCCCACAAAAACCAAACAAAGAGCCCCTTCTACCAAGGCAGTTATTCAAGATTAATTGTTGACCAATCCACTATACTACTCACCTAGTTCCCGGAGAAAACCCATGAGCGCATTAGCCGAAACAATTCCTACCGAAATGCCCGAAGCCATTGTCTTTACCGACAGTGCTGCTGCCAAAGTAGCAGACCTGATTGCCGAAGAAGGCAATCCAGAACTGAAACTGCGAGTGTTTGTGCAAGGCGGTGGTTGCTCCGGTTTTCAATACGGTTTTACCTTCGACGAAATCGTGAACGAAGACGACACCACCATGACCAAACATGGCGTGTCATTGCTGATAGATGCTATGAGCTACCAGTACCTGCTGGGTGCAGAAATTGATTACAAAGAAGACCTGCAAGGCGCGCAATTTGTGATCAAGAACCCCAATGCCACCAGCACTTGCGGTTGCGGTTCTTCTTTTTCAACCTGAAAAATTGAGACAGACACCGGGCTATCTAGGGTAGATAGCCCCTAATACACGGGCGCCTCTAGCGCCCGTGACGCTTTCTAGGCTGCCTGTTTCTCGCTTCATGGTTTTGGCCGCCAGCCACGCAAAGGCTGCAGCTTCTACCTGCAAAGGTGGCAGTCCATGCGCTTCAGTCGAGGCCACTTGTACCCCAGGCACATGCGCTTGCAGGCGCAACATAAGGTGACCATTGAGCGCACCCCCTCCGCACACCCACAACTGCTTGGCATCGGGGGCATGATGTTTTAAATCTTGTGCAATGGCCATCGCCGTGAATTCGCAAAGCGTGGCTTGTACATCAACAGCAGCAAATTCATTTTGTAAATGTTGTTGAAACCAAGTGGGGTTGAATAAATCGCGGCCCGTGCTTTTGGGGGGCGCTTGATGCAAGAAGGGTTCGGTCAGCAAGCTTTGCAAGAGCGTTGGGAGGACTTGACCTTGAGCAGCCCATGCGCCATTGGCATCAAAGTCTTTGCCCTGGTGCAAGGAAATCCAGTGGTCCATGAGCGCGTTGCCAGGCCCGCAGTCAAAGCCAGTGATGGCAGGGTTTGAAGGTTTTGTGTGGCTTTGACTTGAAGCGTTTCTTAAGATGCTGATATTGGAGATGCCACCAATGTTGACAACAGCCACGGTGCGTTTAAGGGCACCAAAAATTTCTGCATGAAAGGCGGGCACCAACGGAGCGCCTTGTCCGCCTGCAGCCAAGTCGCGAGTGCGAAATTCGGCCACCACATCGATGCCAGTGAGTTCGGCCAGCAAGGCAGGGTTGTTGAGTTGCAAGGTATAGCCCACCGCGCTTTGGTCGGTGCTAGGGTCTGCGTCAAATTCCAGGGGGCGGTGACGAACAGTTTGGCCATGTGCGCCAATGGCTTGAATGTCATTGGCTTGCATTCCGCTTTCATTGAGCAACACGTGAACCACCTTGGCATAGTCTCTTGCTAAGCGATTGCCAGCCAATGCAGCGCGATGCAATTCGTTGTGACCCGCTGTATTTAAACTGAGAAGTTCTGCGCGAAATTCGGCGTCAAATGGCTGAAAGACATGCAGCAAGACTTTCAGTTGACGCGTGTCTGACAACAAAGAAGGAGACACATCATGTTCAACCCAAACCCCATTCAGCGCGCCATCTTGCCACCGCAGCAAAACGCCATCAACACCATCGAGCGAGGTGCCAGACATCAGACCAATGTAGTACTGCAAGTGAGCTTGGGTCACTTCTGCAGTCGGTGGGGAGGCTGGCGAAAAAGGGGGCGAGGAGGAGGTCAACCTGGCCCCTGCCAACGTTGAAATTTATTGAACGTTGCCTTGACGCATTTGCGCCGCGGCCATCAACTGCGCACGTGCAAATTGCGCACGCTGATTGAATTGTGGGCGGAGTGCCGCCGAGATAGGTTCAGTCGAACCTTGTTGGGCCAGCGTCAGGGGATCAACGTGGCGGCCATTGATACGGAACTCAAAATGCAAATGAGGACCCGTGGCCCAACCCGTGGCACCCACGGCGCCCAAGTTGTCACCTTGCTTCACGGCTTGACCTTTGCGCACACCAATTTTGCTGAGGTGCGCATACACCGTACTTTGGCGGGCATTGTGTTGCACCACCACCATGTTGCCAAAGCCGCCTTGAAAGCCGCTTTCAACCACCACGCCATCGGCTACAGAAATAACGGGTGCGCCAGTGGGGGCTGCGTAGTCAACGCCCATGTGCGCGCGTTGTGTGTGAAAAATAGGATGCTCGCGCATGCCAAAGCCGCTGGTGCGACGCGAGTAAGGCATGGGGGAAGCCAAGAAAGCACGGCGCAGGCTGTCACCTTTCATGGTGTAGTAAGCGCCTTTTTGGCCAGGCTCTTGAAACCAAACAGCGTCGTAGGTTTTCTTGTCGTTGGTAATTTCAGCGCTAAGCAATCTACCCGAGCGCAGTGGCTCGCCTTCGGCTTCAAGGGTTTCGTAAACGACTGAAAATACGGCACCTTTGCGCAGGGCTCTGTGAAAGTCAATTTGTCCAGAGAACACATCGGCCAACTGGCGTGTGACGTTGTCTGGCAAGCGGGCTTCATCAGAAGCTGCATACAAAGATGATGCGACGGTGCCGCCGGCCATGCGAACGCTGGCATTCAAGGGCGCCGTGTCAGTGCGGACGCTGAATTTGTTGTTGCCATTGCGCGTCATGACCATGCGCTGGAATTGGGTGTCGCTGTCGTTTTTGAGCCAGCGTGTGGTGAGTGTGAGCAACTGCTGTTGCTCATTGGCTTCAACAGAAACATTGCGGCCAGAACGGTTGAGCAAAGCTTGACGAACTTCTGGCGTTTGACGGATGTAAGAGGCTGCAGCTGAGTCAACCAAACCTAAACGACGCAATAAGCTTTCGGCGGAATCGGAACCCCGTGTGATGTCGTTGCGGTAAAGCTTGAGGGTTTTTTGTTCGAGGGCAGCAACTTGTGCTTCTAGGTTGGGTGTTTCTAAATTTTCAACCAAAGTGCGCACGGGCAAATTGGCAGCATCAGGTCCCAAATTGGCAACCGCAAAAGCGCCACCGCCGCCGCCTAGTAAAACAGCCGCCACCACTGCAGTGACATGTTTCGGATGACGCGCAACAAAAGCCCGCAGCGTGTTGCTGTGGGCTTTTGCCAATGCCCAAAGCGCTAGGCTGTAGGGGGTGGCTGTCATCAAAAACTGTTTTAAAAAATTCATCGGTTCCGATTAAAGGAAGCAAGGCTTTAGATTGCTTTGAGGAATAGCAAAGTCAACCCTTAAAATAAGGCAAACAATCGTCACATTCTAACGCCTATGGCGTGAGACGCATACTGGAAAACCCTTATGAATTCACCCGTTTCGACCCAATTTCCCGTGACAGATGCTGTCAAGGAGGCGTTGGCGGTTACTTTGCGTGGCTGCGAGGAGCTTATTCCCCAGGACGATTGGGTCAAAAAATTGGCCAAATCAGAGACCACCGGTGTCCCTCTGCGCATCAAATTGGGCTTGGACCCCACGGCACCCGACATTCATGTGGGCCACACTGTAGTGCTGAACAAAATGCGTCAGTTGCAGAATTTGGGTCATCAGGTGATCTTTTTGATTGGCGATTTCACCAGCCTCATTGGCGATCCATCGGGCCGCAATTCCACGCGTCCCCCTTTAACGCCCGAACAAATCAAGGCCAACGCGGAAACGTATTACCGTCAAGCCAGTTTGGTTTTAGACCCCAGTAAAACTGAAATTCGTTACAACAGCGAGTGGAGTTTGCCGCTGGGTGCCATGGGCATGATTCAGTTGGCGGCCAAATACACCGTGGCGCGCATGATGGAGCGCAACGATTTCCATGATCGCTTCAAGGCAGGCACACCCATCAGCGTGCACGAGTTTTTGTACCCACTCATGCAGGGTTATGACTCGGTGGCTTTGAAATCGGACCTTGAGTTGGGCGGTACCGATCAAAAATTCAATTTGCTCATGGGCCGACATTTGCAAACCGAATACGGCCAAGAGCCGCAATGTATTTTGACCATGCCTTTGCTAGAAGGTTTGGACGGCGTCGACAAAATGTCCAAGTCAAAGAACAACTACATTGGCATAAGCGAAGATGCCAACACCATGTTTGCCAAGGTGTTGTCAATTTCTGATGTGCTCATGTGGCGTTGGTACACGCTGCTTTCCTTCAAGTCCATGGCCGACATTGATGCGTTGAAGAAGCAAGTGTCAGACGGCTTGAATCCGAAGGAGGCCAAGGTGGCATTGGCCAAAGAAATTACCGCGCGTTTTCATGGCGCGACAGCTGCCGATGCGGCAGAGCAAGATTTCATCAACCGAAGCAAGGGCGGTGTGCCCGATGAAATTCCAGATGTCCATTTGAGTGGTGCACCTGTGGGTATAGGTGCTTTGTTGAAGATGGCGGGCTTGGCACCTTCTGGCTCAGAAGCCAATCGTTTAATTGACGGTGGTGGTGTGCGTGTGGACTCCGCAGTGGTCAGCGACAAAGCTTTGAAGTTAGATGCGGGCATCTATGTGGTTCAGGTGGGCAAGCGCAAATTTGCGCGTGTGCATTTGAGTGCTTAATTAAAGTACCCATTTGTTTGACTGAAGCCATGATTTCAAAACTCCCATCTTGGTCTCCGCGCACATTGTTGTGGGCTTCTGTGGTGGTGGCCATCATTACCATTACGCTTAAAACGTGTGCTTGGTGGTTGACCGATTCTGTGGGCTTGTTGTCAGACGCCATGGAGTCGTTGGTCAATTTGGCCAGTGCCATTTTTGGTTTGATGATGGTCACGGTGGCTGCGCAACCGGCCGATGAAGAACACCCTTACGGGCATCACAAAGCTGAATATTTCTCTTCGGGCTTTGAAGGTATTTTGATCATCGTGGCCGCGATAGGCATTATTTGGGCCGCCAGTCATCGCATATTTGAGCCGCAACCGCTTGAGCAAGTGGGTTGGGGTTTGGCATTGTCAGTCATCAGTTCTGTTTTGAATGGCATGTTGGCTTGGGTCATGTTTGGTGCGGCTAAAACACATCGTTCGATTGCACTTGAAGCAGACGCCAAACATTTGGTCACCGATGTGTGGACCTCTGTGGGCGTGGTCATTGGCATTAGTTTGGTCAGTGTGACGGGATGGTTATGGCTCGATGCGGTCGTGGCCATTGGCGTAGCGCTGAATATTTTGAAAGAGGGCGTTCATCTCATCTGGCGATCATCGCAAGGGTTGATGGACGAGGCGGTCGAGCCTGAAGTGATTGCACAGATCAACGAAACTTTGGCGGGCTTTGCGCATCATCGCGGTGATGTGTCGATCATTCGCTTTGACCATGTGACCACACGCAAAGCAGGGCAACGCCGATTTGTGGACATGCACATGCACATGCCGGCGTCTTGGACCTTGGGACGGGCCGCAGCCTTGCGTGCCAGCGTAGAGCAAGCCTTGATGAGCGAGGTGCCTGGGTTACGCGCCACCATTCAACTGTTGCCTTCTGATGTGGAAGCACATTTCGACTCACAAAGGGATTTGTTGTGATCGCTGTAGCGCAACGCGTTTCAGAAGCGCGAGTGGTGGTGGCGGGGCAGGTGATTGGGCAAATTCAAAAAGGGTTGCTATTGTTGCTGTGCGCAGAGCAAGGTGACACCACTGCCAAAGCCGATAAGCTGCTCAGCAAGATTTTGAAGTTGAGAATTTTCAGCGACGACGCTGGCAAGATGAACCACTCGTTACAAGATTTGGACGGCCATGGTTTGCAAGGTGGTTTGTTGATTGTGAGCCAATTTACGCTGGCGGCCGATGTGAGTGGCGGCAATCGCCCCAGCTTCACGCAAGCCGCCGCGCCCGCAGAGGGACAACGTTTGTACGACTACTTCGTCACTGAAGCTCGCGAAGCTCACCCTATCGTTCAAACCGGCCAATTTGCCGCCGACATGAAAGTGCATCTAGTCAACGACGGGCCTGTCACGATCCCTTTGCACATTTAATTGAGGCCCGTTAATTTCTCTCCGGTGAGAGCAAAACAATTGGGGTCAGATCAACATTAATTTCCAATGAAAGGGTATCAAGGTTTAGGGGGGCTTCCTCATACTGGAGTACCAGAAATCGTTCAGCCCCCCTAAACCTTGATACCCTTTCATTGACTAAATTAATGTTGATCTGACCCCAATTGTTTTTTCTCGAACGCATAATCAAAGCATGAACGAAAACAAAAATGATTTTGCGAAGCTGAGTTTGTCGGCTTCGATGTTGGGCAATTTAGAGCAGTTGGGCTATTTGCAGATGACGGCCATTCAGGCGGCTAGTTTGCCTTTGACATTGGCGGGCAAGGATTTGATTGCACAGGCCAGTACGGGCAGTGGCAAGACTGCTGCTTTTGGCATTCCCTTGGTTGAAAAAATTCTGCCTGCTGATTTTGCGGTACAGGCCATGATTTTGTGTCCAACTCGTGAGTTGGCCGATCAGGTGAGTCAAGAAATTCGCCGCTTGGCGCGCGCTGTGGGCAATGTGAAGGTGGTCACTTTGTGCGGCGGTGTGGCGTTGCGTGGCCAGGTATTGAGCTTGGAACATGGCGCGCATGTGGTGGTGGGTACGCCGGGTCGCATCATGGACCATTTGGAGCGAGGCTCTTTGAAACTCAAGGGTCTTCAAACATTGGTGCTCGATGAAGCCGATCGCATGCTAGATATGGGTTTCTTTGACGACATTGCGACGGTGGCCAGACAGTGCCCCGCTAAGCGGCAAACGCTTTTGTTTTCAGCCACCTATCCTGAAGGCATTGCCAAGTTGGCCACGCAGTTCATGAAAGATCCGCAAACTGTGAAAGTGGAAACACAACACAGCGCCAACAAGATCAAACAAATTTTTGTGCAGGTGAAAGAATCTGAGCGTTTGCATGCGGTATCGATGGTGCTCAATCACTTCAGGCCCACTTCAACGTTAGCATTTTGTAATACCAAGGTGCAGTGCCGTGATTTGGTGACGGTGTTGCAATCACAAGGATTCAGTGCGCTGGCGCTTTACGGCGAACTAGAACAACGTGAACGTGATCAAGTGTTGATTCAATTTGCCAACCGAAGTTGCTCTGTTTTGGTGGCCACAGATGTGGCTGCGCGCGGTTTGGATGTAGCCCAATTAGAAGCCGTGATCAACGTGGATGTGACGCCAGATTCTGAAGTTCACATTCACCGAATTGGCCGCACAGGCCGCGCGGATGCCGAAGGCTTGGCCGTGAGTTTGGCCAGCATGGACGAGATGGGCTATGTGGGAAAAATTGAAGTACTGCAAGGTCGTGAGTCGATTTGGCAAGAGTTGAGCACGCTCACGCCTGCAGGCAAAGACTTGCTGGTGCCGGCCATGGCCACCTTACAAATTGTGGGTGGTCGCAAAGAAAAAATTCGTGCAGGAGATGTGCTTGGCGCGCTCACGGGCGATGCTGGCTACACGCGTGAGCAAGTGGGCAAAATAAATGTGAACGAATACTCCACCTATGTAGCAGTTTCGAGAGATATCGCCAGAGAAGCTATGGACAAGTTGTCGGGCGGCAAGGTCAAGGGCAAGTCCGTGAAAGTGCGTTTGCTAGAAGATGCGTCTGGCATTGAAAGCGAGTCACTACAGAAATGATCGGGTGCTTCACTGACGCTCAATGTATGACCTTGAATCCAAAGATCGCAGCATCATGGCTCGATGCAATTTTCATGCGATCCCCTTAAAAGCCGCACAAATTTTTTCAAACATGGCATAGTGCTTGAATTCGCTCAGCATCTTGAGTGGGCGAAGGAGGTGGTTTGGCAGGATGTTCGCTATCACTACAACGAGGTCCGCATGAGCGGCTTGGTACCTTTAGAAGGCAAAATTTACGCAGTTGTGTATGTTTTGCGTGCTGAATCTACCCGAATGATCAGTTTGCGAAAAGCAAATAACCGAGAGATTCAGCTATATGACAAAAAACACTCAAAACCCAGCACCTAGAAAATATGACTTGTTGTCTGATGAAGAAGACAGAGCCATCACATTGGCAGCACTTAGCGATCCAGATAACCAGCCTTGGACAGATGAAGATTTTGCAAAAATCAAGAAATTCTACAGATTTGGCGATGTTATGCCGAAGGCTTCCGATCTTCCAACAAAGTAAATTAGAAGCTTCAGAATCAATACGGGTTCTTAAACCCCAGTTTTTGCATGATCTCAATCTCATGCGCCTCCATGGCTTGTGCATCGGCTTCACTTGTCTCATGATCCCACCCTTGCGCATGCAAGGTGCCATGTACCAACAAATGCGCGTAATGCGCTTGCAATGTTTTGCCTTGCTCGCGTGCCTCTTTCGCCACCACTGGCGCGCATAAGACTAAGTCTGCCATCACCACCGGTGACAGCATGTAATCAAACGTCAGTACATTGGTAGCGTAGTCTTTTTTGCGAAACTCACGGTTCAAACGCTGGCCTTCTTCGGTATCCACAATGCGAACCGTGATTTCGCCGTCATGCGACAAGCTATGACGGATCCAGCGAGCAACTGTGTGGCGCGGCAAGGCGGTGCGGTGGCGAACTGCGTTAGGGATGTCACCAAATTGCAAGGACAAATTAAGTGTGGGTAGTGCCATGTTTTTCAAGCATCAATCGACCGACTGCGCACCGTCGTTCTTTGCGCATCATAAGCATCCACAATGCGCGCTACCAACGGATGACGTACCACATCGGCACTTGTAAACCGTGTCATGGCAATGCCCTTAACCCGCCTAAGCACCCGCTCGGCATCAATCAACCCACTCAGCTGCCCTTTAGGCAAATCAATCTGACTCACATCACCCGTGACCACCGCCTTGGCACCAAAGCCAATGCGCGTCAGGAACATTTTCATTTGCTCTGGCGTGGTGTTTTGCGCCTCGTCCAAAATCACAAACGCATTGTTCAAGGTGCGGCCGCGCATGAAGGCCAAGGGCGCCACTTCAATGGCGTTGCGCTCAAAGGCTTTTTGTACTTTGTCGTGCCCCATCAGGTCATAAAGCGCGTCGTACAGGGGCCGCAAATAAGGATCGACCTTTTGCGACAAATCGCCAGGCAAAAAGCCCAAACGCTCGCCAGCCTCTACGGCTGGGCGAGTTAAAACAATTCGTTGCACACTGGCGCGCTCTAACGCATCTACCGCACAAGCCACAGCCAAATAAGTTTTACCAGTACCCGCAGGTCCAATGCCAAACGTAATATCGTGCGTGGCCATGTTGTCGATGTACAAGGCCTGCATGGGCGTTCGGGCTTTCAGGTCAGCCCGGCGCGTTAAAAGAGTGGCGGCATCGGGATTCTTGGCCACTTCAGGGTCGCCCGTCATCATGAGCTGCAGGGAGTCTTCCTTGATGGGCCGGTCGGCCATTTCGTACAAGGCTTGAAGTAACTCCAGCGCTTGGTTGGCACGGGCTTTGGGGCCGTCAATCTTGAACTGTTCGTGCCGATGCGCAATTTTGACCTGCAGGCCCGCCTCAATGGTGCGCAAATGGGCGTCCATGGGCCCGCAAAGATGGGTCATCCGGGTATTGTTGTGCGGCGTGAAGTTGTGTCTGACAATCAAGCTGATAATCCTAATGAAAATAGACCAAAGCCCAAATGGGGCATTGTCCATACCCATAATGATAGGCACTTATCTGATGAAGAAGAACGGCACGCCATGATTGGTCAATTAACAGGCACTTTGATCGACAAAAACCCACCCGAGGTGGTAGTGGACTGCCACGGCGTAGGCTATGAGGTGAGTGTGCCCATGAGCACCTTTTACAACCTGCCTGCCTTGGGCGAAAAGGTGAAGTTACTCACTCATTTTGTGGTGCGTGAAGATGCGCAACTGTTGTATGGCTTTGCCACGGTGGAAGAGCGCGCAGCTTTTAGGCAGCTCATCAAAATTTCTGGAGTCGGACCCCGTACAGCACTGAGCGTGCTGTCGGGCATGGGTGTGGCCGATTTGGCGCATGCCATTACGCACCAAGAAGCGGGTCGTTTGGTCAAAGTCCCAGGCATTGGCAAAAAAACGGCTGAGCGTTTGTTGTTGGAATTAAAGGGCAAGCTGGGTGCCGACGTCGGACAGCCAGCAGGCACTTCTCACGATCATGCCAACGACATTCTGCAAGCTTTGGTGGCTCTAGGGTACTCAGACAAAGAAGCCGCGCTGGCGCTCAAATCTTTGCCACCAGACATAGGCGTGAGCGAAGGCATCAAAATGGCGCTCAAGGCTTTGGCCAAATAAAATAAGCAACACATGAGCATTCAAACCGACGACTTTGGCACCCCACCGCCCGCGCGCATGGTGGACGCAAAACCCGAGACACCTCAGGAAGAAGCCATTGAGCGCGCGCTGCGCCCCAAGCTGCTTGATGACTATGTAGGCCAAGCCAAGGTACGCGAGCAGTTAGAAATTTTCATTGGCGCCGCCAAGATGCGCGGCGAACCTTTGGACCATGTGCTGCTGTTTGGCCCGCCAGGCTTGGGAAAGACCACCTTGAGCCACATCATTGCAGCAGAGCTGGGCGTGAACCTGCGCCAAACGAGTGGCCCTGTGTTGGAAAAACCCAAAGACTTGGCTGCTTTGCTCACCAATTTAGAAAAGAACGATGTCTTGTTCATCGACGAAATTCACCGTCTATCACCCGTGGTGGAAGAAATTTTGTACCCTGCATTAGAGGACTATCAAATCGACATCATGATTGGTGAAGGCCCTGCAGCGCGAAGTATCAAGCTCGATTTGCAACCGTTTACTTTGGTGGGTGCCACCACGCGTGCCGGCATGCTCACCAATCCACTGCGTGACAGATTTGGCATTGTGTCGCGCCTTGAGTTTTACACGGCTGAAGAATTGGGCCGCATTGTCAAGCGCAGTGCCACATTGCTCAAAGCCCCGATGGATGCAGCGGGCGGTGAAGAAATTGCCAAACGCTCTCGCGGCACACCGCGCATTGCCAATCGACTGCTGCGCAGAGTGCGCGACTATGCCGATGTGAAAGGTGTAGGACACATTACCCATGACATTGCCAAACGCGCTTTGGCCATGCTCGATGTCGACCCAGAAGGTTTTGATTTGATGGACCGAAAATTATTAGAAGCCGTGATTCACCGTTTTGATGGCGGCCCCGTGGGACTAGACAATATTGCGGCCAGCATCGGCGAAGAGCGCGACACCATTGAGGATGTGATTGAGCCGTATTTAATTCAACAAGGCTTCTTGCAACGCACGCCCCGCGGTAGAACGGCCACCTTGGCGGCTTACAAGCACTTGGGTGTCACGCCGCCTAAGAGTTTTTCGCAAGAATGAAGCTTTCTAGCAACAGCTAGGGTCAGTATTCGTCCCGCGTCACTTCATCCAAGTGCGTTGTATCTGCCCAGCCCACCAGCGACACACTGTCTGGCGTCCATAGCAAACGATTGATGGCGGTATTGGTCAGGGTCCAAGTGCGAGGCGCTTGTAAATCTTGGCCCGTGGCAATGCGATACAGCAAATCCATCACGCCACCATGTGCAAAAAATGCAATGTGCTGGCCGATGTGTTGAGCCGCTAATTCGTTCAGTGTTTGACGAACGCGTTGATCCATGATGACCAATGATTCGCCCCCTGAAGGAGGCGCCCAATGCGGATCTCGTTTGCGCCAACGCATGGCATCTTCAGGCAGGTCTTTTTCAATCTCTGCAAAAGTTTTACCTTCAAAGGCACCAAAGCCTCGCTCACGCAAACCAAGATGACTGATGGGCTGAAGTCCCTGACGAACAGCGACTGCTGTGGCTGTTTGATGAGCGCGTTTTAAATCGCTGGTGTAAACCGCATGCAGCGGCTCTTGGACGGCCAACACTTCAGCCAACTGCGAGGCTTGCCATTCACCATGTGCGTTGAGTGGAATATCGAGCTGCCCTTGAATGCGGGTGTCCACATTCCAAGCAGTTTCGCCATGACGGATGGCCAAAATTCGTGTGGCTTGCATTTATCTTGAAATAGAGGTGTCAACGCGCCTGGTCAGCGCTTGCGGATTGGGAAATCCTTGCAAGGCAGCGTTAATCATGGTGCGCCAAATGTTGGCATGATCTGACCAAGGGCCTTCATGCGAGGCTTTGGTTTGATAAACCACGTTGCTGGTTTTGAGATCGCGAATGATGATGCTCACTTCTTGCGCATAGCCTGATGGGAGAGGAAAGCCTGCACGCATGCCCGAGTTCATGCCAATGCCCCAGCCGATGCCCAAGCCTTGGGGCCGATAGCCCCTAACCACATTGACATGCAAGTGGTTAATCCAAGGGCTGCGCACCGGACGGCCCCAAGAGTCAGCAATGAATTCGGCCGATCGAACACCCACCCACACGGTGTATTGCGCTTCAATGTCGTTGCGTGTCCAGCCCAATGGTGCTAAGGCTGCTTCAACTTCAATTTCGGCCCAACCCGCTTGCAAGTTGTTGACGTCTGCAGGCAGGCGGTCTAAACGGAAAAAGGCTTTTGGCGGTGCGGAACTTTGAACACCAGTGGCAACAGTGGCAGGCCACTGGGTGCTGGTTTGAACTTGGCTTTCAATGATGCGCATGCTGTTGCAGCCGCTCAGTAGAGCGAAGCAAAGCGCAGCAAAAACGAATCCAAATCCTCTGCGCATTGCTGTTGATTTTTTGCTGAGCATCAAAATGTGACCAAACATGGAAAGTCCTTCATTGTTGCCTTTGAGTTCTACCCAAAGATCAAAGTTGAACCACTTGCACACCCTGCAGGCCGGCCATGACCTTAGGCGCTTCAAAGCTCTCTACGTCAAAGGCTTTGTCACCTTCAGGGTTGGGCTTGCCCGTAATTTTGAGATTTTTAAAGTCGTGCAATTCAGGGTCCATTAAATGCGAAGGCACCACATGTTGCAAAGCTGAAAACATGTTTTCAATGCGCCCAGGAAATTTCTTTTGCCATTCGCGAATCATGTTGCCAATTTGGACGCGCTGCAAATTGTCTTGGCTACCGCACAGCGTGCAAGGAATGATGGGAAATTGGCGATGCTCAGCCCAGCGTGCCAGGTCAGCTTCGGCCACATGTGCCAAGGGACGAATGACCATGAACTCGCCGTTGTCACTGAGCAATTTAGGCGGCATGCCTTTGAGTTTGCCGCCAAAAAACATGTTGAGAAAAAAAGTTTGCAACATGTCATCTCGGTGATGTCCCAAGGCCAACTTGTTGCATTTCAATTGGCCTGCCACTTTGTACAAAATGCCACGGCGCAGGCGACTGCACAAACTGCACATGGTTTTGCCTTCGGGGATTTTGTCTTTCACGATGGAATAAGTGTCTTGCGTTTCAATGTGAAAAGGAATGTCCATTTTCTTCAAATACGCAGGCAATATTTCTGCCGGAAAGCCAGGTTGCTTTTGATCTAAGTTAACAGCGATCAATTCAAAGTTAACCGGCGCACGCGCTTTCATTTTGAGCAAAATATCGAGCATGCCGTAGCTGTCTTTACCGCCCGACATGCAGACCATGATGCGATCACCTTCTTCAATCATGTTGAATTCGCTGATCGCTTGACCCACCTGACGGCACAAACGTTTTTCTAATTTATGAGTCTCGCGTTCAATTTTGAGCGCCTTGGCTTTTTGCTCGGCTGGATCTTGTATGTCGTCGGCCACGGCTTCAAGCCAACTGTTTTGAGTGGGTGCATTCATGGTTTCACCATTGTCCTGTTTCGATCCGAATGGCAACTTCGCAATCGTCAAAAATTTCTAACTTGGCAATTTTCACGCGCACACCTTTGACACCATGCAATTGCATGAGGCGATGCGCGAGTTTGCCAATGAGGCTTTCCAAAAGGTTCACGTGCACAGCAGTGCACTCTTCGATGATAATTTTACGCACCTTGCGGTAGTCCAGCACATTGCTAATGTCGTCATCACGTGGCAGCAAGGGCTGTGGGCCTAAATTGAGTTCAGCGTCCACTTGAATGGGTTGTGGTGCCTTTTTCTCGTGTTCCAAAATGCCCAAATTGGCGTTGAAACGCAGGCCTGTGAGGTTCAGCGTTTGATGACCCAGTTTGGCAAGCGGCAAGGAGGCGGAGGCAGTCATGTGTGGCTTACATCAAAGAAAAGTCGCGTTCGAATTTCATCAAGTGCTGGCCGCCATCGACCAACAAGGTGGTGCCAGTGATGGCGCGATTTTGCATGGCAAACACCACGGTGCTTACCACTTCTTCCACCGAAGATGAGCGACCCAAAGGGCTTAGTGTGTGAAGTTGTTTGAATTTCTCATCGGCCAGCATGTGACTGGTCAAAGTCAGTCCTGGCGCCACACCGACCACGCGAACCAAGGGCGCCAAGGCTTGCGCGAGCAATGTGTTGGCCGCTTCTAAAGCAGCCTTGGACAATGTGTAACTTAAAAAATCAGGATTGGGATTCCAAAGTTTTTGATCCAGCATGTTGATCACGATAGCCTCAGCGGCATGTGCATTCCGCGCTGCGCAGTGTTGGTGCAAGGCTTGGGCCAAGACAATGGCTGCGCCTGTGTTGCTTGCCCAGTGCTGTGCCATGTTGGCATAGCTGAAACTGTGAATGTCGTCGTGTTCAAACAAGGCAGCACTGTTTACCACGGCGTTGATTGCGCCCAATTTGGCAACCACCGCTGGCAGCAACTGACGTGTTGCGCTTTCATCGGCCAAGTCGGCCTGAAAAATAAAATCAGCAGGCTTGAGTGAGGCCGTAGGATTTAATCCGGTGCCAGCCGGAATGGCAGCAGCACTGACTGCCGAACTGATGGCCCAACATTCTTCAGCCGTTTGCAAGGCTTCAGCTTCTGAACTTCTGTAATGCACCGCGACGCGCCAACCTGCCCGCGCCAAGCCCAACGCTATTTCGCGGCCCAAGCGCTTGCCAGCGCCTGTGACCAGGGCTGTGCGAGGAGCTGAAGAAGAAGGGGTCAACATTCGGGGACAATCGGGGGGTCATGACAGAACCCACTAGTTTAACGACCGCCATGCTGGAGCGGGTGCATAAGGCCATTTTGGCGGCCCAAGGGTGGCTTCCCTTTGACCAATTCATGGCACTGGCCTTGTACGAGCCCGGCTTGGGTTATTACGCCAACCAGCAACCCAAATTTGGCACCATGCCCCAATCGGGCAGTGATTTTGTCACGGCGCCAGAGTTGTCCCCCCTCTTTGGCGCAGCCTTGGCAAAGCAAGTAGCGCAAGCTTTGAACGCCACCGGCACCGATGAAATTTGGGAATTTGGTGCGGGCAGTGGTGCTTTGGCGCACCAGTTGTTAAGTGAACTTCATCAAATGGGTTGTCCCGTTAAACGTTACAACATCATGGACTTGTCCAGCACGCTCAAGGCCAGACAGCAGCAGCGCTTGGCTGAGTTTGGCCCTCAAGTGAATTGGCTGAAAGAATGGCCTGAAGCCATGGCGGGCGTGGTGGTGGGCAACGAGGTGCTCGATGCCATGCCGGTGAAGTTGTTGCATCGCAAAATGGGCCAGTGGCACGAGCGCGGGGTGGTCCGGGCAGAAAATGCCGAAGGTTTGGACTGGGAAGACCGACTAACGGGCTTGCGTCCGCCCATGGCGCCAGAGGGTGATCACGATTACTTGACCGAAATTCAGCCTCAGGCGGAAGCTTTTGTGACCAGTTTGGCCGAACGTTTGTTGGCCAGTGTCAAAGCAGGCGGCAAGGGTGGCGCAGCGTTCTTTTTAGATTATGGTTTTCCAGAAGTTGAGTTTTTTCACCCTGAGCGCCACATGGGCACTGTCATGTGCCATCAAGCCCACAAGGCCGACCCCAACCCTTTGGTGGCCGTTGGATTGAAGGACATCACAGCCCATGTGAACTTCACGGGAGTGGCGTTGGCAGGCCAAAACGCAGGCTTGCAAGTGCTGGGCTACACCAGTCAGGCCAGGTTCTTGTTGAACTTAGACGTGGCTGAACGCATGGCACAGGCATCGCTGTCAGATCGGGTCCATGCCCTGAAACTTTTGAACGAGCACGAAATGGGTGAGTTGTTCAAGGTCGTTGGATTTGCGACCCATGTGGGCTGGCAGGCCCTTGGATTTGCGGTGGGTGACCGCAGTCATCGGCTTTAAACTGTGCCATGAGAACTAACTGATGCTCCGCTGGCTGATCGTGACCTTTTTGGCGCTGCTGCTGATCAGTTGGGTGCGCCCGTGGCTTGAAAAAATGGGCTTGGGCAAGCTGCCAGGCGACTTCCATTTCAAGCTTTTTGGGCGGGAATGGTTCATTCCTTTGACCAGTACCTTGCTGCTCAGCTTTGTGATCAGCCTCATTGCCAGGTGGCTGTAAAACATTTGTGTTACAGTTCTGGTTCGTTGTCACCCTCTTAAGTTAATTTTATGGGCGGTAACGACAAGCGCGGTCCCTGCCAGTTTCTAACATTTGGCCCTTCATTGAGGCAATTTAGGTCAAGCAGAAGAGCGGCGCACCCCCAAGTACGGGTGGGTTTGATTTCACGCTTCCCCCTTTTTAGTGCTCAGATACTGGCCCTTTGGATGCCCTTGCAAGAATTTGCATGAATTCGATGTGTTGTTCTGTACATACCAATTTTTTAGCTTATTAGATGATTCATACGATTACTTTTGAAAATACCCCCGTCACCGTGGGAAAATACCGCATCGCCGCTTGTCCGCGTGCGCTGCCCTGTGGTCGCTTTGCGGCTCAGGTGTCAGTGGCCAGCGGGCGTGGCAGTGCCAGTACCGACCGGGTGATGTGTTTTACCAACGATTTCGCCACCCGCGATGCTGCAGCCAGCTTTGCGCTGGCACAAGGTTTGGATTGGGTGCGTGAAACCACGCAAGCCCACTGAACCACCGAGTGAACCAGGAAAGGAAAAAATGGCGAAAGAAGATTTGATCGAACAGATGGGCGTTGTGAACGAGGTTTTGCCCGACACACGTTTCCGTGTGACTTTAGACAATGGACACCAGTTGATCGCTTATTCGGCTGGCAAGATGCGCAAAAATCACATTCGCATTTTGGCGGGCGACCGCGTCACGCTTGAATTATCACCTTACGACCTCACCAAAGGCCGTATCAGCTTCCGTCATTTGGCTGGCCGTCCACCGGCTGCACCGCGCACACCGCGCACACCTTCACGTTAATTTGAAGGCTGTTTAAGGCCCTGGTGCCTATGCCTTTAATTGGGCAATGGCAATCACTCGGGCCTCATGTATTTTTTCCCCAACAGCAGGGCCCGAAAGGCCCTGTTTTTGCGCCTGCTCTGCAATGGTCGAGGTGGTCACCGACAGCGCAGCTTTCAGGACTTCTTTCAAGCGCTTTGCCGGTTCATAGTCGTTGTGATCAAACCCCAGTCGGCCTCTTGCATCGCATTCGCAGGCTTGCAAAATATCGAACCAGCGCTCTGGTTTTCGAATGGCGTCACAGCGCTCTAGTAAACGCATTAAAGCGTCGGCGTTTAAATCTTGGCTGCGGTGAATATTGCCGTGCTCTCGCGCCACCACTTCTGACAATTCTTTGCAGTCCACCGGTATGCGCAGGCGCTCGCAAACCTGGTTGAGCAATTTGACACTGCGTTGTTCATGGGCAATGTGCCTGGGCCATTCATCTTGAGGAGTGGTGCCTTTGCCCAAATCGTGCATAAGGCAGGCTACGCGCACGGACAATGAAGTTTGCAAATGCGCGCTCATGTCGAGCACCATCATGAGGTGAATGCCAGTGTCAATTTCTGGGTGGTATTCAGCGCGTTGTGGCACACCCCACAATCGATTCACTTCAGGCAACAAAACTTGCAGTGCACCGCATTCTTTGAGCACTTCAAACATGCGCGAGGGTTTTGCGGCCATCAGACCTTTGGCCAATTCTTGCCAAACACGCTCAGGTACCAAATGTTCTACTTCACTCGCTTTCACCATGTCTTGCATGAGGTGCATGGTTTCGGGGGCAATGCTGAATTGGGGGAAGCGTGCCGCAAACCGGGCCACTCGCAAAATTCGCACGGGATCTTCACGAAAAGCGGGCGTGACGTGTCGCAATGTTTGTGCGGCCAGATCTTTCAGACCCCCATAAGGATCGATGCCGTGTGCTGCAAAGATTTGACCAAAATTTGCCCCCGCGATTTCGCTGTTCAGTGGCGTCAGCAGCGTGGCATGTTCTTCAGCCAAGGCCATGGCGTTGATGGTGAGATCGCGCCGTGCCAAGTCTTCTTCCAGCGTCACCCCGGGCGAGGCATGCACCACAAAGCCTTTGTAGCCTGGTGCCGTTTTACGCTCAGTGCGAGCCAGTGCATATTCTTCGCGCGACTTCGGATGCAAAAAAACCGGAAAGTCTTTGCCCACCGTTTGGTAGCCCAGCTGTGTCATTTTTTCTGGCGTGGCGCCCACCACCACCCAGTCTTTGTCTTTGACCGGTAGGTGAAGCAGGGCATCACGAATGGCACCCCCTACGCTGAAAATTTGCATCGTCATACGGCGCGTTTGCTTGCTGCTTTACTGAGTAATTTAAAAAGTGCTTTTGAAGATAGCAGTGTTCAGGGCTTGGTGCGGAAAGGTTCTTCAAAATCAATGAAGTCTTTTTCAGCCAAGGCGCCATCGATCCAAGCTTTCACACCCGGCATGGCGCACAAGCGTTCCATGTAGCCTTGAGTTTCTGCAGAGACAGGCAGCGCATACGTCTTGATGCGCATGACCACAGGTGAAAAGTACGCATCGGGAATACTGAACTCGCCAAATAACATGGGGCCTTTGTGTTCTTTTAAAAGCGACGAAAGCAATGTGTCAATGCGTTTCAAATCGTTGCGCACGGCTTCTTTGTCGCGCAGGGCCAAAGCGCCAATTTCGGGCAAATAAGCGTCGATGTTCATGGGGCAGGCGGTGCGAATGCCCATGAACCCGCTGTGCATTTCAGCGCAGATGCTGCGAGCGTGTGCACGGTGAGCGGCAGCTGTGGGCCAGAGTTTTTTTTCAGGAAATTTTTCAGCCACGTATTCAGAGATAGCCAGAGTGTCCCAAACGGCCAAATCACCATCTACCAAAACAGGTACTTTGCCCACTGGGTTGATGTCTTTCAAGCCTTGCTTGAATTTGGATTGCGCATCAAAGCCATCAAAGCGCAGCATGACTTCTTCGCAGGCAATGCCTGCTTGTTTCATCAAGACCCCAGGACGCATCGACCAAGAGGAATAGTTTTTGTTGGCGATGTAAAGTCTCATGATCGTCCTTTGGTTCGGTAGCTGTCTAGTTGAGTGCAGGTACCTTTGTGACCTAAATAAGCTGGCGCAATGCTGCTGACTGCAGCGGCGTGAATGCCCAAATCTTTCAATTCAAGTGCTTGACCAGAAGCCACGTTGTCCACTTGCATTGAATTTAAATTGTCACGACTCATGAGGGGTTGGCCGGGTGCAAGCTCCATCAGGAAGGCTTGCAACCACGCGGCAGCATGGGGAATGCCAAACACCCATCGACCTTTGCCATGCGCAATACCTGCCCATTGCCCCGATTTTTGAACCAGTTGTTGAAGCGTGAAAACTTCAGGACCACACAACTCGTAAGTATGCCCAGCAGTTTGTTGGTTCATGACGCAGTGCACCAGCGCTGCGGCCACATCTTCCACCCACACCGCCTGAAAACGTGTGCGGGCGCCTGCCAAAGGCACAAGGGGTGTGATGCGTTGAAGTTGTGCAAACAAGTTTAAAAACTTGTCTTCTGCACCAAAGATCACGCTGGGCTGAAGCAGGGTGAGTTGCAGGTCAGCTTGTTTGAAGACTTCTTCGCCTCGCGACTTACTGCGTTGGTAAAGGGACGGGCCCGAGAGGCTAGCACCTAGGGCGCTGACGTGTATTAGGCGCAGCACACCAGTTTGCTGGCATGCCTTGGCAATGATCTGTGGCAATTGAACATGAGCGCGCTCGAAGGCTTCTTCGGTGCCGTGCAATATGGCAATCAAATTGATCACCACATCGTGATGCTGCATGCTGTCAGTTAAAAATTCAGCGTTGTAAACATCACCTTCAAGCACCCGCACGCGCGGCAAATTTTGAATGGCAGCCGCTTGTGAAGCGCGGCGTGTGATGACCGAAATGTTGCAGCCCAAACGTGTGAGCTTTTCGCAAACGTGTCGGCCTACAAAGCCAGTGCCACCCAGAACAAGGACGCGTGGTTTGAAGGTGCTCATTGAATGCCTAGAGTCTGTGCTGTGCTTAAAAATATTTGCCGTGCTTCGGCATAACTTTGTGAAAATGCGGAATGAATGTCTGTCATGAAGGGTCCAAATGAATGAAGCCCCGAAGGGCTTCAATAGAAAGTTGTCTAAATTCGACTGAAGCAGAAGCTTACTTTGTTTGTGTGGGGTTGGCCAACCACTGCGTGGCCAATTCAACCCAATAAGTACCGCCTAAGGGAATGAGATCGTCATTGAAGTCGTAGCTGGGATTGTGCAACATGCAAGGGCCCGCGCCGTGTCCCATTTCGCGGTGTGAACCGTCGCCATTGGCAATAAAGCAGTAGGCACCAGGTTTGGCTTGCAACATGAACGAGAAATCTTCGGCGCCCATGGTGGGCTCTTGCACCATCACATTGTCCTTGCCCACAATGCCTTCCATCACTTTGCGTGCAAAGTCGGCTTCGGTGGCGCTGTTGATGGTAGGTGGATAGTTGCGGTTGAAATGAAATTCGGCCTTCGTATCAAATGCAGCACACAGGTTGTCTGTGATTTGCTTCATGCGCGACTCTATGAGGTCGAGCACTTCGATGGTGAAGGTGCGCACAGTGCCTTGAATGACGCAGAAATCGGGCACTACGTTGGTGGCTTCACCAGCATGAAGCATGGTGACAGAAATGACGCCGGCATCGACTGGTTTTTTGTTGCGAGAGATGATGGTTTGGAAAGCCATGACCAATTGGCAAGCAACTGGCACAGGGTCAATGCCGTTGTGCGGCAAAGCGGCGTGGCTGCCCTTGCCGTGAATGGTAATTTTGAACTCGTTGCTAGAAGCCATGACGGGGCCGGGGCTAACCGCAAAGGTGCCCACTTGAGCGCCAGGCCAGTTGTGCATGCCGAACACTGCTTGCATGGGGAATTTTTCAAACATGCCGTCTTTGATCATTTCACGGGCACCGCCGCCGCCTTCTTCGGCGGGTTGGAAAATCAAATACACGGTGCCATCAAAGTCGCGGTGCTTTGAGAAATGTTTGGCAGCTGCCAACAGCATGGCCGTGTGGCCGTCGTGGCCACAGGCGTGCATCTTGCCGGCGTGTTTGCTGGCATGCGCAAAGGTGTTGAACTCTTGCATAGGCAAGGCATCGATGTCGGCTCTAAGGCCTACACCCCGTCCGCATTTGCCGCCATCACGGCCGTGCACAATGCCGATGACACCGGTGGTGCCCATGCCCCGATGAATGGGAATGCCCCAGTCAGTGAGCTGCTTGGCCACCACGTCAGCTGTGCGCTCTTCTTTGAAGCACAGCTCGGGGTGGGCATGAATGTCTTTGCGAATGGCCGCAATGCTGGCCGCGTCTGTGAGGATGGAGTCGATGATTTTCATAGTGATAGTCTAGCGAGAGTCGTGCCAATGCGCTACAACCCTTTTGAACATGGGGGACTTTTAAATTCAGGGTTATCCCGAAAATAGCCCTTTAGAATGAAGACATGACTCACCCTGTCCTTGAAAAAAATGCAGTGGTCCGCGGTTTGTGCCCTCACGACTGCCCCGATACCTGCGCCTTGCTCACCACGGTGGAAAATGGCCGCGCTTTGAAGGTGCAGGGAAACCCTGCCCACAAGCACACAGATGGGGTGCTTTGCACCAAAGTGTCGCGGTACACCGAGCGAACTTACAGCGCCAAGCGTCTGCTGCAGCCTTTAAAGCGAAGCGGTCCCAAGGGCTCGGGCCAGTTTGTGCCTGTGTCGTGGGAAGAGGCCATTCAGGATATCGCGTCTAAGCTCAAAGCCATCGCATCGGAGAACCCAGAGTCGGTACTGCCCTACAGTTACGGCGGCACCATGGGCTGGGTTCAAAGCGAGTCGATGGCGTCGCGCTTTTTTCACAAACTAGGCGCTTCATTGTTAGACCGTACCATCTGCGCGTCTGCAGGGGGCGAGGGCTTGGTGTACACCTTGGGTGGCAAGTTTGGCATGCAAACGGAATTCTTTTCCGAATCCAAATTGATCGTCATTTGGGGCAGCAATTCGATCACCAGCAATATTCACTTTTGGCGCCGGGCCCAAGAGGCCAAACGAAATGGCGCCAAGATAATTTGCATTGACCCTCGAATGAGCGAAACGGCCGAAAAATGCCATGTGCATTTGGCCATTCAACCTGGCACCGATGCCGCACTGGCTTTGGCCGTGATGCGCGAATTGGTGGTGAACGATTGGCTCGATCACGACTACATTGAAAAATACACCTTGGGTTGGAGCGCATTGCGCGAGCGTGCCATGACGTGGACTTTGCAGCGTGCTGCAGAAGTGTGCGGCATTGATGAAGCCTTGATTCGAGAATTGGCCAAAGATTGGGGCACCACACAAAAGGCCGCCATTCGATTGAATTACGGCATGCAAAGGGTTAAGGGTGGTGCCAATGCCGTTAGGGCTGTGGCTTGCTTGCCAGCGCTGACGGGGGCTTGGCGAGACCGTGCAGGCGGACTTTTGCTTAGCAGTTCAAGCAATTTCAAAGTGAACAAAGTTGATTTGCATCGGCCAGATTTATTGGGTTCGCGCCGTCCGCGAACGCTGAACATGTCCACCTTAGGCAATGATTTGAACCAAATCGCCAGTGCCGAATGGGGCCCGCAAGTTAAAGCCTTGTTGGTCTACAACAGCAACCCAGTGGCCATTGCACCGCAGTCGGGAAAAGTGGTTCAAGGCTTTGCGCGCGAAGACTTGTTTACCGTGGTGATGGAACATTTTCAAACAGACACGGCAGACTATGCAGACTATGTGCTGCCAGCCACCACACAGTTAGAGCACTGGGACGTGCAAGGCAGTTATGGCCACACCGATGTGTTGCTAAACAAGCCAGCCATTGAACCGGTTGGACAAGCCAAATCTAACAGCGAAATTTTCAGATTGCTGGCCAAAGAGATGGGCTACACCGAGCCGTGCTTCTTGGAAGATGATGTGAGCTTGTGCCGCACGGCAGTGGGGTCTGAAGTCGACTTTGACGCGCTTTTGGCCAAAGGCTTTGTCTCCTTGAAAGTGCCTGAGGCACCTTTTGCAAATGGTGAATTTCCAACGCCCTCTGGCCGCTGTGAATTTGTGAGCGATCGCTTGGCAGCGCAAGGCTTGGACCCATTGCCAAATCACATTCCCAATTACGAAGTGCCAGCGGCCGGCGATTTGTATCCATTGGCCATGATTTCGCCACCCGCTCGCAATTTTTTGAATTCATCCTTTGTCAATGTAGAGAGTTTGCGTGCGATTGAAAAAGAGCCTTTGGTAGAGATCAGTGCAGTAGATGCTTTGGCGCGTGGCATTGCCACGGGCGACACCGTCAAAGTTTTCAATGACCGAGGTGAATACCATTGCAAAGCCGATGTGTCCTCTCGTGCCAGACCGGGTGTGGTCAATGGATTGGGCATTTGGTGGCGCAAGATGGGTTTGAATGGCACCAATGTGAACGAGGTGACCAGTCAGTTGTTAACCGATTTGGGCCGCGCCCCTGTGTTTTATGATTGCCAAGTAGAAGTGGCATTGCTAAAGAAAGCATGAAGGTATGTCAGATATTTTGATTCAACGCGCTCACACTCTGGGTATGGAAAAAGCGCGTGCCATAGCAGCAAAGTGGCAACAAGAAGCTGAAGCCGATTGGGGCATGGACTGCACATATGTACCCAACCAAATCAACGATCAAGGCGAAATTCAAGACCGCCTAAACTTTGAACGTGCAGGCGCTTCTGGATATTTAGAAGTGACAGCGTCACAGCTCACCATGAAACTAGAACTGGGCTTCTTGATGGCGTCGTTCAAAGACAAAATCGAAGAAAAAATCACCAGCAACCTAGATAAATTGCTAGCCTAAAATAATTGGGGTCAGAGCAACATTAATAATTGGGGTCAGAGCAACATTAATTTCCAATCAAAGGGGCTAAGGGCTAAGGGGGGCTGAACGATTTCTGGTACCCCAGTATGAGGAAGCCCCCCTTAGCCCTTAGCCCCTTTGATTGACCAAATTAATGTTGCTCTGACCCCAATTATTATTTCTGTTACCCCAGTTTGAGGAAGCCCCCTAAGTATTTCTTCCAAGCTTGCCTCGTCACGGTAACTCAGTGTTTTCAGCGGGAGCTTGTGCGTTGCGAGGGCCCACAATGCCAAGGCGGGCCTTGAGAGATTGTGGTTGGCCGGTGATGATGGCGGCGTAATTGGTGGTGTTGGACAACACTTTTTTCACGTAGTCTCGGGTCTCGTTGAAGGGGATGTTCTCGGCCCAAATGGCGGCCTCGAGCACAGGGCCTTTGCGCCAATTGCGGGATCGGCTAGGGCCTGCGTTGTAGGCTGCTGCGGCCAAGGGCATGGAGCCATCGAATTCATCTAGGACCAGTTTTAAATAACCGGTGCCAATGGCCACGTTGGTTTCGTGATCATTGAGTTGGTTGAGCTGGAAATTTGTCAGGCCAATTTTCTTGGCAGTCCACTTGGCTGTGGCTGGCATCACTTGCATCAAACCCGATGCGCCCACCACAGATTTGGCGTCCATGATGAAACGGCTTTCTTGCCGAATGAGGCCGTAAACATAAGCAGGGTCCAGTTGAATTTCTTTAGACCTGCGAATGACCGTGTCTTTGAGTGGCATGGGAAAACGTTGGTCAAAGTCGATGGCTGATTTGGTCCGATCGCTGGTATTGATGCAACGATCCCACACTTGTTGACTGCACGCAAAATCAGCGGCAGCCAACAGCTCACGTTCACTCATGCCACCGGGGGTGTGCAAGTTCGTGTTGTAGTTCCACTCGCGATTGCCTTCAGAGCGAAGACCCAAGCTTAAGGCGACCAAGGCGCGTTGCAGGCCTGTGTTTTGTGCTGCGACTGATTTTTCTTGCGGTGTGAGCGCGCTTGGTTTGGCTGGCGCTGTAATGGCTTGGCCCAGTTCTTCCAAAGCGAGCTGCTCGTAAAAACCTTTGACGCTGGCAATACTTTGAAGGGCCGCTGTGGCTTCATTCCGCGCGGGGTCTGTACCGGCCGAAGAGGATGCAGAAGTTACGGCCAATTGTCCCCTGGCTTTCCAATAAATCCAGGTCGGATCTTGCTTGGCGCTGTCCATGGCATCGATGCTGGCTATCACCGCTTTCCAATCGCCATTTCTGAGTGCAGCGCGGGTTTTCCAACCGAGCAAGTCGTCATTCAAGTCTTGGTTGCGAGTCACTTTGTTGAAGTAGCTGTGCGCGTTGTCTTGCAATTTTTGTGCGGCTTGTTTGCCGATCACGGCCCAGGCCCAGTTGTGCTCTTCTTTGGTGAGCATCAGGCCCCATTTTTTTTCAATCAATTGAGCCGCTTTGTCGGGGTCAGTGTTGGCAATTCGAATAAGTGCTAATACTGAAAGCTCTTTGCGTTTTTTCGTAAATGACAGAATGCGTTTGTCCAAATACTTTTGTGGATCGGCATGAATCAAAATGGCTTGTTTGCCCAACTCGAGTGACTCAATGTTCAGTGCGGCTTGTGCCACGCGAGGACGGTTGTTGTCCATGGCCAATCGTGCTTTGCGCCATAAGTCGAGTGATTCGATTTTTTTGAGATCGTGCAATTTTTCTGCGGTGTAGGTGCAGCCGTCTTCGGTGTCCCTGAGGGCATACCAAAGACGTTTTAATTCCGCCGCTGTTTCTGGCTTTTGAAGGAAGGCGTCTGTCGCCAAGGCGTAGCATCTAACTTCCCGATCGTCATTCATTCGAAAGCGGGGGTATTCCTTTGAAAAGTTGGCCCAGTCCCTTTGCTTGCCCAATTGGAGCAACCAATCGTTGCGCAAGCGGTCTTCGGCATAGGTGCCAGCGTATTGCGTCAAAAACTGCTGAATTTCTGAGTCACTGGCTTGGTCTAACCTCACCCTAAGTTCCCAATAGGCGGCCCAAGGTTCTAAGGCATGGCCTTTGGCCTTGGGCAAGAGGCGGGAAAGCTGCCCTTTGTCGTTCTTTTTAAAGGCTTGGCTCATCTCCAAAATGACGTCATCCGCCTTGTTTGGGGCATTTGTTTGGCCCATTGCAGGGGTCATGAAGGAGAAAATGAGGACGGATGCCCCAAGCGATGTCAAAATCTGTGTCAATTGCATGAGTGGATTATGGACAAATCAGAAGCCAAAAAACGAATTCGCCAAGACTTGTTGAATGTGCGACTCAATATGCCCGATCGTCAGGAGCGGGTTGACGCGTTGCAGCGGGTCATGCGCATTTGGCTATTTGGGCGTCCTGAAATGGTCATTGGTGCCTATTGGCCCATCAAAGGGGAGTTTGACCCTTTGCCCGCGCTTCACCGCTGGAAAGAGGATGGCGAGTTGACGGGTGAGTCGCAGTTGCGCCGCATTGGCCTTCCTGTTGTGGACAAGGTGCATAAAACAATGACGTTTCATGCTTGGTACCCTGGCTGCCCCATGGAGGAGGATGCGTATGGTATTCCTAAGCCCAAAGATACCGAGGTGATTGTGCCCACCTTGTTGTTTGTGCCGTGCGTAGGGTATACCGCTGGTGGTTTTCGGCTTGGGTATGGCGGTGGTTTTTATGACCGAACGCTGGCCACTTTGCAGCCGAAGCCCTTTACGGTGGGCCTTGGATTTACACAAGGGTATGTCGATGATTTTGAGCCAGAGCCCCACGACGTGCCGCTCAATGCCATCTTGAATGACAACGGCGTGGTGTGGCCTGTTGGCTAAGCTGCTCAGCCGTTCGTTACTTCAATCAAATAAAAATTAGATTCGCAGATTTCTCGATATGGCAAGACCTAAATCCGCCACCCACGATATCAAGCGCGATGCCATTTTGGACATTGCCGCGCAGTGCTTTGCCGACCGCAGTTATCCGGCCGCCAGCATGAATGAAATTGCCACAGCTTGTGGCACTTCCAAAGCGCGTTTGTATCACTACTACGACAGCAAAGAAGCCATTCTGTTTGATTTGATGGACCGTTATACGCAGCGTTTGTTGTCGCTCATTGCTTTGACCGAAGCGACTGCGCAAAGACGCAACTTAGACGATCGTGCAGCACTGCATGAACTCATTCGTGCTTTTTTGCAGGAATACGAAAGCTCTGCCACGCGCCATGTGGCGCTGTTGAATGACACGCAGTTTCTAAGTGATGCGCCTGATGACCATTTGGGCACGCCTGCTATTTCGCCGCAAGAACTTATTTTGAATCGTCAGCGCGATGTGGTGGCCGCGGTCACCCGCGCCTTGCGCCGAGCGTATCCAAATCGAATGAATGCCACCAACCAAACAGCCATTACCATGATGTTGTTCGGTATGATCAACTGGACCTTCACCTGGCTTCGCCCCGGCGGCCCCATCTCGTATGTGGCCTTCGCTGAAGAAGTCATTGCCCTCTTAGAAAAGGGTTTGAATTAGCCTGAAGGCGAGTTAATTAATTGGGGTCAGATCAACATTAATTTCGTCAATCACAGGGGCTAAGCTTAGCCCCTGTGATTGGAAATTAATGTTGATCTGACCCCAATTAATTAAATTACTTCACCGGAGAGAATATGAACCAACCTACAAAAGCATTTGCTTCACAAGCTGACTTGGCAGACAAGATCATTAAGTTTGAACAACTCAGCAAGCACTGCTGGGCGTACACCGCTGAGGGCGATCCTAATTCGGGCGTGATCATTGGTGACAAGTTCATCATGGTGAGTGATGCCACGGCCACACCGGGCATGGCGCGTGATTTGATCAAGCAAATTCGCACCATCAGTGACAAGCCGATCAAGTACGTGTTGCTCACGCACTATCACGCGGTGCGTGTGTTGGGTGCCTGTGCTTATGTGGCCGAAGGCGCTACCGAAGTGATTGCCAGCCAAGGCACTTATGAACTGATCGTTGAGCGCGGCGCGCAAGACATGAAGAGCGAGATGGAGCGTTTCCCTCGTTTGTTCCGGGGTGCCGAAGAAGTGCCAGGCCTGACATGGCCCACCATGGTGATTGGCGGCGGAGATGCCACCAAAGGCGAAGTGCCCGGCAAATTGGTGCTCGATTTGGGCGGCGTGAAAGTACAAATTTGGAGCCCTGGCTATGGCCATACACGCGGCGACACCATCGCTTGGGTGGAAGAAGAAAAAGTTTTGTTCTCAGGCGATTTGGTGGAATATGAAGCAGGTGTTTACACCGGTGACGCCCAACTGGAAGAATGGCCCGCCACCCTAGAAGCCTTGCGTGCTTTGAAAGCCGAGGCCATTGTGCCTGGCCGCGGTGAAGCCATGAAAGGCCAAGCCAATGTGAACAAGGCCTTGGACTACACCAAGCGCTGGGTGGAAACTTTGTACAAAGCTGGCAAAGAAGCGGTCGCTGGCAAGATGGATTTGAAAGCCGCCATGGCCCACACTCGCAAAAGCATGGACCCCGTGTTTGGCCATGTGTTTATCTACGAACACTGCCTGCCCTTCGACGTCACCCGCGCTTACGACGAAGCCTCCGGCATTAAAAATCCCCGCATCTGGACCGCAGAGCGCGACATCGAAATGTGGAAAGCCCTGCAGGATTAAGAATTAAATTGGGGTCAGATCAACATTAATTTTCTGTGATTCAAAGGAATCAAGGCGGCAAGTAAATTAATGTTGATCTGACCCCAATTAAATTTTCATGAGTTCGCGAACATCGGTTTCATAGTCTTTGAGTTTGCGCTGCGCCTTCAAGCGTTGTGAGGGGGACATGATGTTGTGCAGTTGTGCTAAATTTTCACAGGCTTGTTGCTCAAGCAAAAGCTGTTTGGACATGTCACCTGCGTCTTTGGGGCGCACCGATTGCATGATCAAGGACTGCAGCGTTTTCTCTACCTGCGGTAAGGGCATGGCAGGTTTGGTGATTTCGGATGACATGGCCTGCAAAGAAGTCAACTGTTCTTGTTGACGCTTCAATCGCTGCTGATAACCCCACTCTGGAGTCCATGCGGACTGCAAAAATTGCTGTTTGAGAAGTTGTCTTTGCTCTGTGTTCAAGTCGCCATAAAAAGAATTGAAACGTTCAGCGGCAATGTCGACTCGCTTTTTCACACGCGTATCCGGCGTGCCTTGAAGCCATTGCTTTTTCCAATCTTCATTGCGTGAAGCCCACTCTTTTTCCAAATGCTTGAGTTGCTTGGCGCTCAATTGAGACACCACGGGTGCAGCCAAGCGACTGCTTTCCTGAATGATGGACTCGATGCGAATTTGAGCGCCCTCCCAAACTTTGCAAGCCTGTTCAGGGGTGATGTTGTGGGGGGCCAATGTTTGAGCTTGTACAAGCAGTTCTGCAATGGCGGGCAGCTCTTCTTTGCGGTGCCAAGCCTGAAGCTTTTGAAGCGCCACCTTGGCTTGTGGTCCTTGGGCATCACTGAAGTCAATGTAGCTGTCTAACCACCAAGATGCAATTTCGGGGAGCTTGTTATAGCCTAACCGAACGGCACTGCACCCCGTCAAAATAGCGCTTATTGACACAGCCACCAAAGAAGCCGTGATAATTCGGAACCAAAAGGATAATTTCGCCATGTCGGACACCTCAGTTAATCAATCTACATTTTCGCTTGAACGACCGCTAGACGTGGTTGTCATGGCGGCGGGTAAGGGTACTCGAATGAAGAGCCGGCTTCCCAAGGTTCTTCAGTGTCTGGCGGGCAAGCCCTTGTTGGAGCATGTGTTGGACACAGCTGCTCAATTGAAAGCGCGATCTGCCGTTGTGATTACCGGCCATGGCGCAGATGAGGTGGAGGCTGCTGTTTCTTTGAAGACAGGCGGGTTGGCAGTCAAATTTGTCAGACAAGAACCCCAGTTAGGGACTGGCCATGCGGTGCAACAAGCGGTGCCAGTGCTGGCCGATGATGGCTTGGTGGTGGTGTTGTCGGGCGATGTCCCCCTTACGCATGCCGACACGCTCAAGGCCTTGATGGGGTGTGTGCGACAGGCAGGATCAACAGCAGATAGCTTGGCCTTGTTGACCCTCGATATGCCCAACCCTACAGGCTACGGCCGCATTGCTCGCAACGCGCAAGGCAACAACGTGCTGGCCATCGTGGAGCAAAAAGATGCCAGCCCAGAGCAACTCCAAATTCAAGAGGTCTACAGCGGCATCATGGCTGTGCCAGCACTCCTGCTCAAAAAATGGCTGGCCAAACTCGACAATCAGAATGCTCAAGGTGAGTACTACCTCACAGATGTCGTGAAATGGGCGGTGGCTGATGGCGTGAAAGTTGTGGCGTATCGCATTCAAGACGAGTTGCAAGTGACGGGCGTGAACAGCCCTCAACAGTTGGCCCAATTGGAACGTGCTTATCAGTTGCAAAAAGCAAACGACTTGATGTTGCAAGGCGTGCGTTTGGCAGACCCAGCGCGCTTAGATGTGCGCGGTAATTTGAACTGTGAAGCCGATGTCGAAATCGATGTGAACTGTGTGTTCGAAGGTCAGGTGCATTTGGGCGAAGGCGTTCGAATTGGCCCCAACTGTGTCATTGCCAATGCCCGCATTGCCGCAGGCGCCGTGATCCATGCCTTCACGCACATCGACGGTGAAAAATTAGGTGTCACGGTGGGCGAGGGCGCACTGATTGGCCCCTTTGCAAGACTGCGCCCTGGCGCGCAACTGGGACCTGAAGTTCACATTGGCAACTTTGTGGAAGTTAAAAATTCCACCCTTGCCAAAGGTGCCAAGGCCAACCACTTGGCCTACTTGGGCGATGCCACGGTGGGCGAACGCGTGAACTATGGCGCCGGCAGCATCACTGCCAATTACGACGGTGCCAACAAACACCGCACCATCATTGAAAACGATGTGCATGTCGGCAGCAATTGTGTCTTGGTGGCGCCTGTCACCATTGGCGCAGGTGGCACGGTGGGTGGGGGTTCCACCATTTCCAAGAGCACTGAGCCCGGTGCATTGAGTGTGGCGCGTGGCAAACAAGTGAGCATTGCCAATTGGAAGCGGCCACAAAAAGCGCCCAAGCCAGCAAAGTAAGTTGCTGGTGTTTGACTAGCTTCTGAAAAATTAAACTTCAGAAATAGGCAGTGGAATTTCAGTGCCAAACTTGGCGCGCTTCACGCTGAAAAATGCTTTGACATTGCGCACATTGGCATCTTGCGTCAGCAGTCTTTGCGTGAAGCTTAAGTAAGTTGGCATGTTCGCCACTTGCACCACCAACATAAAATCAGGGCCGGGGGAAACACGCCAACATTGCTGAACCGCTGATTCTTTGATGGCGCGTGTTTCAAAAGCTTGAAGAAATTCCTCGCCTTGCTTGTCCAGGCTAATTTCAATCAGGGCCGTCACGCTGTGGCCCATCAGGCGACCTAATTTGTCGGACGACAAAATGGCCACTTGTTTCTCTATCCAGCCTTCTTGTTGCAATCGCTTGGTTCTGCGCAGGCAAGTGGGGGCGGAAATGCTCAGTTTGTCGGCCAATCCGATGTTGCTGATGCTGGCATCGGCTTGCAAAATAGCGAGAAGTTTGAGGTCGGTGGCGTCGAGATGACCGGGGGCAGCACTTGGTTCGGTGAGCATGAATTATTTCAAATAGTAAAATATTATGAAATAATAAACCAAAATATATTAATTATGAAATTTAATTTCATTAAATTGATATTTAATTCAAAGTAATTTCTTTTAGAGAGGCCTAAGATGCCCCCACATTCAATTTAAAGGATTGACCCATGTGCGGCATTGTTGGTGCAGTTTCAGACAGAAACATCGTTCCCATCTTGGTTCAGGGCTTGCAACGTTTGGAGTACAGGGGTTATGACTCCTGCGGCGTGGCCATTCATGAGGCCAGCTTGAAGCGGGGTCAGGGCGGGCTCAAACGCGCGCGCAGCACTTCGCGCGTGTCTGAGCTGATGAGCCAAATTGAATCCGATCATTTGGACAGCGGGACCGGCATTGCGCACACTCGTTGGGCCACTCATGGTGCACCTGCCGTACGCAACGCACATCCTCATTTCAGTTCGGGGCCAGGCACTTTAGAAGCACTCAAAGACAAGCCCGGTCGCGTTGCCTTGGTGCACAACGGCATCATTGAGAACCATGACGAATTGCGCGCGCTGTTGCAAGCAAAGGCTTATGTCTTTACCAGCCAAACCGACACAGAAGTGATCTCACATTGGGTCGACAGTGTGTATGACGGTGATTTGTTTGAGGCCGTGAAGCGCACCGTGAAAGAACTGAAAGGCGCTTACGCCATTGCGGTATTTCACAAAGACGAACCCCAACGTGTGGTGGGCGCTCGTGCTGGCTCACCGCTCATTTTGGGCGTTGGCACATCACACCAAGAAAACTTTTTGGCCAGCGATGCCATGGCCTTGGCGGGTGTGACAGATCAAATTGTTTATCTTGAAGAAGGTGACTTGGTTGACATTCAGTTGGGTAAGTACTGGATTGAAAATCGCGATCATCAGCGCGTGGCGCGCCCTGTAAAAACGGTGCATGCACACAGCGGCGCAGCAGAACTCGGCCCTTATCGCCACTACATGCAGAAAGAAATTTTCGAGCAGCCCCGCGCCATTGCAGATACTTTGGAGGGTGTTGAACACATCGTGCCCGAGTTGTTTGATGGCATGAGTGGCGGTGACAATTCAGCAAGCGCATTCAAAGTTTTCAAAGAAATTGACAAGGTTTTGATCCTCGCTTGCGGCACCAGTTATTACAGCGGTTGCGTGGCCAAATATTGGTTGGAGTCTGTGGCTCAAATTCCTTGCCAAGTTGAAATTGCCAGCGAGTACCGTTACCGTGATTCAGTGCCAGACCCCCAAACTTTGGTGGTTACCATCACGCAATCGGGCGAAACGGCTGACACTTTGGCCGCATTAAGACATGCGCAAAGTTTGGGTATGCATCACACGCTAACCATTTGCAACGTGGCCACATCGGCCATGGTGCGTGAGTGCAAGTTGGCTTATGTCACACGGGCTGGTACAGAAATTGGCGTAGCTTCCACCAAAGCCTTTACCACTCAACTGGCAGGCTTGTTTTTACTCACGTTGGCGTTGGCGCAAAGCAAAGGCCGATTGAGTGAACAAGATGAAGCCAAGCACTTGAAAGACATGCGTCACTTGCCTTCGGCTTTGCAAGCGGTGTTGGCGCTTGAGCCGCAAATCATCAGTTGGTCGCAAGAATTTGCATCCAAAGAAAACGCGCTGTTCTTGGGCCGTGGCACACACTATCCCATTGCATTAGAAGGTGCATTGAAGCTGAAGGAGATTACCTACATTCACGCGGAGGCTTATGCCGCGGGTGAACTGAAGCACGGCCCCTTGGCGTTGGTGACCAGTGAGATGCCGGTGGTGACTGTGGCGCCCAACGATGTGTTGTTAGAGAAGCTTAAAAGCAATATGCAGGAGGTGAGGGCGCGGGGAGGAGTGCTTTATGTGTTGGCCGATGGCGATACGCAAATCTCAAGCAGTGAAGGTATCAATGTGATTCGGATGCCAGAGAACTATGGGGTGTTGTCGCCTATTCTTCACGTGGTGCCGTTGCAGTTGTTGGCTTATCACACGGCTTGTGCAAGGGGCACTGATGTTGATAAGCCACGGAATTTGGCTAAAAGCGTGACTGTGGAATGAATTTTTCTCCGGCTTGGCGTTGTTGAGAATTGTAGAGGGGCTTCCTCATACTGGGGTACCAGAAATCGTTCAGCCCCCTCTACAATTTTCAACAACTTATTGGCGGTTGAAGCTTTTCATTCAATCTCATAAGTAATAACATTGTAGTAACATCACCAAAAAGCCAACCATGCAAGTCAATATCCGATCCTTAGGCAACTCCAAGGGTATTCTCATTCCCAAGCCCATCCTCGAGCAAACAGGTTTGCAAGATGTGGCAGAGCTTCGCGTTAAAAACGGCGTGATTGAAATTCGACCCCTTAAAACCAATCCCCGAGAGGGCTGGGCCATTGACAGTCAACGCATTGCCATGGACAAAGACGACCCTCTGGTGTGGCCAGAATTTGGGAATGCCGATGACAAGGATTTGAAGTGGTAACGCCTCCCGAGCTTGCTACCGGCGAAATTTGGCTGGTTCAACTCGACCCCACAGTAGGTAGCGAAATTCAAAAAACAAGACCTTGTGTTTTGATCTCGCCGCCAGAAATGTTGAGCCATTTGCGAACAGTCATTGTGGCCCCCATGACCACGGGATCACGTTCTGCTGCTTTTAGAATTCCTATAACTTTCAAGGGAAAGTCGGGCATGATTTTGCTAGATCAAATTCAAACCATGGACAAATCACGCTTGGTCAAGCGTGAGGGGGCAGTTCATGGGTCAACACTTAAGCGTGCATTGATCACTTTGCAGCAGATGTTTGCGCCTATCGTTTGACTTCATTGATACTGCAAACTTTATCTTCCTTAAAAAATCATTCAAACAAGAAATGAAAAATACACAAATCGGTTTAGTGGGATTGGGCGTTATGGGCGAAAACTTAGCCCTGAACTTGGAGCGCAATGGCTTCAGCGTCACCGGTTTTGATTTAAACGAACCTAAGCGCACCAGTTTTTCAAAACGCACAGAAAGCTTGAAGGCATTCGCTGCCAATTCCTTGGCAGAGTTGATCGCGAATTTACAACTGCCTCGCCGCGTCTGGCTCATGGTACCTGCTGGAGCCCCAGTTGATGCAGTGTTGAATGAATTGAAGACCATGTTGTCAGCCGGCGACGTGGTGATAGACGGCGGCAATACCCTGTACCGCGACACGCAAAGAAGAATAGATTCGCTCGAAGGCACAGGTATTTTGTACGTGGGTGCTGGCGTAAGCGGTGGCGAAGAGGGCGCATTGCATGGCCCCGCTTTGATGCCAGGTGGTTCATCTGAAGCATGGCCATTGGTGCGCCCGTTCTTACAAGCCATCGCCGCCAAAGCCGACGATGGTCAACCCTGTTGTGAATGGATGGGCCCTGGCGGTGCCGGTCACTTTGTGAAGATGGTGCACAACGGCATTGAATATGCCGACATGCAAATGATTTGCGAAGCCTATGCGCTTATGAAGAGCCTAGGCATGACCCCCATGCAAATGAGCGCAGTGTTTCGCGATTGGGGTCAAGGTGACCTCAGCAGTTACTTGATTGACATTACGGCTGACATCTTGTCTCACAACGATCCTGAAACAGGCAATGCCTTGGTTGAAATGATTTTGGACACGGCGGAACAAAAAGGCACGGGCAAATGGACCAGCCAAGTGGCCTTGGATTTAGGTGTAAGTGCCCCCACCATTGCCGATGCGGTTTTTGCGCGCACCATCAGTGCCATGCAACCTGAACGGGTGGTGGCTTCGAAATTGTTAAAAGGCCCCAAGCCGCAAGCAACCCAAAATTTGGAAGTGGTCTTGACCAAAATTCAACGTGCTTTATTAGCCTCGAAAATTTGTGCCTATGCACAGGGCTTTGCACTGCTCAAAGCTGGCGACAAAGAACATGATTGGCAATTGCCCATGGACAAAGTAGCTTCGGTTTGGCGCGCAGGCTGCATTATTCGGGCACATTTGCTCGAAGATATCCGCAGTGCGTTTGCCAACAAACAAGAGCTCAACAACTTGCTCATCGACGATCACTTTGCACGCCTCATGGCAGAGTGCCAACAAGACCTCCGTGAAGTGGTGGCCATGGCCGCCTTAAGTGGCGTGGCCGTGCCTGCATTCATGAGTGCCTTGAGTTATTACGATGCCTACAGAACCGAGCGTTTGCCCGCTAACTTGTTACAGGCTCAGCGTGATTACTTTGGCGCACACACCTATCAGCGCTTGGACAAGCCTGGCAAGTTCCACACGCAGTGGCCGAAGGGTAAGCAACTGTGAATTTCAACCTTGAAGTGTTGGCCGCCATGGCCATGTTTGCCTTTGTCACTTCAGTCACCCCTGGCCCCAACAACATGATGTTGTTGGCATCGGGTGTGAATTTTGGTGTGAAGCGCACCCTACCGCATTGGTTGGGCGTGTCACTGGGTCACTTTGTCATGTTGTTGTTGGTGGGGGCTGGCTTGGAAAGTTTGTTGAAGGCTGCCCCCTTTGTGTACCAAGTCATGAAAGTGGTCGGTTTCGTTTACCTGCTTTATTTAGCGTGGGGTGTGGCGCGCAGTGGTGCGCCAGAACGTCACGGCGAAGATGCCACGCAGCCCATCAGTTTTTTAGGTGCAGCGGCTTTTCAGTGGGTGAACCCCAAGGCGTGGATGATGGCTGTTGGCTATTTCAGCAATTACATGCCCACCGATGCATCGATCACATTTGTGGTGCTCACTTGCATGATGTTCAGTGCCATTAACTTTCCCAGTGTGGGTTTGTGGGTGTGGTTAGGGGCCAAAATAGAGCACTATTTGCAACGCGATTCGTTGCGTAAACTCTTCAATTGGACAATGGCCTTGCTTTTGGTGGTCTCTATGATTCCTGTATTATTTGTTTGAAATTAATTTTTAAAATTTAAACTGAACAATTGATATGAAGAAAATCATCAGCCTTTTGGCGACATCTTTGTTATGCGTATCTGCCCAAGCTGGCCGTCCCTTGACTGTGGACGATGCCAACGTGAACGACACGGGTGTGGCGCACGTTGAAACATTTTGGTCGCGCGCTGCCGATGGTTCGCGCACATTCACGGTGGCGCCCACCTATTCACCTTTGCCTGGCTTAGATTTGATCGCAGTCGATACGCGCACACTTGCAGGCGGCGCGCACAGTCAGACCTTTCAAGCCAAGATGCAAGTCACCTCACCGAAAGACAACAGCTGCCATTTTGCGTGGGTGGTGGGTACAACCCAATGGCAAAAGGGAGAAGGACAAAAATCGTTTGTATCCGCCAACACAAGTTGTGACATGGGGGTTGGTGCACTTCACGCCAGTGTGGTGAGCAGTCGCGATGCAGTCGGTCGAGACACACCTAGCATGGGCGTTGCCTGGGAGCAGTCTTTCGGCGCCTGGACGGGCCACATTGAATCAGTCGCTCAGCGTGCAACCAAACCCATGGTGGGCATTGGCGCGCGCACTGAGGTCAGGCCCGGCTTTCAGGTGGATGGCACTTGGGGTCGATTGGGCGGCAAGGCCCTTTTCAGCCTTGGTACCAAATTCACTTTTTAAACAGGCGGATGCAGTGGCAATTCACGCAGTGACTTCGCCAAAGCTTCAGCCACTTTGATGCCATCGACGCCCGCCGACAAAATGCCGCCGGCATAACTGGCACCTTCACCCGCGGGATACAGCCCCCGTGTATTTAAACTTTGGAAGTTGTCGCCGCGCGTCATTTTGAGCGGTGAAGAGGTTCGTGTTTCCACGCCCGTGAGCACAGCATCATGCATGTCATAGCCCTTGATCTTGCGGCCAAAGACGGGCAGTGCTTCGCGCATGGCTTCAATGGCATAGGCGGGCAACACTTCAGACAAGTCACCCAAGCTCACGCCCGGTTTGTAAGAAGGCACCACATCACCCCATTCTTTGGAGGCACGTGTTGCTAAAAAATCACCAACCAACTGTCCCGGGGCTGCGTAGTTTTCACCGCCGGCCACGAAGGCTTTAGATTCCAATTGACGTTGCAACACGATGCCCGACAAGGGGTGATAAGCCTTGGGTGTTTGTTGTGCCATGCCTTGCGCTTGTGTCGCCCATTTCAAGCCATCCGATTCTCCAAAGGCAGCTTGCCACGCTGCCACATCAAGGGGGTAATCGGAAGGTTCGATGGCCACCACCATGCCAGCGTTGGCATTCCGTTCGTTGCGTGAATATTGGCTCATGCCGTTGGTCACCACGCGTCCGGCTTCGCTGGTAGCGGCCACCACTGTACCACCGGGGCACATGCAAAAGCTGTACACGGCACGACCGTTTTGCGCATGGTGTACCAGCTTGTAATCGGCCGCACCCAACAAGGGATGGCCTGCATGGCGGCCCCAACGTGCTGCATCGATCACGCTTTGGGGATGTTCAATCCGAACGCCAACTGAAAACGCTTTGGCTTGCATGTAAACGCCGCGCTCGTAAAGCAATGTGAAGGTGTCACGTGCACTGTGACCCAAAGCGAGCACCACATGACCCGTTGCCAAGTAGGAACGCGCGCCTGTGTTGCGATCTTCCATGTGCAAGCCTGTGACTTGTCGACCCGAGACTGTGTTTTCAATGTCGATGTCGACCACGCGTTGTTCAAAACGAACTTCCCCGCCCAGTGCAATGATTTGTTCGCGCAAGTTTTCGACCACCTTCACCAATTTGAAGGTGCCAATGTGCGGGTGGGCTGCAAACAAAATGTCGCTGGGTGCGCCAGCGTTGACAAACTCGTTCATGACCTTGCGACCCAGATGACGCGGATCTTTGATTTGGCTGTAAAGCTTGCCGTCTGAAAAAGTGCCGGCACCGCCTTCGCCAAATTGCACATTGCTTTCGGGGTTGAGAGTTTTCTTGCGCCACAAACCCCATGTGTCTTTGGTGCGCTGGCGCACGGGGCTGCCGCGCTCTATGACAATGGGCTTGAAGCCCATTTGCGCCAAGCTCAGCGCCGCAAAAATTCCGCAAGGCCCAAAGCCCACCACCACCGGCCGCTCTCCTTCTTGCAGGCCAAAATTGGCAGGTGCATGGCAAGGAGCCTGCCACGTCATGTTGGGGGTAGATTGAATGTGAGGGTGCTTGGGAAACTGAGCAAGCAGCGGTGCTTCGGCCGCAGCGTCTTTCAAAGTCACATCGACAATGAAAACCGCCCACAAATCGGCCTTGCGCGCATCAAAGCTGCGCTTGAAAACATGCAATTGGTCGATGGTGTTGGCCTCAATGCTGAGCGCTTGAGCAGCCAGTTGACGAAGCGCAACTTCGGGATGCGGCGGTGGTATGCGATCTTCATCCGTTTCGAAAGGGGCATCCGCTGCGCGGCGAACTTCGACCGGCAAAGCGGTCAAGGGCAGTTTCAGTTCTGAAATTCGAATCATGGCGATCGGTGATGAGGCTTGTGGTTATCAAGCAGACCCACCGATTATCGCGCGTTTAGTTTGGCAAGAAGCCTTCAATCGACAAGTAACGCTCACCGGTGTCGTAGTTGAAACCTAGCACGGTGGCGCCGGCAGGCAGATCTTTCAATTTCTGCGCAATTGCAGCCAAGGTGGCGCCCGAAGAAATGCCCACCAACAGACCTTCTTCGCGGGCAGAGCGGCGTGCGTATTCGCGCGCGTCTTCAGCGTCCACTTGAATCACACCGTCTAGCAAACTGGTGTCGAGGTTTTTAGGAATGAAGCCAGCGCCAATGCCTTGAATGGGATGAGGTGCAGGCGAGCCGCCCGAAATGACGGGCGAAGCTGTCGGTTCAACAGCAAACACTTTGAGGTTTGGAAATTTGGCTTTCAACACCTTGGCCGAGCCAGTTAAATGGCCGCCTGTGCCGACGCCAGTGATGATGGCATCAATGCCATCCGGAAAGTCGGCCAAAATTTCTTGGGCCGTGGTGCGCACGTGAACTTCCACGTTGGCAGGATTTTCAAACTGCTGTGGCATCCATGCGCCGGGCGTGCTGGCCACCAACTCTTCAGCCCTGGCGATGGAGCCCTTCATGCCTTTTTCGCGGGGTGTGAGGTCAAACGTGGCGCCATAGGCCAACATCAAACGGCGACGTTCAATCGACATGCTATCGGGCATCACCAAGATCAATTTATAGCCCTTCACAGCGGCCACCATGGCCAAGCCAATGCCGGTATTGCCAGAAGTGGGTTCAATGATGGTGCCGCCGGGTTTGAGAGCGCCGGATTTTTCGGCATCTTCCACCATGGCCAAGGCAATGCGGTCTTTCACAGAACCTCCAGGATTGCTGCGTTCAGATTTGATCCACACATTGGCATGGGCACCAAACAATTTGTTGATGCGAATATGAGGCGTGTTGCCAATGGTTTGTAAGACGTTTTGTGCTTTCATGATGGCTGTCCTTGTGTTTTGAAAAGTTGGCATTTGTTCGATGGTGACTGATTTTGTCTTACTTGTTCTGTCAATTGATGCATATGGATATGCCGCGAGGCGATAATGGCGTTGTGAAGCCTGCCAGACCGCCGCTGGTGCTAGCTGAAATGTGATGGCGCAAGCCATTGCACAAAAGCCATGGCGCAAGATTTTCTTGCGCCATGGGCCGAAAGGCCGCACTGGAGGAACGTCCGGACTGCACAGGACAGCGTAGGAGGTAACACCTCTCCACCGAAAGGCCGCAAGGCACCAAGGTGAGGATTAGAGCAACAGAGACGAGCCGATTCAGTTCGGGTGAAACGGGCAATCTCTACGCGCAGCAATACCAAGTAGGCACACGTTGATCTGGTTCCGGAGAGTGTGCGGGTAGGTAGCGCCGAGCCGAGTGGGCAACCCTCGGCCCAGAGTAATGGCGGTCACATTGGGGGCAACTCCAATGCACAGAATCCGGCTTATCGGTGGGCTTCACACTTTTTTAGGGGCTTTAAAAAGCAAAAAAAACGCGCTGAGAAGCGCGTTGTGGGTGGGCTCAATATTGGAAGTTCAACGAGTGGGCACCAAACTGGCGGCCAGCGCAAACACAGAATTGGGCACGTTCATTTTCACGGGTTGGCTTTTGGGCTTGGCAAAAACACCGCGCTTCACCACAGAGGGTGCTGGCTCTACGGTCACGCCTTTGGCGCGTTGCTCAGATACCAACTGGCGCAAACTGATGGACTGCAAATGTGCCAACATTTTTTCATTCAAGCTGGCCCACAACTCACTGCTCATCCAATTGCTGCCTTCAGAGTTGGTGGCATCTTCGGCGTCAGCCGAACTGTCCACCGCACTGACAATGTCGGCCATGGTGATTTTTTCGGCATTGCGTGCCAAAGAATAACCACCGCCTGGGCCGCGTGTGCTTTCCACCAATTGGTGTTGGCGCAGTTTGCTAAACAGTTGCTCCAAATAGGAGAGCGAAATTTGGTGACGTTCGCTGATGGCCGAAAGCGAAACAGGTCCTCGATCTTCGCGCAATGCGACATCGATCATGGCCGTCACGGCAAAACGACTTTTGGTGCTCAAACGCATGGTGGTTTCCTTTCAGCGCAAGCGAAGAATCCATACACAGTACATTTTCTCAAACTTACAACCACAATTGAGGATGACCCGATAAATTTCAAGGGCTTCAAGCCTCAGAATGTCGCAAAAATGCGCCAAAAGGCGGTTTTTATCAGAATCTTTCGTAGGGCATGAGGGCCCGCCACTGGCCGGGCGTCAAGGGCGCCATCAAAACACGCCCCATTCTGACCCTTTTGAGGCCTATCAGCCGCAGGCCCGTATTTTCAATGACGCCTGCCGCATACCCCGGCTGGTACCCTTTAAAAGCCATGCGCAAACCGGTCTTTTTGGGGCTTTCGCTGCTGATGCTTGTTTTAAGGCCAGTGGGGCACATTGTGTAAAGCTGATCAGGACTGACAGGGCCATGAACCTCAGCCAACATTTCATGCTCAAGGGGCTGACGTTCGTCTTGGAGTTTGCGCAGCATGTTGGGGTCTTCTGACAGCACAACCATGCCCGAGGCCGCATCTTCCAAAGCGGCGCCACATTGCAGCAATTTTTGTAACCTGAGGGTGAGACTGATGCCCGACCTGTCTTGGTTCGATCGCATGTCTGCCGTCAAGCCTTTCCAGACGTTGGTGTGGCCTTTCAGCAAGCAACTTTGGCCGGTTGTTTTGTGCATGATCAGCGTGAGCAAAGGCACCTTGCCGCGCTGTGCTGTGCTGTGAATGTCAATGTTTTGTTCGGTCACGCGATGTGCGGGTTCGTCTACCACCACGCCATCAACTTTGACCCAGCCTCCCACAATCACTTGCTCTGCCTCACTGCGAGAACATTTCAAAATATCGGCCACGCGCTTGGACAGGCGAATGCCTTCGGTTTCAGTGATTTCATTCATGGAGGTCAAACCAACTCAGTTGTTGCCAGGGGGCATGGACTGAATGCGGTCCACATGGGCTTGTAAAGACCTCGCGGCCACTGGCCACAAACGTTCAGGCACATCGTCGTAGGCATGGGCCACCCATTCTTCCAGAGTGCCATGCGGCAAAGCACGCATGGCCGCAATCACTTTGGCTTCGCGTTTCAAACGATGTGCCTTGAGTTGTGCAATGGCTTGCGCAGCAAAACCCAACACATAACCATGCGCCGGCAAAATGAATTCAAGGTGATGCGTTTGACATTGAGCGGCCAACAAATCCAATGATTCAAGGTAATCATTCATGTTGCCATCGGGCGGATTGACCACCGTGGTGCTGCCGTTCAACACATGATCGCCAGAAAACAGAAGTCCATCTTCCTGCAAAGCCAAACACAGGTGATTGGCAGCGTGGCCAGGGGTATGAACCACTTTCAAACTGTGCTCACCCAGTTGCAAAATTTCACCATTCGCCAATTCACGATCGGGTGTGAATTGGCTTTGGGCATTGGCGGTGCTGGCAGACGACAAACCCAAAATGGGCGGCTTCCCGATGGCCTGACCGTTGCACAAGGCTTGCAAAGGCTTTGCGCCTGGAGAATGGTCTGGGTGTGAGTGGGTACACACAATCATTCGAATTTGACCTCCAGTAGCTCGCCAAATTCTGTCCAAATGATCCTTGTCAGCTGGGCCTGGATCAATCACGATGTAGCCACTTTGAGGGTCGCCCACCCAGTACGTGTTGGTGCCAGGGCCCGTCATCACGCCGGGGTTGGGCGCGGTCAGACGTTGGACGTTTTTCAAAAGTGAAACGGGGTGATCGGACTGCCAATCCAGGTGATGCACGATTTGGCCGTCTGGGCTGGTAAGTGCCAATTCGCCGAAAGGCGATTCATGCTCCATGTAGCGAACTTCCTCGCCCGCCAACCATCCCGCCCGCGGGCAACTGGTCCACAGGGGCTCATCGTTCACAGCACACGCGTTCAATACGTCTTGTACTTTTTCAAAATGAGTCAGGCGCTGCAGGGTTCTGATGGTGGGAAAAACGATGAAGAATTCGCCAGCCTCATGTCTCTTTAAGGCGTCGGTAGGGCGCACCCAGACCGGCTCAAATTGCTCTGATTCGTCGGCCACGGGCGTTTGTCCCTCCGGCATGCGGGCCACCAAAAAGGGCACATCAAAACGCTTGGGTAAATCGCGATCCGTGATCCAATGCGCCAACACATAAACCTGATCGGCGGCCAGTTTGAGGCCACCTTCGGCGCACTGCGCTGCAAAGGGCCGGTTTCTGTCAAGGGCTGCAATGTCCTGCGCTGATGCCATATTGTGGTCGTTGCGGTAGGCCAGCAAAATGCCCAATTCTTCGAAACTCTCACGAATGGCCGCAATGGCTTGCGTGAGGTGTAAGTCGCTCTGTGTCGGTCGCCTGACGGCCAGTTCGTGAGAGGCCGTATCGAGGGCATCAACCCCGCCGCCCGGAAAAACATAAGCGCCAGGCGCAAAACTGGCCGTCAATGAGCGGCGCGTCATGAGCACTTCGATGCCTTGGGCACTGTCGCGCAGCAACAGCACCGTGGCAGCGGGACGCGGGACAACGGATTCTCGTTGAGGGTGTAAAAGTTGTTGAGGTCTAACCATGCTTGGATTATCCGCGCATTGGAGCCTGAATTGCCCGTTTTCAGGCCAGCCCTGAAGCGAGGATAATTCGGTCATGCGAATTCGCTTTACCAAAATGCAAGGGGCCGGCAACGATTTTGTGGTGCTAGACGAAACTCGAGCGCGCCACAACTTCAGTACAGCCCAATACAGATTCTTGGCAGACCGGCACTTTGGTGTGGGCGCCGATCAAATCCTCACGGTGCGACCTGCACCCAATGCCACTTTAGATTTTGAGTACATCATTCACAACGCCGATGGTGGCGAGGTAGAACACTGTGGCAATGGTGCGCGTTGCTTTTTGCGTTATGTGCGCGACAAGGGCCTGACCACCAAAGACACGGTTCGCGTGAAAATACAGCAAGGCGAAATTGAACTGCGGATGAATGCCGATGGCCGGGTCACTGTCAACATGGGCGCACCTGTTTTAGATTTTCGGAAGGTGCCTTTCAATGCCTCTGGCCTTTCGAACACGCTGGTCAACGCTTGTGAAGTTTGGGACCTCCCTTTGAGTGGTGGCCATACACATTTCAACAAACAGACAACTTCTCATGTGGCCCATGTAGTGGCCCTTTCTATGGGCAATCCACACGCAGTTCAAGTGGTTGATAACGTAGACACCACACCGGTTCTCACAGATGGGCCGCTGATTGAAAACCACACCGCATTTCCAAACCGTGTGAATGCCGGTTTCATGCAAGTGCTCACGCGACATTCAGTGCGCCTTCGTGTTTATGAGCGCGGCGCAGGCGAAACCTTGTCGTGTGGCACAGGCGCTTGTGCAGCCGTGGTGACTGGCATACGTTTGGGCTTGTTAGACCCACAAGTCGATGTGCAAACGCACGGCGGCCTATTGACCATTGAATGGCAGGGAGACGCTTTGAATGACGCCAGACAGCCGGTGTTCATGACAGGTCCTGCCACCTCCGTGTTTGAAGGTGAAATTGACATTCCCGATGGCGTCTGATGGCACTGTTCGACAAAACTTTGGTTGAGTAACATCTAAACCCGTCACTTCATGATTTAGAAATTTAGAAATTGAATAATTCAGAAAGCCAGGCATGACCTCCACTTCGATCAATCCGATGAATCCCATAACTGAAGGCGACATTGCCGATTTTTTAGCCAATACGCCAGATTTTTTCGAAAGGCACGCCCAGCTGCTTTCCAGTGTGCAGTTGTTAAGCCCAGATAACCATCGTTCAGTGAGTTTGCAAGAGCGTCAAGCCCAAATGTTGCGCGATAAAATCCGGGCGCTAGAAATGCGCATCATGGACATGATTCGCCATGGCAATGAAAACATGATCATCACAGAGAAAATGCAAAAATGGGCCTGTGAATTGTTACAAACACCCGCCGCGCTTCGAGTGCCCTCTGCGCTCAAAAATATTGAATTACGTTTCCAAGTGCCGCAGGTGGCCGTGCGTTTGTGGGGTGTCTCAGAAGCCTTTGCGAAAGCCGATTTCAGCCAAGCCGTCAGTGAAGATGTGAAGCAAGCTGCAGCCAGTTATGTGACGCCATTTGTGGGTGCTAGTTCTGGCATTGAAGCCGTTCAATGGTTGCAAGAGCCTGCACAAGCGGCCTCTGTGGCGCTGTTGCCTTTGCGTTTGAGCAAAGACCAAACACCGTTTGGCTTGCTGGTGTTGGCCTCGCCCGATGCCCAGCGTTTTCACAGCGGCATGGGCACAGATTTCTTGGAACATTTGGCAGAACTCTGCGGTGCGGCATTGTCTGCTTTACTGCCTTCAAAGGGTTAAGCCATGGACGAGCGCGTTGCTCGTTATTTAGACCATGTGCGTTTTGAAAAACGCCTGGCCGAAAGAACATCGACGCTTTACGCGCTTGACCTTCAAAAACTCGCAGAGTTAGCGCAAGCTGCCAACGTCGATTTGGTGCAAGTGCAAACCTTGCATGTGCGCAGATGGGTTGCGCAAATGCACAGCGGCGGTAGAAGCGGCCGCGGCATTGCGCTGATCTTGTCGGGCTGGCGCGGATTCTACCATTGGCTGGCCCGAGAGAGTCTCATTTCGCACAATCCCGTGGAAGGCGTGCGTGCACCCAAAGTTTCTAAGCCCTTACCCAAAGCGCTAGGCGTTGATGAAGCTGTGCAGTTGGCAGATCACATCGAAGAAGCCGATGACCCTTGGTTAGAAGCCCGCGATGTGGCCATGGTGGAGTTGCTTTACGGTTGTGGTTTGCGCGTCGCCGAGCTCACGGGCCTTGATGTGGTGGCCAGTACCGAAGCTGCACGCAAAGGTCGTGGTTGGATCGATTTGCAGTCCGCTGAAGTGATGGTGCAGGGCAAGGGCGGCAAGCGCAGAACGGTGCCCTTGGGGCAGGCTGCTATCAAAGCTTTAGAGGCTTGGCTTTTGATGCGCAGTCAAGTGCCCGGCATGATGACGCAATCTGCCCAGGGCCTTTCTGATACGGCGCTGGCGCTTTTTCCGGGAAGGTACGGCACGCGCCTTTCTGCGCAATCGGTTTGGCAACGGCTGAAGCGGCGAAGTTTGTTGGCGGGCTTGGCAACGCCCGTTCATCCACACATGCTTCGGCATTCATTTGCCAGCCATTTACTGCAGTCGAGCAGCGATTTGAGGGCGGTGCAAGAGCTTTTGGGTCACGCCAACATCAGCACCACGCAGGTCTACACACGTTTGGATTTTCAGCACTTGGCCAAGGCCTATGATGCCTCACACCCAAGAGCCAAGCGTGCATCCTTGCCAAGCGACGCTACAAAGCTGAAAGACAAAAAATAAGCCTGTGCCAATGTCGTTTTTTTTTTAGAGGCTAGGGTGGGACAATGGGGCCATGAAAACGATTCAACTCAAAGCCGGCAAAGAACGCTCGCTGCAACGTCAACACCCTTGGATATTTGAATCAGCCATTGCCAAAGGCAACGCCGATGCAGGAGAAACTGTTCGTGTGGCGTCGCATGAAGGTGTGTTTTTGGCGTGGGCTGCATTCAGCCCTTCGTCACGAATACGAGCGCGGGTTTGGAGTTTTGACGAGGCTCAGCACATTGATGCGGCGTTCATTCAAAACCGCATCCAAGCATCAGTCCAAGCGCGCAGTTTGTTCGACATTCAAAGCAATGGCATGCGCTTGGTTCACGGCGAGTCCGATGGGTTGCCTGGCCTTGTGGTCGATCGCTATGACGACACCTTGGTGGCCCAATTCACGTCTTGTGGCACAGAGCGATTCAAAGACGTCATGGCCGACGCATTGCTCAAGTCCACCGGTCTTTCAAAGTTGTATGAGCGCTCAGACGCCAATGTGCGTCAGCTAGAAGGCTTGCCCGAAGTCACGGGCTGGTTAAGAGGCGAGGGGCCCACCGAATTGACACTCAAAGAACACCACTGGCAATTGAAACTCAACATTGCAGAGGGGCATAAAACAGGTTTTTATTTGGATCAGCGAGACAGCCGGTATCGATTTTATCAACACACTCAATTTCGAAAGTTCCAAAACATCCTCAATTGCTTTTGCTACACGGGTGGGTTTAGCGTGGCAGCTTTGGCCGGCGGGGCAGCGCATGTCACCTCCATTGATTCGTCGGGTCCTGCACTTGAAAAAGCCAAGGCCAATGTGTTGCTTAATGGTTTTGATGTGTCTCGAACCACTTTCATGGATGCCGATGTCAACGCTTCAATGCGTCAATTCATTGAGCAGGGAAGGCAGTTTGATGCCATTGTTTTAGACCCCCCCAAATTTGCACCTACGGCCGCCCATGCCGAGCGTGCTGCACGGGCTTACAAAGACATTAATCGCTTGGCGTTCAAATTGTTGGCCCCTGGCGGCGAGTTGTTTACCTACTCTTGCTCGGGGGGTATCAGTGCCGACTTATTTCACAAAATTGTGGCCTCTGCGGGCACCGATGCGGGGGTGGATGGTTACATCAGTGAGCGCTTGCAAGGTGCACCTGATCATCCTATGACCATTTATTTTCCGGAAGGGGAGTATTTGAAGGGGTTGGTGGTGGTTAAGAAACTGTGAGGCGTAACCTCCGTTTGCACGCCCATTCCATCCTCAATCTGCTGGGTTTTTTCTGGGGTGGGTACACTTTAGCCCGCGCTTGATGACTGTTTTTTTCTTTTGGAGTATTTCCATGGCTTTGATTCCTGCCACGATCCTGACTGGCTTTTTGGGTTCAGGTAAAACCACGCTGCTAAAGCGAGTGCTGACAGAGGCGCATGGTCAAAAAATTGCCATCATCGAAAACGAGTTCGGTGAGGAAAACATTGACAACGATATTTTGGTGTCTGACACCAACGAGCAAATCATTCAGATGAGCAATGGCTGCATTTGCTGCACCATTCGAGAAGACTTGCGCACCACGCTTCAAACACTGGCGGCGCAAAAGCGCAAAGGCGAACTCAACTTTGATCGCGTGGTGATTGAAACCACGGGCTTGGCCGATCCGGGCCCAGTGGCGCAGACTTTTTTCATGGACGATGAAATTGCAGAAAGCTTCTTGCTCGATTCCATTTTGACTTTGGTCGATGCAAAACATTCGGCGCAGCAATTGAACGATCGTCAAGAAGCGCGTCGTCAAGTGGGTTTTGCAGACCAAATTTTTATCAGCAAATCTGACTTGGTTTCTCAGTCAGAGTTGGAGGCACTCAAGCACCGTTTGGCCCACATGAACCCTCGTGCCCCGCAAAAAGTGGTTCACTTTGGCGATGTGTCTTTGGCTGAAGTATTTGATTTGCGGGGCTTTAATCTCAATGCCAAATTGGACATCGACCCCGACTTTTTGAAAGAAGATGGGCACCATGTGCACGACGAGCACTGTGGACACGAAGAAGATCATGGCCATGCTGAACACGCACATCATGATCATCACGACCACGAACATGGCGAGCACTGCAATCACCCTTCGCACCAAGCGGAAAGCCATGGCCACCACCATCATCACGACGACGATGTGAAGAGTTTTGTATTCAGATCAGACAAACCCTTCGATCCTGCCAAGTTGGAAGACTTTTTAGGCGCCATCGTGAACGTGTACGGCCCTCGCATGCTTCGCTATAAAGGCGTTTTGAACATGAAGGGTACCGAGCGAAAGGTTATTTTCCAAGGCGTTCACCAGTTGATGGGAAGCGATTTAGGCCCCGTTTGGGGCGAAAACGAGGCCAAATTGAGCAAAATGGTGTTCATTGGCATTGACCTGCCCAAAGACATTTTGTTGCAAGGTTTGGAGCAATGTTTGGTTTAGTTTTTCAGAATCCGTTTTAAGCCCGTTCAGTCGCTACAATCTGCGCCCTGACGGGGTACCTTAATTGGCCCGTCTATGCACCCAGAAGGTCGAAAAATATGGGTTTTGACGCAAATGAGCCGATGACCACAATTCATTTGCCAATGGCTTGTGCCTCTGAGAGGTACTTAAGCCGCCACGGCTAGGAGACAAGACGTGAAAAAGCCCCTTAAAACGAGCTCAAAAACCGCAGTGAAAAAAACCAGTGCCACTCATTCGAAGGCAAAGGTCGCTCCAGTCGTGAAAAAACCAAGCAAACCCATACCTGCAAAGGCATCTAAAGCAGTGCCCCCTGCAAAATCAAAAGTCGTGTCTAAGAGCCAACCTGTTGTGAAAAAAGCGTCCCCTAAAGTCGTGGCCAAGCCCGTTTCCAAACCTGCGGTCAAACCTGCTCCCAAGCCGGCCGCCAAGCCAGCGGCCAAAGTGATCGCTAAACCAAGCGCTAAAACGCTGTCCAAAGTCACACCCAAACCGCCAGCCAAGGCACCCGTAAAAGCCGCTGCCAAAGCGGCTGTCAAAGCTGCCGTTAAACCGGCTGCCAAGGCGTCTGTTAAAGCCAAGCCTGTCGTCAAACCCGTGGTCAAGACAGCGGTCAAGCCAGTTGCAAAATCAGCAGCGAAGCCAGTCGTCAAACAAGCGGTGAAGGCCGTGGTCAAACCAGCAAAACCAGTTAAGCCAGAAAAAATATCGGCCAAGCAAGCCAAAGCCGATAAAGCCGCAGCCGCAGCCGCACTGGTTGTGGCGCCCGTTTCAGTCCCTGGCTCTGCTGACGTGCCCGCACGCGCTGTGCGGCCCTCTGCGCGGCTTGCTCAGATCACAGTGCCATCGATGGCTCAATCGGTGGCTTCCACGGCTGCCAAAGCCAGTTATCTTCAAAACACGCCTTCTGAAGTTCTCACGCCTCCCCCCTTTGTCGCCGTTAAAAAAGACTCTAAATTGGCCAATAACTGGAAAACTAAAAAACCCAATCAATTGACGGATGCAGAAATCATGGCCATGTCCGATAACGAGTACATGAACGATTCGCAAATGGCATTCTTCAGACTGAAATTGGTTGAACTCAAGATGGGCATTTTGGCCAACGCCGGTGAAACCACCGAGCACTTGCGCGAAGACACTGTGGTGGTGCCCGATCCCGCAGACCGCGCCACCATTGAAGAAGAGCACGCCCTCGAATTGCGCACCCGTGATCGTGAGCGCAAATTGTTAAAGAAAATTGAGCAGTCTATTCAACGCATCGATGCTGGCGATTATGGCTATTGCGATGAAACAGGCGAACCCATTGGTGTGGGCCGATTGTTGGCGCGTCCAACGGCCAATTTATCGTTGGAAGCACAACAGCGTCGCGAACTCAAACAGAAAATGTTTGGTGATTGATTGGCCTTTGTTTTTGACAAGCTAAAAGGCTCCTTCTGGAGCCTTTTTCTCGCCAATTTGGGGGGTGAGTGGCGCATCCCTTCAAAAAACAAAAAAGATATCAAAAATTTTTGAGACTGCAAATGCCTCAGAAGTTACTTGCAGACAAAGTTCTAAGTGCCTAATTTTCAACAGTTTTTTCCCATAATCAATCATGAAAAGAATGCCCTAAGCCCTTGATTTCATTGAGAAAAAACTTGAATCTCCTCTTGTAGGGGTGTGAATTCCTGATAAAGTGCAACAAAGTGCAATTAAGTGGGAAAAATGCCCAAATTGCCTGAATTGCGTTTGTTTTCATCAGGAATCGAGAATCAAGTGTTTCAAGGTGCTTCTTCGTTGAGTTTAGATGCCAAAGGCCGCCTGTCGGTGCCTACGCGTCACCGCGAGGTTTTGAGCGCCACAGCGGGTGGCCAATTGACCATCACAAAACACCCTCACGGATGCTTGATGATGTTCCCCCGTCCAGAGTGGGAGCGCTTTCGTGAGCGCATTGCGCAGCTTCCCATGGAAGCGCAGTGGTGGAAGCGAATTTTTTTGGGCAACGCCATGGACGTCGACATGGACGGCACCGGACGAGTGCTGATTTCGCCTGAATTGCGTGCCGCTGCGGGCATTGCCAAAGACACCATTTTGCTGGGCATGGGCAATCATTTTGAGTTGTGGGACAAGTCTGCCTACGACGCACAAGAAGCGAAAGCCATGCAGGGTGCTATGCCCGATGTCTTCAAGGACTTTTCGTTCTGAGGCCTGCGTGACGAACAACTGGCAACACACCACCGTATTGCTCACTGAAGCGGTTGATGCATTGTTAGGCAGTGCAGGGGAAGGCACCGAACAAGAGGCTACCCATTCTTCACAAACATCTCTGACCTATGTCGATGCAACATTTGGCCGCGGCGGACACTCTCGATTAATTTTGTCGCGATTGCCGCAAGCTGCAAAGCTGATTGCATTCGACAAAGATGTTGAAGCCGTTGCGGAAGCGGCGCTCATCCAGGATGCACGTTTTTCTATTCGACATGAGGGTTTCAAACACTTGGGTGAATTACCCTCCGGCAGTATTGCAGGTGTGTTGATGGACTTGGGGATTAGCTCTCCCCAAATTGACAACCCCGGCAGGGGTTTTTCTTTTCGTTTCGATGGCCCCTTAGACATGCGCATGGACACCACGCGCGGTCAGAGTGTGGCTGAGTGGCTGGCCTCTGCCAGTGTGGATCAGATCACGGAGGTGGTACGTGACTATGGCGAAGAACGGTTTGCTTTTCCGATTGCAAAGGCGATTGTGGCTCGCCGACAAGAGCGGGGCCCAATTTCATCCACCGCCGATTTGGCCGGGATCGTGGCTGGTACGGTCAA
>CANKBG010000020.1 GCA_947479935.1 Comamonadaceae bacterium
TCAGCCCAGCAACTAGGCCGGGCTTGTTGTTCAGAATGAACGCGATTTTGCGCTTGTTTTTGGAACTTTGCTATGGGCGCCAAGCTCTAAAATACAGGCCTGTTTGGAAATGTTGCGGCGCAACAACTGAGCCGAAGTTATGTAAACTTTAGTCGTAAACTTCGGCTTCTGGGTCGGTCGATTCCATCTCATAACTGGCCGCCAACATGGCCAAGCGGCCAATCACACCGTACATGTAAAACCGGTTGGGCACGCTGGCTCCGGGCTTCATGCCTGGCTGCGGCAAATGCGGCGTTTCAGCAAACGCCAAGGGTACAAAACTGGCGCCCGGCGCATTCAAATTTTCATCTACACCGCGCTCAGCGTGAACGCGGTAAAAACCACCCACCACATAGCGGTCCATCATGTACACCACCGGTTCGGCTACGGCATCGTTCATGCGCTCATTGGTGAGAACGCCTTCTTGAATGATCACATCACTCACCACTTGGCCGTCCTTGATCACGCTCATTTTGTTGCGCGTCTTGCGGTTCAGGACATCCAAATCGGACACATCGCGCACGGTCATGATGCCCATGCCATAGGTGCCGTTGTCGGCCTTCACCACCACAAAGGGTTTTTCGTTGATGCCGTACTCTTTGTACTTGCGTTTGATTTTGGTAAGCAACGCATCCACGTTGCTGCGCAGGGCCTCAATGCCCAGTCCTTCAGCAAAATTCACATCGCCGCATTGATTGAACATGGGGTTAATGAGCCAAGGATCAATGCCGAGCAATTTGCCAAAACGCTTGGCCACATCTTCATAACTTTGAAAATGCAATGTTTTACGGCGGACGCTCCAGCCCGCGTGCAGCGGCGGCAGCAAATGCTGCTCGTGCAACTCTTCCAAGATGCCGGGTGCGCCCGCAGACAAATCGTTGTTGAGCAAAATGGTGCAGGGGTCGAAATCTTTCAAACCCAGGCGATGCTTGCTTCGAATCACAGGCTCGAGCGTCACTTGCTCACCGCCTGGCAACTCAATGAGGGTTGACTCTTTAATTTCAGGGTTGATAGAACCAATGCGCACATTCAAGCCTGCCATGTGAAAGATGCGCTGCAACTGAACCACATTGCTCAAGTAAAAAGTATTGCGCGTGTGGTTCTCAGGAATGATGAGCAAGTTCTTGGCTTCAGGGCATATTTTTTCAATGGCCGCTTGCGCCGCTTGCACGGCCAAAGGCAACATTTCAGGCGACAAATTGTTCCATCCCCCCGGGAATAAATTGGTGTCAACTGGCGCCAACTTGAAACCCGCATTGCGAATGTCGACCGATGTGTATATGGGCGGCGTGTGTTCCATCCACTCAAGGCGAAACCAACGCTCAATGGCAGGCATGGAATCGAGCACTCGCTGCTCGAGTTCATTGATGGGGCCATTCAAGGCGGTCACTAAATGCGGAACCATAAATACCTTTTTTTAATTTCTAACTTCGCCTTCGCCCAGTACCACGTACTTGAGCGAAGTGAGTCCTTCAATACCGACGGGTCCGCGGGCATGAAATTTATCGGTTGAGATGCCAATTTCTGCACCCAGCCCAAATTCAAAACCGTCTGCAAAACGCGTGCTGGTGTTGACCATCACGCTGGCCGAATCGACCTCGCGCAGAAAACGCTGCGCATGCATGTGATCGCGCGTGAGAATGGCATCGGTGTGATGACTCGAGTAATGATTGATGTGGGCAATGGCTTGGTCTATCCCTTCCACCACTTTGATGCTGATGATAGGCGCCAAATATTCTTCAAACCAATCTTGCTCTGTGGCATCGACCAACTGTGCACCGGCCACTTGCGACAGAATGGCTTTGGACTTGGCACAGCATCGCATTTCGACGCCTTTTTCAGCGTAGATTTTGCCAATGAGGGGTAAGAATTCAGCCGCCACCGCTTGCGCTACCAACAGGCCTTCACTGGCATTGCAGGGGCTGTACTTGTTTGTCTTTGCGTTGTCGGCCACTTTGACCGCCATGGCCATATCGCATGGGTCGTCCACATAGGTGTGACAGTTGCCATCCAAATGCTTGATGACCGGCACTTTGGCATCGCGACTGATGCGCTCAATGAGGCCTTTGCCGCCGCGTGGGATGATGACATCCACATACTCGGGCATGGCAATCAACTCGCCCACAGCCTGACGGTCCGTGGTTTGAACCAACTGAACGGCGTCGGCAGGCAAGCCACATTCTTTGAGTGCTTGCTGCACCAGCAAGGTCAAGGCTTTGTTGGAGTTGATGGCTTCAGAGCCGCCGCGCAAAATGCACGCATTGCCGCTCTTGATCGACAAACTGGCCGCTTCAATGGTCACATTGGGACGGCTTTCAAAGATCATGCCGAACACACCAATGGGCACACGCATTTGCCCCACACGAATACCGCTGGGTTGTTGTTTCATGCCCAAAATTTCGCCAATCACATCGGGCATGGCGGCCAACTGCTCACAACCTTCTGCACATGTGGCCAACACTTTGGGCGTGAGGCGCAAGCGATCCACCATGGGCGCTGGCAAACCTGCTGCCTCGGCCCGTGCCAAGTCTTTGGCGTTGTCAATTTGGAGGGCTGCCGTGTTTTTGAGTAGCAAGGCGGCCAAACGTTTTAAAGCTTGGTTTTTGGAAGCCGTAGAAGCCTTGGCCATGGCGGCAGAGGCCACCTTGGCCTGCTGGCCGAGGGTCTGCATGTCCGTTTGCACAGACGTGTGCAACAAGGCTTGTGAAGAATTTGGCGAAGATGCGTTCATGTATCTATTTTCGCACTCTTGCGCTCAAACGGGAAACTGACCTTCCCATTTTTCTATTTCGGGCAAGCCCAAGCAGTCGTTGTACTCCTTGGAACTCAACTGGCGAGGCTTGACAGCCAGCGTATGGCCGTCCATTTGCAGATGCTGAAGGGCTTCTCTCATGGCAAAACCCACCGCATTGCGCAAAAGGGCTGGGTAAATGGCCAAAGCCACGCCGTGGGTGTGCAATTGCCCTGCGGGCAGACCCAGCAAAGGGCCTCCTGCATCCATGTTGATGGTACAAGGGATGGTCAGGGCCTCAGAAATCCGTTTCAGGTCGTTCAGCAAATCCTCGTGCGCTTTCAATTCCACAAAAACAGCGTCTGCACCTGCTTTTTGGAAAGCTTGTGCCCGCTTTATGCCTGCCTCTAGTCCTTCAACACCCACACTGTCCGTGCGGGCAATGATCATGAATTGATCGTCTTTGCGGGCGGCCACTGCCGCTTCAATTTTGGCGACCGCTTCACGAAAGGGCAACACACTCCGATCGCCTGGAAGTTGCGCGCAACGCTTGGGCGAAATTTGATCTTCCATGTGAATGGCAGCCACACCCGCCGCTTCAAACTCTTCGATGGTGCGGCGCACACCCACCACGTTGCCGTAACCGGTATCGGCATCGCAAATGAGTGGCAAGTTCACACACGAAGCCACACGGCGTGCATGCCCTGACATGAGAGACAAATCGATAAGGCCGACATCGGGTCGACCCAGCAAAGAGGCAGAGACACCATTGCCCGTCATGTAGACCGCTTCAAAACCCAACTGCTGAACCATGCGAGCGCCATAACCGTCGTAGACACCCGGCGCCACCAAAGCGGTGCCACCTTGTTGTGCTTGTTTCAAGCGCGCTCGAAGTTGTTGCCTGAGTTGCGTGGGCGTCAAGGCAGTTTGGAAAGCGGAAGAGGGCAACGGCGTTGGACTCATGTTGAAATTTTCCAATCAGGGTATTTTTTGAGGAATGGAATTAGGCCGCCCTCACGCAAGATGGCCCGAATGGCTTCAGGTACGGCGCCCAAGGTCCGCGTCAATTGACGCGACGCGACGCCAACCTTTTGACCCGCCATGTCCACCTCAATGCGGTCTCCCTCTTCGATGCCAGACACATCGCACTCCACCACGGTCAGGCCATTGTTGATGGCGTTTCTGAAAAATTGTCGGCCAAATGAAGGCGCCACAATGGCGGCCACACCCATGCGCCGCAAAATATGAACCGCCTGCTCGCGAGATGAATTGATGCCAAAGTGTGTGCCCGCCACAATGACACTGCCTGGCACAAAGCGCGCGGCAAATCCAGGGGAAATAGCCTCAAAGGCTTGGGCTGCGATGAAGGCTTCGTCTTTGCCGGGCAAATATTTGCCTGAGCAATTCAAATCTGTATTGACATCGTCGCCCAGCAGGAATACGCGTCCTTGAATGGCTTGCTCAAGCATGTGAGGCCTCCCATTGACCGCCCGCCACAGTGCGTGGATCGGTGATGAAGCCTGTCAACGCAGAAGCGGCCACCGTGGCCGCTGAGCCCAGCCAAATATCGGCGTCATGGTTGCCCAAACGACCTTGGAAATTTCGGTTGGCACTGGAAATCACCACTTCGCGGTCGCCCGGAATGAGGTGGTTGGTGATGCCCACGCAGGTGCCACAACCTGCTGCTTCCACAGATGCACCCGCCTCTGTGAGTGCCTCAATCAAGCCTTCGCGCGCTGCCGCCAAATAAATTTGACGCGATGCTGGCGTGATGATCATGCGAACGCCCTTAGCGACGTGCTTGCCTTTCAAGATGGAAGCCGCTTGGCGAATGTCGTCTAAGCGGCCGTTGGTGCAGGTGCCAATGAGTGCAAAATTAATTTTCTGCCCCACAACGTCTTGCGCAGACACGATGTCATCGACTGCATGTTGACGCGCCACTTGCGGCGCTAACTGAGAAGCGTCAATTTCAAAGTGATCGACGTAGTGGGCATCGTCATCGGCACTCAAAGGCGCTGGCGTTTTTGCGCCGTGTGCTTTTAACCAAGCGAATGTTTTTTCATCGGCTTCCAACAAAGCCGCTTTGGCGCCCAACTCCGCCGCATGGTTGCAAAGCGTCATGCGATCGTCAATTTCCATGGCCTGCACGGCCGTACCCACATACTCAATGGCACGGTAGTTCAAGCCCTCGGCGCCAAACTTGCTCAGCATGTGCAACGTAATGTCTTTGGCCCACACCCCTGCTTGCAAGCGGCCTTTCAAGACCACTCGAACAGACTCCGGCACACGCAACCAAACTTTGCCCGTGGCCATCACGGCACTCACATCTGTACCTTCAATGCCGGTTCCAAACGCATTGAAAGCGCCATAGGTCACAGAGTGCGTGTCGGTACCGACAATTAAATCGCCGCACGTGAGATGCCCGCCTTCTGGCATGACTTGATGGCAAATGCCATCGCCAATGTCGTATAAGACACTGCCATGTTCGTCTGCAAATTTGCGCATGGCCGTGTGACCTTGTGCAGCCTCTACTGTGGGCGGTGGTGAAAAGTGGTCAAGCACCCAAGCTGTTTTGTGGGCAAAGGGCAACGTCTTTGCGCCCATTTTTTCAACCATGCGAATGGTGTTGGGTGCGCGTGCGTCGTGCACCATGGCAAATGTCACGCCGGCCACCACCAAGTCGCCGGCATTCGCGCAAGCCAAACCTGCATGACGCGCTAATAATTTTTCTGCGAGGGTGAAACCCATGACTGACCTTTTAATTAAATTTACAGGTACTTGGTAACTTGCTTGATGACTTGCTTTAACAGGCATTAACTGCCTTTGATGTTCGCTTTGCGAACCACTGTGCCCCACTTGTCACTTTCAGATTTGATGTAGCGCGTGGCCTCTGCTGGCGTTGTAGGGGTGGGCTCAAGCCCTAGTTTGCGAAGCTGCGCCACAATGCCTTGATCTTTCAAGGCGGTGACCAACGCAGCGTTTAAGCGTTTGATCACTTCAGGGGGCGTTTTGGCAGGCGCAGCAAAGGCATACCAATTGGCGGCTTCGAAGCCCGGAAATCCAGACTCGGCAATGGTGGGTACATTGGGCAAGGCTTCTAAGCGCTTAGAGCCCGTGGTGGCCAGCGGGCGCAATTTGCCCGTTTGAATGTGCTGCACGGCATCTGTGGGGCTTGAAAAGATGGAGGGCAAGACACCGCCCAACAAATCGTTCATGGCCGGTGCGCCGCCGCGATAGGCCACGTGCTGGTTGTTCAAGTTGGCGGCAATCTTGAGCATCTCGCCCGCCAAATGTCCGCCCCCGCCAATGCCCGAAGAACCAAAAGACATTTTGGAATTTTCTGGGCGCGCTTGCTTCAAATAATCTTCAAAGGTTTTGACATCGCTGGCTGAATTGACCACCAACACATTGCTAAACACCACGCAAAGGGTGAGTGCTGCCGTGTCGATGACAGGGTCGTAGCTCAGTTTGTTCAGATGTTGGTTGACAGACAAGGAGCCCACCGTGCCCAACATGATGGTGTGACCGTCGGGTGTGGCTTTGGTCAACATGTCGGTGGCAATGTTGCCGCCGGCTCCGGGCTTGTTGTCAATGACCACACTTTGTTTGAACAATTCAGTGAGTTTGGGCACCATGATTCGGGCCACTGTGTCTGAGCTGCCCCCTGGTGCAAAACCCACCAAAATTTTGACGTTTTGCGTTGGAAAATTGCTCTCTGCATTTTGTGCATGTGCCGCGGTCATAGAGAGACTTTGCACGCTGAACAGCACAACGGCCATCCAGGTCCAAGCGTTTGCTTTGACACTTGCTTTTAAACTTGCTTTTGCAATTGAATTTGACATGGTTTCTGTCTCCTGATCCGGCATCAACGCAGTGTAGGCCCAAGCCCGCACCTTTCAACCCAAACACAAAGATTCAAAGTGCAGTCTGTGAGTTGCTCTCACAGAGTTTAGCGCTTAGGCTTTGGCCACACAGGCGCTAGACACCCGCAAGGCCAAGCGTTGTAGAGCTTGCCATGGATCGGTGGGCCAATCGGCTACTTTCAGCCCTTTGACAATGCCGTCAACCTGATGGGCGTTTTGTAGCAATTGCGCCAAGCGAGGGCTCGACAAACGGGGCAAGACGCGTTCAAACAGTTTTTCACGCACGCCCCAAATTCGTTGCTCGCGAAGTGCCATGGGCAAGGGCCGGCCTTCAGCCATGGCATCTTTGACTCGCTTCAAAGCGCGAATGTCTTCGGCCAAGGTGTAATGCACCAACACCGCAGCCTCGCCTTCGGCTTGCAAACCATCCAGCATGCGTTGAACACGCCCTATTTGCCCCGATAGAACAGCTTCAGACAATTTGAAAACATCGTAACGCGCCACATTCAACACGGCGCTTTCGACCTGTGTTTGACTTAATTCACCCGCGGGATAAAGCAAGCCCAATTTTTGAATTTCTTGATGGGCTGCCAACAAATTGCCTTCCACCCGATCGGCAAAAAATTGCAAACAACTTTGACCTTCTTGTCCCGCCACCACACTTTGGTTTTGCAACTTCAACCTTTGTGCAATCCATTGCGGCAATTGCGCTCTTTCAAGCGAATCAATTTGCAGGGTAACGCCATATTGCTCTAGAGCGCCAAACCATGCGCCTTTTTTGGTGGCATTGTCTAGTCGGGGCAGGATGAACAATGTGAGCGTGCTGTCATTGCCCTCGGCGCTTTCAGCCAACTGTTGAATCATGGGGCTGCCCTCTTTACCTGGTTTGCCCGAGGGAATTCGAATTTCCAAAATTTGTCGATCTGCAAAAAGACTCATCGAGCCCCCTGCGGCCAACACCTCACTCCAGTCGAAGTGCGCGCCACTTACCACATGCATGCTGCGTTCTGAAAATCCCTGCGCACGCGCGGCGGCGCGAATCGCGTCTGCAGCTTCTTGCACCAGCAAGGGCTCATCGCCATGCAAGACGTAAAGGCTTCGCAACCCTTTTTGCAAATGCGCTTGAAGTTGTGGCAAAGCCAATTGCATAAGGAGACGGCTCAGGTGCTCAGAGACAATGCGGACATCGAGAGGCTAGAAGAAAAAACCAACATGTCAAATCAATTTCACAACGATTTGACCGCCGCCAATCGGCGCAAAATTTGCTGCACGATGTCGGTCTGCATGTCGCGGTACATCATGGCTTCTTCAATTTCTTTGGACAGCGCCGCAGTTTCTAAGAAACTCAAGTCGCGTTGCTGCTGCAGCTCTACTTCTGGAATCAGGTTCTTGCCTTGGGGTGTGCGCAATCTAAATTTAACTCGCAAGCGCAATTGCAATTCACGCACTTGGCCCGAAGCATTCAAACCCACCACCACCCGCTCGCGCAGTTCAGACATCACATCCAAAACCACTTCAGATGCCGCCATGTCTTTGGCTTCTGTAAAAACTTGCAAATTGGCATTGCTGGCCAAGTTTCTGCGCAGGCCCGTACCCAATTCGGACTGTCGCGGCAAAATAAGAAACAATGACTTGAAAGGCAAGTCAGCACTTTGCCTTAACTGAAAACCGCAGCCCGAAAGTCCATATGACAACAACCCAGCTGCGCCCAAATAAAGGGTGCGTAAAGATTGTCGACGGGTGACAGTTTGCGTCATGAAATGGTGAGCCTGTTCAAAGCACCACGTTAACCAAACGACCCGGCACCACAATGATTTTCTTTGGCGCAGCGCCAGCCGCTTGTTTGGTCACTTGCTCGTGCGCTGCCGCCGCCTGTTCAATGCTCGCCTTGTCGGCGTTGGCGGGCACAGTGAGTGAGCCGCGCAGTTTGCCGTTGATCTGCAACATGAGTTCAATCTCGTCTCGTTGCAAAGCAGTTTCGTCGACACCGGGCCACGCCACATCGAGCAAATCGCCGCAGCAAGCGCCGTAGCCCAATTCATTCCACAATTGGAAAGCCAAGTGCGGACATGCCGGGTACATCACACGCAGCAAAATAGAATAACACTCGGCCAAGGCGGCGTTGTCGTTCACATCTTTAGAGGCGGGCAGCGGAGAGTCTTCCAAGGTGTTGAGCATCTTCATAAGCGCAGACACCACGGTGTTGTATTGCATGCGCTCGTAGTCGTAATTGGCTTGGCGCAATACTGAGTGAATTTCGAGGCGCAGCTTTTTGGCTTCGGCACTGAAGGTGATGGGCTGGGAGCGGTCCACGCCCAAGCCTACTTTCAAGGCGCCTTCTACTTTGACGGCATAGTTCCAAACACGGCGCACAAAACGGTAGCTGCCTTCTACGGCCGCATCGTTCCACTCCAGGGTGGCTTCGGGCGGTGCCGTGAACATGGTGTACAAACGCGCCGTATCGGCGCCGTATTTTTCAATCAGGTCTTGTGGGTCGACGCCATTATTTTTCGACTTGGACATGGTGCCCACGCCTTCGTAGTCAATGGCGGTACCCACAGGCAAATTGCCCACGGCTTTTTTCAAACGCGCACCGGTTACTTTTCCGTCTTCGGCCAAAACGTTCTCTACATCTTGTGGCCAGAAATAATCTTTGCCGCCTTTGTCGGTGCGTCGTGAATAAATGTGATTCAAGACCATGCCCTGCGTGAGCAACTTGGTGAAAGGTTCGTCCACTTTCACCAAACCCAAATCGCGCATGACCTTGGTCCAGAAGCGCGCATAGAGCAAGTGCAGAATAGCGTGTTCAATGCCACCAATGTACTGGTCCATGGGCATCCAGTAGTCGGCGCCTTCGGCCACCATTTGGTCGGTGTTCTTCGGGTCGCAATAGCGCATGAAGTACCACGACGAATCGACAAACGTATCCATGGTGTCGGTCTCGCGGCGCGCAGGTTTGCCGCAGACAGGACACACCACGCCGGCATGAAAACCTTCGTGTTTGTTGAGTGGATTGCCCGAGCCATCGGGAATGCAATCGAGCGGTAAGATCACAGGCAAATCTTTTTCGGGCACGGGCACAGCACCGTGTTCATCGCAATGGATGATGGGGATAGGTGTGCCCCAATAACGCTGACGGCTGATGCCCCAGTCACGCAGACGCCAAGTGGTTTTCTTCTCGCCCAAGCCTTTGGCGGCCAAGTCAACGGCTACCGCTTCAAGCGCATCTTTGAAACTCAAACTATCGTATTTGCCAGAGTTGACCAACACGCCATTGGCCTTGTCGCCAAAACCGTCATGCCATTCGGTGTGGCTGAAGTTGACGCCTTTGGAGGCCACCACTTGCTGAATGCTCAGCTTGTATTTCAGGGCAAACTCAAAATCGCGCTCGTCATGTGCAGGCACACCCATTACGGCGCCATCGCCGTAGCTCATGAGCACATAGTTGCCCACCCACACTTCAACAGGCTTGCCTGTGAGCGGGTGCGAGACGAACAAGCCCGTGGGCATGCCCTCTTTTTCTTTGACCGCCAACTCGGCTTCGGTGGTACCGCCCTTTTGGCAAGTCTCGATGAACGTGGCCAAAGCAGGTTGCGAAAGCGCTGCATGAGTGGCCAGCGGATGCTCGGGTGCCACTGCGCAAAACGTCACGCCCATGATGGTGTCGGGCCGTGTGGTGAACACATGCATCTTGCCGTCTTGAATGAGTTGGCCATCGCCACCGCGAATGTCGTGCGGAAAAGCAAAGCGAACACCAGTGGATTTGCCAATCCAGTTTTCTTGCATGAGCTTTACGCGCTCGGGCCAACCTGGTAACTTGTCGCCCGTCACAAAGTCGAGCAACTCTTCTGCGTAGTCGGTAATCTTTAAATAGTAGCCAGGGATCTCGCGCTTCTCCACCACCGCACCCGTGCGCCAGCCTTTGCCGTCGATCACTTGCTCGTTGGCCAACACGGTTTGGTCAACCGGGTCCCAGTTGACAACTTGCGTTTTGCGATAGGCCACGCCCTTTTCTAACATCTTCAAGAACAACCATTGATTCCACTTGTAATAAGTGGCATCGCAGGTGGCCACTTCGCGGCTCCAGTCGATGGCCAGGCCCATGGCCTGCATCTGCTTCTTCATGTAAGCGATGTTTTCGTAAGTCCACTTGGCAGGCGGCACGCCGTTTTTAAGCGCCGCATTTTCTGCAGGCAAACCAAACGCATCCCAACCCATGGGCATGAGCACGTTGTAGCCGTTCATGCGCAAATAGCGCGTGAGCATGTCGTTGATGGTGTAGTTGCGCACGTGGCCCATGTGCAGCTTGCCACTGGGGTAGGGCAGCATGGAGCAGGCGTAAAACTTCTTTTTACGGGCGTCTTCGGTGACGCGGTAGGCATCGCGAGCGTTCCACTGACTTTGCGCAGCGGGCTCTATTTCGAGGTGGTTGTACTTGTCTTGCATGGGGCAAATTGTAGGTGTTTGCAAAGGCCGAATGGCCGCACCCCTCTAGTTGGAACGACCGGGAGCCGTGACAAACCCAATTCGGCTGAGCCCCGATTGCTGTGCCAAGCCCATAAGTTCCAAAACTTGGCCGTAGGGTACCGCTTGATCAGCCCTGAGTTGCACCTCTGTCTGGGGTTTCTGAGCAGACACACGCTCAAGAGCGGCCGGCAGCGCCTCTAGGCTGATGGGTTTGTCATTCAGAAACAGTTCGCCGGCTTGGTTCAAGCTGAGGCTGATGGACTCGGGGGCCTCGCCGGCTTGCGCTGCCTTCGCCTGCGGCAAATCCAAACGAATGGCGCTGGTGAGCAAGGGGGCCGTGAGAATGAAAATGATCAACAAAACCAACATGACATCGACCAAAGGTGTGACATTGATGTCGCTGAAAGGCTTGGCCTGGGGCGTTCTAGGAAAGCGTCCGAATGCCATGATCTTGTCTTGCGGGAAAGTGGCTTTAGTCTTGGCGGCCGGTGAGCAAGTTGAGAAGGTCTTGGGCAAACCCTTCTAACGCCACCTCAATTTGCGCCACCATCCGGCCAAATACGTTGTACGCCAGCACAGCAGGAATGGCCACTGCCAAGCCTGCGGCCGTCATGACCAGCGCTTCGCCCACAGGGCCTGCCACTTTGTCCAAGGTAATTTGACCGGCTTCGGCCATGCCACTCAAGGCGTTGAAAATACCCCACACAGTGCCTAGCAAACCCACAAAGGGCCCGATGGCGCCTGCCGTGGCCAAAAGCAATTGGCCCCACTGCAAACGCTGCAGCGTGATTTGCATACTGTCGCGGAGCACGCGCGTAAGTTGGTGTTGGCGCTCACCTGCCGCAGCCAAGGTACCACCCAAAGGCAGCAGGGTGGCGTTGAGCATGGGCGTGACAGATTGGTCGCGGTCAAATTGGGCCACACGCGCATGGGCTTCTTCAAATTGAGCGGCCTGCCAAAAAGCAGCTGTACTTTGCGGCACATCGGCTTGCACGCGCCGAAGCAACCTGAATTTCCACAAAATAACCACCCAAGAACTGACCGACAAAGCCAACAAAGCCAGCGCAACAAAGCGAATGACGAAGTCGCCCTGTAACCAAAAGGTGAGCAGGCTCATGACAGCAACTCTTTATCTGAGTGAGAGCACGTCGAACATGTCGAACAGCCCGGTTTTTTGGCCTGCCAAGAAACGCACCGCACGCAAACTGCCTTGTGCGTAAGTGGCTCGGCTAGAAGATTTGTGCGTCACCTCAATGCGCTCGCCTGTGCCGGCAAACAAAACGGTGTGATCGCCCACAATGTCGCCCCCGCGGATGGTGGCAAAACCAATGCTGGACGGGTCGCGTTCGCCGGTAACGCCCTCGCGGGCATAAACGGCACAATCTTTCAAATCGCGGCCCAAGGCTTGGGCAATGACTTCGCCCATTTTGAGCGCCGTGCCAGAAGGGGCGTCTATTTTGTGCCGGTGATGCGCCTCAATGATTTCAATGTCATAGCCTGTGGCCAGTGCCTTGGCGGCCATTTCCAAAAGCTTCAGCGTGACGTTGACGCCTACGCTCATGTTGGGCGCCATGACGATGGCAATGTCTTGAGAGATGGCTTTGATTTCAGCTTTTTCTTCATCCGAAAACCCAGTGGTGCCAATGACCGCCTTCACACCCAAAGCCTGACAAATTTTGAGGTGCGCCAATGTGCCCTCGGGTCGTGTGAAATCAATCAAAAACTGAGCGTTTTTCAGACCTGCCTTGAGGTCACCTGTAACGACGACGCCACTGGGTTTACCCAAGGAAGCGCCAGCATCCTTACCCACCGCGGCGCTGGTGGGCAAATCTAAAGCGCCAGACAGGCGGCAATCGTCAGATTGACCTATGGCTTCAATGAGCATGTGGCCCATGCGGCCCGAGGCCCCGGCCACCGCCACAGTGTGTTGGGCTAGACCTGATGGAGAGGAAGAAACGTGTGCCATGGGAGAGTTCAACGCGGGGAGGGTTCTAGAGGGGGGTAAGAGCTGGGCAAGGGCAAAGCAGGCGCTGCAACAGGTTCGGCTTTGCGAGCCGGTGCGGGATATTTACGTAAATCTTCTTCTTTGGCCTCTAGCACTGGCACCTTGAGACTGGGTTTTTTGGCGACCAACTTGGTGACGAACTCGGCTTCGCTAGGCAACTCATCGCCCGTGACACGCTCTAATTCTTCGCCTTTGAACCACACACTGAGACTGAAACTTTGGGGCGCTACACCCTGGCGGCGAATGGTGAACACATAGTCCCAACGCTGATCGTGAAACACACTGGCCACCAAGGGAGTGCCCAATGCCTCGCGCACTTGCTGGCGGGACATGCCAGGCTTGAGAAATTCTTTTTGCTCTTTGGACACAAAGTTGCCCTGAACCACTTCAGGGATGTACAACACCGTACCGCTGGCTAAATTGAAGCGCGGCAAACTGCACGCGCTTAACAAGCTGAGCACGACGGGCATCAGAATGCCCAAGGACAGCAAAGAACGCAAATCAGAGCGTAAGGAAATACGAGTTTGTTTTTTCATGGGTGCTTGGCAGGCCATATGATCGGGTCATTGTAGCGGTAGCATTCAGCCATGTTGACGCAAATCCCGCGAAAGCCCCACTCTTTCAATTGCAACTGAAAACAAATGGACGAACTCAAAAGTACGGGACTCAAGGCCACGGTACCTAGGCAGAAGATTTTGGAAATCTTCCAAAAGGGGGCGCAGCGGCACATGACGGCTGAGGATGTATTCAAACATTTGCTCAAGGACAACGCCGACATTGGCTTGGCCACGGTTTACCGCGTTTTGACGCAGTTCGAGCAAGCAGGGCTTTTAAGCCGCAACCACTTTGAAAGCGGCAAGGCCGTTTACGAGCTAAACGAAGGCCAGCACCATGACCACATGGTGTGCCTTGACTGCGGCAAAGTAGAAGAGTTCTATGACGCTGAAATTGAGAAACGTCAGCATGATGTGGCCTTGGCCAAAGGCTTTGTGATTGCGGACCACGCATTGAGTTTGTACGCGCACTGCACACGCAACCCGTGTCCACATCGCCTCCGAAGCTAAGCCTATTTTTTGGCTTTTATTCGCCCATGGCTGCGCGCTGACGTTCCATAAAGTCTTGGTAGGTGTCAATGCCGCGCATTTGTAAGATGGTATTGCGCACCGCAGCTTCAACCAACACCGCAATGTTACGGCCTGCCACCACTTGAATCACCACCTTGCGAACGGCAATGCCTAAAACATCCTGCGAGAGTGGCTCGGTTGGAAGTCGTTCGTAATCGCGCTCAAAGTTTTCGCGGCGCACCAGATGCACAATCAGCTTGAGTCGCATTTTTCGGCGGACAGCGGTCTCCCCAAAAATGGCGCGAATATCAAGCAGGCCAATGCCGCGAACCTCCAATAAGTTTTGCAAGAGGTCTGGGCAACGGGCTTCTAGTGTGGTTTGATTGATTCGGTACAAATCGACAGCGTCATCTGCCACCAGGCCATTGCCGCGGGAAATAAGTTCTAAGCCGAGTTCGCTTTTGCCCAAGCCTGACTCACCTGTGATCAAAACACCCATGCCCAAGATGTCCATGAACACACCGTGCATGGTGGTGCGATCGGCAAAATGCTTCGACAAATAAGCCCTCAGCACATCGATCACAAACGCAGAGGACTCAGGCGTGGAAAACATGGGAATTTGTGCGCGCTCACACACGCGCAACAATGACTCTGGCGCGGCTTGACCGTCGGCCAATACCAACACGGGCGGCTCTAAGGTCACGATGCGAGACACACGGCGCACACAATCTTCATCAGTGCCACGTGACAAATAAGCCACTTCCCGCTCGCCCAATATTTGCACACGATAAGGGTGAATGTAATTGAGGTAGCCCACCAAGTCGGCACCCGAGCGCGCAGCACGAACGGCAACTTCATCAAACCGGCGTTCAGAAGCACCCAGCCCAGCGATCCACTGCCACTTCAGTTTGCCGCGGTGGTCTTCAAAAAGCGCATCGGCGCTGACTGCGGTAGGCTTCATCTCAACCTCGTTTCGTTGATGGTCTAAAGAATGTCAATGCACAGGAACCTGCGACGTCCCTCTGTTCAATGGGCTGGCGCCCAATTGGCTATGAGGGCATGCAAGCTTGTAGCTGTTGCACTGCCTATCATGTTGTCACGCACACTTGAATTGCTGAGCAACTCCGCAATTTCAGACAAAATTTCCAGATGCTTTTGGGTGGCCGCTTCGGGTACCAATAAGAAAATGAGCACTTTCACGGGCTGCTCATCGGGGGCGTCAAACCCAATGGCTTGGGCCAATTGAAAAACCGAGGCCATGGGCGACTTTAAGCCTTTGATCCTGCCATGCGGTATGGCCACACCGTGCCCTAGCCCCGTGGAGCCTAAACGTTCACGGGCAAACAAGCTGTCTGTGACCAACGCCCGAGAAAGACCGTGCAAATTTTCAAACAACAGGCCCGCCTCTTCAAAAGCGCGCTTCTTGCTGGTGGCATCAACGCCAACCAGCACTTGTTCAACGGGAAGGATGGACGCAAGTCTGTTCATATCGAGGGCGGATTATGCACCCTATACAAGCCCCCACTCAAAAAAAACCGCACCCTGTGGGTGCGGCGCAGTTCTTCTCGGGAAAAAAAGGGTTTTATTTCACATCATGCGCTTGGGCGCCGTGTGATGATGGTCCGTCAGTCGGTTTTTGTGCCGGACAACTTGCCGATCCAACTTGTCCATCAAATCGTCGACGGCCGCATAGAGGTCCTCATGGGAGCTTTCTGCAAATAAATCGCTGCCTTTCACATGAATGTTGCATTCAGCGCGCTGCCGTTTGTCTTTCTCTTTTTGCTTTTCAACGGTGAGCAGTACTTTGACATCCACCACTTGGTCAAAATGCCGCTTGATTCGGTCTAACTTGCCCGTGACATAACTTCGAAGGGCGGGGGTCACTTCGAGGTGGTGACCGCTGATCGTCAGATTCATATAAAGCCTCCTGTCGCTCTCTGAGTTAAACAACCACCACCACGTGGATGGGGTGGGTTGAATCCACTATGCGCGCCTGTTTTGGGAAAAGCAAGCCGGTTCTGTTAATCCCCTTAAATAGGTCAAGTAGTTCACTTGAATGGCTAAAAAGCTGATAAATTCCCATCTTGAAGCACCCGCACGAGTCAGCTTTCTCTTAAGGGGTTTGTGACCCATGCAGCCGTAGTTTTGAGGCCAACACAAAGCTCAGCATGCTGGCACCGCCGCCTATGAGGGCTGCCACCCAATAGTGGGTCAAATGTCCCTCTGCATCTCGCCCCAAAATTTGCCCTCCAACCAAAGCTGCCAGCCCCATCGCAAGGGACTGCACCGCAGAATTCAAGGTCATGAAGCTACCTCGCCTTTGGGGATCTGCAGAGGCCCCAATCAAGGCCATGCCTGGAATCATGCGGCCACTCATGACCACAAACAAAAGCGACGACACCACCAAAATACCCGCCATGGGCAGACCCGCTGCCAGGGTCATGCCCAACAAAGGCAAGGGCATCATCAAGGCCAATCGGCGAAATGCAAAAGCCTTGCCCGCACGATCTGACCAATGGCCAATGAAGCGTGCAGAGACCAAGGTGCAGATGCCCCCAGAAAGATAAACATAAGGAATTTGCTCGGCGCTAAAGCCTGCGTTGAATTGCAAATAAAGGGTGATGTAGGGGATCACCGCAAAACCGGCAAACACCATGCTGGCTGACATGGCATACGCCCTCAAGTGATTAGGGTCTACCAACACCGCGCGCAAATTTGCCAACATACTCAAAGCCGCATTTTCGGAAGCATGAACCGTCAGGTGCTCTTTCAAACTGGGCAATGTTTTTGCGGCTCCCAAAATGACCAATGACACCAAGAGAGCGATGGCCAAAAAGGGGGCGTGCCAGTTGAAATGTGAGGCCAAGAAAAGTGCCAATGGCACCCCAGCCACCGTGGCCACTGAAAATGAGGTCATGACCACGCCCATGGCGCGACCCCTTCTCTCAAACGGAATGACCTCGGCCACGATGGTTTGAGACAAGGCCATTAAAACGCCCCCAAAGAAGCCCGAGGCCACTCGCGCCGTTAAAAGCCATTCAAACGATGGCGCAAAGCTACATGCCAACGCTGCAAGCCCAAACAAAGGGTACAGGGTCAGCATCATGCGTTTACGGCCAAACTGATCAATGTAGGTGGCGGCCAGCAAACCAGACAAGCCTGCTGAAAATGTGTAAGCCGATACCAAAAAGCCAAATTGACCGGCACTGATGCCAAAGAGTTGCGTCAATTGGGGCCCGAGGGGCATCATGATCATGAAATCCAGCACGCTGGTAAATTGAATGCTGGCCAAGGTGAGCAAAAGCCAGCGCTCCCGCTTGGGCGTCAAATGTGTGGTCATCGATGGTATTCCTATCACTCTGACTCTATCATTCCAACATGCACCTTGATGACCTCACACATTCAGAACCTTTGGGTGGGCCTCAAAACACCTCACCTACCCCTACGCGTGGTTTGGTTTTGATGGGCGGCGGCGCACGCACGGCTTACCAAGCGGGCGTGTTGCAAGCCTTGGCCAAGTTATTGAAAGAACAGCAAACAGCTTCCAAAACGCATTCCTCAGTTTCTCCAACATCGTCATTTCCGTTTCAGGTTTTGGTTGGCACCTCGGCGGGTGCTTTGAATGCCACCTATTTGGCAAGTCGCGCTGTTGACGGCATTGACGCGCTCTTTGGGCTGGGAGAGTTTTGGCACGGGCTGCATTCCCATTTGGTGTATCACCTGCCTGATACACCGCTGGCCAAAATCAGCCGCTGGGCCACAGCGCTTGGGGTCACGCTGTCGGCACGGCGCCAAGGTGCCGCCTTAGACAGCATGCCCTTGGTGGACACTTTGCATCGGCGGATTGCCCTCAATAACATCGATCTGGCATTGTCTCGCGGCGACTTGAAGGCTCTGGCGGTGACAGCCTCGAGTTACACCTCAGGGGTTCATTGGACCTTTTGCCAAACAAAGCAAACGCTCGATCTTTCTTCGTGGAGTCGGCCTGGACGGCGCGCAGAATTGCAGGACATCACCATTGAGCACTTGATGGCATCAAGTGCCATTCCTTTTCTTTTTCCAGCCACGCCGCTTTGGGTTGACGGCAGCATGGAATATTTTGGCGATGGGTCGATGCGGCAAAGCTCTCCCTTGTCACCTGCGGTTCACTTGGGTGCCAACAAAATATTGGCGATAGGCGTGGGTCAACCGCAACGCAGCCTCATGGGCCAAGCTGCAAACCCCAGCGGCGCATCAAACGTCTCTGCGACTGCCAACAAGCAACGTCCAAGCCTTGGCAACATTGCAGGCCATGCCATGGCCAGCGTCTTTAACGACACCTTGCTGGCCGATGTGGAGCAAGTGCAGCGGGTCAATCAAAGCATTCAACAACTGAAACAACATTTGACAAAACAACAAGGTCCTGAATTGGCGCAGTCACTGCCATTTCATGAAATCCAAGTGTTGGCGTTGCAGCCCAGTGAGTCATTGGACGAGCTGGCACAAGCCCATGTGCACGAACTGCCGTTGTCCGTTCACCGCGTGTTGGAAGGCTTGGGCGCGCTCAAGGGATCGGGCGCAGCACTTTCTAGCTACTTGCTTTTTGAGCCGGGTTTCTTAAGGGCGTTGATGGAGTTGGGCGCCAAGGACGTGAATCTTAGGAAAGACGAGCTCTTGGCTTTTTTCGCCGATTCAGTGACATAATCCGAACCATCATTATTTTGGAGTTTGCTCCGTGGAAAGCCACCCTAGTTGGTAGCTTTCGGATGAGATGGTCTCTTCGCTGCAACGCTTTGCAGCCTGCCTGTCGTTCGAAAGCTGCTTTACATTTACAGCCGCCTTGTCGAACCCTTGGGCCAAAGCCTTTTGGGCTAAAAGAGACCTGCCATGCTCAACATTTTTACGCTTGCCAATGGCCGCTTGGTCCAGGAAGAAATTGAATCCCTGGAAGAGTTGTCAAAGTTTCACCCTATTTGGGTTGACCTTGAGTCGCCCACTTTGGAAGAAAAACGCTGGATCAAACAATACTACGGTCTGTCCATTCCTGAAGATGCGATGGACGAAGACATTGAAGAATCTGCGCGCTTCTATGAAGAGGACAATGGCGAATTGCACATTCGCTCTGACTTCTTAATTGCTGACGAAGACGAGCCTCGCACCGTTCGCTGTGCGTTTATCTTGAACCAACACAACGCCGATCTGCGCAGCATGGGTGTTTTGTTTTCCATTCACGACGAAGACGTGCCTGTGTTTCGCTTGCTGCGTTTGCGCGCACGCCGCGCTCCAGGCCTGCTTGAAGACGCCAAAGAAGTGCTGCTCAAATTGTTCGACGCGGATGCCGAATACTCCGCTGACACTTTGGAAAACATTTACGACAAATTAGAAATTGCTGGCAAGCTGGTGCTGTCTGGCGATGTGACCGACGCCATGGCAGGTGAAGTGCTGGGCGCCATTGCAAGGCAAGAAGATTTGAATGGTCGCATTCGACGCAACGTCATGGACACGCGACGCGCGGTGAGCTTTATGATGCGAAGCAAAATGCTCAATGCGGAGCAATTTGAGGAAGCGCGTCAAATTTTGCGCGACATTGATTCACTCGATTCTCACACTGAATTTTTGTTTGAGAAGATCAACTTCTTGATGGATGCCACCGTCGGTTTCATCAACATCAACCAGAACAAGATCATCAAGATTTTCTCGGTGGCCAGCGTGGCCTTGTTGCCACCCACACTCATTGCCAGCTTGTATGGCATGAACTTTCAGTACATGCCCGAGTTGTCGCAAACCTGGGGCTACCCCTACGCGCTCTGCCTCATGGTGGCCAGTGCCGTGGTGCCCATGTGGTATTTCCGCAGACGCGGCTGGCTTAAGTAGGCAAGCGCTTCAAAAATTCAGACACAATGGCCACGCTGTAATGGCTGGCCACGTTTTTCACAAATTTTGAAAAATCGGTGTGCGCGTCATCGTCCGCCCGATCGGACAAGGTGCGAACGACGCCCAACGGAATACCGTAATCATGGCAAACTTGGGCCAAAGCGGCGCCTTCCATTTCTACGGCCAAGGCATCGGGTAGTTCGTTTTGCAATCGCTTGCTTTCTGCTGCACTCGACACAAATTGATCACCACTGATGATCAGCCCCGCATGCACTGGCACCTCAGGCAAGGCTTGCTTGGCGCTTTCTATAAGCCGTTGGGTGATGGCCATATCGGTGCTGAATTTTGCACAACCCGAAAGGGGCACAACATGCTTGGGAAACAAGGGCGAGGCATCCATGTCGTGTTGCAACAATTCGGCTGCCACCACCACATCGCCCACCTGCACGTGCGCGGCCAAACCTCCCGCCACACCTGTGAACAAGATGCTGTGAACTTGAAATTTTTCAATCAACACGGTGGCTGTGATGGCCGCCGCGACCTTGCCAATGCCTGACAACACGACCACCACATCGTGTCCTTGCATATGGCCCAGCCAAAATTTTCGGCCTGCAACGGTTTCGCAGTGGGCATCTGGCATGCACGCCAACACCGCAGCCAACTCTTCTGGCATGGCCCCGATCAGTGCGAGGCGAGAGGCCTGCTTAGGTGGGTGCATCGCGCAATTCGCGTCGCAAAATTTTGCCCACCGCTGTTTTGGGCAACTCTGTCTTGAACTCAATCACCTTGGGCTGTTTGTAGCCCGTCATGTTGGCACGGCAATAGTCGCGCACATCGGTTTCAGTTAAGGCGGGGTCTTTTTTCACAATGACCAACTTCACCGCTTCACCTGTTTTTTCATCGGACACGCCCACTGCAGCGCACTCCATCACACCCGGGCACTGAGACACCACTTCTTCCACGTCATTGGGGTAGACATTGAAGCCACTGACCAAAATCATGTCTTTCTTGCGATCGACAATTTTGAAAAAGCCACGCGCATCTCGAATGCCAATGTCGCCCGATTTGAAATAGCCATCCGGCGTCATGCAGCGGGCTGTTTCATCGGGGCGCTGCCAATACCCGGCCATGACCTGAGGCCCTTTGATGGCAATTTCGCCAGGCTGGCCCGGCTCTGTCACTTCGATGCCTTCATCGTCCAACAATTTCATGAAGGTACTGGGCAATGGCACGCCGATGGTGCCGGTAAATTGTGTGCTGGTGGTGGGGTTGCAACTGGCTGAAGGACTGGTTTCAGACAAGCCATAGCCTTCGCAGATGGGGCATCCTGTTTTCTCTAACCACAGGGCAGCCACAGCACTGGTCACGGCCATGCCGCCGCCCACGGACACTTTTAAATTTTGCCAGTTAACTTTGTCGAAATCAGGGTGATTGGCCAAGCCATTGAACAAGGTGTTGACGGCTGGGAAGCTGTGGAATGTGTGCTTTGACAATTCTTCCAATACCGCGGGTAAATCACGTGGGTTGGGTATCAAAATATTTTTGCCACCCGTTCGCAGGCCCAGCATCATGTTTACCGTGAAAGCAAAGATGTGATACAGCGGCAAGGCACAGACGGCGGTCGGTTGCTCATTGGCCGGCACGCGTTTCATGACGGGGTCATTCCACGCTTGCGATTGCAACAAATTGGCAATCACGTTGCGGTGCAAAAGAACCGCGCCTTTTGAAACGCCGGTGGTACCTCCCGTGTATTGCAGCACGGCAATGTCATCGCCATGAACTTCGGGCTTGGCGAATGCGGCTTGCTCACCAATGGCCAAGGCCGATTTAAATTTCACAGCACCTGGCAGATCGTATTCAGGCACCATGTGCTTTACATTGCGAACCACAAAGTTGACCAGCAGACCTTTGGCCAAGCCCAGCATATCGCCCATGGCGCACATCACAATGTGCTTGACCTGTGTTTGCGCAATGCACTTTTGCAAAGTGGTTGCAAAGTTTTCGATGATGACAATGGCTTTGGCGCCGGAGTCTTTGAGTTGATGCTCGAGTTCTCTGGGTGTGTAAAGCGGATTCACATTAACCACCACCAAACCGGCGCGCAGAATAGCGGCCACTGCCACAGGGTACTGCGGCACATTGGGCATCATGATGGCCACGCGGTCGCCTTTTTCTAAACCCAGCGATTGCAGGTAAGCCGCCAAAGCCAAGCTTTTGACATCTGTTTCTTGATAGCCAATGTCTTGGCCTAAGAAACTGTATGCCGCGCGATCAGAAAATTTCGAAAAACTTTCTGCCATCAAATCGACCAAAGAATCATACTGAGACACATCAATGTCGACAGGTACGCCCTCAGGGTAACTGTTCAACCAAACGCGTTCTTCCATCATTCTTTACTGTCTCCTTTGACCCATCTTCTGTGCTTGATTTAACACCCAATCTTGTGAAGCGCGATATTCAATCGCTTTCACCATGTCTGCCACCACTTTCTTGGCATCGCCAAACACCATCATGGTTTTGGCTTTGTACGCTTCCAAAATGGGAATGCCCACCAAGGCAGTGCCCTTTGTCATGTGCTTGAGTTCATCGGTCGGAGGGGCACCCACCCTCAGCACCAACTCACATCCGAAAGCACCCGCAGCATGCGTGAAAACTGTCAAACCTTGGTTGGATGACTATTGTGCTTGATAAATGGATGTCCATTATTTGAAGGTGCCAAATGTCAAATTAGGCACAAAGCGTGTCAAGGCACTTTGACACTGCGGCGATGCTGTGCACTTGATCAGGGCAAGGCACTTAAGTTGACCCCCGCCGCCACCTGATCCAAGCGGTCTTGTTCGGCCAAAACCTTGGTCACATAGTCGGATTCACCCTGGAGAGTGTCTCCCCCCAAGTAAAACAGCAATGCCTGTTCAACCGAGCCCCCCTTCATGCGCACATACTCTTGCAACACGGCCGTCCCCACCCGCATGTTGGTCAGGGGGTCAAAAGCAGCCAATTTGCCGCCATATTTTTGGTATTTCTTAATGTGGATGTCTGTCATCACTTGCATCAAACCTTGGGCACCCGCTTGACTTTGAATGTAAGGATGAAAACTCGATTCAATGGCCATGACCGCCAAAATAAGGTGTGGCTTTAAGCGAGTGGTCTCTGACAACACATAAGCCTCCGCCACCAAGGCCGCAATAGGCTCTGGCGCAACCTTGTATTTCTTGGCCAACCAAGCGGCCACGGCGGCTTGTTTGCGGGGAATGTCTTTGAGGTCGGTGGCTGTGGCGCGGTCCGCCGTATTTTGAGGCTCCCACCACAAACTCAATTGCTTTTCGCGAAGCCACTCATACACCCTGTTCTCGGAATCACTTAACAAGTCGGGACGCAAGGCGGCCACACCCAAGCCTAGAACCAATGTCAGGCCCAACATGGCCAGGCCGCTGTGCGTGAGGGTTAGCACGCCGCGCCCCACATCGCGGACAAACGTACTCAGCGCAACGCGCATTTGATGCAGGGCAGTGTGAGGGGTAGGCTGGTTCATGATGTGGCCAAGTATAGATATTTAAAGCAGGCTTGAGGTTGCTCGGTTGGCTCAAGAGATAATCGGGGCATGAAGCATCAGAGAATTGTGGTGGGCTTGTCTGGCGGCGTCGATTCAGCCGTCACGGCACACTTGTTGAAAAAGCAAGGCCATGAAGTGGTCGGCATTTTCATGAAGAACTGGGAAGACGATGACGACAGTGAGTTTTGCGCCGCCAACATCGACTTTGTAGATGCCGCAGCTGTGGCCGATGTGGTGGGCATCGAGATTGAGCATGTGAACTTTGCAGCCGATTACAAGGACCGTGTGTTCGCAGATTTTTTGCGCGAGTACCAAGCGGGCCGCACGCCCAATCCCGACATCCTTTGCAATGCCGAAATTAAATTCAAATCATTTTTAGACCACGCCATGCAAGTGGGTGCTGAAAAAATAGCCACTGGCCACTATGCGCGTGTGCGTTTAAACGAGGCCACAGACCTCTTTGAACTCATGAAGGGCTTGGACAACAGCAAAGACCAAAGTTATTTCTTGCACCGCCTGAATCAGGCGCAACTTTCCAAAACTTTATTTCCCATCGGTGAGTTGCAAAAAACGCAAGTGCGCCAAATTGCCGAAGAGATTGGCTTGCCGAACGCCAAGAAAAAGGATTCGACAGGCATTTGTTTCATTGGTGAGCGCCCTTTTCGCGATTTTTTAAATCGGTACATTTCTAAAGAGCCCGGCCCCATCAAAGATGCCACAGGCCGAACCATTGGCAAACATGTGGGCCTGAGTTTTTACACCTTAGGACAACGCCAAGGGCTTGGCATTGGCGGCATCAAAGCCAAAGGTGCACAACGAGGTGGCGGCGAGCACACGCCGTGGTTTGTGGCACGCAAAGACATGGCACAAAATATTTTGTGGGTGGTGCAAGGCCATGACCATCCTTGGTTGCAATCGCCCTCGCTTGATGCGGCAGATTTCAGTTGGTGCGCAGGGACAGCACCCGCGCCAGGCCGCTACGCTGCCAAAACACGGTATCGACAAGCCGATGCCAATTGCGTGTACACGACAGCCAATGCCGCCGAGTTTTCGCTAGCCTTTGATGAAAACCAATGGGCCGTCACGCCTGGGCAAAGTGCCGTGCTGTATGACGGCGAGGTGTGTTTGGGCGGTGGCGTGATCAACGCAGCCACCACCCTCGCCTAAGTTCAGTCACTGCCCAAAGCCAATTTGCTAGGCTGCCTTTTTTCCACTGCAAAGCGCATCAAGGCCGCTGTTCTGAAAATGCCATGCGCAAATTTGCCGTAGGGCAAGGTTAAGAAAAGCGCCATCACCAGACCCAAATGCACCGCCAACAATGAGGGCATGGCAACCGAGTTTTTAGACAGCATTAAGGCCAAGCCCGTGACGCTGATGAGAAACAACAAAGCAATGAAGCCACGGTCCATGGGTCGTTGTTGAACATCGCCATGATTGGGGTCACGCGCCAAGTTCAAGCGCCACAGTCCCAGAGTACCCAAGGTCAAAGAGATGCCCCCGACAGTGCCTAAAATTTTAGGAAGGCTGTTGAAGTCATAAGGCGCAGGCCAGCCGAAGGCGTAGTGGTACAAGGTGGCCACGCTGGTGGCCGCAAAGCACAGCATGAAGCCGTAAAAAGTCAGATGGTGCATACGTTTGCGCGCCAAGGTAAACGCATCGTCTTCGTTGTTACAACCTTCGCCGTGACCGCCGCCCAAATATTTCAGCCTCAGGGCGTCATGGGCGGCTTCTGCAGCAGCGGGCGAACTGAGTGGCGCGCCACTGGTTGCGGGCGTCAGGTCGTTCCAAAACTTTTTAACACCCAAGCTAAGGGCCAACACGGCCCACAAAAAAATCGGGGTAAACAAACTGACCATTAAATTGTGCGGAAAGATGGCGTAGAACCCGCCGTCAAGGGGCGCGCTCAATAGCGTGCCATTGCGTTGCAGGGCCAACATCAAAAACAAGCTGAGACTGGCGGCCAAGGCCAGCGACAAGGTCAAACCATTGCGCTTGTAAAGCCCGCCCAATGCTGGCGGCCACGCGTAGTCCGAATAAGTTTGGCCACGAACCGTGGCCATGGCTTTGGGTACGTTGATGGCAAATTCATGCGGTGGTGCATATTGGCATGCATGCAAGCAAGCACCACAGTTGTGGCACAAGTTGGCCAAATAGTGAATGTCGGCTTTGCCAAATTCCAAACGTCGCGTCATGGCCGGAAACACGGCACAAAAACCTTCGCAATATCGGCAGCCATTGCAAATTTGGAGTTGGCGTGCCACTTCCTTTTCGGGATCTGTGAGCACCCTAGGGCCTTGCGCCAGTGCTTTCGCTTCTTGAGTGAGTTGTTGAAGTGTTTGCATAGTTATTCAGTTCAAGCAGGCACGTGTGTGTCTTGGTTGGCAGTGGCCTGCATCACTTGCTGCGCCAAGCCAGGCTCAGAAGCAGGTGAGCCCAAAGCAGCGCGAGCCGCTTGCTGCCCCGCAATGCGGCCAAACGCGGTGCCAATGGTCATGCCAACACCAGCGGTATAGCCTTTGCCCAAAACATTGCCCGCCATCATTTCGCCGGCCACAAACAAATTGGGGCTAGCTTGATGGTTGAAACGCACGGCCGTGGTTTCATCGGTCTTTAAACCGAGGTAGGTGAAAGTGACGCCCGGCTTAACTGCGTATGCGTAAAAGGGCGCCGTGTTGAGCGGCAACGCCCAATGCGTTTTGGCAGGCGTCACGCCTTCTGTGTGACAGTCATCTAAAACAGTGTGGTCAAAATGGCCGGGCACACAAGCTTGGTTGTAGGCATTCAAGGTGCGCATGAAAGTGTCAACATTCAAACCTATTTTTTGCGCTAACTCTGGCAAGGTCTGCGCCACAGTGCCTTCAAACACGGGAGGCATGAACCTGCCAACGGCCTTGGCATCACTGATGGAATAACCAATTTGCCCAGGCTGCTGCGCCACCAAACGACCCCAGATGGCATAGCGTTTGGGCCAGAAATCTTCGCCTTCGTCATAAAAACGTTCGGCATTTTTGTTCACCACCACACCCAGTGACACACAGTCAATGCGCGTGCAAATACCGCCGTCATACAAAGGGGCACGTGCATCTATGGCCACCATGTGCGCTTGGGTGGCATCGCTCACCTGCTCGGCGCCCTGGCCCAACAAATTCTTGAGCAAGGTGCCTTGGTTGAACTTGGTACCGCGAATTAAAAAATTGTCGGCAGGGTATTCGCCCAAATCATTTTGTCCCCAGGCTTCACGCAGCCACTTCAAATTAGATTCAAAGCCTCCCGCGGCCATGACACACGTCTTGGCAGTTAAGCGTTCCGTGCGAATGACGCCACCGTCTGCAGACTTGTACTTCACATGTGCGGCCTTGAACACACCGTTTTCAATGTCCAGTTCGGACACTTCGGCGTTGTACACAATTTGTACGCCCAGCTTTTCTGCGCTTCTGTAGTAGGCATTGATCAATGCTTTGCCGCCACCCATGAAAAAGGCATTGGTGCGAGCGGTGTGAAGTGCGCCCGACAAAGAAGGCTGAAACCGCACGCCATGCTTCACCATCCATGGCCGGCAGTGGTGTGAATGTCGAATGGCCAAACGCGCCATGTGCTCATCTGTGAGGCCGCCCGTCACTTTCAAGAGATCCTGCCAAAACTCTTCTTCAGAATAAGCCTCGACCAACACATCTTGGGGGGCATCGTGCATGCACCGCAAATTGCGCGTGTGAATTGAGTTGCCGCCGCGCCACTCGCGAGGTGCCGACTCCAGCACCATGACAGTGGCCCCTGCCTCACGCGCCATGAGGGCTGCACACAAGGCTGCGTTACCGCCGCCAATGACCAAAACATCAAGGCTCATGCCACCACTCCATTTTAATTTTTGATCCGTCGGCTTTATGTCCGCACTTCACGTTGTCTTAGAACTGATAACGACGCAAGCCACCATCAACGGGAATGACAGCGCCCGTGATGTAGCTGGCCAAGGGTGAGGACAAAAACGTGACCAAGTTGGCCATGTCTTCTGGCTCGCCATAGCGACCCATGGGAATTTCGTTTTCACATTGCCACTGGCGATATTCAGGCGTGTAGTTTTTAAAAATTTGTTCAGAGTGAATACGGCCAGGCGGAATGCAGTTCACGGTAATGCCGTGCGGGCCCACCATGCGTGACAAGCCTTTGGCCCAACTGTGGATGCCGGCCTTGGCACAGAAAGCACCATTCACATGATCGGGCTCGCTTTTGCCGGTGATGTTAATGATGCGGCCCCATTTGCGCGCAATCATTTGATCGACCAAGGCATCGGCCACTTGGCGTGGACGGTGAAAGTTCAAGGTGATGGCTTCTTGCCAAGCTTCTTCACTCACATGCAAGTCTTTGAAGCTGCGTGAACCACCCGCGTTGTTGACCAAAATGTCCACGTGGCCCAAGCCCTGAATAGCGGCCGCCGTGAGTTTGGCGGCGGCGTCTTCTGGATAAAGGTCTGATTCAATGATGACGGGACGATGGCCACCGGCAGCCACGATTTCATCGGCTACTTCTTGCAACTTGTCGGAACGACGTGCCGAGATGGCCAGTTTCACACCTTCCGCCGCCAAGGCTTTGGCAATGCCGCGGCCAATGCCCACACTGGCGCCGGTCACCAGCGCTGTTTTGTTTTTGAGTTGCAAGTCCATGATGTCTTTTTCTGAGATTTCTCATTTTAAAGGACATGGCTTTAACTTGACCCAAGGCCATTTAAAGAGCCTTAAAAAGGAATGTCGTCGTCCATGTCGTCAAAACCACTGGCGGGCTTGGCAGCGGGCTTGGCAGCGGGCTTGCCGGCCGGCGCAGCGCCAGCAGCAGGGCGCGGTGCGGCAGGCCGGCGGGCGGGTGCATCACCATCTTCGCCACCGCCGCTTTGGCCGCCCATGCCTTCTCGGCCACCCAACAATTGCATTTCAGTGGCAATGATGTCCACTGTGTTTTTCTCAACGCCGGCTTGGTCGGTGTATTTGCCGTACTTCAGGCGCCCTTCGATGTAAATGGGACGGCCTTTTTTGACATATTCACCCGCGATTTCGGCCAAGCGGTCATAGAAGGTGACGCGGTGCCACTGCGTGTCTTCAACTGTTTCGCCAGAGGTGCGGTCTTTGCGACGACTGGTGGTGGCAATGCTGATGTTGGCCACCGCCTGGCCCGAGGGCAGGTAACGGATTTCGGGGTCGCGGCCGCAGTTGCCGATCAGAATTACTTTGTTGACTGAAGCCATGTTGTTTCCTTGAAATCTCTTGAAATGAATGGGTGTAATTATGCTTCTTAGTGGACCGATCTCTCAATGGGTTTCATGACGCCTGCAAACAAAAGACAGAAGAAAAGGGGCTGTTGGCAACGCGCTCAGGCTGTCAACCGCCTGCTTTGACCACGCGTTATTCAAGGAAATTCAAGACAGACCTCCAAAAGCTCACAAATTTTGCAGTTAATATTCGTCCGTTCAAGTTTTTATTGACCCCACTGGAGATTTTATGAAGCAAACCAACCGCCGCGTTTTCATGATGCAAGTTGCATTGGGCAGCACCGTATTAGCCGCCCAACAAGCCATGGCCCAAGCCATGGTCAACGAAAAGGATCCCCAAGCGGCGGCATTGGCCTATGCCGCTGATGCGACCAAAGTCAAGAACGCCAAGTATGCTGCAGGGCAAAAGTGTTCCAACTGCGCTCTTTATCAGGGCAAAGCCACTGATGCAGCTGGCGGTTGCCCCCTGTTTGCAGGCAAACAAGTGGCCGGCAATGGCTGGTGCTCGGCTTACGCCAAGAAAGGCTAATTTTCAGCCGTTTTTCGTACTGCACTCGGCTGACCTTCGTCGGCTAAGGCAAAAAGCCAGCCTTCGTGCTGGCTTTTTGCTTTGAAAAAGTGACATGTCAAGGCTCGCATCGTTCGGTGTGGCAAGACAGGAAAGTCTGAAGCAGCGATAATCGAGGGTTTTGTCTGACACCCTGATTTTGAACGCTCCCAACGCCCCCGCAAGTCTCACTGAACTGGCAGAAGCCAGGGAGCAAATTCGTCTGCTTGAAGCGGCCTTGGATACGGCACGTCGCCAAGCGGGCAACGCATTGCGACAAACCCACATCAGCGTTCGGGGCGCCCGCACGCACAACCTCAAAAACATTGACCTCGATATTCCGCGTAACCAGTTGGTGGTCATCACTGGTTTGAGCGGGTCGGGCAAATCGAGTTTGGCTTTTGACACTTTGTATGCCGAAGGTCAGCGCAGGTATGTTGAAAGTTTGTCAGCTTATGCGCGACAGTTTTTACAACTGATGGACAAGCCCGATGTCGATTTGATTGAAGGTCTGTCGCCCGCCATTTCGATTGAACAAAAAGCCACCAGCCACAACCCGCGGTCAACCGTGGGTACCGTGACAGAAATTCACGATTACTTGCGCTTGTTGTTTGCCCGCGCCGGCACACCGTATTGTCCTGACCACAACTTGGCCTTGCAAGCGCAAACCGTGAGTCAAATGGTCGATGCCGTTTTAGAACTGCCAGAAGACACGCGCCTGATGATCGTTGCGCCCATTGCACGGGAACGCAAAGGCGAGTTTGAAAAAGTCTTTGAGCAAATGCAAGCGCTGGGGTATGTGCGCTTTCGCATCAATGGCGAAATCTTTGAAGTGGAAGATTTGCCCACTTTGAAGAAGACTGAAAAGCACGACATCGATGTGGTGGTGGATCGCCTCAAAATTCGCCATGAAGCTGATGCGCCTGCACGCGATGCATTGCGCCAACGAATTGCGGAAAGCTTTGAAGCGGCGCTGCGCTTGGCCGAACAGCGCGCAGTGGCTGTAGAAATGGACACTGGCAAAGAACACATGTTCAACGCCAAATTTGCTTGCCCCGTATGTCACTATTCGATTGCAGAGCTTGAACCCCGTTTGTTCTCATTCAACTCACCCATGGGTGCTTGTACCACTTGCGATGGTTTGGGCACCACAGAAGTGTTTGACATAGACCGCGTGGTGGCCTTTCCCACATTGAGCTTGGCCAGCGGCGCCATCAAAGGCTGGGACCGTCGCAACGGTTTTTATTTCAGCATGTTGGAAAGCTTGGCCAAGCATTACGCGTTTGATGTGGAAGCGCCATTTGAATCGCTTCCAGAATCTGTTCGACAGTGCATTTTGTGGGGCTCTGGCGAAGAAGACATCAAGTTCAGTTACATCATGGAGTCGGGCGCATCACAAGGCAAGCGTGTGACCAAGAAGCATCCCTTTGAGGGCATTCTTCCCAACCTCACCCGTCGCTACAAAGAAACAGATTCGAGCGTGGTGCGTGAAGACTTGTCGCGCCTTCGCAGTCACCACGCCTGCACCGATTGCAACGGCACTCGCTTGCGCCGCGAAGCGCGTCATGTGCGAGTGGGTGAGGGCGCACAAGCACGCGCCATTTACGAAGTGAATCATGTCACCTTGGGTGAAGCTCAAAACTACTTTCAAACTTTGCAGTTGCGTGGTGCCAAAGCCGAAATTGCCGACAAAGTGGTGCGCGAAATTGGCTCACGCTTGAAATTCCTAAACGATGTGGGCTTGAACTATTTAAGCCTCGACCGAAGTGCAGACACGCTGTCGGGTGGCGAATCTCAGCGCATTCGCTTGGCCAGCCAAATTGGCTCAGGCCTCACTGGTGTGATGTATGTTTTAGATGAACCCAGCATTGGATTGCACCAGCGTGACAACGATCGCCTCATTGGCACACTCAAACATTTACGCGACATTGGCAACAGCGTGTTGGTGGTGGAGCACGACGAAGACATGATTCGAATTGCCGATCATGTGATTGACATGGGGCCAGGAGCAGGCTTGCATGGTGGCCGTGTCATGGCACAAGGTACGTGCGAAGATATTTTGCAAGCCAGCGATTCTTTAACCGGTCAGTATTTATCGGGCCGCAAAGCCATTGAGATACCTGCCAAGCGACACGCCCCTGGCAAAGACTTTATCGAAATTGTGGGTGCCAGCGGCCACAACTTAAAAAATGTGCGTGTGGCGTTTCCCGTGGGTTTGCTCACTTGCGTCACCGGCGTATCGGGTTCAGGCAAATCAACGTTGGTGAACGAGACTTTGTATGCCGCCGCAGCGCGCAGCATTCACCGCGCGCACGATGAACCGGCTCCCCATGAAGACATTTTGGGGCTTTACCATTTCGACAAAGTGATCAATGTTGATCAGTCCCCCATTGGCCGCACACCGCGAAGCAACCCTGCCACCTACACCGGATTGTTCACGCACATTCGCGATTTGATGACTGAAGTGACGGCCGCACGCGAGAGAGGGTATGGCCCTGGCCGATTCAGCTTCAATGTGAATGCGTCCAATGGCGGCGGCCGATGCGAAGCCTGTCAAGGAGACGGCATGGTGAAAGTGGAAATGCACTTTTTGCCCGATGTGTACGTCCCTTGCGATGTGTGCCACGGTCAACGTTACAACCGCGAAACTTTAGAGATTTTGTACAAAGGCAAAAACATTGCCCAAGTACTCGACATGACGGTGGAAGCGGCGTTTGAATTTTTCAGTGCGGTTCCCGCCATTGCACGTAAATTGCAAACTTTGCTCGATGTGGGCTTGAGCTACATTCGCTTAGGACAAGCGGCCACCACCTTGTCGGGCGGTGAAGCGCAACGCGTGAAGTTGGCGCTGGAATTGTCCAAACGTGACACTGGTCGCACGCTTTACATCTTAGACGAACCCACCACCGGCTTGCACTTTGCAGACATTGCTTTGCTGCTCAAAGTTTTGCATCAGCTGCGAGATGCGGGCAATACCATTGTGGTCATTGAGCACAACTTGGATGTGATCAAAACCGCTGACTGGTTGATCGACATGGGGCCGGAAGGCGGCTCGGGTGGCGGCAATGTATTGGGCGTTGGGACACCTGAAATACTGGCTCAAAATCCTGCCAGCTTTACAGGTCGTTACCTCAAGCGTTTGCTTGAAAAATAATTAAGCTTGTGTTGCAGATTGCAACACATCACGTGTTCGCATGGCTTCGTTGCGCGCAGCTTGCGCAAAATCATCACCCGAAGATGCATACAGAATGGCGCGCGACGAACTCACAATGACAGCACTTGTTGTGACGCCATTGCTTTGACGGTAACCTGCCTTGATGGTGGCCACCGCATCGCCGCCTTGAGCCCCCACACCTGGAATGAGCAACGGCAGCGTTGGCGCCAAACTGCGGACACGTTCAATTTCAGCGGGGTATGTGGCGCCCACCACCAAGCCCAATTGGCCATTCGAGTTCCAAGGGCCTTGTGCCAGTTTGGCCACGTGTTCATACAAAAGGGGTTGGCCTTCAATAGAGGCTAGGCGTTGGTTTTGCAGATCATCGCCGCCAGGGTTGGACGTGCGGCACAACAAGAACGCACCTTTACCGTGGTATTTCAAATAAGGTTGAACCGAGTCAAAGCCCATGAAGGGCGACAAGGTGACCGCATCAGCGCCATAACGCTCAAATGCTTCTTTCGCATATTGTTCGGCTGTGGAACCAATGTCACCTCGCTTGGCATCCAAAATCACAGGCACATGAGGTGCATTGCGGCGCATGTGTTCCATGAGTTTTTCCAATTGCGCCTCTGCGCGGTGCGCTGCAAAATAAGCAATTTGCGGTTTGAAGGCAATGGCCAAATCGGCTGTGGCGTCAACAATTTGCGCGCAAAAATCGTAGATTTTGCTAGCGTCGCCTTTCATGCCTGCAGGGAGTTTGCTGGGATCTGGGTCGAGGCCCACACACAACAGGGAGCCGTTTTGGCGCTCGGCGCCTTGCAATTGTTCTAAGAAGGTCATGCACGGATTTTAAGGGGTCGGACGGAAAACGCCCAACAGGCGACTCCTGTTTCAATTTCGCTCTAAGATCAGACCCATGCATGCACTCTCAACACGCCAATGGCTGGTCTTAGCACTTTTAACCTTGGTCTGGGGCATGAACTGGCCCGTCTTAAAGCTTGGCGTCACCGGCTTTCCGCCCCTGACCTTTCGATTGATTTGTTTGTTGATTGGGACGCCCGTGTTGGGGGCGGCCTTATGGTTCATGAAAGTTCCCTTCAGAGTTCCTCGTCTCTATTGGCGAGAACTTTTTGTTTTGTCGCTGTTCAACATGTTCATTTGGCACGTCACCATGATTTTGGCGGTGCAATATTTATCCAGTGGCCGGTCTGCTATTTTGGGCTACACCATGCCCATCTTTTCTGCCGCCATTGGCGCTTGGGTGTTTCACAACCAACTCGCCAAGCGTGCATGGGGCGGTGTGGCCGCCGCGTCTTTCGGAGTGCTTCTTCTTCTTTGGCACGAATTGACCAATCTCTCCGGCAAACCTTTGGGCGTTTTGCTGGCCTTGGTTGCTGCTAGCACTTGGGCTTTAGGGACTCAACTGTTGCGCAGAACCACCATACCGCTGCCCACGCTTACTTTGTCTTTTTGGATGACGGCCTCGACCACTGTCGTGGTGGCCGTCTTGTCGCTTGCATTTGAATCCGACCGTTGGCAAGAACCTACGGGAACACACTGGTTTGCCATTTTGTACAACGCAATTTTGGTATTTGGATTTGCACACTCTGCATGGTTTTATTTGGCCAGAAGCCTGCATCCTGTGGCCTCGACACTCAGCACCATGATGATTCCCATCTTGGGTGTTTTCAGTGGCGCATGGGCCTTGAATGAAATTTTGCACTGGCAAGACTGGGCAGCCATGGGTTTGATGGTGGTGTCTATTGCCTGTGTGCTGTGGCCCAGCAAAACACAAAGCGCCGCGCCCTCTATGCCCGAGGCGGAAAAAGATTAAGTCTTTACCAAACTGGCGGCCAAACAAAGGTCGGCCCAAGCTTTGGCTTTGTCAGATTGATTGCGCAGCAAATAGGTCGGTGGGTAGGTGACCACCACGGGCACACCTTGAAATGTTTGAACTTGCGATCGTAACTTGCCTAAGGGCTCTGCACTTTGAAGTAAGGCCAGTGCGGCCGTGCGGCCCATGGCCAAAATAACTTGAGGTTGAACCAAAGCCACTTGTCTGGCCAAGTAAGTCGCACAGTGCGTCACCTCTACTTGGCTGGCATTGCGACCAGAGGGCGTGCGACACTTCAAAGCATGCGTTAAATAAACATCCTCGCGGTTGAGGTTTAAGGCTTTCAACATGTTGTCAAGCAATTGACCGGCAGGCCCGGAAAAGCTCTTGCCCTCTTTGTCCTCGTCCTCACCAGGCGCATCACCCACCACCATCCAATTGGCAGTGACAAGACCATCACCTAAGATAGCTTGTTGTCGGCCTTGACACAAACCACAAGCCGTACAACTCGACACAGCAGATTGAATCTCTGTCCAATTCATGCTGGCAATACCAGCCGGTAAATTTGAAATATCAACCACGGGCATTGACAGGAGTTTGGGCTCCGTTGGCGCTGAAGTTGCACTTCCAATTAAAGATGCACTTGCTTGTACAGGTGCAATTGCCGGTGCAGGCGCCTCCACAACCCGTTGGCTTGTCGTCTTTGGCATCCAAACACGAACACCCATCTCCGCCAACATGGCGCGTTGGCGGTCGTCCAATTCAAAACGAGTAGCATTCTCGTCATGCAAGGGGTTGTTGTCTTCAGTCATAGCTTAAGAGTTTAGCGGCATGCTCATGACCACAGCGGCCTCTCGGTGGGTTCTGCCGGCAGGATAATAGTCTTTTCTGCGACCCACTTGCTTGAAACCAAAGGCTTTGTAAAGGGCGAGCGCTCTCTCATTGCTCTCACGCACTTCCAACCAAAGCCAACTCGCCCCTTTGGCTTTTGACCAAAGGCTAAGCGATTGCATCAAGCACCGCGCCCAACCTTGTCTTTGAAAGGCTGGTGCCACCGTGATATTGAGCAGATGAACTTCGTCGATCACTTGCATGGCCACAAAGTAGCCAACCAAGTGCTCACCCGCCACCAAACGATGGGCCACATAATCGGCCTTCAGGGCATCTCTAAAGTTGCCTAAGGTCCAGGCATGGCTGTAGGCGGCCTGCTCCACGGCCACCACAGCATTCAAGTCGGCTTCGGTCATGGGCAGCAGTTGCACCTTCAAGTCGGGTGCAAGCTCTTGCTTCAGTTCTGCTGGCCAAAGGTTCATACGACCGTCTTTTAGCTTTGGGGTTTAGAGGCTTTGATGGCCTCTCGCTCAGCCGTTGTTTGCGCCACCTTGTCTCGAATATAAAGCGGCTGCACAAACTCCGGCGCCATCGCCTTACCCGCCTGCCAAAAGTTTGGTGCCAAGCGCAACAAAGCCAAAGCATGTGGCAGGGCAGACATGCAGGTAACAGTTTGTGGAGACGACACGATTGGCTCAAACAAGTGCAACGGAAAGCGATCTTTGTAAACCTCAAACCCATTGCCAGCCAAAATCCAACTTGGCAGGTTCAGTTGACTCAAAGTTTGTGCAGCACTTTCTGGCGGGCCCACTTGCAATGGCAAAAGTGATGTCCATATCGACGTTGCTTCATGCCATTGATACGCACCGGCATAAACCTCGCTCATGCGCGCATCCATCACAACACCCACATGCAAATGTTCTGGTTGAGTGCTGCCTGCAACTTGTAATTTCAAACGAGCATTTTCTGCCACCGCCATCAAACTGTCGACGGCAATGACTTTCAAATGAGCCCCCAGTGCCAAGCCCTGTGCAACAGCGCATGCGGTTCGAAGACCCGTAAAAGAACCCGGTCCCTGACCTACCACCAAGGCGGTCAAGTCAGACAACTGCAAATGTGCTTTGGCTAACAATGTATGAATTGTGGGGATCAACTGCGCTGATGCGTTGGCACCGCCCAAACCGTGGTGGTGCCATGTTTGTTGGCCATGGCACAAAGCCACCGACATCATGTCGGTGCTGGTGTCAAAGGCTAAAAATTTGAAGTCGGTGGTCATGCGTTATTTTGATGGCTTTGAACTTCGTTTTTCACCAAGGTCTGTCGCACACCAAACAAAATACCCCCTGTGACCAAGGCCAAGCCGGCCCCCAAATTCCACGACAAGGGCTCATCTAAAAAAACGACCGCGCCTAACGCTGAAAGGCCGGGCACCAAAGCCGTGATCATGGTGGACTTGACGGGGCCATAGGTTCGAATCATGTGTGTGAATGTGATGCCAGAAATAACCACAGAAACGATGCCCTGATAGCTAGCATGAAACACAATTTCTGCCCAAGAAGCTTGCGCCATGTGGCTGGTCAGAACATTCAAATTAACCAGCACAGCATAGGCCGGCACAAAGCTCACCAAAGCAAAAGCCGTGATGGCCATGGTGGCACGTACCGCATCCAAGCCAAACCGACGCACAGTGACGCCGTAAGCGGACCAGCAGAATGCTGCGGTCATGAACAGCACATCACCGATCCACACTTCACCGCCTTCAAAAGCCTTGAGCAAACTCATGCCCCCGACCAACACACCGCCGCACACGATCATGCCTAAGCCGATGGCGCGGTTCATGCTAATTTTTTCTCGCAAAAAGAGCCACATTAAAAGCGTGGTCCACAAGGGCAAGCTGCCCGGCATGAGCACGGAGGCATGACCCGCAGGTGCGTAAAAGAAACCGATGTACGCCAGCACAGCATATAAAAAACCACCCAGCATACCGGCCTGCACTGTGATCCTTAACGGCAATGGTGACAATCCAAACAAAGAGCCCACAACCTCACCCTTTTGCCGCGACTCTCGCATTAGCCACCATGCCCAAGGCAGCAAAATACTGCTAGCGCCGATGATGCGCGCACAAGCAATGTCCAAGGGTAGTAAAACGTGGGATGCGGAGGCGCGAGCCACAATGATGAAAGAAGTCCAAATCAGAACCGTGATCACAGCCGACAAACGACCGATGCTTTGAGAAGAAAATACCATGCGCTAATGATACGTCCTGCCATAGACGCCTGCAGATTCGGACAGGATTCATCAGAATGGGACGCGCCCCGACGCTTTAGGGCGGCTAGACTTGCAACATGCACAGATTACTTTTTAAATTCCCAATTCAGCTCTGTTTTGCCCTGCTGTGGGCATGCCAGAGTCCGTGGGTGCTGGCCAAGCCCGATTTGATCAAGAGTGCGCCAGAAAAAACAATGCCGGCTTCAGTTGCTTCGGCCTTCAAACAGGCGAATGTTCCTTTAAGTGCCGTGAGCATCATGATTACGCCTTTGATCACTTCGCCCCAAGTCACACTCAAACAATCACCGCCGCGCTTGCAATACAGAGCCGCCGAAGAAATGAACCCGGCTTCTGTGATGAAGCTCATTACCACTTCTGCAGGTTTGTCTTTACTGGGACCTGACTATACCTGGCGCAATCGCATCTACATCGACGGCCCAGTCAAGGATGGTGTACTTCAAGGCAACTTGTATTTGAAGGGCAGTGGTGATCCCAAACTGGTGGTCGAGCGATTGCAAAGCTTGATACAAGAAGTGATGGCTAAAGGCCTGCGCGAAATCAAGGGCGACATTATTTTGGATGGTAGCGTTTTCGATTTACCGCTTAAAAATGCGGCCAGTTTTGACGATGAACCTTTGCGTCCTTACAACGTGGTGCCGCAAGGTTTGCTGTTGAACTTCAATGCCATGCTGTTCAAGTTCACACCCGATGCCACTCGCGGTGAAGCCAGAGTTGAAAGTGAACCTCCCTTGGCAAATGTTCAATGGCCTCGAGCCGTCCCTTTGTCCACCAGCCCTTGCCAAGATTGGCGTACACAACTCCGCGCTGATTTTTCTGAAGCCAACCAAATTCGTTTCAATGGCTCGTACCCCAGTGCATGCGGCGAGCAAAAGTGGCCAGTCGCTTATGTTCAGCCCCAAACATTCGCAATTCGGATGGTTCAGGCCATGTGGGCGCAAGCAGGGGGTCAGTTGAAAGGCCAAGTTCGGGATGGCATGACGCCGGTGCGCGCCACGCTCTGGCATGAAGCACCCTCACTGCCATTGTCTGACATCGTGGCCGACATCAATAAATTTTCCAACAACGTGATGGCGCAGCAGTTGTTCCTAAGCCTGTCGAGTCAACCAGGCCCCGGAAATTTTGCGTCTTCAAAGCAAGTTGTCTTGCAATGGTGGGCGAAAAACTTGCCAGAACACAAAGCGCCCGTGTTGGACAACGGCTCTGGCCTTTCGCGCGAAGAACGAAGCAGTGCGCATGCCCTTTCTGCGTTGCTTCAACTGGGTGCGCAAAGTACCTTTGCCAATGCTTTGCAAAATTCTTTGGCCATTGCGGGCGTGGACGGGACCGTGGTGCGCCTGAAAGATCGACAACCCAAATCGGTGGTCATTGGCCGTGCCAAGTTAAAGTCAGGCAGCCTGCGAGATGTCGCTTCATTGGCGGGCTACGTCGAGGGCTTGAGTGGGAAGTCCTATGTCTTTGTGGTCATCGTCAATCACCCCCATGCCAATGCTGCTCGGCCCGCACTGGACAAGCTACTTGAATGGACTGTTCAAGACCAGAAAAAGTGATCAGTGAAAAGTCTTTCTGAAGACTAGTATTTACCCCATCACTCTCCGCCTTCATGCTCCCTAAGATGGCTAATAAAAGAACGGGCGTTCTTTTATTAATGACATATTCATAAAAAAGAAAAAGGGGTGAAAGATGGCCGTCATGAATTGGAGACATTTCCGGCTTGCCGCTGCAGCAACTGCCGTCGCTATTTTGGCGGCTTGCGGTGGCGGTGGTGCAGACCAAACAAGTCAGCGTGCTGGCATCACATCTGTCAAAGTCATAGGCGACAGCTTGGCCGACAGTGGTGTGTTCAAAGGCATTCCCACCAATGGCCGCATCTTCTCTGTGCAAGACAGCGCAAGCGAGCCTAATACGCTTTGGACGGAACGCATTGCTGCACTTTTAGGCACACCTCAACTGTGCAACTTTTTCAAATACACAGGCGCTGCTGCCTCACCCTTCTCTCTGGTACCAGGCTGCTCTAGCTATGCCGTGGGCGGCGGTCGCATCAACAACATCAACCCTCAAACAGGTGCAGGCGCTTCGCCCTTCTCCATCACTTATCAATTGCAGGTTGCCTCTTCGGCTGGCAATTACAAAAGCACAGATTTGCTTCTCATTGATGGCGGTGGCAACGATGCAGCCGACTTGGTTGGCGCCTATTTGAATGCCGCCAAAGACGGTGGTGCAAGTTATGCTGCTATGGCGGGCACACTCATTCCAGCAGCCACTTTGGGTCCCCTGTTGGCTGGCGGTCAAGCCGGTTTGGCGCAAGTGGGCAGCGCCTACATGGCGGCCTTGGCTGATAAGTTTTACGGCAGCATCAAAACCAGTGCCTTAGACAAAGGTGCAGAGCGCATTGTTGTGCTCAACACACCCGGTATTACCAACACGCCTCGCTTTCAAATGGTGTTGGGCAGCATTGCGGCTGCTTATGGCGGTGGCGCCACCGGTGCAGGTGCTCGTGCCCAATCAGAGACCTTGTTCAAGTCTTGGGTAGAGGCCTTCAATTCTCGGCTGGCCACTTTGGTGGCCAATGAAAAACGCATTGTGTTGGTCGACTTCTACACCGCATTCAACGATCAAATTGCAAACCCAGCGCAATATGGTTTAACCAATGTCACCACGCCTGCTTGCCCCATCACGGGCATGGGCTCAGACGGCTTGCCTTTGTACAACTTCCAAACTTGTACAGCGGCAGCCTTGTCTGCCATGACACCGCCAGCAGGCGCAACGGGTGGCAGCAACTGGTGGCAAACCTATGGTTTCTCAGACGGCTTCCATCCCTCACCTTTGGGCTATCAACTGCTAAGCCAGTTGGTTGCAAAGTCTTTGGCCACAGCAGGTTGGCTCTAAATCTAAGCGAAGGAGAAACATCATGAAATCTAAATTCTGCTTTGCGCTATCTGCAATCACAGCACTCACTGCCCTTACCTTAGGCTCTGCTGCTCAAGCGCAATCACAAGGAAGCTGGCTCGTTCGCGGCGGCATCATGCAACTTGCACCGCAAGTCACCAGTGGCACTTTGTCTGCGCCTTCGCTTGCTGGCGCCCAATCAGGCGTGAGCAACAGCACCCAGTATGCGGGCGGCATTACTTACATGCTCAGCAACAGCGTGGCCATCGATTTGCCACTTGCTTTGCCTTTTAAGCACAACCTGTATGGCACAGGCAGCATTGCGGGTGTCGGCAAAATTGGCGATACCAAGGCCATTCCTGCCACCGTGATGGTGCAATACCGCTTTGGTGAAGCCAGTGGTATGTTTCGGCCTTACTTAGGCTTGGGCGTGACTTATGCCAAGTTTGATGGCGAGCACGCCACTGCCGTGCTTTCTGGCCTCACAGGTGGCACACCTCTTATGCCAACCACTCTGTCCATTCAATCCAAATTTGCAGCCACCTTGCAAGTGGGTGCGTCTTACAAAATTGATGAGCGTTGGTTTGTCGATGGCGCCTTTAGCAAAACGCCTTTAAAAACTCGAACCACTTTGTCTACCGGCCAAACCTTGGACATGACACTCAACCCCATTGGCATAAGCTTGGGTGTGGGCATGCGTTATTAAGTTATCAAAGCCACTCTCCAAAAGCACCAGCGATGGTGCTTTTTTTGCCTTGAAATTAGGCCGCTGCGCGATTTAACCTGTCGCGCACGCCTTCCCAGTCGGGGGTGTGGGGCGGCGTTTCAATCCAAATGGTACGGACGCCTCTGGCATCAAAATCACGCAACACGCTGAACAAGTCGTGTGCAGCTTGCGTGGCATTTGCAGGCATAGCGCGCCAAATCAAACCAGCGCCCATCAAGTCCTGAGAAGGTTTTTGAACAGACCACAAAGCTAAGTTTTGAGTGTGTGGGCCTAAGGCTTCCAATGCTTTTTGCCAATCGGCCGTGCGCATTAATCGCAATTTGGCTGTGGGTGCGTAATGCGACTCCAAAGTACCTGAGGCGCGCGGCGCCTCTGAGTTCAATGTTTCTGGATTCACCAATTTCAAACCACATGCTTGTTCAATTTGTGTGCGACTGATTTGCCCGGGGCGCAACAGCACAGGCACACCACGAGTGCAATCGACAATGCTTGACTCAATGCCAACCTCGCATTCACCCCCATCTAAAATAAGCAATGCATCACCGAATTCTGATTGCACATGCGCAGCGCTGGTGGGGCTAACGCGGCCAAACAGATTGGCACTGGGTGCCGCCACACCCCAGACCCCTTTTGCGGCGCAAGCCTTTAGCACTTCATGGGCTACCGGATGTGAAGGGCAACGCAAGCCCACAGAGTTTTGTCCGCCTGCAGCAACAGCAGCCATCTCTTCTTTTCGAGGCAAGATGAGTGTGAGCGGGCCTGGCCAAAATTGCGACATCAGGTTTTGCGCAAAGTCAGGAACTTCATTGGCAAATTTTTTCACCTCGTTCACCGAAGCCACGTGAACAATCAAAGGATGATTGGAGGGCCTGCCTTTGGCTTTGAAAATTTTGGCAACGGCAGTTTCGTTGCTGGCATCTGCCGCCAAACCATAAACTGTTTCAGTTGGCAAACCCAAGAGTTCGCCAGCGCACAAAGCATCGGCTGCTTGTTGCACATGCGCAGGATTGTTGCCAAAAATGATCATGCGTTGATGGGTATAGTGATAAAGGGGTGCTGTTGAAGTACGGCTGGCGTGCGAAGCTGCAGGCGTTCAACTTAAAAAGCTTCAATGCCTAAAATGCTTGCCGCCTTCAAGGCCACAGCGCGAACTTCTGCAGCATTTGCACCCGTGACATTGAGGTGCCCCATCTTGCGCGCTTTGCGCGCTTCAGTTTTGCCATACAAATGCAAATGCGTTCCTGGCAATGCCAGAACCGCAGGCCAATCTGGCAAACGCATGGTGCCCTTGGTATCAAACCAGACATCGCCTAATAAATTGAGCATGACGGCAGGGCTGTGCTGTCGGGGTTGCGTCATAGGCAAACCGGCTAGCGTACGAACTTGCAAATCAAATTGTGATTGGTCGCACGCATCTAGAGTGTAGTGACCACTGTTGTGCGGGCGCGGCGCCATTTCATTCACCACCATGCTGTCATCTTGCAACACAAAGAATTCCACGCACAACACGCCCACATAATTTACGCCTTCTGCAATAGCGCGCGCAGCAGACACCGATTGTTGTTGGATTGCTTCAGTCAGATGACCTGCATAAACTTCAGTCACCACCAAAATGCCATCGCGGTGCAAATTGCGTTGCACTGGAAAGTGGACCATCTGCCCATCGCGGCCACGTGCCAAAATGACCGAGCACTCTAACTTCAAGGGCAGCATCTTTTCCAAGACACAAGGTACTTGTTTTAATTCTTGCCAAGCATCACGCAACGCTGCAGCATCTTTCACGCGCACTTGGCCCTTGCCGTCATAGCCCATGCGAGCCGTTTTCAAAATACCAGGCAGCAAATCTTTCGATATGGCGTCTTCTAACTGCACATCAGATTCGATCACTGCATAAGGCGCACAGGGCACACCGCATTTCACAAAGTGCGCTTTTTCTGCAGCACGGTCTTGTGCAATGGCCACCGCATCGGCGCCGGGCGACACAGGCCGCAGTTTGGCCAATTCACGCAGTGCGGGTGCTGGCACATTTTCAAATTCGGTGGTGATGGCGGCACTGCAAGCCGCCAATTCTTTCAACCCAATTGGATCGGTGTAATCGGTTTGAATGTGGCGATGGCTGACACGGCCCGCAGGGCTTTGTGCATCGGGGTCTAGCACCGCTGTCAAGTAACCCATGGTTTGCGCGGCGTGCACAAACATGCGGCCCAACTGCCCACCGCCCATGACGCCCAAGGTGAGGGGCTCTGGGTGAGAAGCTGCTTTAGAGTCGGCACGGCCGCCTGGCAACAAAGTCACTGAATTTGTCATGCCCGTCATGCACCGCTTACGGGTGGCAGCGTCATAGCTTGCGCCGCAGCCGTTTGATCTTTTCTGAAGACTTCAAGTTTTGCTTGCAAAGCAGGATTGTTTTGCGCCAACAGGGCCACCGCAAACAAAGCCGCATTGGCCGCGCCCGCTGCACCAATGGCAAATGTGGCCACGGGAATGCCTTTGGGCATTTGCACAATGCTGTGCAAAGAATCGACGCCTTGCAAATGTTTGCTGGCCACAGGCACGCCCAACACAGGAACCACCGTTTTAGCCGCTAACATGCCTGGCAAATGCGCCGCACCGCCCGCACCGGCAATAATGGCGAACAAGCCGCGTTTTAGGGCTGTTTCGGCATAAGTGAACATTTCGTCAGGCATTCTGTGGGCAGAAACCACTTTGGCTTCGTGATCGATGCCAAACTGTTGGAGAATCTGGACTGCGTGTTGCATCGTGTCCCAGTCAGAACTGGATCCCATGACCACGCCAATGCGTGTTTTGGCTTTGGATGCTGTGTTTGGCATGTTTGGCTTTAATGAAGCGTTAAAGAAAAATTGTTTCAACTGAATTCAGTTGAATCCTTGAATTTTAAGGTTTAGGCCATAGGTCTGGTAAATATGATTGATGTCACCGTAGAAACATTTGAAACCGAGGTCATTGCGGCCTCCATGACCACCCCTGTGTTGGTCGACTTTTGGGCCCCTTGGTGTGGCCCCTGCAAA